>CAVSDF010000007.1:0-350039 GCA_963726715.1 Rhodothermales bacterium
GACCAGGCGCTGCTGCAGCACCCGCTCGGAGTGACCGTGCTGCCCGACGGCAGCCTCGCCGTGAGCGACACCTACAACGGTGCGGTCCGCCGCTTCGACCCGGCCTCGGGGGAGGTGACGACCTTGGCGAGCGACCTGGCCGAGCCGAGCGGCAGCCACGTCGACGGCGAGCACCTGGTGGTCGTCGAGTCCGGCGCCCACCGGCTCACCCGGATCCCGCTCGGTGCTGCCGGCAGCGTGACCGACGGCTTCGCCACCAGCACGCTGCGACCGGTGACCGAGGTGGGTGCCGAGCTGAGCCTCGTGGTGTCGTTCGCTCCGCCTCCGGGTCAGAAGGTCGACGACCGCTTCGGTCCGTCGTCCCAGCTGATCGTCGGCTCCACCCCGCCGGCTCTGATCCAGTACGGCGAGGGTCGCGGCACCGATCTCAGCCGCATGCTCGTGCTCGATCCTGCCGTCGGGGAAGGAGTCCTGCATGTCGCTGCTCGGGCCGCGTCCTGCGACATCGAGGGCGGTGAGGGGGCTGCCTGCCGGATGCACCAGCAGGACTGGGGAGTTCCGGTCCGGATCGCGGAGTCGGGCACCGTCGAGCTGGTCCTCCCCCTGGGCGGCGTCGGCTGAACGAACCGGCCGCCCCGCCGCTGTAACGCGGGGTTATGGTCGCTGAACATCCTGCGTACGCCGCACTCAGCGGCAGGAACACCGCGTTACAGCTGCGGTGGGCGGTGGGCGGTGGGCGGTGGGCGGTGGCCAGGTCGCAGGCGTGGCCGACCTCACCGCGTTCACGATGCAAGGCCAGCGGCAGTCCGCCCCTAGGGTGGGGACCAGCCAGTGGCCCCCGTTCGCGATGCGGCCACTCTTCTTTGAAGCCCGGTGAGGTGCGCGGAGTTCCGCGCAAGACCAGTGATCGGGTGACGAGACCGCGTCTCGCAAGGCTCACCGGATCCGCAACCGTGGCTCCGCGCTGGACGCACCCGACCTGATCGAAAGTAATCACGCATGTCTGCGCCCACCCTTGAAGTCCCCGTTGCCGATCCCGCGAAGTCCGTCTTCGCGAGCCTGCCGACCGAGCTGATCGACGCGCTCGCCGCCCAGAAGATCACCGTCCCCACCCCGGTCCAGGCCGCGGTCATCCCCGACGGCCTCTCCGGCCACGACGTCCTGGGCCGTGCCCAGACCGGCTCGGGCAAGACCCTGGCCTTCGGCATCCCGATGTTGGCCCGCCTCGCCGGCGAGAAGAGCCGCCCGGGTCACCCGCGCGCGCTCGTCATCGTCCCCACCCGTGAGCTCGCCCAGCAGCTCAGCCGCGCCCTCGTCCCGCTGGCCAACTCGCTGAAGCTGCGGCTGACCACGGTCTACGGCGGTACGCCGTACGACCGCCAGGTGCGCGCGCTGAAGAACCGTGCCGACATCGTCGTCGCCACCCCCGGCCGCCTCGAGGACCTGATCAAGCAGGGTCACTGCTCGGTCGAGGACATCCAGGTGACCGTGCTCGACGAGGCCGACCACCTGTGCGACCTCGGCTTCTTCCCGGCCATCGACAAGCTGGTCGGCATGACCCCCGCCGGCAGCCAGCGGATGCTGCTCTCGGCCACTCTCGACGGTGACGTCGACCGCCTGGTCCGCAAGCACCTGCGCAACCCGAGGCTGCACCAGCTCGACCCGAACGCCGGTGCGGTCACCACGATGACCCACCACACGCTGGTCGTCGGCGGTTTCCGCGACAAGGTGGACGCCGCCGTCCGCCTGGTCGAGGCCAACGGCTCCACGATCCTCTTCACCCGGACCCGCGACGGTGCCGTCGAGCTCGCCGAGGCGCTGAACAAGGCTGGCATCGAGGCCGTGGACCTGCACGGGAACCTGTCGCAGCGCGTGCGCGACCGGAACCTGCAGAAGTTCTCCAGCGGCAAGGCGCAGGCGGTCGTGGCGACCGACGTCGCCGCCCGCGGCATCCACGTCGACAACGTCGACCTGGTGGTCCACTTCGACGCGGCCGCCGACCCGAAGGCCTACCTGCACCGCTCGGGCCGTACCGCGCGAGCCGGCAAGTCCGGCTGCGTCGTGACGATCTCGACCCCGAAGTTCGCCGACCAGGTGAACAGGCTGCAGCGCAGCGCGGGTGTCGAGGTGCTCCACCACGACCTGCGCACCGCTCCCCGCGTGCTCACCGCGGAGGCGCTGACCGAGACCGGCAGCAAGACCCCGGCCCGCCCGGTCGCGGCCCGCTCCGGTGGCGCTCCGCGCTCGTTCGCCGGCCAGGACCGCAAGCCGTACCGCGGCCAGGGTGGCGGCGCCCGTCGTCCCGAGGGCCGTCCCGACAGCCGTCCGTCGTCCCGCGGTGACCGTCGGCCGAGCACCGGCGGTGCCGGCCAGCAGCGCTGGGCCGACAAGGGTCGCTGACCCGGGTCAGCCCGTCGCCAGCTTGGCGGCGATCGCCAGCATCACCAGGCCGATCGCCACGTCGAGCACCTGCCACGACCGGGGCCGGCCGAGCACCCCGTGGGCGAGCCTGGCGCCGTAGCCGAGCCCGCTGAACCACAGCACGCTCGCCGTGCACGCACCGAGCGCGAACCACCAGCGCCCCGAGGGGCCCTGGTGGTTCGCGACGGAGCCGAGCAGCAGCACGGTGTCGAGATAGACGTGCGGGTTCAGCCAGGTGAGCGCCAGGGCCATGCCGACCGCTCCCCGGTACGACGTGGTGGCGCCGCCGCCGGCCCCCAGCGCCTCGGCGTGCCGGGCGCGCAGCAGCGTGCTCACGCCGTACCACGTGAGGAAGGCGACCCCGAGCCAGCGGACGACGGTCAGGGCCGTGGGCGCCTGCTCGACGATCGTGCCGATGCCGGCCACACCGGCCAGGATCAGGACGGCGTCGGAGATCATGCAGATCGTGACGACCGCGCCCACGTGCTGACGGGCCAGCCCCTGACGCAGCACGAACGCGTTCTGCGCGCCGATCGCGATGATGAGGGTCAGCCCGGTGACCAGGCCGGTCGCGATGGAGTCGATCACCCGCTCACGCTAGAGCGCGACGCGCCACAGGTCAGAGGCGGCGTTCCTCGACGACCTCGGTGCGGCGGCCGCGCGACATCGTCGTCACGGCCAGGACGAGGGCGAGGATGCCCACGATCAGGCAGATCCAGCCGACGGTGCTGGTGGCCACGGCGTCGTCGACGGCCTGGGGAAGGTCCACCGACCCGGTCAGCAGGATGAGCCCGACGACGAGAAGCAGGATTCCGATTCCGATACCCATGGGGTCTACCTTCCGTTGGCGGGACGGGCCCGCAGATCCGGGGATCCGTCCGGACCTGTACCCCCACCACAGCCGGTCAAAACGCCGCTGGCCCGCCCGAGTCGGGCGGGCCAGCGGCGTGAGTCAGATCAGAAGGAAGCCTCGTCGAGGTCCATCAGGCTGAGGTCGGTGGCCTCGGCGATGGCGCGCTCGGCGCTGATCTTCGGCAGGTTGGTCTGGGCGAAGAACTGGGCGGCTGCGATCTTGCCCTCGTAGAACGCCTTGTCCTTGCCGATCGCCTCGGCGTCGCCGCCGAGCTTCTCCAGCGCCACCTCGGCGCCGCGCAGCAGCAGCCACGCGCAGACCACGTCGCCGAGCACCATCAGCAGGCGGCTGGTGTTCAGCCCGACCTTGTAGATGTTGCGCAGGTCGCCGCCCTCGGCGCTGGCGTCGGCCGACATCAGGTCGTTGATCATGTGGCCGACGATCGCGTTGGCGTCCTCGAGCGCCTTGGCCAGCAGTCCGCGCTCCAGCTTCAGACGCCCGTTGCCGGCCTCGCTCCTGATGAACGACTCGATCTCCTTCGCCAGGTGACCCAGGGCCTGGCCCTGGTCCTTGACGATCTTGCGGAAGAAGAAGTCCTGGCCCTGGATCGCGGTGGTGCCCTCGTAGAGGGTGTCGATCTTGGCGTCACGGACGTACTGCTCGATCGGGTACTCCTGCAGGAACCCCGAGCCGCCGAAGGTCTGCAGCGACTCCGTGCCAAGCAGCACCCACGAGCGCTCCGAGCCGTAGCCCTTCACGATCGGGAGCAGCAGGTCGTTGACCTTCTCGGCCAGCTCGTCGCGCTCGCCGGCGTGCTCGGCCAGCATGACCTTGTCCTGCCAGGACGCGGTGTAGAGCACCAGCGAGCGCATCGCCTCGGCGTTGGACTTCTGGTTCATCAGCGAGCGGCGTACGTCGGGGTGGTGCGTGATCGTGACCCGCGGCGCCGTCTTGTCCGCGGACTGCGTCAGGTCGGCGCCCTGCTGGCGCTCCTTGGCGTAGTCCAGCGCGTTCAGGTAACCGGTCGACAGGGTGGCGATCGCCTTGGTGCCGACCATCATCCGCGCGTTCTCGATGACCTGGAACATCTGCGCGATGCCGTTGTGCACCTCGCCGAGGAGCCAGCCCTGGGCGGGCTCTCGCTCACCGAAGGTCACCTCGCAGGTGTTGGAGACCTTGATCCCCATCTTGTGCTCGACGTTGGTGACGTGGGCGCCGTTGCGCTCGCCCGTGGGCTCGCCGGACTCGTGGTCGAAGTGGAACTTCGGGACGAGGAACAGGCTGAGGCCCTTGGTCCCCGGGCCGCCGACTCCCTCGATGCCGACCGGACGGGCCAGCACCAGGTGCATGATGTTCTCGCTCATGTCGTGCTCGGCGGAGGTGATGAACCGCTTGACGCCCTCGATGTTCCAGGAGCCGTCGTCGTTCAGCGTGGCCTTGGTGCGGCCGGCGCCGACGTCGGAGCCGGCGTCCGGCTCGGTCAGCACCATGGTGCAGCCCCAGCGGCGGTCGACCATGTGCTGGGCGATGCGCTTGTCGCGGTCGTTGCCGTTGGCGTAGACGATGTTGGCGAACGCCGGGCCGGCGGCGTACATCCAGATCGGGGCGTTGGAGCCGAGCACCAGCTCGCCCATCGCCCAGACCAGGCTGGACGGAGCCGGCTGGCCCCCGAGCTCCTCGAAGACCTGCAGGCGCCACCACTCGGCGTCCATCCAGGCCTGGTAGCTCTTCTTGAAGCTCTCCGGGATGTCTGCGGTCCCGGCCGCGGGGTCGAAGACCGGCGGGTTGCGGTCGCTGTCCTCGTAGGACTCGGCGAGGTCCTCGCGGGCCAGTCGGTCCACCTCGCTCAGGATCGAGCGGGCGGTCTCGCTGTCGACCTCGGCGAAGGGACCGGTCCCCAGCACGTCGTCGCGACCGAGTACCTCGAAGAGGTTGAACTCGATGTCGCGGAGGTTGCTCTTGTAGTGGCTCACTGATCCACCTTCTCGGTATGGGGGCTTGGCGCAGATCCGGCAGGCTACCGACCGGTAACTTAATGATAAGAGGGTGTGCGCCCGCGTGCAAGGCGCGGTGACCCGGATCTCCTTTCCCTGCTGGGGTTCCCGGCCGCTCGGCAGCCAGGCGGCGGCCGCGATCGTCGGGTCTGCGACTCGCCGGACGCCGGAAGTTGACTCGGTCCGTGTCGCAATGTCTACTCACTTCATCAACAAACAATGTTGAGCGAGTTAGAAGTCGGCTGCGTGCGGTCGACCTGTCACGAAGGACCTTCCCCATGCGCCAACTCATCGTCCTCGGCCTGGTCGGGCTGCTTGCGCAGCTGATCGACGGCTCCCTCGGCATGGCGTACGGCGTCACGTCGTCCACGCTGCTGCTGGCGGCGGGGGTGGCTCCGGCCGCCGCGTCGGCTGCCGTGCACATGTCCGAGATCGGCACCTCGCTGGTCTCCGGCTTCTCGCACCACAAGCTCGGCAACGTCGACTGGCGCACCGTCTCGATCCTCGCGGTCCCCGGCTTCATCGGGGCGTTCGCCGGCGCCACCTTCCTGGTCAGCATCGACGGTGCCGCCGCGAAACCGTTCGTCGCTGCGATCCTGCTCGGGCTCGGGCTCTACGTGATCTGGCGGTTCCTGGCCCTCGGGGGTCGACGCCCGCAGTTCCGTGGCCGTCCCTCGGCGGCGTTCCTGGCTCCGATGGGTGTCGTGGGCGGTGCCCTCGACGCGATCGGCGGCGGCGGGTGGGGTCCGGTCGGCACCACCACGCTGCTCTCCTCCGGACGGCTCGAGCCCCGCAAGGTCGTCGGCTCGATCGACACCTCGGAGTTCGTCGTCGCCGTCGGTGGCTCGCTCGGCTTCCTGCTGGCGCTGGGCTCGGCCGGTATCAACTGGGGGTACGCCGGTGCGCTGCTGGCCGGTGGCGTGATCGCCGCTCCCTTCGCGGCCTGGCTGGTGCGCTTCATGGCCGCGCGCGTGCTCGGGGTCGCGGCCGGTGGGCTGATCGTGCTCACCAACACCAAGACCATCGCCGAGGCGCTCGGGGCAGACGGGTCGTCGGTCGCCCTGCTGGCCGCCGGCATTGCCGTCCTGTGGGTCTCGGGCATCGTCTGGGCGGTGCGACAGGAGCGGGCCGCCCGGCAGATCGCCGCGCTGGAGCAGAGCTTGGTCGGAGTCTGACCAAAGGACTCTGAGTCGAGTGGCTTGGTCGAGTATCTGAGACAGTGGGCGGGTGCGCGTCTCTGCCAAGTCCGACTACGCCTTGCGAGCCCTGATCGCGATCGCCTCACGAACCGACGGCCGCGCCGTCACGGCCGAGGAGCTCGGTCGCCTGCAGGAGATCCCTCACGGTTTCCTGCAGGCGATCCTGGCCGACCTGCGCCGCGCCGGCGTGGTGACCTCCCAGCGTGGTCAGTCCGGTGGCTGGCGGATGGCGAAGCCGCCGGACACGGTCACGGTCGCCGACGTGATCCGGGCGATCGACGGCCCCCTGGTCTCGGTCTACGGGTTACGGCCGGAGGCCGTCAGCTACCTGGAGCCGGCGGAGGTCCTGCAGCACGTGTGGATCGCTGCCCGACGTGCGCTCCGCGACGTCTTCGAGGAGGTCTCGATCCAGCAGCTCGCGGACGGCAAGCTGCCCAAGGCGGTCACCTCGCGCACTGCCGACGAGGACGCCTGGCAGCCGCACTGAGCGGCGGCTCGCGTCAGCGGCGCCTGAGCAGCACCAGGAACAGCGCCACGGCTGCCAGTGACAGCACCAACAGCAGGATCTCGAAGATGCCGACGCCGAACATGGCCAGATCCTAGTGACAGGTGCCGGGTCGGTCGATGCGCTGCTGTCGGTCGGCTCGCGTGTGACACTGCGGAGGTGGAGTGCGTCGTACGGGGTGACGCCAATCCAGGAGTGACATGACGACGGCAAGCCAGCACGGGGAGTTCGAGGAGTTCGCTCGGGCGCGCACCCCTCAGCTGCACCGCAGCGCGTGGCTGCTGTGCGGGGATGCCCACCAGGCAGAGGATCTCGTCCAGGAGACGCTCGCGAAGGTCTACGTCCGCTGGCACCGACGACTCGGTGCCCGGATCGAGAACCCGGCGGCGTACGCCCAGACCACGCTGGTGCGGACGTTCATCAGCGCCCGGCGCCGACGCAGCAGCGGCGAGCTGCCCTACGGCGACCTGCCGGAGCAGGTCCGCGAGGACCACACGGCCGGCAGCGACCTGAGGCTCTCGCTCCAGGGCGCGCTTGCGGGGCTCGCGCCGCTGGACCGGGCGGTGCTGGTGCTGCGGTACCTCGAGGACCTGAGCGTCGCCGAGGTGGCGCAGCGGCTCGACGTCTCGCCGGGCGCGGTGCGCAACCGCAGCATGCGGGCCCTCGAGCGGGTCCGTCCGCTGCTCGACACGTCACTCGCCGGCAACCGGAAGGACGAGCGATGAACCAGCGCGACCCCAGCACCCTGCTCCACGAGGCCACGACCGGTCTCGAGCCCGATGTCGACCGCCTGGTCGCGGGCGGTGTCTCACGCGGGCGGACGCTCCGGCGCCGCCGGCGGGTGGGTACGGCGCTCGCCGCCGTCGCCGTGTTCGGCGTCATCGGCACGGCGGCGAGCCTCGTCCCCACGCTCGGTGACCGGGGGCAGCAGGACGCCCCCATCGCCAGCGACCCGACCGCCTCCACTGTTTCGCCGAGCCCCACACCGAGCGCATCGTCCGAGGACGGCACGCTCCGGGTCACGCTGTCGGCCGAGGACGTCCCCGGCGCCGTGGAAGAGCTGCTCGCGCGCCAGGGAGCCGGACCGCTGCGGCTCGACCCGCCGTACGGCGCCGTGAGCCGACCGCAGGAGCTGATCGCGCACTTCTCGTGGCAGGAGACCCTCGCGTCGCTCGTCATCGAGCCCGTCTCCGGTAACGGCCGCAGGGCCTGTGAGTCTGCAGCCACCGGGCCGACGTACCGCTGCGTCAGCGACGCCGCCGGCGACCCGCTGCTGCTCTGGGGTCCGACCACGGGCGACGGTGTCGCCGCACAGGGGGCGACCGTGTGGCGCGACGGCTTCGAGGTGAGCGTGCTCTCCTACAACGCAGCCGAGGGCAAGGGCTCGCCGACGCTCTTCGCGGAGCCGCCGCTGACGCTGGACGACCTGACCCTGCTGGCGGCCAGCGACCGCTGGTTCAGCTGATCGCAGCTCAGTCGGTGGAGTGGGTCGCGATCCAGTCCACCAGGGGGCGCAGGGCCTTCCAGTCGGTGCGGACGCGATCGAGGACGGCCGGGTCGTCGAGGTTCTCGAAGCCGTAGGGCCGCCCGACGAACAGCTGCTTGCGACGGAGCAGGTCGATCCGCGGATGGTCGACGGTGTAGCCGCGAGGAGCGGTCTTGAGCTGCTCGCCACCGATCTCCCAGCCGTCCTTGGCGTACTTCTTCAGCAGCTTGACCAGGGGCGGGCCGGTCTTGTCGTCCGCCATCGCCTCGCGGATCGCGGCCAGGCGTGGGCCGGAGGCCTCGTAGAACCCCGCGCCCACCCGCAACCCGCGGGCGGAGAGCTCGACGTACCACCCGGTCGACGGGCCGGCAGCGACGAACGCGCCCTGGTGGGTCTTGTACGGCGTCTTGTCCTTGGCGAAGCGCACGTCGCGGAACGGCCGGAACACCTTGGCCTCACCGAACTCCGGCGCCAGGGCAGCGGTCAGCGCAGCCATCGGCTCCTTCACGGCCTCGGTGTAGACGGACTTGTGCTTCTCCCAGAAGGAGCGGGTGTTGTCGACCTCGAGGTCGTCGTAGAAGTCCAGGGCGGCCGTGGGGAACCCGGTGAAGGCAGTGGTCACCCCGCCAGCGTACGGCGGGTCAGCGCAGCGACGCCCGGACCTGCTCGTCGCCGGAAGCCGTGAGCGCGGTGACGGTGAGGGTGTCGCCGCCGCAGCGCGGGGAGGTCAGGAAGCCGCGTGCTCCTGAAGTCTCGTAGACGACCTCCAGGCCGCGATCGACGTCCCACCGAAGCAGGGCTGCCGGGTCTCCGTCGCGCTGCGGGTCCCGCACGAAGTACGCCGCGCCGCCACACCAGGTCAGCGTGCCCGACGTGCCCGGGCCGAGGTCGTAGTAGTCGACGCCCGAGCGTGCGTAGAGATGGGCGCTCTCGATCTGCTTCTCCCGCGGGATCACCGACCAGATCGCGCCGTCCTCGAGCTGCAGGCCCTCCCAGGCGTTGCAGTCGCTGACGCCGGTGAACGGCGTCACCGAGCGCCCGGACACGGCGACCACGGTGCGACAGGCCGGTCTCGCGTCGTCGAAGGTCAGCAGCGCGTCGCCGGCCGGGGTGATCCGGGCCCCGTTGAACCCCCGGCGGTCGGGGGCGCACCAGCCGAGCGTCGAGGTCAGCGTCGCGGATCCACGCTGGCGCGAGGCGGGTCGCCCCCAGCCGCTGGCGGACGAGCTCCCATTCGCTGCCCGCAGCGCTGGCGACGGCGCGCTCGGGGTCGGTCCGCGCCTCGTCGGCGAGCCACGCGTAGAGGTGCGCGTAGTCGAAGGCGTCCGCGCGGCCGTGCAGCCAGTCGTCGACCTCCGCGAGGTTCGCTCCGGCGTCGGCGATGTCCTGCTACACGATCCGCTCCGGCGCCGCGCCGAGCGCGGCGCGCAGCGCGAGCAGCGAGAACACCTGCTGGTTGACCCGCGACCTCGATGATGAGCCTAGCCGGCGGTGGCGATGTCGGTCGCGCTGGCGGACGTAGTCGACGAAGATCCACGACATCATTGTCGCCGTCTGGGACCCCATCTGCCCGGTAGCGCGCTTGATCGAGGAAGGCACGAGCGGGAAACAGCGACCAGTCGTCGAAGGGGGCGCCTTCTGCGTGTAAGAACGAGGGCTCGGCGCCAGAACGCGCAGAGATGGCAGCGGCGACAACACCGCCTAAGTTCTACACCTCGCCGTCCACCGATCCTTCCTGCCCGTCCGCCTCTCGGCGGAGCCCAACGCGCGCGCTGCTGCGTCGCTGGCACTACGGCGACCACCTGCGCTGGCGGCTGCGGATGCGCCACCGTCACGCAGGAGCCCGGCGAGGTGGAGAAGCTCGCACGCGGCGCCCCCAGGGCAGCGCCGCTACGGGATGCCGATCATCTATCGGCGCCAGGGAGCGCCCGCGCTCCCAGCCTGCGTGCCGCGCCGTCGTCGCCGCGCGCTTGAGCACGAACTGAACCAAGTACAGGACATAACAGTGCTGGGCCCCGGATGTCGCGTCCGGTTACTCCGCCCGCTACGGCGCCCCCATCCCGAGCAGCTCGCCCAGCGGGCGGCCGAACGGGGCGTGACGGCGCTCGCGCTCACCGACCGCGACACGGTCACCGGCGCGTCCGGTCGCGCGGGCCTGCGCGAAGGACGGGGTCTGGCCGGTCTTCGGCATCGACCTGGCGGTGGAGGCCCTCGCCCACCCGCCGCCCGCACAGCGCCCAACTACCCGTAGGCCGTGCCGCGCATGTGGTCAACCGCCGCTGGGTCGAGCTCCTCGCGCAGGGCCGGGCGGGCTGGGCGCGGCTGTGCCGGATCACGTCGGCGGCTCACGAGGGCGCCTTGTCCGGTACGGCGCCGGCAAGACCAACCGAACGAAGAAGAACAACAACAGCGCCGAACGAAGCAGCAGGGCATACACAACGTTCCGGCTGCGCGAGGCGGTCCTCAAGACCGTCGCCCTCGCCCGCGCCGGCAACGAGTTTTCCAGCGGAGCGAGCCGTGGCGGCAGGTCAAAACCGACGAATCCGCCGCCGCCGCGACCGTCTACACCGCGCTCAAGCTGCGCGCGAGCCTGTCGGTGCTCCTCGAACCGGGCCCCGCGCCAATACTCGCCGCGCGCCTGCGCACGATGCTGCGTCTGCGCCTGCTGCGTCCGAGCGCCGCGCCGCATGCCGGCGCTGACGCCGCCGCGACCGCTGCCGAACTCCTCGCCGAGCACGACGGCACGCCCGGCGCCTGGTGCGCCAACTGGGACGATGCCGCGCATCCGCTCGGCCCTTCTCCCCGGCCACCGCCTCGACACCCCCGCCGCTGCGCCATTCGCCAAAATCCCCGACGACGTGATCCAGTCCGAACTCGACCGCCTCCACGCCTCCACACCCGCGTCGCCCGACACCCCCACCGATTCCGCATCCGACGCCGACACCGCACCTGCCACGCCCCGCGCCGTATGCGCCGCTCGGTGCGGAGATCGCGTTCGACGACTTCGCGCGCATCGACCTGCGCGTGGCGCTCGTGACGGCCTGCGAGCCGGTGCCGAAGGCGACCAAGCTGCTGCGCCTCGAACTCGACATGGGCAGCGAGACGCGGCAGGTGCTCTCGCGCATCGCCGAGCACTTCACGCCCGAGGAGGTCGTCGGGCGCAAGGTCGTCGTCGTCGCCAACCTCGCGCTGCGCACGATGCGCGGGATGGTCAGCCAGGGCATGATTCTGATGGCCGAGGACCGCGACGGCCGCCTCACCTTCGCCGCCTGCCCCGACGCCGAGCCGGGATCGACGGTGAAGTGAACAAGGCGAGCCGCGGCGCGGCGTGCCGCTCGGCTCGTCCTGTCCAATGCGCGAGGCTCTGCTGCCGATGCGCGCGACCGGAACCCTAAAAACGGCCTGTGCTATGCGAAGAGGCTCTTGATGGCGGTCTGCGGGCGCCCGAGCATCGTGTTGATCGCAAGACCGACGTTGTAGGCGAGCACCTTGGCCAGCACCCGGATCGACACGCCTGCCGTCGATCTCGCTCGCGTGAGCGAGACCGAAAACTGATCGGCCAGCACCGCAAAGACCGACTCGATGCGCGAGCGCCGCTTTCGCCATGACCGTCGAAGCGCCGCCCCCTCACCCCGGTCGCCTCCGTGCACACGCGCGGCCGTGACGACGAGCTCGATGCCCGTCTCGCCGGCGTACGCCCGAAGCGGCGCGCCCGAGTAGCCCTGATCGCCCAGAACAGCCGATCCACCGCGACTGTCGAGCAGTTCGCGCGCCACCTCCCTCTCGGGCACCGCCGCGCCGGCAAGGCCAAACTCCACGATTGCCCCGCCATCGCTCACGAGCGCGTGGAAACGGAAGCCGAAGAAGGTCTGCTTGCGCGCGGCCACGTAGCCGTACTGGGCCTCGGGGATCGAACGCAGGCCGCTCTGCGATCTGGCGAAGCGGACGGTCTCGACGGGCGCCGAGTCGATGATCAGGTAGGCGGCCACGCGTTCGGCCTCGGCGGCCAGGTGAGCAAAGAGGACCTGGTGCATCGAGCGGAGGGCCTTGCGGCGGCGGTGGTAGCGGTCTCGGCTGGTCAGGTGCGGGAAGAGGTGCAGCAGGCTGCGCCGTGCGTGGCGGAAGAAGCTGGCCTCGGAGTCGATCGAGAGCGCTTCCTGGAGGAGCGAGAGGGTGAGGACTTCCGAGTCGGAGAGGCGCAGACGGTGGTGGCCGGGGCGGCGGCGGATGTGTTCGGGCGCGAGGGCGTCGTAGAGGTCATCGACGAAGACGAAGAGGTGGAGGATCAAGTCGTCGGGCGAGTCGGTCGGATCGAGCGTCGGAGCGGCGGGCAGGTCTGTCATCGGCGATGGGTGGTGGCCCGTCCGTCAGCCAGGCAGACCGCCCGCTGTTCCGCATCTCATTGCATAGCACAGGCCGTCTTAACGACCCTGCCTCAAGGGAGAGGGCCGCCAAACAGTCTGCGAGGATGAGACGTTGCGTCTAAACCTGACAGGTCTGGGAGGCCGCGAACCTGTTATGAAGTTCGTCATCCCCGCGAAAGCGGGGACCCCCGTGTGCACGAACGCTGCACGTGACCCGCTCTGGATTCCCGCGTTCCGCTCCGGGGACCTTCGGTTCGCGGGAAAGTACGGGTGTGGAAAGGCGTTGGCGCTACTTCATAAACAGATTCTCAGGTTACCGCCCCCGCCACCTCCTCCGAACGCGCTCCCTCCGATGCCCGACACCCCCCACGACTGGCGCGACGCGCTCCTCGCCATCGCCCGCGAGGCCGACGATGCCTTTGGCGGCCTCACCGAGGAGGCGTTCAACGCGGCGCCGGCGCCCGGCGCGTGGTCGGCCGGGCAGTGCCTCACGCACCTCACCACCGGCCGGCGCCCTGCTGCTGCCGCGCCTCGATGCGGCCGTCGCCCGGGCTTGCGCGGACGGGGCGGACCGGGCACGGGCCGTACCGCACCGGGGCCGTCGGGGCGTGGTTCGCGCGGTTGCTCGCGCCGCCGGTCGCGGAGCCGGGGGCGGATGTGCCGCCGCCGCCGAAGCGCCGTCTGAAAGCGCCGTCGAGCTACGCGCCGCCGCCGGGACCGCTCGATGTGGCGAAGACGCTCGCGGCGTTTCGGGCCGTCTACGGCGGCCTCGCGCGCGTCGCCGGGCGGTCCGACGGGTGGGCCATCGACCGGGTGCGCGTCGGCTCGCCCGCGCTTCCGCTGCTGCGGCTCAGCGTCGCCGCGTGGTTGGAGGTGAGCGTGCAGCACGGGCGCCGCCACCTCGCGCAGGCCCGCCGCGCCGCCGCGTCTCGCGCCCCGGCCACGGCCTGATCGCGGCACCACCCGGAAGCGGAGCGGCGTGCTGAGCGGAGCCGAAGTGCTCTCTCCGGCCCTGCCGGGCCACCTCCCCCGCGAGGGTGTACAGACCGGAGACATGGTGGACACTTGTGCGGGGACATGGTGGACACCTCGGCGCCACGTTACGACACGCCCAGGCGCACCGCCCACACCTCCTGGTGGGCGTACCAGACCGACCACACGCCCTCGACCTCCTCTGACGCGCGCAGGCCCACACGCTCACCGGCGAAGCCCTTGCCGACGCGGTGCACCTGGCCGCGAAACGAGATCTCGCCCGTCTCGCCGACGCGCCGCACCTCCGTGCCCACATCGTACACGACGACCGGCTCGACGCTCGGCATGGGCCGCGTGCTCACCCGGTACCGGCTCAGCGGCACCGCCATCGCAAGACCCTCGTGCGGACGCTCCTCGTTGTAGAGCGAGCGCCAGGCGGAAAAGCGCCGCTGGCACTCGCTCATGTCCGAGAGCCCGAGACCGCCGCCGAGCGGTGCGATCACCTCCGCATCGAGCGAGCGGTGAAAGCGCTCGAGCTTGCCCTGCGTCTGCGGGTGGTACGGACGCCCGTGCACGAGCGTGATGCCGTGGCGCACCAGCCAGGCGCCCAGGCGCGTCCAGTGCGGACGCCACCGCCCGGCCCCGTCGGTGCCCCAGGTCGTGCCCCAGGGTGGGCCGTTGTCGCAGAGCAGGCGCCGCGGCAGGCCGTAGCGTGCGAAGACGCGGCTCAGGTGCGCCGCGACGGTCGCCCGGCGCTGGTCGGCGCAGGCTTCGATGCAGAGCGCGAAGCGGCTGTGGTCGTCGGTGAGCGTGAGCGGGTAGCAGCGCGCGCCGTCGCCGAGGAGGAAGTCGCCTTTGAAGTCCATCTGCCAGAGCTCGTTGGGCGCCTCGGCCTCGAAGCGCACGAAGTCGCGCCGGGGGGCATCGGCGCTGAGGCGCCCGTGTCGGCGGAGGATGCCGGTGATGGTCGACGGTGCCGGGCTCTCGATGCCGCGCGAGCGTGCGAGGACCGTGTGGATCTTGCGCGCGCCCCATGCCGGGTGGGCATCTCGGAGGGCGAGCACGTCGGCCTCGACGGAGGGCGGGGTACGGGTGGGGCTGGTCGTTGGGCGGCGCGAGCGGTCGTGGAGGGCCTCGTCGCCTCCGTCGCGGTAGCGGGCGCGCCACTTGTAGCCGGTCGTGCGCGAGATGCCGAAGCGGTGGCAGAGGTGAGCGTGGTTGGCGCCGTCCTGGCTCGCGAGCAGGACGAATTCGCGTCGGAGCGACATGGCGGTGGGGATGGACCAGGGCATGGGGGACGAGGGCGAGTGGGGTCGCCCCGAGTGTCCACCATGTCCTCGCACACCTGTCAACCATGTCCCCGGTCTATACAAAGCGGGCAGGGCCGTTAATTTCTGCGTCCGGATACCCGTTCCTGTCATTGCGAGGAGCGACGCGACGCGGCAATCTGGATCGACGAACGCCTTCGACCCGGATTGCCACGGCCCTTTCAGGGCCTCGCAATGACACGGCAAGGCGTGGATTTAGAACTGAACAGCCCTGCCCCGCAAGCGGCTGACAAGGGTAGGTACTGCGCCCACTCCCTCTATTTCCGTCATCCCCGCGAAGCGAGGCGGGGATCCAGTCTCTGCGCGCGAGGCACGGCCTCCCAGGGGCCCAGCGCACCTCTGGCCGCCGGTGCCGCGGCTCTGGATCCCCGGTCGGGGCCGGGGATGACGGAGGGAAGAGGAAGGGCGGAGACAAGCCACCGACGTGATACCTACCCCTGTCAGCCGCAAGCGGGGGATGTGTCCTGCAGGGACGGAGAGAGCACTTCGGCTCCGCTCAGCACGCGCGCTCCGCTTCCGGGTGGTGCAGCGATCAGGCCGTGGCCGGGGCGCGAGACGCGGCGGCGCGGTGGGCCTGCGCGAGGTGGCGGCGGCCGTGCTGCACGCTCACCTCCAACCACGCGGCAACGCTGAGCCGCAGCAGCGGAAGCGCGGGCGAGCCGACGCGCACCCGGTCGATGGCCCACCCGTCGGACCGCCCGGCGACGCGCGCGAGGCCGCCGTAGACGGCCCGAAACGCCGCGAGCGTCTTCGCCACATCGAGCGGTCCCGGCGGCGGCGCGTAGCTCGACGGCGCTTTCAGACGGCGCTTCGGCGGCGGCGGCACATCCGCCCCCGGCTCCGCGACCGGCGGCGCGAGCAACCGCGCGAACCACGCCCCGACGGCCCCGGTGCGGTACGGCCCGTGCCCGGTCCGCCCCGTCCGCGCAAGCCCGGCGACGGCCGCATCGAGGCGCGGCAGCAGCAGCGCGCCGGCCGTGGTGAGGTGCGTGAGGCACTGCCCGGCCGACCACGCGCCGGGCGTCGGCGCCGCGTTGAACGCCTCCTCGGTGAGGCCGCCAAAGGCATCGTCGGCCTCGCGGGCGATGGCGAGGAGCGCGTCGCGCCAGTCGTGGGGGGTGTCGGGCATGGGAGGGGGCAATGGATTCAAGACCGATTCGAGACGACCGGAGATGTCATTGCGAGGAGCCCCGCCCTGCGGCGGGGCAGGCTCCGCCGACGCGGCAATCCGGCCCGACAGGCGCCTTCGACCCGGATTGCCGCGGCCCTTGCAGGGCCTCGCAATGACAGCGAGGGGAATGGAATACAGAATGGGCGCCTCCATTGTAGTGGCCCGCAGGGGCGGGGCTTGCCCCGCCCGGTTGCGCCTCAGCCGCCCCGGCAAGGCGCGCCTACCGACAGGGCGCATCGGCAATCTGCCGATTCCGCCTCACGCCCACACGAGGGCGCCGTCGGCGAGGAGGGCGGCGAGGAGGTCGGCGAGGTCGGGGTCGGCGGCGTGGGGGGCGAGGGCGGCGGCGGGGAGGCGGGGCGTGTCGGCGAGGAGGGGGGCGGCGAAGGCGATGGGCGCTTCGAGGTGGTAGGCCTCGCCGCCGGCGAAGAGCGTCGCCGTGCGGGTCGCGGAGTCGCGCGCGTAGGCGAGGCGCACCGAGGGCGCGTGCGCGAGGCCGTCGCCGCGCTCGATGCGGGCGGTGACGGCTTCGGGCGTCAGATCGTCGACGTGTGCCGTTGGGGATTCGGCTTCGTCGTCGTCGAACGGGTTCTCGTCTTCGCACTCGCCGTCGTAGTCGTCGTAGGCCGCCGCGCGGCGCGCTTCGGTCAGGTGCCGCCCGAGCCAGAGCGCGAAGGCGCGTTCGTCGGCGACGGCGGCGGTGACGATGCGGTGCAGGCGGGCGAGGGCGTCGGGGGCGATCTCGCCGGGCGAGGCCGTCGGCGCGAGGTCGGGGTCGGTGTAAAACGCCGACGCGTCGGTCTCGCCGAGGACGCGCTCGAGCGTGCCGACGAGCAGGTCGCGGTGCGACGGCGCGCGCAGGCCGAGCGAGACGGTCAGGCACTCGTCGAGCGCCACGCCTTCGTGGGCGACGCGCGGCGGGAGGTAGAGCAGGTCGCCTTCCTCCAGGATCGACCTCGTCGGTCCACTGGAAATCGGCCAGCACGGCCACGTCGAGGCCCTCGACGAGCGTGTCGTCCTCGACCGGCGCCGTCCCGAAGCGCCACCGCCGCCGTCCCTTCGCCTGCAGCAGGAAGACGTCGTAGTTGTCGACGTGCGCGCCGACACCGGCGTTCGCGGGGGCGAGCGACACCATGACGTCGTCGATGCGCCAGCGCGGCAGGAAGGCGAGGGACTCGTCGAGGAGGTCGCGCGCGGCGGGCACGAAGCGGTCGACTTCCTGCACGAGCAGCGCCCATCCGCCGTCGCCGAGGCGCCGCAGTTCGCGGGCGGTGAACGGCCCGTCGCGCAGCTCCCACGGGTGCGTGCCGCCGGTCTCCGAGGATCAGTCGGCTCGTCGCTTCGGGGCGCAGGGCGAGGCGGCGGAGGTCATCCCGGGTGACGAGGCCCGCCGCGTCGGGCACGGCGCCGCGCACGACGAGCGGGCGTTTTTGCCAGTACTCGCGCAGGAACGCGCGCGGCGAGAGGCCGCCGAGGAAGGCGTGGGGAGCGTCGAAATCCATCGTCACAGGGAAAAGAGGTCGTCAACCTGTCGGGTCTCCCGACCTGACAGGTTCGGAAAAACCGGAAGATTCAGCGTCGGGTGGGGCCGTCGACGCGCCCGTCGAGGTCGCCGAACATGGGGCCGAAGTCGGGGTCGTCGTCGAGGCTCTCGCCGTCCATCCGCGCGAACTCGCGCATCATGGCGAGCATCTGCATGGGCGAGAGGTCGTCGGCGTCGAGGTCGTCGAGGCGGTCGAGCGGATCGGCGGGCGCGGGCGGCGCCGCCGACGTGGCGGGCGCGATGTAGCGCAGCACCACGCCGACACCGACGGCGGCGAGGACGGCGGTGAGGAGCGCGCGGGGAACGGAGGCCATCGGGAGCGTGGGGGAATGCCTCCGGCAACCCCGACGGCGCCGGGGGCGGTTCCGGGGGCGGGGCAGGCACGGGCCGCGCGGGGTGTTGTTGTGCCCGACGGCCGCCCGCGCGACGATCCGGAGACGCTGCCGGGGCCGTCCACCGCGCCGAAACCGGGCGCGGCGCCGTGCCGTTGCGCTGCCATACTCAACCCACTTCCCGCCATGGCAGACGCCAAGTACCTCACCGCCACCGACCAGAACTTCCAGGCCGAAGTGATGGACTCCGACAAGCCCGTCCTCGTCGACTTCTGGGCCGCGTGGTGCGGCCCGTGCCGCGCCATCGCCCCGTCGATCGAGCAGCTCGCCGCCGAGTACGAAGGCAAGGCCGTCATCGCCAAGGTCGATGTCGATGCCAATCCGATGATCTCGCAGCAGTTCGGCGTCCGCTCGATCCCGACGCTCCTGTTCATCCAGAACGGCGTCGTCGTCGACCAGCTCGTCGGTGGCGTGCCCAAGAAGATGCTCGCCGCCAAGCTCGACGCCCTCGTCGCGCAGGCCGCCTGAGCCGATTCCGCCGGGGCCGCGCGGCGCCCCGCCCTTCCGTCCTGACCGACGCCAAACCTGACAGGTCGGGAGACCTGTCAGGTTTGTTCGATTCTCCCCCTTCCGATGCAAGCCCCCTCCCCCGTCTCCTCCGTCGATTTCTCCACCGCCGAGACCCACGACGTCGTCATCGTCGGCACCGGCCCGGCGGGGCTGACGGCGGCGCTTTATGCGGCCCGCGCGGGCCTCGCGCCCGTCGTGTTTCAGGGCGTGCAGCCGGGCGGGCAGCTCGTCACGACGACCGATGTCGAGAACTTCCCCGGCTTCCCCGGCGGCATCATGGGGCCGGACCTGATGCAGAAGTTCGAGGAGCAGGCCGCGCACTTCGGCGCCGACCTGCGCTACGGCACCGTCACCGCCGTCGATTTCTCCGAGCGGCCCTTCAAGCTGGTCGTCGACGAGGAGACGCCGGTGCTCGCGCGCACGGTCATCGTCTCGACGGGCGCGTCGGCGCGCTACCTCGGCCTCGACAACGAGAAGCGGCTCCTCGGGCGCGGCGTCTCGGCCTGCGCGACGTGCGACGGCGCGTTTTTCCGAAACCAGGAGATCGCCATCGTCGGCGGCGGCGATACGGCGGCGGAGGAGGCGCTCTTCCTCACGCGCTTCGCCTCGACCGTCCACCTCGTCCACCGCCGCGGCGAGCTGCGGGCGTCGAAGATCATGGCCGAGCGCGTCCTCGCGCACGGCAAGATCCAGCCCCACTGGCACAGCGAGGTCGCCGATGTGCTCGGCGAGACCGGCGTCGAGGGCGTGCGGCTGCGGAACGTCGAGACGGGCGAGGAGACGGATCTGCCGGTCGGCGGCTTCTTCGTCGCCATCGGCCACCGGCCCAACACCGACGTCTTCAAGGGACCAGCTGGAGATGGACGCGCAGGGCTATCTGTGCACGCAGCCGGGCAGCACGTACACGAGCATCGAGGGCGTCTTCGCGGCCGGCGACGTGCAGGACCACGTCTACCGTCAGGCGATCACCGCCGCCGGGTCGGGCTGCATGGCCGCCATCGACGCCGAGCGCTGGCTCGCCGAGCAGGGCGTCATCGACGAGGTGCGCACCGAAGACTGGCACGCCGCGCCCGCCGAGAAGAGCACCGAGCAGACCAACGTGACGGAGGTCAGCGAGCACGTCCCGGAGCACGAGGGCTGAGACGCGCGCGGCGTTCCCCCCTCCGTCCCTGCGGGACACCCGCAAGCGCTGACAAGGGGCAGGGCCATCTGCGCCCACTCCCTCTATTTCCGTCATCCCTGCGAAAGCCGGGGACCGGGCTCTGCGCGCGAATCACGGCTCCGACGGGGCCCATCGCACCCTGGCCGCCGGTGCCGCGTCTCTGCGATCCCCGGTCGGGGCCGGGGATGACGGAGGGAAGAGGAAGGGCGGAGACAAGCCACCGACGTGATACCGACCCTGTCAGCCCGCAAGCGGGGGAGGAGGGCTTCGGAGCCCGTTCCGCTGCGCGGACCTTCGGTTCAGGGCGCAGCAACGGGTGGGGGCCGTCACCGCCGAAACACGTTGCGCACGAGGAAGCCGAGCGTCTTGATCTCGCGCATCCGGCGCCCGTAGTACGGCAGCCAGTCGGTGCCGTAGGGGACGTAGACGCGCACGTTGTAGCCCTCGCGCGCGAGGTCGCGCTGGGCGCCCGCGCGGATGCCGTAGAGCATCTGGAACTCGAAGGCGTCGGCGCCGATGCCCTCGCTCGCGGTGAACTGCTTCGTCGCGTCGATGAGCGTGTCGTCGTGCGTGGCGATGCCGGGGTAGCGGGCGTAGCGGATCAGCTCGCGCATGTACTCGGTGTAGCGCGCCCGGATGTCGTCCATCGTCTGGTACGCGATCTCCGGCGGCTCCTGGTACGCGCCCTTGCAGAGCCGCACGCGGGCCTTGAGCTCGCACATCCGCTCGACATCGCGCGCCGTCCGCGCGAGGTACGCCTGAAGGACGACGCCGACGTGATCGGGGAAGTCGGGGTAGACGTCTTCGAAGAGGTCGAGCGTCGACTGCGTGATGTCCGAGCCTTCCATGTCGAGGCGGACGAAGATGTCGTGCTCGCGGGCGAGGGCGAGGAGGTGGCGCAGGTTGGCGAGCGCGAAGTCCTCGTCGATCTTCTGCCCGAGCATCGACAGCTTGATCGAGATGTTGGAGTCGAGGCCCTCGGCGGCGATGCGGCGCACGAGCGTCTCGTAGTGCCCGAGGGCGGCGGTGGCGACGGCGCGGTCCTTGACGTACTCGCCGAGCAGGTCGAGGGTGACGTGGAGGCCGGGGCTTTCGGTCGTCCGGGCGTTGAGGCGGCGCACGACCGGGATGGTGCCGTCGAGGTCGTCGGCGGCGACGAAGCGCGAGGCGAGGAAGAAGGGCAGTTTCATCGGGTCGGGAAAAGCGCTCCCGAAACGCCGGTCCTTCCCTGTGGCTCCGTTCGCCCCGACTCCATCGCCGGGGGGCACGTTCGGGCTCTCGCGCGTACCTCCCGCGTGCCCTCCCCGTCTTCCCCTCGACGCCCCCCGCGCGTTCCGCCCATGCGCCGCCTCGTCGCCGTTCTGCTGGCCCTGCTCGTCGCCGCTCTGCCGGTCGCCCGGACGGAGGCTCGCCCGGACGCTCAGGCGCCGCGGCTGCTCGCGCACTACATGGCGTGGTACCAGGCGCCGCCCTACGGCAGCGCGTGGGGGTGGCACTGGACGATGAACCGCTTCGACCCGTCGGTGCAGGTCGGCGGACGGCGGCAGATCGCCTCCCACACCTACCCCGCCATCGGGCCGTACGATTCGCGCGACCCCGACGTCGCCGAGTACCACGCGCTCCTGATGAAGGTCGGCGGCCTCGACGGCATCGTCGTCGACTGGTACGGGGCCTCGGGCGCCTACGACTACCCGCTCATCAACGCGGGCACCGAGCGCATCATCGCCGCCGCGCGGCGGGCGGGGCTGGCCGTGGCGATCTGCTACGAAGACCGCACGCTCCGCGCCCGGATCGACGGCGGACTCCTCGCCGCCTCGAACGCCCTCGCGGCCGCGCGCGCCGACCTCGATGCGGCGCGGACGCGCTGGATGGACGATCCGTCGTACCTCACGCTCGACGGGCGCCCGGTCGTGTTCGCGTTCGGGCCGCTGCTCCTGCGCACCTCCGCCGAGTGGGAGGCGGCGTTCGCCGGATACCCCGTCGCGCCGGTCTTCATCTCTCAGGACACCCGCATCGCGCCCGCCGCCTCGGGCGCCTTCCCGTGGCCGCCGATGTGGGCCTCGGAGCGCGGCACGCTCACGACGGCGCGCCTGAACACCTACCTCGACGCCTTCTATGGACAGGCCGCGTCGTGGCCGGTGCCGGTCGCCGGCGCCTTCCCGGGCTTCCACGACATCTACGCCGAGGCGGGCCTGCACGCCTCCTACGGCTTCCTCGACGCACGCGGCGGGGCGACCTTCCGCGAGACCCTCGACCGCGCCCTGCGCTCGGGCGCGCCGCTCGTGCAGATCGCCACGTGGAACGACTTCGGAGAAGGCACCGCGATCGAACCGACGCTCGACGACGGCGCGCGCGACCTCGACCACCTCCGCAGCGTCGTCGCGGCCCGGCGCGACCATCCGTACGCCGCCGCCGACCTGGCCCTGCCGCGCCAGATCTACGACGCCCGCAAGAGGCACGCGGGAGACGCCGCCGCCCGCGTCCGCATCGACGAGGCCGCCGCGCGCCTGGTCGAGGGCGATCCGGCGGAGGCGCGGCGCCTCATCGGTCCGCTCGTGACCACCGCCGACGCCTCCGGTGCGCCGCCGGTGCGCGGCCTGCGCGTGCGCCCCGGAGGTCCCGGCTCCCGCGCCGCGACCATCGAGGTGTCGCTCGCCGACGCGGCCACCGTGCGCCTCGCCGCCTACGACCTGCTCGGGCGCGAGATCGCCCGCCTGCTCGACGGACCGCTCGGCGCCGGACCGCACACCGTCGCGCTCGACACCGGCACCCTCGCACCCGGTGTCTACGTCGTGCGGCTGATCGCCGACGGGAAGGCGACCTCGGCGACCCTCGTCGTGCCACGCTGAGGCGCGCCGTGCACAGGCGGGCACGGCTCAGGCGAGGGCAGAGTCCGGCGAGGGCAGCGCGCAGGTCGTCGGCGAGGTCGTCGGCGTGTTCGATGCCGATGGAGAGGCGGAGGAGGCCGCGCGGCGTCTGCGTGTCCGGCCCCTCGACCGACGCGCGGTGCTCGGCCAGGCTCTCGGTGCCGCCGAGCGAGGTCGCCTGCCGGAAGAGGCGGAGGGCGTTGACGACGCGGCGCGCGGCGGCCTCGCCAGACGGATCGGCGGCATCGCCCGCGACCTCGACCGACAGCATCGCGCCGAAGCACGCGGCGCCCGCCGAGGCGCATCTGCCGCGCGGCGACGGCGTGGCCCGGATGCGTGGCGAGGCCGGGGTAGTGGACGGCGGAGACGCCTGCGTGCCCGTCGAGCAGGTCGGCGAGGGCGGCGGCGGTCGCCGAGGCGCGCTCGATCCGCAGCGCGAGCGTTCGCATCCCGCGCAGCGTCAGCCACGACGAGAAGGGGTCGAGCACGCCGCCTGCCGATGCCTGCACGGCCCGTACGGGCGCCATCAGGGCCTCGGTGCGGGCGACGACGGCGCCGCCGAGCACGTCGCTGTGCCCGGCGATGGCCTTGGTGAGCGAGTGAACCGAGTAGTCGGCGCCGAGCGCGAGCGGACGTGTGAGGAGCGGCGTCGGCCACGTGTTGTCGACGGCGACGCGGGCGCCGGCGGCGTGGGCGGCGGCGATGGCGGCGGCGAGGTCGGTGACGCGCAGGAGCGGGTTCGACGGCGTTTCGAGCCAGACGAGCGCGGTTTCGCCGCGCCCGAGTGCCTCGACGAGGGCGGCGGTGTCGTCCATCGCCACGGCCTCGACGCGCAAGTGGCCGAACACGTCGCGCAGGAGGCCGCGCAGGCCGTGGTAGACGTCGGTGGGGATGAGCACGCGGCTGCCGGGCGCAAGCGGCGCGAGGACGGCGTGGCAGGCGGCGAGTCCGGAGGCGAACGCCGCCGCCGATGCGCCCTCTTCGAGTCCCCCACCTTCCAGATCGGCGAGGGCGGCTTCGAGGAGGTCGCGCGTCGGGTTGGAGGTGCGCGCGTAGACGTGGCCGCCGGGGTAGCCGCCGTCGGGGCCGCGCTCGAACGTGGTGGCGAAGACCGGCGAGGCCACGACGGCGCGCGTGGCCGGGTCGACGACGGCGCCCGCGTGGGCGAGGCGCGTGTCGGGGTGCAGGGAAGGAGCGGACATCGGAGCGGGGAAGCGGCGCAAGGTAGCGGCGGGGGCCAGACGGACAAACCTGTCCGATTTCCCGACCTGACCGGGTCGCCGCGCCCCACGAGGCTCTCGCGGCGGCAGCCGGGCACGTGCACGGCGCGGCGTATGTTTAGCACTGCTCCGGAGCCGCCGATTCAGGCGAGACCTCCACACCGCCGCATCCGCTGCCGATGCACCCCGACCTTCCCCTCCGCGCTTCCGGCCCCGCCCCCGGCGTGGACACGGATGCGCTCGCCGCCGTCCTCGCCCTCCTGCCCTCGCCGGTCGTCGCCCTCGACGGCGCGGGGCGCGTCGCGGCCGCCTCGCCGCTCGGCGCGCAGGCGTGTGGATGTGCCGACGCGGCGGCGCTCGTCGGGACGGATTTCGCGGCGCTCGTCGGCGAAGAGGCCGCCGCGTGGGCGCTCGGTGGCGACGGCGGCGCGCGCACGCTCGACCTTCTCGGCCTCGACGGCGCCCGGCGGCGCGCCGACCTCCGGATGGCCCCCGGCGGAGCGGGCGGCTGCCTCCTCGATGTGCGCCTGCACGAGCGCGAGGCGGTCGGGCCAGCGGACGCATCGCCCACGGTCGCGCACACGACCGACCCGACGCCGGAGATTCCGCCGCTCCTGCGCGACTCCCCCATCGGGGTCGTCGTGACGCGCCGCGGCGACGGAAGGATCTGCGATGCCAACGACGCCTTCCTCGACCTCGTCGGGCGCACGCGCGCGGCGGTCGTCGGGCACACCGCGCTCGACATCGGCCTCTGGGCATCGACGGAGGAGCGGAGCGAGCACATCGCCGCGATGTCGGAGCCGGTCGGGGTCCGCTGCGAACTCGGGCGCATCCGCCACGGCAGCGGCGAACTGCGCGACGTGCGCGCGTGGAAGCACCCGATCGGCGCCAGCGGCGCGGGCGGCGGCTTCCTCCTCTCGCTCGTCATCGGCGACGAGCGGCGCACCGAGGCCGAGGACGCGCTCGCGTCGGAGCGCGACTTCTCGCGCGCCATTCTCGACGCCGCAGGCCAGAGCGTCGTCATCGCCGACGGCGGCGACCGCCTGGCGTACGCGAACGCCGCCTTCGGCGACCTCGTCGGCGTGCCCGTCGCCGATCTCATCGGGCGCCCGTTCCGCACGTGGATCACGCCCGATGCGCGCGGTGCCTACGATGCCGAGGTGGCGCGGCGCCGCGCGGGCGAACGGGGCATCTACGAAACCTGCGTCGCCCATGCGAGCGGCGAGACGCGCTCCGTCCTCGTCACCGCCATCCCGCACCCGAGCGGCGAGCCGGGCGCGAGCATCGCCCTCGTCACCGACATGACCGCCATCCGCGCGGCGCAGCACGAGGCCGACGCGCAGCGCGCGTTCTACGAGGGCCTCGTCGGGCGGCTGCCGGTGCGCATCGTCCTCACCGACGCCGACTGGCGCTTCCGCTTCGCCAACGCCGAGGCCATCCCCGACGATGCCCTGCGGGCGTGGAGCATCGGGCGCACCTTCGAGGAGGTCGCGGTGCACGCCGGGATGCCCGAGACGCGGCGGGCGGCGTTCGCGGCGGCACGGCGGCAGGTCGACGAGACCGGGCACGCGACCGAGTGGGTCGAGGAGGTCCTGGAGCGTGGTCCTGACGGCAGCAGGACGGGCGAGGTCCGCCACCTGCTCCAGCGCATCGAGCCGCTCGCGGGCGGTCCGGATGCCGTCGGTGGCGGCTACCTCGGCTACGCCGTCGATGTGACCGAGCGCGTGCGGGCCGAACGCGTCGCCGATGAGGCGCGGGCGTTCTACGAGACGATCCTCGGCGAACTGCCGATCCCCGTCACCGTCTTCGAGGCCGACGGGCGCCTGCGCTACGCCAACGCCGCCGCCGTGCCCCGTCTCGCGCTGCGCACGCGCCTCGTCGGCCACGTGCTCCCCGACCGAATGGCGCGCCAGATGGGCGTGCGGGGCGACGGGCGCGACCGCCTGCGCGAGACCGTGGCGACCGGCAAGCGGATGGAGTGGGAGGAAACGCGCGCGCGCGCCGGGTACCCGCCGCGCCACCTCCTCGCCTCGCTCGTGCCCATCGTCGGGCCGGGCGGCGGCGCCGTCGAGCACGTGCTCGCGTACAGCGTCGACGTGACGGCGCAGCGCGAGGGACGCCTCGCCGTCGAGCGGACGCAGGCGCACTACGAGCGCATCCTCCGGCGCCTGCCGATCGAGCTGTACATCGTCCGCCCCGACGGCACGTTCGACTTCCTCAACGCCGCCGCCGTGCGCGACGCCGGGACGCGGGCGTGGCTCGTCGGGCGCCGCAACCTCGACTACGCGCGCGTGCGCGGCTTCGACGAGGCGCCCTTCGCCGCGCGCGACGCGTGGGTGCAGAGCATCCTCGACGACCCGCGCGAGGCGACGCGCGAGGAGACGCTCGACCTCCCCGGCCGCCCGACGCGCCACATGCTCCGCGCCCTCCTGCCCGTCTTCGGCAGTTCCGACGATGGCAGCGACGCGGAGGGCGGCGATCTCGCCTTCCTGATCGGCTACGGCATCGACCTGACGGACCGCGTCGCGGCGGCGGCGCAGCAAGAAGCGCAGCGCGCGTTCTACGAGAGCGTCCTCGCCAACCTGCCGCTCGGCGTCGCCGTCTTCGACCGGGACGGCCGCACGCTCTACGTCAGCCCCGAGGTCATCCCCGAGGCGCACCTGCGCGCAGCGGCCCTCGGCAAGACCAACGAGGACATGGCACGCCTGCGCGGCCGCCCGGCCGAGAAGGCCCGCGCGCGCGACGCGTGGATTCGGAGCGCCATCGAGGGCGGTCTCGTGAGCACGCACGAGGAGCGCCTCGTCTTCCCCGGCGGAGCGGCGCGCGACCTGCTGCGCACGGCCATCCCCGTGTTCCACCCCGACGGCAGCGTCGACTACCTCGTCGGCTACACGCTCGACGTGACCGAGCGCAAGCGCTACGAGACGAGTCTGGTGGAGGCGAAGGAGCAGGCCGAAGAACTCGGGCGCCTCAAGAGCGCGTTCCTCGCCAACATGAGCCACGAGGTGCGCACGCCGCTCGCGGGCATCATCGGCTTCGCCGAGGTGCTGATGGACGAACTCGGCGAGCCGCACGTCGAGGCCGCGCAGCTGATCCGGCAGAGCGGGATGCGCCTGCTCGACACGCTCAACTCGGTGCTCGACCTCGCACGCCTCGAAGCCAACGCCGTCGACCTCGACCTCGTGCGCCTCGATGTGGGCGCCGAGACCGCGGCGGCCGGGCGTCTTCTGTCGGCGATGGCGGCGCCGCGCGGCCTCCCGCTCACGGTCGAAACCCCGCCCGCGCCCGTCTTCACCTTCCTCGACGCGCGGGCGTACCACCGCGTGCTCGTCAACCTCGTCTCCAACGCCATCAAGTTCACCAACGCGGGCGAGGTGCGCCTCTCGGTGACCGTCGAGGGCGACGAGGCGGTCGTGCGCGTGCGCGACACCGGCATCGGGATGGACGCCGCGTTCCTCCCGCACGTCTTCGACGAGTTCCGGCAGGAGTCGTCGGGCCTGACGCGCTCGCACCAGGGCAGCGGCCTCGGCCTCGCCATCACGCGCCACCTCGTCGGGCTGATGCACGGGCGCCTCGCGGTCGAGAGCGAGAAGGGCGTCGGCTCGACGTTCATCGTCCGCTTCCCACTCGCGTCCTGACGTGGGGATTCGGAGCCGGGGTCGGTGGGCGTTCGGGCACGGCGTGCCTGCGCATGCGTTGGCGCCGCCTCCCTCCGCCGATCGATCTGCCGATGCCCCCCGATTCCGCCACGCCGTCCGATTCCGCCCCGCCGGCCGCGCCCGACCCGTCGGCGATGCGCGTGTCGTACGAGCGGGACGCGCTCGACCGCACCGACCTCGCGCCCGACCCGGCGGCGCAGTTTCGGCGCTGGTTCGCCGACGCCGTCGCCAGCGGCACGCCCGAGCCGAACGCCATGACCCTCGCCACCGTCGATGCCGACGGCGGCCCGTCGGCGCGGATCGTACTGCTGAAAGAGGTCGACGACGACGGGGCGTTCGTCTTCTACACCAACTACGAGAGCCGCAAGGGCGACGCCCTCGGGGCGCATCCGCGGGCGGCGCTCGTCTTCTGGTGGCCGCCGCTCGAACGGCAGGTGCGCATCGAAGGACCGGTCGAGCGCGTCGCGGCGGCGGTGTCGGATGCGTACTTCGCCGTGCGGCCCGCGCGCGAGCCAGCTCGGCGCCGTCGCCTCGCCGCAGAGCCGCGTCGTGGCGGACCGCGCCGCGCTCGAAGACGCCTACGCGAGCGCCGAAGCATCGGCAGGAGACACCGTCGCCCGCCCCGAGCACTGGGGCGGCTACCGCGTCCGCCCGTCCGCCGCCGAGTTCTGGCAGGGCCGCCGGAGCCGCCTCCACGACCGCCTCCGCTACCGCCGCGACGATTCGGGCGCGTGGATCGTCGAGCGCCTCGCGCCGTGAGGGTTGGTGGTTGGTCGTTGGCGCGTGAGGGGGGTTCGGCGGCCCCGTCCGACGGTCCCGTAGAGACGCCACCTGTGGCGTCTCCTCCGCTCCCCACCCCCCCTGCACGTCCCCGCCCGCCTGCGCGTCCCCATCGACACCCCCACGGCCCCCGCCCGTCTCCACGCCCCCGCCCGCCAGTCGCGTCTCCACCCGTCGTCGCGCGGCCCGGCGCCCGTCGTCGGTGGTTGCGGTGAGCGGTGTGGGCGGGTCGCGGCGGTAAGTTCGGGGGCACCGTCCCAGCCCTGTCTCCCGATGCCCCGCCTTCGCACCCCGCCGACCGCCTCGCCGCGCTCCTTTCCCTCGCCCTGCCCCTCGTGCTCCCTGCCGCCGCCCAGCCGATGCACACGCTCGTCCCGGTGCCGTCGGAGATGGCGTGGTCGGCGGGCGCGGCGCTCCGGCTCGATTCGTCGTTCGCCGTTGCTGTCGAGGGCGTGCCGGATGTGCGCGTCGCCGACGCGGCGGCGCGGCTGCGGACGCGCCTCGCGCGGCACGTCGGCCTGATCCTCACCGGGCCGTCGGTCGCGCAGACCGGGGCACCGACGCTGCGGGTCGTCGTGGAGGGCGCCGCGCCTGCGATCCCGCGGATGGTGGAGGACGAGACGTACGCGCTCGACGTGACCGCCTCCGGCGCCGTCGTGCGGGCGGCCTCGCCCATCGGCGCGATGCGCGGCATGGAGACCTTCCTGCAGCTCGCCGAGGCCGTCCCCGGCGGCGCCCGCGTGCCCGCCGCGACGATCCGCGACGCGCCGCGCTTCGGCTGGCGCGGCCTGCTCCTCGACGTCTGCCGCCACTGGCTGCCGATGCCCGAGGTGCTGCGCACGCTCGACGCGATGGCGGCGGCCAAGATGAACGTCCTCCACTTCCACCTCTCCGAAGACCAGGGCTTCCGCGTCGAGAGCCTCCGCTACCCGCGCCTGCACACGTACGGCTCCGACGGCAACTACTTCACGCAGGACGACATCCGCGCCATCGTCGCCTACGCGGCTGCACGAGGCATCCGCGTCGTCCCCGAGTTCGACGTGCCCGGCCACGCGACCGCATGGCTCGTCGGGCATCCCTGAGATCGCGAGCGGCGCGCCGCCGGCGGGGATCCTGCGGACGTGGGGCGTGTCGGTCGGCATCCTCGACCCGACCAACGAGGCGACGTACGCCCTCCTCGATGGCCTCTTCGGCGAGATGGCGGGCCTCTTCCCCGACCCCGTCTTCCACATCGGCGGCGACGAGGTGCCGCCGACGGCGTGGCGCCAGAGCGCGCCGATCCAGGCGTGGATGCGGGCCAACGGCGTCGCGAACGAGCACGACCTGCAGGCCGTCATGAACCGCCGCCTCAGCGCGATCCTCGCGCGCCACGGCAAGACGATGATGGGCTGGGACGAAATCCTGCACCCCGACCTGCCCGTCGAGACGATCGGGCACGCGTGGCGCGGCAAGCGCTTCCTCGCCCAGGCCCTCGCCGCCGGATCGCCCGCGGTGCTCTCGAACGGCTACTACGTCGACCTCTACCAGAGCGCCGCGAGCCACTACCGCAACGACCCCGAGGCGGGGCTCGACACCCTGACCGCCGAGCAGCGGAGCCGGATTCTCGGCGGTGAGGCCGCGATGTGGGCGGAGATGGTGACGCCCGAGATCCTCGACCACCGCCTCTGGCCGCGCGCGGCCGCCGTCGCCGAGCGCCTCTGGAGCCCGGCGAGCGTCCGCGACACCGTCGACCTGATGCGCCGCCTCGACGCCCACGCCATGCGCCTGGAGCGCGCCGACGGCCTCCGCATCGCGTCGGCGCAGGCGGCGATGCAGGCGCGCATCGCGGGCGGTCCGCACGAAGGACTCGGCGTGCTCGCGGGCCTCGTCGAGCCGGTCGAGGGCTACGCGCGCCACGGGCAGTACACGCGCGCCAACGCAGGCCGCAAGTACACGCAGCACACGCCCCTCACGCGCCTCGTCGACGCCATCCCGAGCGACGCGCGCCCGGCGCAGCGCTTCGCCGCCACCGTCGACGCGTACCTCGCCGCCCCCGACGCCGCCACGCGCGCCGCGCTCCGCGACGACCTCCGCCTCGACGCCCTCACGTGGCGCCGCGCCGCCCGCACGTCGCCGCCCTCGCCGCCGGAGACGCCGCGCGCGGCATCGCGCCCTCGCCCTTCGCCGCCGACCTCGCCCCGCTCGCCGCCCGCCTCGCCGACCTCGCCGCCCTCGCCCTCGCCACCCTCGACGGCGCCGCGCCCGCCGATGCCGCCGCCCGCCTCACCGCCGCCGCCGCGCCGCACGCCGAAGTCGAGGTCGTCATCGTCCCCGCCCTCCGCCGCCTCGTGGCCGGGCGCTGATCGGGATGACGAGACGATGACGACGACGGACGACGGGGCCGCGTGCCTGAAATCCTGTCTATGAAGCCCGTCATCCCCGCGAACCGAAGGTCCGCGGAGCGGAAAGCGGGGACCCAGTGTGCACAGCGCTAAAGGGTGACTCTCCTCTGGATTCCCGCGTTCGCGGGAAAGACGAGTGGATATGACGTGGCGGGGCCGAGCACGACCCCGTCAGGTCCCCGCACCTGACGGGTCTATTCCGCATCCGCGCGTTACGAAGCGCGCCGTTGGTGCGGCTGCATCGGAAACCCCGCTCCGCCGATGCGCCGCCTCGCCTTCCTGCTTCCGCTCCTCGCGGCCACCGGCTGCGTCCACACCGGTACGTTCGAGGCGCCGGTGCCGGTGCCCGCCGGGCGGATGCTGGTGTCGGTCGGCGGCATGGCGTCGCGGGCGGACGCGGCCCGACGAGGAGGCGCTCGATGCTCGCGTGCGTCGAGGGGCGAATCGACGTTCAGCCCCGGCCCGGTGACGGTGTCGCTGCGCGGACGCGCCGACATCGGGCGGCGTGGGCGCGCGCGTGCAGATGCCGTCGCCGTTTCCGCTCGCCCTCATCGGGGTGGAGGCGTGGCGTTTGAGGGCGGAGCTGCGAGCTTCATCGCGTGCGCCACCGGGCCGAGCGGCTACGTCGGGTCGCTGTCGGCGCGGGCTGCCGCCGCACACGAGGATGGGTGCGTGTACCTGAGCGCGCGCGCCTCGGCTCGGCCTCGCATGGTCGACGCTCGCGAAACCGACGGCGATGGGGCACGAACCGCTCTCCGACGGCATCTCGCCCGGCGCCTCCGTCGGCGTCACGCTGCGCGAGCCGTCGGACCCCGAAGGCGGCGGCCTGCTATTCGAGGGCCGGCGTGTCGGTGCAGCGCACGCGCAGCCTGTACGGCGGAGCGCACGCGTGGACGGTTGCCCCGTCGATGGGCCTGCTCGTGCGCGTGCTGCTCTGACGCCTCACACCAGCGTGTACAGCTTGCCCGGCAGCGCCCGGCCGACGTGGGCGGCGACGGCGCGGGTGGCGGCGGCGATGGCGGGGAGGTCGAGGCCGGTCGAGACGCCCATCGCCTCCAGGAGCGCGGCGGTGTCTTCGGTGGCGATGTTGCCCGTCGCGCCGGGGATGAAGGGGCAGCCGCCGAGGCCGCCGAGCGAGGTGTCGAAGCGCGTGACGCCGAGTTCGAGCGCGGCGACGACGTTGGCGAGGCCTGCCCCGCGCGTGTCGTGGAGGTGCAGGACGATCTCGGTGCCGGGCGCGACATCGGCGAGGGCGTCCTGCACGGCGCGGACGGTCTCGCGGATGGTGACAGGCGTGGCGAGGCCGGTCGAGTCGGCGAGCGACAGGCTCTCGACGCCCTCGCCGGCGAAGCGCCGCGCCAGTTCCACGACGAGCGCGAGCGGCGTGTCGCCGGGCGCGGCGTAGCCCCAGACGGTTTGCAGGCCCACCTGCGCGGGCACGCCCGCCGCGTGGCAGCGCGCCAGCATCGCCGCGTTGGCCGCGACGCCCTCCTCGACCGTCATCCCCACGTTGTCGGCCGCGTGGCGCGCGTTCGTCGCCATCGACAGGTCGAGCAGCCGCGCGCCCGCGCCGAGCGCCCGCTCGACGCCTCTGAGGTTGAGGGCGAGGACGGAGAACGCCGCGCCCGAATCGTCTTCCAGCAGCGCGGCGACGATCTCGGCGGCGTCGGCCATCTGCGGCACCTTCGCCGGGTGGACGAACGACGTCGCCTGGATGCGCGGCACGCCTGCGGCGGCGAGCGCGCGGATCGTGGCGAGCTTGAGATCGGTCGGGATCGGGACGGTTTCGAACTGGAAACCATCGCGCGGGCCGACCTCGCAGAGGGACGCGGAAGCAGGCAGCATCGGGGCAGGGCGCGGAAATCGTCGCCCGTCAACCCCGGCGACGCCGCTCGGATGCACGCCGCCTTGGCGTTCCGCCGCTCAGCGGTGGGCGTCGGGGAAGTCGTCGCGCAGGAGGCGGTGGGCGACGGCGCGGGCCACGTCCATCCGCTGGTAGTCGCCCCGGGCAAGGCGTTCGCGGATGAGCGCGAGGCGCGTCTCGGAGGTCAGGAAGCGCATCGGAGGCAGGGAGTCGGGCACGTCGGGGTCGGGGACGGACGGGAGGCGGGCGGGCGGGGGCTCAGGTCGTGAGGGCGACACGGGATGCGTAGGGAATCGGCGCCGACGCGGGCGGGTGAAGGGGGCGGGTGCGACGGAGTGGAAACGCCGAAGCAAGGGCAGGCCTCTGGCGTGGCGGCCTCAGCCGTCTGCACCACGCTCTGCGCTCTCGCGTTCACGGAGATGAAAATAACGGCACGCGAAGCCTGTGCCGAACATCCAGCGATGTCATCGCGGGGGCGCAGCGCCGGTGCAATCCGGTCGTTCCGTGCTCTGGACGACGAGATTGCCACGCTGCGCTCGCAACGACACCGCCGTTTCGGACCGCCTCTCACAAACCCACCCTCCCACAACTCAGCCCTCACGCCGCGGCGTCGAGATCGCGGTAGCGGCGCAGCTTGTTGCGGATGGTCCGCGAGGAGATGCCGAGCTGGCGGGCGGCGGCCTCCTGGTTCTGGTTCGTGTCGGCGAGGGCGTCGAGGATGGCCTCGCGCTCGATCTCGTCGAGCGTGCGGAGGCGCTGCCGCGAGGGCGCGTCGTGGATCGAGCGCACGTTGGACGCTGGGGCGCCGCCGGGCGGACTGTTCGGACGGGCCGACTCGGCGCGGTCGTCGCCGATGAAGGCGTTCATCACGTCGGCAATGTCGATCACGTCGGCGTCTCCGGCGAGGACGACGCCGCGGTGGAGCGTGTTCTCGAGCTGCCGCACGTTGCCGGGCCACGCGTAGGCGACGAGGCGCTCGACGAGCGCCGGGGCGAGGCGCTTGGGCGGGAGGCGGTAGAAGGCGACGTACTTGTCGCAGAAGTGGCGGGCGAGGAGCGGCACGTCGCTCGGGCGCTCGCGCAGCGGCGGCACGTAGAGCGGGAAGACGGCGAGGCGGTGGTAGAGGTCCTCGCGGAAGACGCCTTCGCGGATGGCCTCGTGGAGGTCGCGGTTCGACGTCGCCACGACGCGCACGTTGGCGCGCTGCGGCGTGCTCGCGCCGAGCTTCTGGAACTCCTGCTCCTGCAACACGCGCAGGAGCTTGGCCTGCACGGCGAGGTCGATCTCGGTGATCTCGTCGAGCAGCAGCGTTCCGCCCGCCGCGTGCTCGAACGCCCCGGTCATGTCCTCGACGGCCCCGGTGAAGGCGCCCTTGCGGTGGCCGAAGAGGTGGCTCTCGACGAGGTCGGTCGGCAGGTTGGCGCAGTTGATGGCCACGAACGGCCCGTCGGCGCGCAGGCTCTCGCGGTGGAGCCAGCGCGAGACGACCTCCTTGCCCGTCCCGCTCTCGCCGTGCACGAACACCGCCGCCTCGCTGCGCGCGATCCGCGGCACGAGCGCGCGAAGCTGCTCGACCGCCGGATGGTCGCCGATGAAGGCGCCCTCGCGTCTGAGCGTCCCGCCTCCCTGAAGGCCGCTCCCCGCCGCGCCGCTGCCGCCGACCACCGGGCCCCCGACCGCCGCCGCGCTGCCGTCGCCCCCGTGGCGCGATGCGCTCCGGTTGCCGGGCGCACCGCCGCCTGCACCGCCAGACGCACGCACGGCATCGCGCCGGGCCTCGGCGCGAGTGTTCAGGTGCTGCTCGATGCGCTCGACGAGAACCGCCGTCGAGAACGGCTTGGGGATGTAGTCGACCGCCCCGTCGCGCATCACCCCGACGGCATGCTGCACGCTCGCGTGGGCGGTGAGCATGATGACGGGGACGTCCGGGTAGGTCTCGCGGACATGGGCGAGGAGTTCGAGGCCGTCCATGTCCGGCATCTTGAAGTCCGTCAGCACCAGGTCGATGTCCATCTGGCGCAGCCGCTCGACGGCCTCGCGCGCGCTCGTGCAGGTCGTCACGCGGACGCCCTTGCGCGTGAAGAGGCGGTCGAGGACGTTGTGGAGCAGGTGCTCGTCGTCGACGTAGAGGAGGTGCGGGGGGGGCACGGCGGCGGAAGGCGCCGACGACGCCCGCGCGGGGGAGGGAAGCAAGGGAGCAGACATCGCGGAGGGAACAGTAGGGACATCCTGAATGCACAATCGGTGCCGACACGGAAAACTTGAGCGTGTCGCCGCATTTCGTGCCCCGCGCCCGGCGAGGAGGGAGATTCCTTCCGGTTTCGGGGCGTCCGAGCTCCAAAACGTAACACAGCGGTAACGGTCTCGGCTGTGCCGCCCTCGTCCTCTCACCGCCCGCGCCTCCTCGTTGCCGATCCGCGGCCGCGATCCACCGGCGCTATCTTGGCGCCATGCGCATCGTCCTGCTCTCGCACGAATACCCGCCCGACATCTACGGAGGCGCGGGCGTCCACATCGGCAAACTCACCGAGGCCCTCGCCCGCGCAGACGGCGGCGCGCACGAGATCCGCGTGCTCGCGGCCACGCCCGAGCCGACCGTCCTGCCCGGCATCGAGGCCGAGTTCGTCGACGTGCCGTGCCGGGTGCCGTCGGCCCACGCCGAGCACGCGCGGCTCTTCGAAACGCTCGCGCGCAGCCTGTCGATGGCCGGGCGCGTCGAGGCCGCCGACATCGTCCACGCGCACACGTGGTACACGCACTTCGCCGCCGTGCTCGTGCAGCAGCTCACGGGGGCGCGGATGCTGCTCACGACGCACTCGCTCGAACCGCACCGCCCGTGGAAGCGCGAGCAGCTCGGCACCGCCTACGACGCCTCGTCGTGGATCGAGCGCCACGCCTACCAGAGCGCCGACGGCGTCGTCGCGGTGTCGCGGTCGATGGCGCGCGACGTCCACGCGCTCTACGGCGTCGATCTCGCCCGCGTCGCGACGATCCCCAACGGCATCGACCCGCACGAATTCCAGCCCACCTTCGACCTCGACCGCCTCGCCGCGCTCGGCGTCGACGTGGACGTGCCCTACGTGCTCTTCGTCGGGCGCATCACGCGCCAGAAGGGCCTGCCGCTCCTGCTCCGCGCCGCGCGTCACCTCCCCGACGGCACCCAGTTGGTCCTCGCCGCCGGGCAGCCCGACACGGACGAAATCGCCCGCGAAACCACCGGCCTCGTCGAGGCGCTTCGGAGCGAAGGGCGCATCCGCGTCGTCTGGCTCGACCGGATGCTGCCGCGGCGCGACGTGGCCCTCCTCTACTCCGGGGCCGCCGTCTTCGCCTGCCCGAGCGTCTACGAGCCCTTCGGGATCATCAACCTGGAGGCCATGGCGTGCGAGACCCCCGTCGTGGCGAGCCGCGTCGGCGGCATCCCCGAGATCGTGGTGCCCGGCGAGACCGGCCTGCTCGTGCCGTTCGTGGCCACGGGCAGCGACAACCCGGACCCGCTCAACCCCGACCGGTTCACGCGCGACTTCGCCGAGGCGATCGCGAGTCTGCTCGCCGATTCGACGCGGGCGCAGGCCATGGGGCGCGCCGGACGCGCGCGCATCGAGGCGCGCTTCACGTGGAGCGCCATCGCCGACGAAACGCTCGCCTTCTACCGCCGAACCCTCGACGCCCCGCCGCGCGACTGATTGGCTGCGCGCGTGGACCGCGCGTCTGGTGTCACGAGGAGGCTAACGTGAAGGACCTAAAAACCATGGAAACAAGGAGATGAAGCAGGGTGGGCTGTATGCAAAGAGTCGTCACCAAAAGGGCCGGTGACGTTGAGGGCGTGCTCGACGGAATATTTAGACGGTGTGGGCTTGATGTGTACGCTATGGCAACGAGTGAGTTGGGCTACAGGCTTCCCCCCTTTATGCCTCGCTCCCGTACCGCTACCGCCTCCCTGAGACGTCTTAGGCCTGCCTTCACCGACGCCATGCTGGCGTTCGTGCTGGTGCTGGTGCTCGTGCTCGTATTCCAGGTGGCGCGGCAGATCAAGATCGACACCGGAGACCTCGGCGGCCAGAAGGTCCGCGCCGACATCGCGGTTGTCGAGGCGCTCGTCGGCACGCTGCCGGATGTTGAGATCCTCAAGGAGAGCGAGACGACGCGTGTGATCACGTTCGGAGCGAGCACGCTCTTCGCGCCCGCGAGCGCATCGGTGCAGCCGACAGGGCAGGCCATCCTGCAGCGTCTGGCCACAGAGATCACCAGCCGCGACGTGACGCGCGAGCGTGGGGGCACTCTCTACCAGATCGAGGTCTCGGGCCACACCGACAACACCCGGATCAACACGTACCAGTTTCAGAGCAACTGGGAGCTGTCGACGGCTGGCGCGTCCAATGTCGTCCGTTTCCTCGCCGAGCAAGGCGGTATCGACGCGGCGACGCGTCAAGATGTCGGCGGCGGGCTACGGCGAGTTCGCACCCGAAGGGCACGAACAACGCGAGCGAGTAGGGCGCGCGGACAACCGGCGGCATCGAGATGAAGCTCTGTACTTCGGGACGACGCGGTCATAGATGCACACAGCTACGACTCGGAAGGCGCGATGAGCAGAAGACCACACGGGAGCCCCGGAGCCACCGAAGGGGCCGCCGATCGTACTGCGGTGCTGCTCGTGTTCCTGGCGCTGTCCGGGAGCCTTGGGCACGTGCAGTACGGGGAATGTCGGGCGTCGGGGTGGCTTGATCGTAGTAGCGGTCGTGCTTAGGAATAGCCTGTCCCCGGCATCTGGGTTGTCGTGGGCCTCGTGAGCGCCCTCGACGTCTACACGCCGCGTGGCGACGCGGCGCGGACGGAGTACGCCGCACTGGCGGCTCCGCCTTCGGCAACCCTCATCGACGCTGATCGCCGCGCGGCGGACGTAGACGGTGCCCCCTCGCGCTCCGCGCCCGGGCCGGGCGACAGCTTGCATCACCGCCCTCGGAGCCGATGTGGATGCGCTGCTCGGCAGCGGCAGTCCGCCCAACGAAGCGCTCGCCGGCGAGGTCTTCTCGGGCGACCTCATTCGCTAAGCGCGACGTCAATAGCGCCTCGCGGGTCGCCGATGTGCTCGGCCAATTGGGGCACGCGGTGTCGAACGGCCTGATCTCGCGCAGGCGCAGGCAGAGCGGTATGCGGACGAACCTGGCCGGTCAACCTGGCTCTCTACGGCTCCGCAACGCCCGACGACGAACGTCCTCGCCGCGTGGGAGGACGCCGTGCGAACGGGCCGCGCCTGACGCCGACGATGTCACCCGCGTGCGCGGCGCCCTCCACGTCTGCCCGCGCGCATGACCCTACTCGTTTTCTCCCCTCGACCCCGATGCATCTTCGGCACGCGGCCCCGCCGCCGTCATCAGCCTGCTCGCCGCTTGCTCGCTGGGTGCTCGCCCGATCTCCCGGAGGTCGCCGAACGAGGCCGTCCCGGCGCCTCGTCGCCCGACGTGCGCGGAGACCGGAGCGCCCTCGTCGAGCCGCGATGCGCTCGGCGCCCCTCGGGCCGGTAGAGCTCTACGTAGACCTCTCGCTGTCGATGCAGCCTTACCTCAGGCGGGGTCGCGCCTTTCCGGCGCCTGCTGACCACCTCGACGGGAAGCCTCGCGGGCAAGCTGATCGCTCTTCGGGTTCGGCTACGTCGCCGGGGACTGGTGCCCAGACGGTGACGAGCATGGCCCTCGGCCCGCTTCATCAGGCGCGCGCCTACACGCGGGTAAACAACGACTATGCCAGCACTGTTTGCGCCCTTTCAGGGACCTCCGCGCCACCCGGCTGGTCATCTCCGATGGCGTGCAGTCGGACCCGGCGACGGGGCCCGCTACGGCGATGTCGTACGCGCGGCACAGGCGCACTCGAGCGAGGCGGCGTCTTCGGCGCCCTCGCGCTCCGGGGAGCCTACGCGGGCACGTACTACGCCGAAAGCGGCGCGTGCGAGAACACCACGGTTGCCTATGCATGCGCCAACCGTCCGTTCGTGGTGTACGTCTTCGCCCCCTCGGTGCGGCCTATCGACGCGATCGTCGCGCACATGAAGCCGGAGTTCCGCCCGCTGCTGGACATCAGCGCGGGCGGCGGGGCGCACTGCGCATGGTTCGCCGGTGGAGGAGACGCGTCGGGCCGGAGGCCGCCGAGGGCGAGCGGCATCCGCGCGCCGAGCGGGTGCTGTCGAACCTCGACTCGGCGCTCGTGCCCGGCTTGCGCCCTGCTTACCTCGCGCGGGTGCGCGAGGAGGCGCCGCAAGGCCAACCAGGGGTTCGCACCGCTCCAGTTCGACCTCATCCCCGATGCCGCCTGCACTCGCACCGCGCTAGGCCCCGACGGCCTCGGACCATTCTTGAGGACCTCCGCGTGGAAGTGCGTGGATGGGCGCTCTCGCCCGGCGCGGCGGCGACTCGGAGCAGACGGGCCGATAGCCTCGGACGCCCGCAGATGCTCCCCGCGACGATCACCGTGCGCAAGGCAGGCGGCGCGCACCGATCGCTCGCCTCGTCGTACCGGTGAAGCGCTTCGAGGAGCGCCGCCAGCCAAGGCCACCCGTACGCTTGCGTGGCTGGTCACACTGCGGCCCGGCGAAGCCGAGGCGCAGCGCCTGGTGCCGACCACGCTCACGACCCCGGACGACTGCGGCGCCGATGGCTGCCCGCGCATCCTCAACCTCCGCCCCATGCTCGGGGCCGTACTCAACGACAACTACGTGCCTGGACGCGTGCTGCTCGTCACCACGCTGGCGCCCCTGAAAACTGCCCTCTGCACGCGCCTCTCCGACTCTCCCTGACCCGATGATCCACCTGCTCTTCTTCCTTGCCGCGTTGCTCCTGCTCGGGGCCGCCGCGTTCGTGGCCACGCGTGGCCGCATCAGCGAGGGCGGCGATCTGCGGCGCGAAGGCCCCGCTCGCATCGCCGACACGCTCAAGCGGCGCAACCGGCTTTGGATGCTGGTCGTGCTCGCACTCGTTGTGGTCGTGGCCCTCGTCGAGCTGTTTCTCGCGCCGCTGCACGACGCGCTCATCGACCTGCAGTACGACCTGGGCGGCTCGGACCTCGGCAGCTTCGACGCGGCCATGGGCGGCGTGTCGTGGCTGCTTTACGTGAGCCTGCTCGTCGGGCGCGCTCGCTGGAACCGTAGGGGGTACCCTCGCCGCGCTCAAAGGCGTCACCATCGCCGGCCGCATTGGTGCCTCCGACGTCATATAAGGGCCTCTCCCTCATTGACCACGATGCCTCTTCTCTTTCTGCTTGCCGGTGGTGGCACTGGCGCCAAGGTCGCCGAGGCGCTCGTGCACCTCTGCGCCACCGGCATGGGCCCCGAGCACGTCCACGTCCTCTTCGTCGACGCTGATACGACCAACGGCAACCTGCAGCGCGCGCGCGCGACGGCGTGATGATTACTGCACGATGCAGCAGTGGCCGTGGGGCATTCGCACGACGCATTGGGGGCTTCCGGCTCTTCGGCAGTGGCGGCGAGACGGCCGAGCTGCTCGGCCTCTTCGGCACGCAGCAATCCACGACTTATAGCATCACGCAGCCGGTCGCCGAGACGACCGGTGGCATCCTGCACGACGTCGTCTCGATGCAGCACGGCATGCAAGACGTGCTCGATCTGCTCTACGACGGCGACGAGCAGACGACATCGTTCGCCGATGGCTTCCGCGCGCGTCCGAACCTGGGTTGCCTCGTCATGGCGCAGCACCTCCGCGGGCAGCTGCGCACCGGTGAAGGCGCCGGCCGTTCGTACAGGCGCTGCGCGACGCCGGCGCCGCGGGAACAGGTCGTGCCGGTTATGGTCGCCGCGTCGATCTTCGGCGGCACTGGGGCGTCGCTACTCCAGTCGCCCGCGGCTGCGTGGAGGAGGTCCTGCGCGAGAGCACGAACGCGAGCCACGCGCCTCAAGCAGTACCGCTGGGGAGCCGTCATGATGCTGCCCCACTACCGTCCGCAGGTAGCACAGTGACAGCGTGGACCCGGACCGCTACCTGCTCGACGCCGCTGGGGCGCTGCAGTTCTACAGCGCCACACAGAACACCGCCTCACATGCGGCGGCCCAGCGGGCTGCCTTCGACAGTCGCCTACGTAGTAGGGTCTGACAACCCGTCGCGCAACGCCGTAAGAACCGTGCTCGGGTTCTCTGAGCAGGCCAATCCGGCCTACTTCGAGGAGTTCGTCGCCGCGATCGGCGCGCTCCATTTTGGCGAGCAGGCACAGGGGCCGTGGTGCCGTTGTGCGCCTGTACAACGTCGCCGGAAACGTGCAGCAGCATCTCGTGGGATACGCCTGCCGGTCTCTGAGGCCCGCCGGGAAGAGCTCTCCGAGCGCTTTGCCTACCTCGTCGCACCTGGCGGCCTTCTTCCTCCGGCAGAGCCCGGAGCGGGCGGGACCAGCTCGCGCAAGGCCTCGAGCTGCTGCTGCCGCCGCTCCAGCGGACGTGACCTGCGGATGTTTCCCGTGGTACAGACACGTGCTCGACAGCTGGGCGGAGAACCACGCGGCCTACAAAGCGGCGCTGGCCGGGACGAACGCCCCGAAATCGCCAAGTCGCGACTCGGGGGAGCAGTGCGATCGAGTCGATGCTGCCCGCACGTGACGCGCTACTTCGCCCGCCTGCTGCGGTGGGTCGGACGACGGCACTGCGCGGCGAGGCCCTTCACCTCGATGGAGCCCGCGCAGGACGACTACTCGGCGCTCTACTCGTTCATGAGCACGGTCCGCGCCGACGAGCTCGACGCCGTCGGCGCGCGGGACTTCAGCGGAGGACAATGCGCTCGTCCGCCTGCTCCGCGCCTCGCTGCTCGCCATGGTCGAACGCGCACGAGAACACGCGGCGCGGCAAGCCTACCGGTGGGCACGCTTCGCCTCTTCCACAGCGCCGCCGACCAGGCCGGCAAGCCTCGATCGGCCCCCGCGTCGCGCTCGGCCACATCACGGAGGCCCTGAGCGCGCAGCAGCAGGCCGACCTCTGCGAGCGAGTACACGCGCACCCGCGTCTGATCGTCGCGCGTCCCTGCGCCCGGCGCTCAGCCGCGCGACTCCCTTCCTCCCTTCCGAGACTCCTCCGTCCATGCCCCGCCGCTTCCTACCCACACCCGCCCCGGCGTCGACTACACCATGACGGGCAACACGACCGGCTTCACGTCGGAGCCGTGGGCGCATCCTACGCAACCTCGGGCTCAACATGAACGTGAGCCAGGCACGGACCGAGAACGCGCATGCCCTCGCCGGTCTCGCGGGCCTACGTCTTCTACTCGAACCTGCACGGCGTCGCTTTCGGCACCGACCTCGAACGAGGCCATCGACGACGGACTGGCCAGCGAGGAGCGCCTAGCCAGGCCAGGGACGCATCGGCGCTGCAGGCAGAGAGCGCGGCGGACGCTGCGGGGCATGCTCTCCGCCTTCGCGCTGCGCCACGCGCGTCGGTGCTGAGCATCACGCTCGATGCGGTCCACATCCAGCGCGCAACCAGGATGCCGCTCTCCGACGTGCTGCGCGTGGCGCTCGAGTCGGCGCCGGGCGGCGAGGCACTTCTGGAATCCGATGCGCATCCTCAAGGCCGGCTCGCCCGGCCAGCGGCCGGCGGTAATCGGCGGGCTTTCGCCGCTCACAGGGTTCTTCCCGGCGGCTTCGCCCGCGCGGGCGCTGCAGCGCGCTCTTCTGGTACGACCCGGACTACCGTGCCGCCGAAGGAGCCCAGGCCTGTCGGGCGGTGGTTCGACCCGACCTCCGGCGAGCTCTCCGTGGACCGCAGCGCTGCGCAGTGTCAACCGAGACGACGCAGCCGCGTGAAGGCCCTCATCGAAGCTTGGCTCCGAGGCGTGCCTCGAGCAACTGGGAGCCGCCGCGAGCATTCTGCAGACTGCGGCCTGCGGCGGCGCGACGAGAGCGCGCTCAAGCGGGAATTCGAGGCTCTGGCTGCGCGACATCGGCCACACGCCCTCAAGCAGCGTTCCCGAAGCGCGCCAGACGGCGCTCTGGCGGGCGCCGAGGACCGCGTACACCGTTCTTCCTGAAGTGGACGTGCGGCGGCGCCGGAGCGAGCGAATCGTAAGCGACTTCGCCATGACGCCCGACGGGCGCGTGATGGTGACTGCAGGAGGAACTCCAGAAGCCCCGCCTGCGCCTCTACGGGCGGCCAGTTCGGACGCGCTCGGTCTCGAGCAGGCCGCCTCAGCGCCTGCAGCGCGCAGCGGCACGAATCTCGGGCTCGACCTCGGCCTCGGCGAGGCGGCCGCTCCGGTGCCGTACGTGTGCGTTGACCGGCTCTTCACGCCTCACCTGATGGTGCTGACGTCGCAGGGGTTCTCGGCGGAGTGGCAGGGGCTTGGCATGGACGAACAGGGGCTTGACGTTTCTACGGGCTCTTTCCCTTCGAACCCAGCATCCTCGAGGGTGCGTACCGGCGGATCTTGATCGTCCAGACCAAGGCGTGGATGGCCCAGGACGGCCAGACCTACTTCGTCGAACTCCCCCTTGGGGCGGGTCGCAGCGTCACGAAGCGCTACAACCTCTCCGGCGGCGCGATGACGCTCGATGGGACCGTGCCGCTCGACCAATACGACCTGCGGCTTTTTCCCAAGCATTGACCTTGACACGATTCGCCGCCACCTGCCGAAGCTCTCGACAGGCGAGGTACCAGACGATGTCTACTACGCGCGCGTGCGTCTGATGCCGGAGTGGAATTTCCGCACCGTGCCCTTCGACGCCTCCGGCAGCGCTATCGGCCGGGAGACCGTGCTCGGGACCGATTCGGTGCCCGCAGGTGCTGACCGGGCGCCTGGACGGGCCGCATTTTACGAGATTCGCGGCGTGCGCCCGGCAGGCTTCTACCTGGAGCAGCGGGGCCTGTGCTTTTTGCGCCTGCGCGACCCGAAGATGGAGGGGCGCGAGACAGAGGACTGGACGGTCGGTGTGGACTTCGGCACGTCCAACACGTGCGTCGCCTACGCAAGCGCAATCGGAAGGGAGACCGGATCACGTCAGAGCCTGACGTGCTCGACATTCCCGGTCTTCACCACGTCGCTGCTGCGTGTGCCCAACTACTCCAACGTTGACAACGGGGTGGTCAACGAAGGCGCGAGCGCGGTGCTGGACTTCTTCACCCGCTTCGGCGATCGCGATACGCTCAACCCGGATGGCTACTTCCCCTCGCAGATGCTCACGCAGCAGCCCCGCGTGAGCGACGAGGACCGCTTCCAGCTGAGCAAACGGGGTCGCCTTCTTCGAGAACCTCTGCCTGACCGATCCCAAGTTCCTTATCCCCGTGCAGCCCTTCCCGGTGTTCATGCTCGGGCCGGGGCAGCCGAAGCTCGCCAAGCGCTTCTGGCTCAAGCGCGACATTAAGTGGGAGCAGCAGGCGTGGCTACGCACCTACCTGCAGCACCTGCGCAAGCAGATCACCCTCTACGGCCGCTGTCGCGCGGCGCCCGCGTCAAGGAGGTCCGCTTCTCCTACCCGCGCTCGTTCGGGTACTCCAAGATGGAACACGTACCGCCAGGACTTCCAGCGGGCCTGGTCAGACGGGGTCGCCGGGAAGAACGCGCTTGAGGTGAGCATCCGGGAGATGACCGAGAGCGAAGCTTCGCAGGGGCAGCCTGTGCAGTCGAAATCAGGGATACGTCGTCTTCGACGTCGGCGGTGGCACGAGCGACATCACCGGCTACTCGACGGGAGCACCCGCCTTCCAGACATCCCTCAAGCTGGCCGCGAGTGCCGTAAACCGGTACGTGGCGGCCGCTCCGGCGCGCGGTCTCGCATCGTGGAGCGCTCAAGAACCACGAGCCGAGCACCCACGAACTGCTGGCTTCGGCGGTGGCCCTTGGCGAATGGTTTCGCTCGGCTGGTGGGCAGCGAAGCACATCCGTCGAGGTGGTCGAATCGCTCTGGCTCGCCGTGCTGCAATCTCTGGAGCGCGAGGGCGGGCTCGAAGGCGGCTGCGCACCTGCGCAACAGCGTGACGGGCAACACCTCTGAGGATCGTGCCGTACGAGGCTTCTTCCTGACCGCAGCCCTGTTCTTCGGAGGCCTTGCCTACCTCGGCGGGGCGCTCATGCGCATGGCCACAACGGGCATGTTCGAGCCGCAAGGCGGGGGTCGAGCCCAACAACGGTTTTCTCGCTCCCACGCGTGCAGCTCGAGCTGACCGGGAATGGGGCCAAGCTCTTCCGTATGCTCGGCGATGGCGATTACATGTCCTTCAGCAGACGTCTTTGTGGGCCTGTTCGAGGCGGGGATAACGTGCGCGCCACCCAGGGCGGGCAGCAGTCGGTGCCGGACGTCAACTTCGACGGGCATGTACCGCTTCCGCGACGTGGCATCGCCCCGAAGGTGTCGGTCGCGCTGGGGCTGCTGAAGACTACACCGGGGAAGGCGCTCGCACATTCCGGTTGCCAACGTCGTCGCCGAAGGAAGGGTGGGACGCGAGCGCTAGGTGCTGGAAACGTGGAGAGCGACGTGATGGGGTACTACCGAACGGGTGCGGGCCAACAGGCGGAGGCCTGCAGATGCCCGCGAGGCGCCGCGCCGCTGCTTCATGAGACTTCCTAGGCAACGTCATCAACCGCGAACTGCCCGTACGGGCGGCTTGCGCAGCGCCTCGAGGTGATCCCACGGGCCGGGCTAGAACTGGCACGAGACGCCTGCATGGACGAGAGCGCTGGAGGAGATGCGCGTCGCAGCTGCTACGAGCGCCTGCTCGACGACCGCCGAGACGGTCGAGGACTACGCCGGCATCCCCGGACTACGAGAAGCCCGCCTTCGAGCCGGTCTTCGCGGCTGAACTCGCGGCGCTGCTCGACGCCGTATGCGCACAAGTACGCTTCCTGAGCCCCGATGCAACCTGGCGACACCTCCTCATTCTACTGCGACGGTGCTCCTACCGGGCGGGCTCGTGGTCGCGGCGGCCCAACCTAGGCGCGTCTCTTCACCTAGCGGTCTAGTCAGACACGACCGCGATCTGCGGAAATCCCGAAGAGGATGACTGGGCCGCCGGAAGACACATCGAGGTCGCGCGGCACACCAGAACCCCGGTGCCTGCCAAGAACGCCTTAGGGCCAGAACGAATGTTGTCCCGTCCCCGCTATCGGCGAGGCTCCCGTGGTGGCTCGCCCCGGCGCTCTCCGGAGGTCGGCCCTCCTCCTCGCCGGGGCGCGCGCTCGCTGTAGCGATGAAGCCGCGCAAATCCGGCGAGATCTGAGGCGTCTCGTTCGTTCGGGAATTCTGGTTTCGTCTCATGGCTTTGGAAGCGCGGCAGTCCCGAAGAGGAGCGGTGAGAAAGGACGGAGAGCCGAACGACGCGCTTGAAGGACGCATCAGGGAACTGGAGCGGCAGATCGCGGAGATGCGGGACGTCGCGCGCCCGCTCCCACGCCTGCCGTCTCCAAGCCCGCGAGAGGAGGCCCGGCGGCAGGAGACCCGCGCGCCCGAGGCTCCGAGAGGCCGTCGAGGAGCGGATCGGCGAAGTGTTCGCGGCATGGTGCCGCGACGCGACGCACACTCGCCGGGCGCGTGCACCTGTTTCAGGCCCGGCTCCAGCAGGCCGTGCCCCAGGCCACCGTCGAGGCTGTTTACCGCGACGCCAACGCGGCCGTCGATGACGTTCCTCACCAACGGCCCCTCCCGACCCGGCCGAATACTGGCTCGTCCGCGTGGGCGACAAGATGCTGCTGCTGCCACAGCCGATGTCGGGAGCGCAGTTTCGCGAGGTCGATGCACGCGCTGCTTCACCGGCACGCACCCCTTCGCCCCGCAACGTCTCGCGCGTGCGCCCGGCCACGATGTCTCAGCCGGAACAGCCGGGACGCTCAGTCTCGTCGAGCGCGCAGGCGAAATCGCCTGATACTTTTTCTGGACCCCGGTCCACTCTTCCCTTCCGTACTGTCATGACCAACGCCCACGCCATCGAAGCCGTCCTCGGCGTTGCCGCTTACGCGGTCGTCTTCCTGTTCTTTCTCATCCCAGTCGTCCGGCTCTTCTTCACGCGCGGCGTGAAGGACGACCTCGGCGAACTGGAGTCCAGTGTGGACGCGGCGAAGGCAGAGGACAGTGTCCTCGCGGGGCGCACGACAGCGTCAACGACTGTCTTCGACCCTGTCGCCCAACGGGTCGGGGATGTATATGTCCGCTGGCTGAAGACCTGCATCGCGGAAGACTGGAGAATCCTCAATGCGAAGGGCTGAGGGCTTTGAGGACGAGCTCAAGAGGACGATGCCACGGTTGCTATGGTGGCGACCGCAGGCACGGGCGTGACGCGGTGCGGGCCGATGTGAGTCAGTGAGGGCGCCGACGCGCAGCACCGTGGTGGGTGGTGGCCCTCGGACGCGACATCCGTACTCGTGCCGCGGCCCGTGTCGGGAGGCCAGTTCGTCGGTTCGTCGACGGCGATATTCGACGGCGATGGATGTCTCCCTGCGGCGGTGCGGCGTGCGGTGGCGGCGCGCTGGAGAAGCAGGGACAGGCGACAGCTTCGACGTCGACTGCGAAGGGCCTTCTCAGCGAGGTCGTACGTGAGAACGCGATCGAAACCGATGCCGACATCCGCACGCTGCCGCGCCCTCGAAGCCAACCGCTACGGCTCGCCGCTCGTCCGCGAGGCCGTGCAGCAGATCGCGGCGGCGTACCGGGTGGCGACTACCGGCGCTTCGACCTGCTGCGCCTCCCGACGCACGCCGACTACACCGAGCGCGTCGGCACGGCGCGCAACATGGCCGGCCTGTTCGTGCTCGTCGGCCTCGGCCTCACGATGGTGCGCCTCAACGGCGTCGTCGGCGAGATCGCGGGCGCGGCGAGCGAGCAGGGGATGTCGCCCGATGCGTTCATCGCCAAGATGGGCGCGCTCATGGGCAACATCGGCGGCGCCTTCACGGCGAGCATCGCGGGCCTCGTGGCGATGGTCGTGGCGCTGCTCCTGCTCAGCACCATCGACCGCGCGATGCAGCGCCGCTTCGCTCGCGTCGAACACGCCATCTCCGATTACGTGCTGCCGGTGCTCGTCCAGATCCAGGAGCGCGACATGCCGACGGCGACGCTTCCGGCGGTGCTCCGCGCCACGCAGAAGAACATCGAGCGCCTCGACGCGACCGTGCAGGGCCTCACGACCGGCATGGCGGCCGTCACTCGAAGGCATGGGCACGCGCATCACCGACCTTCTCGAACAACTCGGCACCTACCAGAGACGCTCGGCGGACCTCGACACGATGCTCCGCGAGGTCTCCGGCACGGCGGCGCAGCTCGGCAGCGTCGTCAACAAGCTCGACGCCGCCGCGACGCGCATGGTCAGCCCCGATGGACCGCCTCGTCGAGCATCATCGCCGCACCGCTCGACGAGATGGCGCAGCGCGGTCGCGTCGAGTCGAGGCGGGGTACGCAGAGCGTGGCCGTCGGAGATGCGCGACCTGCGGCAGCACCTCAACGCCGCGACCGAGCGCACCGAAGCACTCATGGCGGCATCGGCGGCGCAGCAGCGCGAGCAGCTCGCGGCCATCGGCGGGCACCTGAAGGGCTTCAGCGAGGGCGCGCGCGAGCTCGGGCCCGTCGCCCGGTCGTTCGCGCAGGCGGCGGCAGGCGCAGAACGCGGCCACGCGCGAGCTGCAGACGACCTCGCAGCGCCTCTCGGGCACCGGGCAAACGCTCCAGCGCGCCGCCGAGCAGTTTCAGCGCCACGGCCCGGCCATCGTGCCGCCGTCGATGTTCGCGTGGTTCTACAACGGCGTCATCTCGACCTACGAGCGCATGAGCGGCCAGACGCCGGGCGGATGGAGCCGCTTCGACGGCCCCCGCGGCGACGGCGCTCCGGCGGCGGCGCAGGCTCCGATGAGCACGATGTCGGTTCCAGTGGCCGTCCCGCCGTCGGCGCCCGCTCCCGCCGGGGTTCCCATCGAGGCGACGACGCCTCACCAGTCCTGAGCGCTGATGCTGACCGACGAATCCAACGTTTCGAGCGAAAACCAGACGCTCCGCGCCGAAAACGACGCCCTGCGCGCGCGCCTCGCCTCAGGTGCTTCACGAACTCGGCCAGAAGATCGAGGGTAGGGGCGACGGGGCTGATGCGAAGCCGGTGACGCGCCGGACGTGCCCGCCTGCCCCAGCACCCCCGACGGCGGCCGGCGGCGGCGCCGCGAGATGGCGGAGGCCATCGGCGAGGCGTTCGTCGCGTGGTGCCGCGCGGCCTCGCCGCTCCTGAGCCGCTCGTTCATGTTCGAGCGCGCCCTCCGCGAGAGCCTCGCCGGGCGCGCGTCGACGCCGCTTTACCGGTCGGGCGAGCCGCTTCGGCAGCGCTGAGCGCGAGCGGTCCGGAGTACGTGGAGCGTGGAGACCGAGGGCGAGGCGTTCCTGCTCGCCGCAGCCGCTCTCGCGCGAGCAGTTCCGCGACGCCGATGCCCTCGCATTCGAGGTGGCAAGCGGCACGCGCCCGGTCGGCCTCGCCGCCTGCCGGGCCGCGACGCTCGTCGAGCGAAGGCGGCACGCAGGGCGTCGAACTGCGCGGCGACCTCCGTTGACCCCCGCTCCCGATGGCCTCCCGCTCCTCCCGCCGCCGCGCGCCGCTCAGGCAAAACGCAGCTGCCCGCGCTGATCCTCTGCCCGAAGGCTCCGAAGCATGCTGCCTTGATGGCTGAAGGAGCGGCGACCATTTCTGAGAAGCCCTCAGTCGAGAGCAAGGCCACCCCGGCAAGGAAAGAGATCCGAAGAGCCCGTCTGGCAGAGGTCTGTAACCGCGTGAGGAGAAGCCGCCCGCTCGAGCGGCACCGGCAGCGCTCCCGCGCCCCGGACGGCAGGCGCAGAATCCTTCGGCTAGGTCGAAGCCCCACGATTCTCGCTCGCGATCCAGGCGTGACAGGCTCCGACGAGCGGCCTCGCGCGCTCAGATCTCCGCAGTCTGCGCCACCGCTGTCGGCCCTCAAGCGAGCGGCAGCAGATCGTGACGGTGGTACGACAGCCTCCCGGAGGGATCTCGGTCGAGCACTGGCAGAAGGTGGAGGCGTGGTACGGCAGCACGGGGCGGGCACTGCTGGAAGAGATGCCGCAGGCTGCGCGCCGAGGTTGAGCGGTTGCGCGGCATTGAAGCGGACGTGGCCAGGTGCGCATGCGGAAATACAGCGTTTCTATGAACAACTCGGACAGTGCGGGCGAGGAGATCGACGCACCTGCTGTCTGAGAAGACAGCGTGCGAGAAGGAGCGGCAGGCCGGGAGGACGCGGAAGGCCCGTCGGCCTCCTCGAGTTGTCGCCGCCCGCCTCGAATCGAGGCCGAGGCACATGCGCATTCGTCTGGGCGCCGCGTTCTGGCGTGGTGCCGCGACGGGAATGCGCTGATCTCACGCGCTCACCTGTTCGTCCGTCGGCTCGGCCGAGCGTGGCCACGAAGAGCCTCAGCGTGACGCCGTGCCTCTGTGCGCAGAGGGCGCCGTGACCATCGACGGAGTCGTACTCCGGCGACTGGATGGCTCGTGCAGCATCGGCACGAGGGCATGGATGTTGCCGTCTTCCGAGTATCCATACAGGTCTTTTCGTCGATATATCCGGCTTCGACGCTCGACTCCAGCGTCTCCCCCCGCACGCTCGCCTCATTGCCGCCCGGCTACCTGCACTCCGCGCCGACGACGCTGACTGGAACTGTCGCGCACACGTGGCTACCTCTATCGCTTGACGGTTCATGCCTCCCCCACGACCCTCGTCTCGATCCGCACGTGTCGGCTCGGACGGCAGGCCAGATCGCGCGCGCAGACGAGCGCTGCCACGAAGTCGGCCCACGCGAGTAGCAGCCAGATCGCAGCGTGGTACGACAGCTCGCCGCAGGGGACTTCGAGTCACTTGAAGAAGATGGAGGCGTGGTACGAAGCACGGGCGGCGAGGCGCTCGCTGGAGGAAATCCCGAAGCTGCGCGCGGAGGTAGAGCGCCTGCGGCACGATGAAGCGGAACTGTCAAGATTCGAGCTGGAGGCTCGACGGTTCTGCGAGCGAGATCGGGACGCGCTGCGGAGAGGCGGAGCGCAGCGGCGCTCGGACGTGAGAGCGCGCGCGGGCGAGACGAGGAGGCGCACGGGAAGAGGCCAAGCAGGCGCGCGAGCACTAGGCTCTGTCTCCGCCACAGTCAGCAGCATTACGGAGCAGCAGAGCGCACGGGCGACATCAGTCGGCCTCCATCATCGCCTATGGCCTCCTCAGCTCGAACCCGCCGGTCCGTCAATCCAGTTACCGCCTCCGCCGCCAGCGCATCCGGCGAGCACGCGCTCCTCCATGCAGAGAGGCAGCGGCGCGGCGCCAGGGCTCAGCGGCGATGCGGCGCGCGTGGCGGAGGCGTTCGTCGCGTGGTGCCGGAGCGGCGGGGGCTGTCGTGGGCGCGCGCAGCGATGTTCGGGGTCGACGCACGGGCTGAACGTCAAGTCGGTCTACCGCGACTGCAACGCGGCGGCGCTTCGTGAACTCAGCGATACCGGCGATGCCCGAATCCAGCGGAGTACTGGGTGGTAGCGACCGGGGGGCAGACGTGGCTGGTGCCGCAGCCCCTCAGCGCGCACCAGTTCCGCGAGGTCGACGCGCGGTGCTTCGACGGGAGCGCGACGCCCGCATCTCTCACGACGTTTGCACCGGCGCAGGTCGAGGTGCGCGGGGATCGTACCAGGTCGTGTCGAAGGGGCGTCTGGCCTGAGGCCGCCGGAGAGCCGCCAGCCCCATGTGACGAGGCGCCGACGCTGGAACGGCGCCCGCGTCGGGGCGTGCGGATGGGACGACTTTCCCCGCCCGATGACGCCCTCCCCCGACGCCTCCGCCGCCGACCGCGGCGATGCCCGTTTCGACGCCCTCCGCCAGATCACCACCTTCGGCGACCTCAAGGACGCCGGCTACCGCACCCGCTCCGTCAAGGACGAACTGCGCGCCAACATGGCCGCCGCCATCCGCCGCGGTGACACGCTGTTTCCGGGCATCCTCGGCTACGACGAATCCGTCGTCCCGGCGGTCGCCAACGCGATCCTCGCGCGCCACGACCTGCTGCTGCTCGGACTGCGCGGGCAGGCCAAGACGCGCCTCGTGCGCAGCCTGCCGCGCTTCCTCGACCCGGTCGTCCCGTACGTCGACGGGCTCGGAGGTGCACGACGACCCTTTCCGGCCCTTCTCCAAGTCCGCCCGCGAGATGCTCGCCGACATGGGCGACGACGCGCCGATCGCGTGGCTCGAACGCGAGGCGCGGTACGGCGAAAAGCTCGCCACGCCCGACACGACGATGGCCGACCTGCTCGGCGATGTCGATCCCATCAAGGCCGCCGCGCGCAAGCTGACGTACGCCGACGAGGACGTGCTCCACTTCGGCCTCATTCCGCGCACCAACCGCGGCATCTTCTGCATCAACGAACTGCCCGACCTGCAACCGCGCATCCAGGTCGGCCTCTTCAACATCCTCGAAGAGCAGGACGTGCAGATCCGCGGCTTCCGCGTCCGCTTCCCGCTCGACGTGCTGATGGTCTTCACGGCCAACCCGGAGGACTACACCAACCGCGGGGCCATCATCACGCCGCTCAAGGACCGCATCGACGCGCAGATCACGACGCATTATCCGAAGACGCTCGACATCGGCGTCGAGATCACGCGGCAGGAGGCGTGGGCCGACCGCTCGGGCGAGACGGCCTCGGGCGTGACGGTCGTGGTGCCGCACGTGATCCGCGAGGTCGTCGAGCAGGCGGCGATCGAGGCGCGGGCGAGCGACTTCGTCGATCAGAAGTCGGGCGTGTCGGCGCGGCTGACGCGCTCGGCGCTCGAAACGCTCGTCTCGGCAGCCGAGCGGCGGGCGCTGATGGGTGGGGATTCGGAGACGGTGGTGCGGGTCTCGGACCTCGCCTCGGTCGAGCCGGCGCTGACCGGCAAGCTCGAACTCGTCTACGAAGGCGAGCAGACGGGCGCGGGCGCCGTCGCGCAGCGGCTCGTCGGGCAGGCGGTCCGGGCGACGCTCGGGCGCCACTTCCCCGATCCGGCCGACACGAAGAAGACGGGCGGCAAGAAGAGCGCTCGCGCGGACTCCGGCGCCACGCCGGGCGCGCCGTCGGGGCGCGATGCGTACCGCGAGATCCTCGGCGGCTTCTCGCGCGGCCTGCGCCTGACGCTCGACCCCGCGCTCTCGAACGATGCCTACGCGGAGGCGCTCGGAGCCGTGCCGGGCCTCGCCGACTTCGTCGCGCTCTACGCGCCCCACGGGAGCGAGATGGAGCGCGCGGCGATGATGGAGTTCGTCGTCGAGGGCCTGCACCAGCACTCGCTCCTCGGCAAAGAGCGCGAGGCCGACGGCGGCGCCGCCCGCTACGCCGACCTCGTCGGCGCGATGTTCTCCGGCTTCACCACGACCGCCTCGGACGACGACGACCTCGGCGCCTACGACGAGGACGACGACACGCCGCCGCGCCGCCGCCGGTGAGGCGAGACCTCTGTCCGGGTTTCGCACTCTGACAGGGGTACGCGGGCCGGACGCGCAGGGGCGATGGGGCTGTGCGGCGGGGGCGCAACCGGGCGGGTCGAGACCCGCCCCTACGGTCATTCGGTGGCATGACAGAACCGGCGATCCCGTACGACGGGATGCCCTCCGTCGCCCTTTCAGGCCCACTCGTCGGCGCCGCCTCATCGCCCATCGGCACGCGCCTCGCCCGTCCGGCGTTGCAGCGCCCACCCGGCGGCCAGCAGCCACGCCGCGCCGAGCGCCCATCCGGCGAGCACGTCGGTCGGGTAGTGGACGCCGAGGTAGACGCGGCTCGCGCCTATGGTGACGGCCATCGCCACGGCAAGCGCAGCGACGGCAGCGCGGGCGCCCGCCGTGCGCAGGTGTGGCCAGACGGCCCACGCGGCGAGGCCGCAGAGCGTCGCGCCGGTGAAGGCGTGGGCGCTCGGAAACGAAAAGCCGTGGACGGCCACGATGGCGTCGGTCGGGCGCGGGCGCTGGTAGAAGACCTTGGCGGCGAAGACGACGGCCTGCCCGAGCGCGAGCGCAAGGGCGAACGCCTGCGCCCGTCCCGCATCGCCCGCGCGGCGCAGCCCGAGCGCGACCGCCACCCCGACGAGCACCGTCGCCGGAACGCCGCCTGCGTGCGTGACGATGCGAACGACCGCCGTGCGCCCCTCCGACCGCAGCGCGGGCACGACCGCGCGGACCGCGTCGTCGATGGCGTGCCACCCACCGGGGCCGAGCACCCACTCGGCCGCCTCGACGGCGCCCTGAAACAGAAGCACGAGCGCGACGGCGACGAGGACGGCGCGCCAGAACGGCGGAATGGAGGCGAGGCGGAGGGGCACGGACACGTCGGGAGCGGTGGATCGGCGGCAAGATCGCCCCGCCGGTGCCCGGTGCCCGCCTGCGCGCGCCTCGGTCCGCGCGGTTCTGTTGCGCAGAGCCGCCGGTCTGGCCTCGCCTCGGTGGGGATGCGGGCGCGCGTCCCGTGCGGCTGCGTACCCACCGTCTCACGTCTCGAAAGACGACCCACGACCCACCCTCAACACCCAACGCCCCGCCGCCCGGCGGTGGGGGCGGCATTTGGAGCGATCTTCCCGTTGTCACAGACAGTGGGCCGCGCGCGCCGCGTTTCAGGCCCGTCCCGCGCCGCGATCCTCCCGGCCCGATGCGGGTTGTGCCGCCCCGTTCCCTCCCCTTCCCCGCCCCGCGTGCGCCGCCTCGGCTCGATTCTCGTTCTGGCCGTGGCCGCCCTCGGGGCTGCGACGGTCGGCGGTGTGGCGCTCGGGGGGTGCAGCCGCTACTCGTTCAGCGGCGCGAGCCTGCCCGCCGATCTCGCCTCGCTCGCCATCGCGCCCGTCGAGATCGCCGCCGCAACGCCGGTGCCGACGCTCGGCGACGACCTTGCGCGGTTGCTCGCCGACCGCTTCGTCCGCCAGACGCGCCTGCGCCTCGACGCCGACGAGACCGCCGCCGACGCGCGCCTCCTCGTCCGCCTCGACACGTACCGCAACGACCCGACCGCCATCACCGGCGACGACCGCGCCACGCGCAACCGCGTCACCCTCGGCGTGCGCGTCGTGCTGCGCTACCGCGACGACGCCCGCGCGCCGCTCCTCGACCGCGCCTTCACGGCGTTTGCCGACTACGACCCCGTCGCCGAAGGCCCCGACGGCGAGGCGAGCGCCGCCCGCACCGCTCTCCGCGCCATCGCCGACGACGCCTTCACGGCAGCCACAAGTTCGTGGTGACGCCGTGACCGACGCCCTCCTGCCCCTCGTCGCTGGCACGGCGACCCCGTTCGTCGCCGACGCTGCATCGGCCGCCGCGCTTGCCGTCGTAGCCGTCTACGGCGTCGCGCTCGGCCTCGTCTCCCTCCTCGGCGTGCAGGCCGGACTGCTCGCCCTCGCCGCCCGCCGCCACCGCGCACCCGACCTCACGCCGCTCGACGAGGCCGACTTGCCGCGTGTGACCGTGCAGGTGCCGCTCTTCGACGAGCCTGCCGTCGCCGCGCGGATCGTCCGCGCCTGCCTCGCGCTCGACTACCCGGCGCACCTCCTCGACGTGCAGATCCTCGACGACTCGCGCGACGCCACGCCCGCGCTCGTCGCCGCCGAACTCGCCGAGCACGCCGCCCGCATCGCCGACCGCAGCACCGGCGACGGCGCGCCCACCGACGGACCGGGCGTCGCGCACATCCGCCGCGCCGACCGCGTCGGGTTCAAGGCGGGCGCCCTCGCCCACGGCCTCCGGCAGTCGACGAGCGACGTCGTCGCCATCTTCGACGCCGACTTCGTCCCCGCGCCCGACACCCTCCGGCGCCTCGTGCCGATCCTCGTCCGCGACGCGGGCGTCGGATGCGTGCAGGCGCGATGGGGCCACCTCAACGCCGACGCCTCGTGGCTGACGCGCGCGCAGGCGATGGGCCTCGACCTCCACTTCGCCGTCGAGCACCGCGGGCGCTCGGCGCTCGGCGGCTTCTTCAACTTCAACGGCACGGCCGGCCTCTGGCGCCGCGCCTGCATCGACGACGCGGGCGGGTGGCGCGCCGACTCGCTCGCCGAGGATCTCGACCTCAGCTACCGCGCCCAGCTCGCCGGGTGGCGCTTCGCCTGCGCCGACGCCGTCGCCGTGCCCGCCGAACTGCCCGCGACGCTCGCCGCCTGGCGGACGCAGCAGCGCCGGTGGGCCAAGGGCGGCGCCGAGGTGCTGCGCCTGCTCGGCCCGCGCGTGGCCCGCGCGCCGCTTCCGGTGCGGGTGCGCACGCTCGGCCTCGCCCACATCGGCGCCTCGCTCGCGCTCCTCGCCACCGCGACCGTCGTGCTGCTCCACGCCCCCGCGTGGCTCCTCGGCCTGCCCGCGCCGATCGTCCACGCGGGCACCGTCGGGGCGCTCGGCTACCTCGCGGCGGTGACGGCGACGGCGGCGCGGCGGCGAGCCGCGAGCGGTGGGTTCGCCCGCGCCATCGCCCGCGCCCCGCTCTTCCTCGCCGCCATGGCCGGCCTCGCCCCTTCCCTCGCCGCCTCGGTGATTGCCGGACTGCGCGGACGCGCGACGCCGTTCGAGCGCACCGAGAAGGTCGGCGACGAGTTGGGGACGACGGACGGCGGACGACGGACGACGGACGAGGCGCTGGCGGCAATGGGCGGCGGGCGACAGACGACCAGTGATGCGATACCCTCTCAGGTCTCCGCACCGTCCAGGTTTCCCGCTCCCGGCAGGCTCGGGGCGACAGGTGACGGGTCGACGGAGGAGGCCGTGTGGACGGCGGAGCCACGGGGGACGGATCGGCAGGCGCCCGCACTCCATCCGCTCTCGACAAACAACCCACGACAAACGACAAACGCCCGACGCCCCCGTGGCCCGTCGCGCGCGACGCGGCCCTCGCACTCTACCTCGCCATCGGGTGGGCGATGCTCGTGCACGCGCACGTCTACAACGCACTCCTCTTCCAGACGCTCGCGCTCGCAGGCGTCGTCGGCCTCGCCCTCCACGGCGCCGCCGACGCCCGCCGCGCCCGCGCCGCCGCCGCTGTCCCGCCGCAGGCGCCCGCCCCGACAGCGCCGCGCCGTACCTTGACAGGCTCCGCCGACGCCCGTCCCGATCCGTCCGCCGCCGCGACGGACACCGGGGCCTCCGCGCTCGCTCCCGCGTCGCCCGCCGCGCGGCTGCCCGGCGCCGCCCGCCCGCCCTCCGCCTCCCCGGCCCTCCCACTTCGGCCCGAATGCTCCACCTCGACGACGCCCTGACGCTCCTCGACCGCGCCGACGACGCCGCGGCCGCCGACGTGCTTGGGACGCTCGCCGTCGAGACGCCCGTCCACGCGACCGTCCACGTGCTCCTCGCGCAGGCCTGCGAGCGCCTCCACCGCTGGGACGACGCCCTCTCGGCGTGGCAGACGGCGCGCCTGCTGCTCCCCGACCTCGCGCTCGTGCAGCAGGGAACGCTGCGCGCCGCGCAGGTGCTCGCGGCCCTGCAAACCCTCCGCGCCCCCGAACCCTTCCCGTCTGGCGACGACGATGTGGACGACAGATCGTTCGGCGCCGACGATTTCGACACGGGATCGAGGACCTACGAGGCCGCGCCCGACGACCGCCCCGAGGCGCCCACCTCCGCCGTCTTCGTCGACGACCCGCGCGGCAGAACCGGGCAGACGGCCGCCACTGCCTGGGGCGCCGATGCCGCAGCCAGCGATCCGTACGCCGCGCTCCGGCACTCCAGCAGCGTCCCCCCCGCGCCGCCGATGCCGACCGTCGGCGCTGCCGGGGCGATGGGCGCCGGAGGCGTCGGCGCACCGCCGATCCCCGATCCGCAGGCCGACCCGTACGCGCCCGCGAACCCGTCGCAGCCGCAGGCCGCCGCCTCACGCGTCGCCGACCCGTACCGCGACGACCCGTACGCCTCGCCCATCCTCGACCCGTACGCGGCCCCGCACGCCGCGTCCCCTGCTGCGCCGCCGCTGCCGGTCGCCGACGCCCCGCCGCGTTCGGCCTCCGCCGAAGACGCGCCGCGTGCCACGCCGGAGGCCGAACGCGCAGGCACCGCCGCGCCCCCGCTGAGCGTCTTCTTCGACCCGCTCGCCGACGCCATCCACGCCCGTCCGCTCGACGATCCACGCCCCGCCGCGCCGCGCCCGCCCGTGGCCCCGCCGCCGCCCGCGCCGGTAGCCCCGGCGGCGCCTGTGCCCGTCGCGCCCGCCCTGGTGACGCTGCCGGCGGATCGGTTCGTCTCGCCTGCATCGCCCGCGACCGAGCCGACCGGCCCCGCTTCGCCTGTGACGCCCGTGCCTGTGGCGCCTGCGATGGACCCAATCCGCCGCGATGGCACCGCCGGAGAGGACGCCCGCGCCGACGGAGGTGCCGGTGGACTGGCCCGCGCCATCCGCCCCGAACCCACCGGCCGCGCCGCCGGAGACGGCGCCGGAGTCGACCTGGGCGCCTGCCCCGCCCTTCCGCGCACCCGAGCCGCCGCCGCCGTCCGAGGCCGTCCCCGCGTGGTCGCACCCGATGACGCCCGAGCCGTCGCCTGAGCCGCCGGACGAGGCGCCGCTGTGGGACGTGCCGCGCGCGTCCGCCGCCATGCCGCCATCGGCCCCGACGGCGCCGTTCTCGTCGACGCTGCCGCCCCTGACGCCGTCGCCGACGGCCGGTCCGGCGCCGTCCGCGTGGGCGCCGCCGGTGCAGGTGTCCGCTTCGGCAGGTGAGGAGGCGTCGCTGCCGACGTTCGGCCCGGCGCCGTCGGGTGTGCGGTCGATGGGCGCTGCCCCGCCGCCTGCCGAGGCGATGGCACCGCCGGAGATCGTGCCGGTGCCGCCCGCGGAGGTGCCCGTCGACGCGCCGCGGCTGCCGGGCGTGCCGTCGACGTTCGACCTCGACGACCTCATCGAGTCGCTCAACACCGCCGGCCGCATCGTCCCGCACGACGATCCAAACGCCTCGCCGCCGCCGGAGGGCCTCGACACCGACAGTGCCGACGAGGTCGTCTCGCCGACGCTCGCGCGCATTTTCGCCGCGCAGGGGCAGTACGCCGACGCCATCCGCGCCTACGAACGCCTCGCCACCGTCCACCCCGACCGCGCCGCCGACTTCCTCGCCGAAGCCGACGCCCTCCGCACCCGCTCGCGCTGACGGCGGCCTCTGGTTTGCCGCAGCGGTGAGGGGAGCGCGGAAGAGCGCGGTCGGGATCGGGGCGGCTCGGGAGCGTTTCGGGGAGACGGGCGGTCCAAGGTCCACTCTGCCTGTTTTCCCCGCCCCCGATGCCCACCGCCCTCGCCGATCTCCTCGCCCGCCGCCGCCGCACCATCGCGGGCCTCATGTCCGGCACATCCCTCGACGGGGTGGATGCGGTGATCGTGGACCTCGACGGGTCGGGGCCGGGGGTGTCGATGGAGGTGCGCGGGGCGGCGTTCGTGCCGTACCCGGAGGCGCTGCGCGAGGCGCTCCTCGCCGCCTCGCTCGCCGGGACCTCGGACGTGCGGGCGCTCTCGGGCCTCGGCTTTCGGCTCGCGCCCATCTACGCCGAGGCCGTCGAGGCCGCCTGCGCCGACGCGGGCATCGAGGTGTCGGCGCTCGACGCAGTCGGGTGCCACGGGCAGACCGTCCACCACGTGCCCGATCCCGAAGACGTGGCGGGCGAGATGACGGCCTCGACGCTGCAAATCGGCAGCCCGTCGGCGCTCGCCGTGCGGCTCGGCGTGCCGGTCGTCGCCGATTTTCGCGCGGCCGATGTGGCGCTCGGCGGGCAGGGCGCGCCGCTCGTGCCGTACCTCGACTTCGTCCGCTTCGCCGCGCCCGGCGAGACGCGCCTGCTCGTCAACCTCGGCGGCATCGCCAACGCGACCGTCCTGCCCGCCGGATGCACCGCCTCCGACGTCGCCGCCTTCGACACCGGCCCGGCCAACATGGTCTCCGACCGCCTCGCCACGCTCTTCTTCGGCGTCCCCTACGACGACGGCGGGCGCCTCGCCGCGAGCGGCACCCCCGACGCCGAGACCATCGCCCGCCTGATGAACGACCCGTACTTGCAGCGAATGCCGCCCAAGTCGACCGGGCGCGAACTCTACGACGAGCGCTTCGTGGCCGACCTGGCCGACCGCGCGGGCCTCGCCCTGGCCCCCGTGACCGACGCGACCGACGCGCAGGCGCGCGACCTCATCGCCACCGCCATCGCCTTCAGCGCGCCACGCGCTCCACGACGCCTACCTGCGCTTCATCGCCCCCATCGCCCCCGTCGATGTGGTGATCCTCTCCGGCGGCGGGCGGCACAACGCGGCCCTCGCCGGAGCGATTCAGGACCTCTTCGGCCCGGTTCCGGTGCGCACGACGGACGACTACGGCGTCGATGGCGACACGAAGGAGGCGCTTCTCGTGGCACTCCTCGCGCACGAAACGCTCAACGGCGTCCCGGCGAACCTCCCGCGCGTGACCGGCGCGCGGCGCCCGGCGGTGCTCGGCGTGATCGCGCAGCCGTGACCGGGGGGGATGGAGGATGGGGAATGGGTGAGTGGAGATGGGGCCGTCCCCCATCCCCCTCCCGTCGTCCGCCGTCCGTCGTCCCCCATCTGCGCGCGGTTCTCGCATTCGGGTGTGACCCATCGGCGCGGGTCGGGCGTTGTGGGGGCATCTGCTGACTTCTCTTCCCGGACCATGCCAACGCTTTCCGACCTCGGCGAATTCGGCCTCATCGACCGCCTGCGCACCGCGCTCGGCCCCGCCGCGACGCACCCGAACCTCGTCGAGGGCATCGGCGACGACGCGGCAGTGTACCGCATCGGCGACGACCGCGCGCTCGTCGTGACCACCGACGCGCTCGTCGAGGGCATCCACTTCGACCGCGCGATGACGCCGATGGAGCGGCTCGGCTTCAAGGCGATCTCCGTCAACGTCTCCGACGTGTGCGCCATGAACGCCCGCCCGACGCTCGTCACCGTCGCGCTCGGCCTGCCACCCGCGATGGCCGTCGACGACATCGACGCGCTCTACGCGGGCATCCGGCGGGCCTGCGAGCGCTACGGCTGCGCCCTCGCGGGCGGCGACACGACGCAGTCGCAGGCGCTCCTCATCACCGTCACCGCGCTCGGTGAGGCGCGGCTCTCCGACGTCGTCTATCGCCGCGGCGCCCGCGTCGGCGACCTCGTCTGCGTAACCGGTGACATTGGGGCGGCCTTCGCCGGCCTCAAAACCCTCCTCGACGCGCGCGACCGCCTGCGCCGCGACCCCTCCGCCGTGCCCGACTTCGCCGACCGCCAGTACGTCGTCTCGCGCCAGCTCGCGCCCATCGCCCGCCTCGACGCCGTCGATGCGTTCGAGCGTGCGGGCGTGCGCCCGAGCGCGATGATCGACGTGTCGGATGGCCTCGCCAGCGAGGCGCACCACATCGCCCGCGCGAGCGGGGTCGGGATGCGGCTCTTCGAGGCCGCCCTGCCCATCGACCCCGAGGCGCGCGACGTGGCGACGGCCCTCGAAGCCGACGCGCCCGTCTTCGCGCTCTTCGGCGGCGAGGACTACGAACTGCTCTTCACGATGAGCGAGGACGACCTCGAACGCCTGCCCAAGGAAGGCCTCTTCCGCGCCATCGGGCGCGTGACCAGCGCCGTTGAGGGGGTCGTCGTGCAGACCGCAGAAGGCGAAGAGATCGCGCTCGCCGACGCTGGTTTCCGCCACTTCGGCGCCCCGCCCGAGCCGCTTGCCCCGTCGTCTCCCGACGCCGACGAGGACACGGGATCGGACGACGATGCGCCGGGCGAATGGGAATGATCGCGTGGATAGACCGGAGACGACCGGTCAGGCCGGTGAACCCAGGCGACGGAACGGTGCGGTTGCGAGCGCAACGAGGTGCCGACATTCGCTGACGCACCTTGCACGCGGGCATCGTCGGCGTTGATCTTGACACGGCTCCCCACCCCATCCGTACCATGCCCTACGCTCGGCTTTCCCGTCGCGCACGCCTGTTCGAAGACATCTCGCAGGACCTGCTCAACCGAATTCTCAGCGGCGAACTCAAGTCCGGCGACCGCCTGCCCCCCGAACGCGCGCTCGTCGAACTCTACGGCGTCTCCCGCACAGCCATCCGCGAGGCACTGCGATCGCTCTCCGCGCGCGGCCTCGTCGAGAGCCATGTCGGACGCGGCACATTCGTGCGCCGCCCGACGAGCGAGCACCTGACAGAGAAGCTCCAACTCGTCCTCGCCGACGCCTCGACGCCCGCGCAGGTGCGGTCGGCGCGGCTGCTCGTCGAGTCGGAGGTCGCCGCCTGCGCCGCCGCGCACGCCACCGAAGCACAGCGCGAGCTCTTGGCGGTCGAGATGGAAGGCGGGCGCCGGACGGAGGAGTATTTCAACACCCTCGCCGTGGCGGGCCAGGTGGCGCTCCTCGGCCCCATCATGGCCGCGCTGCGCAACCTCGAAGGCGAGGTCCGCTCCGAGCGCACCGCCCTGCGCCGCCTCACCACCGCCCTCGACGCCCACGACGCCGACGCCGCCCGCGAGGCCGTCCGCCCCAAGCGCCCGGCCCGCAAGGAGGTCGAGGCCGGGGGCTGCGACTGAGCGTCGACTGGTGGTGCATCACACGTAGCGGGCGAAGGCGCTCGATGGGTCGTCCGGGATGGCGACATCGAGCGGCGGGCGGGCGGCCTGCTCGGCGAGCCACTCGGGCGCACCGTCGCGCTTGCGGACCGCGCCGTCGCCTTTCGGGGCCACGGTGCCGAAGACGGCGATCTCGCGGTAGCCGGGTTTGGCGTCGCCGAAGCCCCAGCGGATGCCGCCGTACGTCGACGCGTCGCGTCCGTCGAGCGAGAAGCGGTCGTTGAGGTAGCAGGCCGTCGCCCACGCGGTCTGCGGGTCGGGCGTCCACCGGAGGATCTGCTTGACCCAGACCATCCGCAGGTTGTTGTTCATCCACCCGTCGAGCAAAAACTGCTTCTGCGCGGCGTTCCACGTCTCGTCGCCGGTCTCGCCGCGCGCCAGTTCGCCGAGCGAGAAGATCCGCTCGCGCGGGTCGTCGGCGTGGGCGGTGAGGGTGGCGCGGGCGTGCGAGGGCAGGCCCGACCACCGCGCCCATCCGGCGACGTGGCGGCAGCGGTGGTGGTAGTATTCGCGCCACGTGAGCGTCTCGTCGAGGAATTTCCACCGCGCGGCAGCGTGAACGCTTCCGTCGGCTTCGGCGGCGAGGACGGCGCGGGCGACCTCGCGCGGCGAGAGCACGCCGAAGTGCATCCACGGCGAGATGCGCGCCGACCCGTCGGAGAGCGCCGGGTTATTGCGCGTCCACTTGTAGCGTCCCACGACGCTCTCGACGGCGTGGCCGAGCCGTTCCAGCGCCGCCGACCGTCCGCCCGACCACCCCGGCACAGGCGGCAGCGTCATGTCGACGCCGCAGTCGGCGATGAGCGCGTCGAGGGCCGCGTCGTCGCCGAGCGGTTCGGAGGCGAGGTCGAGATCGCCGTCGAAGGCCGATGCATCGGGCGCCTGCGTGGTGTCGGCGGCGAGGTGTGCGCTGCGGAGGGCGGTGTGGGCGGCGCGGAAGGCCGGTGTCGTCGCCAGGTGGGCGGGAAACGCGTTCATCGGCACCGCGCAGCACGCATCGACGCCGAAGACGGCGCGGTTGTCGAGGCGCGCGGCGAGGCCATCGGCGTACTCGCGCGTCACGAACGTCGGCACATCGTCGACGACCACCGCCGCCGCCCGCTCGGCCAGCCGGGCGACGAGATCGACCTCCGATTCCCCCCGCGCGCCGTACCCACCGCACGAACCGCAGTCCGCGCCGCACGACGCCCGTCTCCAAGTCGCGGCTCGCCTCCAGGATGAACCGGTGCAGGCGGTGCGAGGCGTGCGGGTAGCGGTTCTCGAGCGCGTGGACGACGACGACCGGCAGGCCGTGTTTGTTCGCGAGCGCGACCGCCGCATCGATGGCCGGGTTCTCGTCGGCGCGCAGGGCCTGCATGAGCCAGCAGAGCACGTAGTCGCGCCCGCGCACCTGCACGCGGTGCGGCGTCAGGCGCCGCGTGCGCAGGCGGAGGGCGTCGAGACCGGAGAGCGCGTCGGCGGCGTCGGTCGGATCGGACATGAGGCAGGTGGAGGATCGTAGAGACGCCGCATGCGGCGTCTCCTCCGCAGTTCCCGAACGGCACCAGCGCCCGCGCCACCCGAGACGCCCGGTAGAGACGCATCGGCGATGCGTCTCCATGTCGCCTGATTCAGCGGCGGAGACCGCGGTCGGTGGCGGCGAGGTCGAAGTGTTCGGGGTCGAAATCTTCCTCCACCCATTCCGCGCGCTCCGCGTGCTCGGGGTGCGACGGGTCGGCAAGGATCTCGCACAGGTCGCCGTAGCCCCACGGGCCGCCACTGTCCTCGGGCGGACCGGCACGCTCGCCGTCGGTGCAGCGCGGGTACTCGGCGCCCGGCTCGGGCGGGCCGATGCGTTCGACCTTCACCGCGTGCTTCCAGCCGTCGCCGAAGTCGTAGAGGTACGTGAAGCGGCTGCCCTTGCGGGCGACGAGGTCGGCGAGGGCGTGATCGCTCGCGGCCAGGTCGCGCGCGCCGTCCTCGAAGCCGGTGTACGTCGCCGTCTTCGTCTGAAAGGCGTACAGGTGGTAGTTTTCCCACGCGAACGCGCGCTGAAACACGAGGTGCACATCGTCGAGCATCAGCTCGAGCGGCACCTCGAGGCGCCGCCAGACGAGCGGCTCGGTGCCGACGATCTCGACGCGAAGGGTGGCGATGTCGCCGCGCTCGGCGGCCTCCTTCGCTTTTGCCGAGCGCGGTGGAGCGTCGGCGAGGAGGGCGCGGAAGCTGCCCGGTCCGTCGATGCGTTCGAGGAGCACGCGGGTGCCGCGCGGCAGTTCGACCGGCCCGGCGACGGTGGGGCCGTAGGGGATGAGGCCCGCGCTCGCGAGCACATCGCGCGAGTCGCCGTCGAACGTGCGCGCGTCGAGGAAGAAGCCGCCCGCCGAGATCGTCCAGAGCGCCGGGTTGTGGTCGACGGTCGAGGGCAGCATCCAGCGCGCGTTGAGGCGGTCGACGCCGAGCAGCTCCCGCACCTCGCGGCCCTTGTTGCTGCCCGTCGCCTCGCTGACGCCGCAGAGCGTGCAGAGCTCCTTGAGCGTCATCGACACCTCGCCGGAGCCAGGATCGGAGAGGAAGTTGACGCGCCCGAGGGCGTAGAGGATGCCGCAGGCCCAGCTCTCCGGCTTCCCCCGGCCGAGGCGGTCGGGCGCGATCTCGATGAGCGTCGCGGCGGCGCGGGCGGCGAGGGCGGCGTAGTCGTCGGAGAGGACCTCGCGGGCCGTCTCCTCGGCGAGGCGGGCGACCTCGTTCAATCGGTCGTCGAAGGACGGGCGCATGGCGGATGGGCGATTGCGGCGGGAAAATACGGGGCGGTGCCGGCGCGTGGTGGAGACGCATCGCCGATGCGTCTCTACGTCCTGCAACGGCGGGCGGCGGCGCGCGGCGACGTTCGGAGGAGACGCCGTATACGGCGTCTCTACGCTTTGGAGAGGGGAACGCCTGCGCGGACGTGGCTTATGCGAGGCAATCCGCCCTCCGCTCCGATGTCCACGCTCACGCTTTCGCTCCCACCGCACGTCGACGAGGCCCGCGCGCGGCTCCTGCTCGCCATCGCGCTGTTTCAGGAAGACGACCTCACCGTCGGCCGGCGCCGCCGAGGTGGCGGGCCTGAGCTACCGCGCGTTCGTCGACGCGCTCGCTGCCCGCGGCATCCCGGCCTTTACGCTCACCGAAGCGGACCTTGAGGAAGACATCGCCTTCGCCCGCGGGTTTGACCCGTCGCGTGCGCTGTGACAGACCTCGTCGTCACCGACACGTCCTGCCTGATTGCGCTCGACCGCATCGGTCACCTCTACGTGCTGCCCACGCTTTTCGTCGTCTATGCGCCGGGTGCGGTCGCCGACGAGTTCGGATCGGCGCCTCCGTGGCTCCAGGTCGAGCGGGTGGAGGAGAGCGAGGACCTGCGGATGTTGCTCCAGACGCTGCACCGCGGCGAGGCCGAGGCCATCGTTCTCGCGCAGGGGTTTCCCGGCGCGCGGCTTCTCGTCGACGAAGCCCGAGGGCGCGCTGTGGCCCGGCGGCGCGGTCTGCTGGTGACGGGAACAGCAGGCGTCTTGCTTGCGGCGAAAACCGCCGGTGTGATCCCAAGCCTCCAACCCCTGCTCGACGCGCTCATCCACAAGCACAGCTTTCGCCTGAGTCGCGCCCTTTACGACCACCTGCTCGACGCCGCCGACGAATCCTGAGCGGCGCATGGTGGAGACGCATCGCCGATGCGTCTCTACGCCCCCGGATGGGCGGTGGCGCGCGGCGACGTTCGGAGGAGACGCCGTATACGGCGTCTCCACGTGGCGCACCGGTCGGCGGGGACGCATCCACCCAACACAAAACCGCCGCTCCGAACCGAAGTCCAGAGCGGCGTTCGTGGCCTGGAGGCGCGGAGCCTTACGTGCCGGCCGAGTAGTCGGTGGCGTAGGCGACCTGCTCGTCGGTGAGGGCGTCGATGGTGATGCCCATCGTCTCGAGCTTCATGCGCGCGATCTGCTGGTCGAGCTCCTCGGGAAGGTCGAGCACGTCCTTCGGCATGGTCTCGCCCGACTCGTGGCGCTGGATCAGGGTGAGGTGCGCCTGGAACTGGTTGGCGAAGCTCATGTCCATGACCTCGCTCGGGTGCCCTTCGGCAGCGGCGAGGTTGACGAGGCGGCCGTCGGCGAGGACGTAGATCTTGCGCCCGTTGTCGAGCGTGTACTCGACGTTGTCGTCGCGCACGGTGCGCTTGGAGACGGCGATCTCGTTCAGGGCGACGAGGTCGATCTCGACGTCGTAGTGGCCCGTGTTGCAGACGATGGCGCCTTCCTTCATCGAGACGAAGTGCTCGCCGCCGATGATGTCCTTCATGCCGGTCGCGGTCACGAAGATGTCGCCGACCTTGGCGGCCTCCTCCATCGTCATGACGCGGATGCCGTCGAGCGTCGCCTTGAGGGCGGCCGTCGGCTTGATCTCGGTCACGATGACGCTGGCGCCCATGCCCTGCGCGCGCATGGCGACGCCGCGGCCGCAGTGGCCGTAGCCGGCGACGACGAAGTTCTTGCCCGCGAGGAAGACCGACGAGGCGCGGAGGATGCCGTCGAGCGTCGACTGGCCGGTGCCGTAGACGTTGTCGAAGTCCCACTTGGTCTCGACGTCGTTGACGGCGAAGACGGGGTAGAGGAGCTTGCCGTCGGCGCCCATGGCGCGCAGGCGGTGGACGCCCGTCGTCGTCTCCTCAGAGCCGCCGATGATGTCCTTCGCCTTCTCCGGGAAGGCCGAGTGGACGCGGAAGATGAGGTCCGCGCCGTCGTCGAGGGTCGTCGAGGGCGTCTTGTCGATGGTGCGGTCGATGCACCAGTAGAAGTCCTCGGTGTTCTGGCCGTACCAGGCGTACATCTCGACGCCGTCGCCGTCGCCGTTCGGGCCCGAGCGCGAGGGCGGCGGCCACTTCGTCGCTCGTCGAGAGCGGGTTGCAGCCGCTCCAGGCGACTTCGGCGCCGCAGGCCTTGAGCGTCTCGATGAGCACCGCGGTCTCCTTGGTGACGTGGAGGCAGCCGGTGATCTTGTAGCCCTTGAAGGGCTGCGTCTTGGCGTACTCCGCGCGGAGCTTCATGAGCACCGGCATGCGGCTCTCGGCCCATTCGATCTTGAGGCGGCCCGCGTCGGCGAGCTTGAGGTCACGCACCTTGTAGGCGCCTTCCTTGTGGTCCATGTGGAGCAGGGGGGTTGGGTTGAAATCGGGTCAGGAGAGACGGAGCGCCCGGAAGAGTGCCCGAGTGCCGCCGCCTCACCCCACACGCGACCCCGAAGGCGACGTGCAGGTTTCTGTCATCGCTGAAATCTAATGGACCCGCGCGCGCGTATGCGCTGGGCGAGGCGCCCGGTGCTCGGGTATTCGTCTAAAACAAACCCGCTCCCGATGTCTGACCGGTCCTCCCCTTCGTCCCCGCCCCGCTGCCCCGCAGTCGGCGCGCGGATGCGGGCGGCGACGTGGGGATGTGGCGCCGCGCGTCTGATCGCCCTCGTGGTCGCCGGTCTCGCCGCCGCCCTCCCCGCCGCCGCGCAGGACGCGCGCCCCCTCGACCCCGCCGCGCGCCGCACGCTCCGCCCCGCCGCCGCCCGACTCGCCGAGACGCCCGCCGCCACGCCGACCACCGCCCGCCGCGGCCCCACCCGCGCCGACGCCACCGGCCGCGTCCGCGCCGACTACCGCCTCGACGCCGCGCCGCTCGCCTTCGGTCCCTCACCCGAGGCCACCGCCCGCGCCTTCCTCGCCGCCCGCGCCGCGCGCTACGGCCTCGGCCGCGATGCAGACGCCGTCCTCGCGCTCGACACGGTCCTCGCCGGTGCCTCGTCGTTCGGAGCGACGGTTCGGTTCGAGCAGGTCGCGCGGCTCGCCTCTGGGGAGGCGCTGCCGGTGGTCGGGCGCGGGGTGTCGGTGACGATGGATGGGGCCGCGCGCGTGGTGATGGCGACCTCGAACGTGGCATCGGTCGGTGCCGTCGTGCCGCCGTTCCGGCTCTCAGACGATGAGGCCGCCGAGCGCGTGCGTGCCGAGGTGCTGGCTGTGCCGGGGACCGTGCAGGTCGTGCGCCGCGCGGCGTTCGTCGGCGCCGGACGTGATGGCGTGGATGCGCCCGTGCGCCCGGCCTTCGTCGTGCGCGCCACGCCGACTGCGACGGGCGGCGTGCCGGTCGCGTGGGAGGCCGTCGTCGATGGCGAGACGGGCGCGCTCCTGCTCCTCACCGAGCGCGTCGCCGGTCACCGCCGGGGTGGATCGGCGGCGGCGTTCGTTGCGGAGGGGGGGCCGGGCGTTGGGCCGCGGCGTGAGGCGACGGGCGAGGGTGTGGTGGGCGATGGGGCGGAGGGGCGGGACGTGCGAGCACGTCCCTTACGGGCTGCGGCGACGTTTGCCGACGGGTCCGGGCTGGCGTTCGTGCCCGATCCGCTGACGTCGGCGGGGGCGGCGTACGGGGTGGGCGGGTTCGTCGATGGGAACGATGCCGACACGCCGGACCTGTCCGCGCAGCGGCGCGAGGTGGCGCTTCCGGGGATCGCGCTCTCGGGCGGGCGTTACACGCTCGTCGGGCCGTACGTGGAGATCACCGGGGAGGCCATCGGAGGCGGGGCCGCCTCGGTCGTGCCGTCGGAGGCGTCGCCATCGGGCTTCCGCTACCCGCGCAGCGACCCGCGCTTCGAGTCGGTGATGGCCTATCACCACATCGACGCCAGCCAGCGCTACGTGCAGCGCCTCGCGCTCGGCCGGGCGATCCGCGAGCGGCCGGTGCGCGTCAACCCGCGCGGCACGTCCGCCGACGATTCGTACTTCGCCTTCGACCAGAACGCCGTCGTCTTCGGCACCGGCGGCATCGACGACGCCGAAGACGCCGACGTGATCTGGCACGAATACGGCCACGTCCTCCTCCACGACCAGACGCCCGGCCTCTTCGAGACCTTCGAGGCCCGCGCGCTTCACGAAGGGTGGTCGGACTTCTGGGCCGCGTCGTACTCGCACCGCCTCATCACCGAGGGCCGCGTGCCCGACCACGACTGGCGGCGCGTCTACTCGTGGGACGGCAACAACGGCTGCTGGCAGGGCCGCCGCCTCGACCACGCGGGCGTCTACTCGCCGACCGACCGGAGCCGGATGGGCTACCCGGCGCGCCCCGGCTGCGCGCCCTTCTCGACGCTCTACCAGTGGGGCCTGCTCTGGGCGACGACGCTCGGCGACATCCAGGCGGACGTGGGCGTCGAGGTCTCGAACCGCATCGTCGTCGCGTCTCTGGCGATGCTCGGCGGGGCGGCCGGGCCGTTCCCCGCCGCGCCGCCGATGGAGGTCGCCGCCGAGGCGCTTCTCGCCGCCGACCGCGCGCTCTACGGCGGCGCCCACGAATCCGCCCTCGTCGCCCGCCTCTCGGCCCGCGGCTTCGTCGATGCCGGACGCTTCGGGCCGGTCGTGCGCCACACGCCGCTCGCCTCGACGGAGCAGTCGGGCGGGACGCGGCGCATCGAGGTCGAGGCCGTCGGCGCGTCGTCGCCGGTTGCGGCGGTGCGCGTCGTCGTCCGCGTCGATGGCGGCGCGGCGCAGACGCTCGCACTCGGAAGCGTGGCGCCGACGCGCTACGCGGGCGATCTGCCGATCCCGACTGGCCCCGCGACCGTCGCCTACACCATCGAGGCCACCGACGCGGCCGGGCGCACGACGCGCCTGCCTGCGTCGGCGGATTCGGCGTTCGTCTTCGCCGTCGGCCCCGACCGCACCGCGCCCGCGCTCGCGCACACGCCGCGCCTGACGGCCCCGCGCGGCGCCTTCCCGCTCCGCGTGGTCGCCACCGCGAGCGACGCGCTCGGCATCGACACCGTGACGGTCGCCTACGCGCTCGAACGCGGCGGCGCAGCGGTCCGGCAGGGCGTCGCCCCGCTCGGACGCGTCGCGGGCACGGCGGCGACGTTCGTGGGGACGATTCCGCTCGCCCAGTCCGACGTGCAGGTCGGCGACGTCGCTCGTCTACACCGTCCGCGCGCGCGACCGCGCGAGCGCTCGCAACGAGGCGACCGCCGGGCCTTTCCGCGTGCCCGTCGTGGCCGAGGGCGTCGTGGCGAGCTTCGGCGCCGAGGCCGACGAGGGCGTCGAGACGGGCGGCGCGTGGCGGCGCGGCGCGCCGGTGCGGGGACTCGTGCGGGCTCGTGCGGGCCAGGGCGTCTACTCGACCGGCCTCGCCGCGCCGTACCCGGCCACGCGCGGCACGTCGGTGCTCACGCTTCCGCCGCTCGACCTGTCGTTCGGCGCCGCGACGCTCGCGTTCTCGCAGTGGCACGACCTCGAACGCGGCGGCGCGTGCCGCAGCGCCTGCGACGGCGGGCAGGTGCAGGTCTCGACCGACAACGGACAGACGTGGCGCCGCCTCGATCTCGCCGCGTCCGCCCCGAACCTCCCGGCGCCCGGCGCCGACACCCTCGCCGTCCTCCCGACGGGTGGCGCGCTCCTCGACGGCCCGCGCGTCGTCGGCGGCGCGAGCCTCGGCTGGCAGCGGGCGACCGCGGCGCTTCCGGCGGCCCCGTCGGTGCGCGTGCGCTTCGTCCTCGCCACCGACGACGGCAACGTCTACCCGGCGCCCTACGCTTACGCCGGCTGGGCGCTCGACTCGATCACCGTCTCGACGACCGCGCCCGCGCCTCCGTCCGCCCCGACCCTCGCCGACGCCTCCGCGCCCGAGATCGTCGACGCCCGGCGCCGCCGTTCCCATCGGCATCGCCATCACGACCGCCGACGGCGCCCTCGCCACCGCCACCGCTGTGCTGCGCCGCGCGGGAGGCATCGTGCGCCGCGACAGCGTCCGCCTCGCGCAGGACGCCCGCGACCTCCGACGCTTCGCCGGATCGGTGACGACGCCCGGAATGCTGGCTGGCGACACGCTCGCGCTCACCCTCCGCGTCCGCGACAGCGCCGGACGCGACGTCGTGCACCGCGTCTCCGTCCCCGTCCGCACCGTCGCCACGACCGACGCGCTCGCGTCGGTCACCGCGTCCGGCCTCTGGCGCCTGCGCGACGGCCTCTGGGCCGCGTCGGATGGCGGCGACACCGCCCCGCCGCCCCCGCCGACATCCAGCCTCGTTCTCGCCCCGCGCGCGATTCCCGACGGCGCCGAGCGCGTCCGCCTCGTGCTGCGCCACCGCGTCGTGCTGGGCGCCGGAGCGGGCGGCATCGTCGAGGTCTCGTCCGATGACGGGCGCTCGTGGGCCGCCATCCTCCCCGCGCGCGGCTACCCGGCGACGCTCGTGGCGCCCGGCCACGCCCTCGACGGCGCGGCGGTCTTCGCCGGGCGTGACACGTCATCGGCGGTCTTCGACCTGAGCGCCTTCCGCGGGCAGACCGTGCGCCTCCGGCTCCGCCTCGCCACGACCGGACGCCTCGCCTTCGGCGATCTCTGGGAGGTGACGAGCGCACGCATCGAGGTGCAGGCCGCCTCGACGCTGCCCGACACGCCCGCCGCCTTCGCCGTCTCGCGCCCCTTCCCCAACCCGTTCCGCGACCGCCTGAGCGTCGCCGTCACCCTCGCCGAAGCGTCGCCGCTCGACGCCATCCTCGTCGACGCCCTCGGGCGCAGCGTGGCGGTTCTCGCCGGTGGCGAGGTGCGCGAGGCCGGCACCCACGTCCTCCGCGCCGACGCGCCGGGGCTGGCGTCCGGCGTCTACGTCCTCATCGTCCGCGCCGGCCGCGAGCGCTGGACAGGCACGGTGGTCGCGGTGCGATGACGCGCCCTGCTCGCCGCCGCTCGGGCCACCTGTCCGGTCGGGGACTGGAGACGGCGGCGTGGCGCGGCGATGGTGGCCCGACGACGTGGTGTGGCAATGCGACGTAGGGACACGATAGTTCGTCCCCCTACCACCACCAGCGGCCCATCACCTGCCAAACCCATCGTGGCACCGCCAACGCGGCACGGGCGTCCAACACGCGATGCCCGATTTCCCCCTCCGATGACCCTCCGCGCCTTCACGTTCAACCCGTTCTCCACCAACACCTACGTCCTCGCGAGCGGCGGCGAGGCGATGATCGTCGATGCGGCGTCTCACCGGGCGGACGAGCACGCCGAGGTGGTCGAGTATATCCTGGCGAACGGCCTGACGGTGCGGCACCTGCTCCTCACGCACGCGCACCTCGACCACGTCTACGGCTGTGCCGCCCTCGCCGCCGCCTTCGGAGACGACGCGCCGGCGTGGCGCCTGCACCCGTCCGACGCACCGCTCGCGCGCGCCGTGCCCGATCAGGCGCGCCTCTTCGGCGCCCCGGCCGCCACCGCGCTCCCGCTCCTCGGCGCCCCGCTCGTCGACGGCGAGACGTTCGATCTCGGGGGCCTGCGCGTCGAGGTCCGCCACACACCCGGCCACGCGCCCGGACACGTCGCCTTCGTCGTCACCGACCCCGCCGTCGTCGACAAGCCGCGCTCGCGCCGCGCCGCTGGTCTTCGCAGGCGATGCCCTCTTCCAGGGCTCCATCGGCGGCACCGACCTGCCGCTCGGCGACCTCCCGACGCTCCTCCGCAGCATCGAAACCCGCCTGATGACGCTTCCCGACGCCACCCGCGTCCTCTCCGGCCACGGCCCCGAGACGACCATCGGCCACGAGCGCCGCACGAACCCGTACCTCGTGGGGTGAGCCGGGATACACCTGCCTGGTCCCCGAACCTGACAGGTCTACGGCAAGACACTGTCGGCAAGACGGACGTCGCGGGGGATGCCCCGGTGAACTCCCCTCCAACCCGCACCGCGCGCGGCTCCGGCGCCCGTTCTTGGCGCTTCGCCTATCCCCTCAGCGCCTTATGTGCGGCATCTGGACCTACTTCGGAGACGACGCCCGCGACGCGGCCCGCGCTCCGGCCCTCTTCGGCGCCTGCGCCCGCGTGCAGCCCCGCGGCCCCGACAACAGCGTCTTCGAGCAGATCGGCGACCGCCTCGCCCTCGGCTTCCACCGCCTCGCCATCATGGACCTCTCCGTCCGTGGCGACCAGCCGTTCGCCATGCGCGTGAAGGCCGGAAACGACGAAACAGACCGAACGGTCGAAAGCGGCCTGACCGCCGACGGCCTCCCCACAGACCGAACGGTCTACGCGCTCTGCAACGGCGAGATTTACAACTACCGCGAGTTGATCGCCGCGCACGATCTGCCCGTCACGTCGGCGTCGGACTGCGAGGTGATTCCGCTCCTCTTCCTCCGCTACGGCTTTGAGGCGATGGTGCGGATGCTCGACGGCGAATTCGCCATCCTCCTCGTCGAGCGCACCGCCGACGGCGAAACGCTCTACGCCGCCCGCGACGCCATCGGCGTACGCCCGCTGTTCTGGGGACGGATCGGCACGCCTGAGGCGATGGAAGGCCGAAACCGACCGGGCGGTCTGATTCTCGCCTCCGAACTCAAAGGCCTCGCCGACGTCGCCGCCACCGCCGACGTGTTTCCCGCCCGGCCACACGCTCACCGCCCGCGCCGCCGACCTCGACGCCGGGGCCGCGCCGGTCTTTGCACCGTTCTACGACTACGAATATGCGCCCTCGGGCCTGCCGGAAGCGGACGCGCTCGCGGAAATCCGGGCGCAGTTCGTTGCGGCCGTTGAGAAGCGCCTCCATGCCGACCGATCGGTCGGTGCGTTGTTGTCGGGTGGACTCGACTCGTCGCTCGTCTGCGGCGTGGCGGCCGGCATCATGGCTGCGCGCGGTCAGCGACTGCGCACCTTCACCATCGGCTTCGAGGGCGCGCCCGACGTGCTGCACGCCCGGACGGTCGCCGCGCACATCGGCAGCGAACACCACGAGTTCATCGTAACCGAGGAGGAGGCCATCGCCGCCCTGCGCCCGACGGCCCGCGCGGCCGAGTCGTTCGACATCACCACGATCCGCGCCTCGACGTGGCAGTGGATGCTCGGCAAGAAGATCGCCGAGACGACCGACGTGCGTGTGCTGCTGACCGGCGAAGGCTCTGACGAAGTCGCCTCCGGCTACCTCTACTTCCACGCCGCGCCGTCGCCGGACGCGATGCACGCCGAAAACGTGCGCCTCGTGCGCGACCTCCACCGCTTCGACGGCCTCCGCGCCGACCGCGCGATGGCGTGCCACGGCCTCGAAGTGCGCATCCCGATGCTCGACCCGGCCTTCGTCGGCGCCTACCTCGCCGTCGATCCGGCGCTCCGGATGCCGCGTGTGGGACCGAATGGCGGTCCAGGTGTCGAGAAGCACCTGCTGCGCGAGGCGTTCGCGGGCACCGGCGTCCTCCCCGAGTCGGTGCGGACGCGCACGAAAAGCGCCTTCTCCGACGGCACCTCGCTCACCGACCGCTCGTGGGTGTCGATGATCGCCGAGCACGTCGCAACCCTCCCCGACGCCGAAACCGCCCTCATCGAGCCGCCAACGCACGCCGCGCCGCCAACGGCCGAGGCGCGCCTGTACCGCCGCTGGTTCCAGGACGACTTCGGCGAGCGGTTCGCGCACGTCATCCCGTACCTCTGGATGCCCCGCTGGGTCGACGGCGCCACCGACCCGTCGGCGCGGACGCTGGAGATCTACAAGGCGATGGTGACGGGCGACAACTGACGGCCCGAAGCGCGAATCACCCCGCCATCGCGCGCGGAAGCGCGGTCTCGTACGGCGTCTGCATCTCCGCCCACGCCGCCTCGACCGTTCCCTCGTCGCCGAGGTCGATGCGGAGCCTGCCGCCATCGGTCACGGTCCCGATGCGCAGGAGGCCGACGTTGTGGCCCTCGACGAACGCGGTCAGCGCCGTGCCGTCAACCGTCGACGTGAAGACGATGCGGCTCTGCGCTTCGCCGAACAGCAGCGCATCGACGCGCAGGTGTTCGTGGGGGGCGAGCGTGATGTCGGCCCCGAGGCCTGCGCGCCCACTCGCCGGCGACTCAGAGAACAGACACATCTCGGCGAGGCAAACTCCGAGACCCCCGTCGGATACGTCGTGCGCAGCAGTGACGAGGCCGGCGCGGATGAGCCGCAGCATCGTCGCCTGCACCGCGCGCTCTTCGTAGAGGTTGAGGTGTGGCGCGTCGCCGGTCGTCAGGCCGTGCACGGTGGCGAGGTATTCCGACCCGCCCGCGTCGTTCTTGTGGCGCCACCCGATCGGCGTCAGCAGGAAACACGCCCTCGCCCGCCGCCTTGAAGCCCGCCGTCGTGACGTGCGCGAGGCTGTCGACGAGACCGAGCATCCCGATCGTCGGCGTCGGGAAAACGGCGCGCGTGGTGCCGCCCTCCCCGGGACTTTCGTTGTAGAACGACACGTTGCCGCCCGTCACCGGCGTGTCGAGCACGCGGCAGGCGTCGCCGATGCCGCCGACGGCTTCCGCGAACGTGTAGTAGACCTCGGGCTTGTGCGGGTTGCCGAAGTTCAGGCAGTTGGTGATGGCGAGCGGTTGCCCGCCCGCGCAGACGACGTTGCGCGCCGCCTCGGCGACCGCGATGCGCGCGCCGCGCCGCGGGTTGAGGTAGACGTAGCGGCTGTTGCAGTCGGTCTTGAGAGCGAGCGCGCGGTCGGACGTTTCGCCGTCTTCGCCCTTGATCCGCACGACGGCCGCATCGCTCGGCCCCGGCCCGACGACCGTGTTCGTGCGCACGTGGGTGTCGTACTGCTCGAAGATCCACCGCTTCGAGGCGATGTTCGGGCTGCCGAGGAGCGCAATCAGGGCCGCGCGGGCGCTGTCGGCATCGAGGTCGTCGAGCGTGCGCAGGTCGAACGACTGCACATCGTCGAGGTAGTCGGGCCGCCGCTGCTCGCGGTGATACACAGGCGCGCCGCCACCGAGGACGAGGTGCTCGGCGGGCACGCAGGCGACGGTCTCGCCGTGCCACCGCACGCGCACGAAGCCGTCGGTGGTGACCGTGCCGATGTCGGCGACGTGGAGGTCCCAACGGTCGAAGACGGCTTCGAGGTCGGCCTCGCGGCCAGGCACGCAGACGATCAGCATCCGCTCCTGACTCTCGCTCAGCATCAGCTCGTACGGCGTCATCCCCGCCTCGCGCGCGGGCACGCGTTCGAGGTCGAGTTCCATCCCGCAGCCTCCCTTGGCGCTCATCTCGCACGACGAGCACGTGATTCCCGCGGCACCCATGTCCTGGATACCCGCGACGACGCCCGCGCGGATCGCATCGAGCGTGGCCTCCAGCAGGAGCTTTTCGGTGAAGGGATCGCCGACCTGCACGTTGGGCCGCCGCGCCTCATTCTCGTCGCTGAGTTCTTCCGAGGCGAACGTGGCCCCGTGGATGCCGTCGCGCCCGGTGGCCGACCCAACGATGTAGACGCGCGCCCCGGGCACGTCCGCTGTCGCACTCGCCGTCTCACCGACACGCACGAGCCCCACCGACATCGCGTTCACGAGCGGATTGCCCTCATACGATGGGTCGAAGAACACATCTCCCGCGACCGTCGGCACGCCAAAGCTGTTGCCATAGCCGCCGATGCCGCGCACGACGCCATCGACGAGCCAGCGCGTGCGCGCCGAGTCGAGCTGCCCGAAGCGCAGCGAGTTGAGGCTGGCGATGGGCCGCGCACCCATGGTGAAAATGTCCCGCTGGATGCCACCGACGCCTGTCGCCGCACCCTGGTACGGCTCGACCGCCGACGGGTGGTTGTGGCTCTCGATCTTGAAAGCGCACGCAAGTCCGCCACCGAGGTCAACGAGTCCCGCGTTCTCCTCGCCCGCCCCGACGAGCAGTCCCGGCCCTTCGCGCGGAAGCGTCTTCAGGAGCGCAATCGAGTTCTTGTACGAGCAGTGCTCCGACCACATCACCGAGTAGATCCCCAGTTCGACGATCGTCGGCACGCGCCCGAGTTTGTCGACGATGACGGCGTATTCGTCGCCGGAAAGCCCGTGCTGGCGGACGATCTCGTCCGTGATGCCAGGCGCAGTCTCAGGCGTCGTGGACGATGGGGCGGTCGAATCGGCGGAGGTCACGGCGCGTCGGTCGGGTTCAGACGCAAGGTAGTTGCAGGGCGGCCCCTCGGCCGCGAAAGAGCCGTGGAAGCCAGGGCCAGAGCACGCTGCCTTGTATTGAGTCCAGACCAGGTCGGCTCGGTCAGGCTCTTTCGCGAGGCGAGAGGCCCACCCACGTTTCCAGCGCGTTTGAGCGTCTCGCTTCCGAATCTGTCCAGAGGAATCCATCGGCCAGAGTTATCGTGTGCCCGCCCTGCCGTGGAAGCCTCGTGCGGGGAGAGCGCAGGAGACTGCTTTGAGACCACGCCAAACAAAGAGAGCCCCGACACGCAAACGCGTATCGGGGCTCTCGGAAGAAATCCGGCAACGACCTACTCTCCCACCACGAAGGGCAGTACCATCGGCGCAACGGGGCTTAACGACTCTGTTCGGAATGGGAAGAGGTGGGACCCCCGTGCCATAGTCACCGGAAAGTGAATGACATGGAGTGATTTCCGTCGAGGAAAGACGAGGCACCTAGCGGCGAGCGGTCAGGACCGCGCCTAATAGGTGGCATGATGGTGGAAGCCGCATGAGCGATTAGTACGACTCGGCTAAACACATCACTGTGCGTACACCTATCGCCTATCAACGTTGTAGTCTACAACGGCTCATAAGGGAGATCTCGTCTTGCGGTGGGCTTCGTGCTTAGATGCTTTCAGCGCTTATCCCTTCCCAACGTAGCTACCCTGCGATGCAGCTGGCGCCACAACAGGTGCACTAGAGGTCAGTCCAACACGGTCCTCTCGTACTAGTGTCAGATCCGCTCAAATCTCCAACGCCCGTAGCAGATAGGGACCGAACTGTCTCACGACGTTCTGAACCCAGCTCGCGTACCGCTTTAATGGGCGAACAGCCCAACCCTTGGGACCTTCTTCAGCCCCAGGATGCGATGAGCCGACATCGAGGTGCCAAACCTCCGCGTCGATATGAACTCTTGGCGGAGATCAGCCTGTTATCCCCAGCGTACCTTTTATCCTTTGAGCGATGGCCCTTCCATTCGGAACCACCGGATCACTAAGTCCTGCTTTCGCACCTGCTCGACCTGTGTGTCTTGCAGTCAAGCACCCTTATGCCTTTACGCTCTGCGCACGATTACCGACCGTGCTGAGGGTACCTTTGAAAGCCTCCGTTACTTTTTAGGAGGCGACCGCCCCAGTCAAACTACCCACCTGACACTGTTCCCCAGCCGGATAACGGCTGCGGGTTAGGCTTCAACCAAAGCAAGGGCGGTATTTCAAGGGTGACTCCACAACGGCTGGCGCCGCTGCTTCATAGTCTCCCGCCTATCCTACACATACTTTGGTCAAAGTCAATGCCAAGCTGCAGTAAAGGTGCATGGGGTCTTTCCGTCCCGCTACGGGTAGCCGGCGTCTTCACCGGCACCACAATTTCACCGAGCGCACAGCCGAGACAGTGCCCAAGTCGTTACACCATTCGTGCAGGTCGGAACTTACCCGACAAGGAATTTCGCTACCTTAGGACCGTTATAGTTACGGCCGCCGTTTACTGGGGCTTCGGTTAAGAGCTTCACCTTGCGGCTGACCCCCTTCCTTAACCTTCCAGCACCGGGCAGGTGTCACTCCCTATACATCCTCTTACGAGTTAGCAGAGAGCTGTGTTTTTGCTAAACAGTCGCTTGGGCCTTTTCACTGCGGCCCACCCTTGCTTTTAGTGGGGGTGGGCGCCTCTTCTCCCGAAGTTACGAGGCCAATTTGCCGAGTTCCTTAGCTGTGCATCACTCGAGCGCCTTAGGATACTCTCCTCGCCTACCTGTGTCGGTTTACGGTACGGGCCGTCTAGGACATATACACGACGCTTTTCTTGGCAGCATGCTTGGGGCCACTATGGTTCCGCCCGAAGGCTTCCCCTACTATCACGTTTCAGGCTTAATGACCAGCGGATTTGCCTACCGGTCGCCCTACGCGCTTCAACGATCATCCGTCAGATCGCGGACCTTACGCTCCTGCGTCACGCCTTGCATTTAAACGTCCTTTGACGGGTGCCGGAATGTTGACCGGCTTGCCATCGCCTACGCCTTTCGGCCTCGGCTTAGGACCCGACTAACCCTGCTCCGATTAACGTTGAGCAGGAACCCTTAGGCTTACGGCGGACAGGTTATTCTCCTGTCTTATCGTTACTCATCCCTACATTTTCTTTTCCAGAAGCTCCACGGCCCTTCACAAGACCGCTTCAGTGCCGCTGGAATGCTCCCCTACCACTTAGGCCCTGCCACAAGGGCAGGACTAAATCCGAAGCTTCGGTGCTATGCTTGATGCCCGAAAATTTTCGATGCCGGACCGCTCGACCAGTGAGCTATTACGCACTCTTTAAATGAATGGCTGCTTCTAAGCCAACATCCTGGTTGTCACTGCAGTCCGACCCCCTTTGATCAACTTAGCATAGACTTGGGGACCTTAGCTGTCGGTCTGGGTTGTTTCCCTCTCGGACACGGATCTTATCACCCGCGCCCTTACTGCCGATCTCAATTCTGCTGGCATTCGGAGTTTGTCAGGGTTTGGTACCCGGTGAAGGGCCCTAGCCCAATCAGTGCTCTACCTCCAGCAGACACAATCGACGCTGTACCTAAATACATTTCGGGGAGTACGAGCTATCTCCAAGTTTGATAGGCCTTTCACCCCTACCCTCAGCTCATCCGGAAGCTTTTCAACGCTTATCGGTTCGGTCCTCCACGTGGTCTTACCCACGCTTCAACCTGGCCAAGGGTAGCTCACTTGGTTTCGCGTCTACCCCCACTGACTCATCGCCCTATTCAGACTTGCTTTCGCTACGGCTCCGGTGCTGAACACCTTAACCTTGCCAGTGAGGCGTAACTCGTAGGGTCATTATGCAAAAGGCACGCCGTCACCCCACTAAGGGGCTCCGACTGGTTGTAAGCGCGTGGTTTCAGGTACTATTTAACTAGCCTACTAGGCTTGCTTTTCACCTTTCCCTCACGGTACTGGTTCGCTATCGGTCATGGACGAGTATTTAGCCTTACCAGATGGTGCTGGCAGATTCCCACAGGATTTCTCCGGTCCCGTGGTACTCAGGGTATCCGCTGGCTCGCTTGTCATACGTCTACAGGACTATCACCTGCTGTGGTGCTCCTTTCCAGAAGCTTCGACTTCGACTTACGAATACCGTTATGCGGCCCTACAACCCCTGACTGGCCGTAACCAGTCAGGTTTGGGCTTTTCCCCGTTCGCTCGCCACTACTAGGGGAATCTCTATTGATTTATTTTCCTCCGGGTACTTAGATGTTTCAGTTCTCCGGGTTCGCTCTACCGCGCCTATGTATTCAGCGCGGAGTAACAGGTCTTCAACCTGCTGGGTTGCCCCATTCGGAGACCCACGGATCAACACTTTGGTGCAGCTCCCCGTGGCTTTTCGCAGCTTATCGCGTCCTTCATCGCCTGTCCATGCCAAGGCATCCACCACGCGCCCTTTCTTGCTTCCACCGTGCCACCTATTAGGCACGGCGATCCTAACACACTCGCTCGCTCGGTTACCTCTACATCCCCAGCATGGCCTCAACCATACCGAGGAGTGATATCTCTCTCTCGACGGAAATCACAACATGTCAAAGAACGGCTGCTCGAAAGCATCGGCACCGGCGGGTGCTGTCTGGCTTCATCATGAGCAGCAGGTGGAGTTAGACGGATTCGAACCGACGACCCCCTGCTTGCAAAGCAGGTGCTCTACCAACTGAGCTATAACCCCGTCTGAATCACGCCACCGACAGGACTTGTCCCGTGTGGGACTGGGAGGAGTTGAACCTCCGACCTCACGCTTATCAGGCGTGCGCTCTAACCACCTGAGCTACAGTCCCAGGTAGGTATCCCACCCAGTAGGGCGTGCTCTCAGACGAGAGCGGGTATTTCACCGTTGTTCAGAAAGAACGAAAGCTTTTTGATAAGAGGGAAGCATAGCGAGTCGAGCCAATTCTTAAGAAGTGAGGACACTAAAGAAATTGGAGGTGATCCAGCCGCACCTTCCGGTACGGCTACCTTGTTACGACTTAGCCCCAGTTACCGGGCTCACCTTCGGCCGCTCCGTCCCTTGCGGGTTCGGTTACGGACTTCGGGTGCTCCAGGCTTCCATGGCTTGACGGGCGGTGTGTACAAGGCCCGGGAACGTATTCACCGCGTCGTTGCTGATACGCGATTACTAGCGATTCCAGCTTCACGTAGTCGAGTTGCAGACTACGATCCGAACTGAGAACGGCTTTGGGGATTGGCATCTTCTCGCGAAGTAGCAGCCCGTTGTACCGTCCATTGTAGCACGTGTGAAGCCCCAGGCGTAAGGGCCATGATGACTTGACGTCATCCCCACCTTCCTCACTGCTTGCGCAGGCAGTCTCGTTAGAGTCCCCGACATGACTCGCTGGTAACTAACGATAGGGGTTGCGTTCGTTGCGGGACTTAACCCAACATCTCACGACACGAACTGACGACAGCCATGCAGCACCTCGCTACCAGTCCGAAGAAGACCCCCTTTCAAGGGTTGTCCGGTAGCGTTCGAGCCTGGGTAAGGTTCTTCGCGTTGCATCGAATTAATCCACATGCTCCACCGCTTGTGCGGGCCCCCGTCAATTCCTTTGAGTTTCACTCTTGCGAGCGTACTCCCCAGGTGGGACGCTTAACGCGTTTGCTTAGGCACTGCAGCTAAAAGCCGCAACACCGAGCGTCCATCGTTTACAGTGTGGACTACCAGGGTATCTAATCCTGTTTGCTCCCCACACTTTCGTGCCTCAGCGTCAGTACCCGTCCAGTGACCTGCCTACGCCTTAGGTGTTCCTCGTGATATCTACGCATTTCACCGCTACACCACGAATTCCAGCCACCCCTCCGGGACTCAAGATCGACAGTATCAAGGGCAGTTCCGCAGTTGAGCTGCGGGCTTTCACCCTAGACTTATCGTTCCGCCTACACACCCTTTACACCCAGTGATTCCGGACAACGCTTGCACCCTCCGTATTACCGCGGCTGCTGGCACGGAGTTAGCCGGTGCTTATTCATATGGTACCGTCATTTCGCAGCGACTGCGCTGTTCTTCCCATATAAAAGGAGTTTACGCTGCAGAGCAGTGTCATCCTCCACGCGGCGTGGCTGCGTCAGGGTTTCCCCCATTGCGCAATATTCCTTACTGCTGCCTCCCGTAGGAGTCTGGCCCGTGTCTCAGTGCCAGTGTGGCTGATCATCCTCTCAGACCAGCTACGGATCGTCGGCTTGGTAGGCCATTACCCTACCAACTACCTAATCCGCCGCAGGCCCATCCTAGAGCGCATATAGCTTTCAACAAAAATGGATGTCCACTCATGTCAATATGCGGTATTAGCTCCGCTTTCGCGGAGTTATTCCCCACTCTAGGGCAGGTTACCTACGTGTTACGCACCCGTGCGCCACTAGACCCGAAGGTCTCGTTCGACTTGCATGTATTAAGCCCGCCGCCAGCGTTCGTCCTGAGCCAGGATCAAACTCTCCGTTGTATGTGGAGTAGTTGATTGGCGTCTCTCACTTCTCGCTCGCTCTTTCGAGCGCTCATCAGAATTGACTCGGACTCGCTATGCTTCCAATCTTATCAAAGAACCGTTGCCACTAAGGGCGCGCTCCGTTCGGAGCGGACGAGTAGGTTACGCAATCCGTAGCCCCCAAGTCAAGAGAAACTTTCGTTTCTCAGTGCTTTCACGAAGGCCGCTCAGATGAGCGGCTGACTTCGGTCAGGCACAGACTCGCAAAGATAGGGGTTGCGAACATACTTGTCAAGTTTGGTGAGGCGATTCACCCGCGCTTCTCAGTTGATCCGTTTCCGGTTGCCCTGGTGGCGCGCCTGCCGCAGTGGCAGGACGAGTAACATACGGTGGTTCGTGGGGCGAAAGCAACTATCGTGCCGCGCTTCACAAACCCTTCGTTTCGTGGTCACCTCTCCAAAGAACGAGCCGCCCAGCGGCGGCAGGTCGTCTCCTACAAGGGTCGCCAAGGGCAGTTTCAGCCTCGCAGTGGCGTTTGAGTGAAGCAAAGGCTGACGTTCCGTGAACCGTATCCATTCGCTCGGCTGTGCCTTGTCTCCGCGGTGATCTCCTGTGAGGCAACAATGGCCTCTGCCGCCGTGTTTTGCCGCATTCATCTCCCCACGACATGCTTCGCCGCTTCGCCAACCCCTTCTTCTGGCTCGGAATCGCCGGTCTGTTCGCTCTCGCCGTCCTTGTCTACGTGATCGTCGATCAGGCGGCGATGCCGTGGTACACGCGGCACTCGGTGGCGGTCGCGGTGCCCGATGTCGCGCGCACGCCTTACACCGATGCCGAGGCGCGGCTCATGGCGGCGGGGCTTCAGGTGGAGAAGCTGCCGCGCCGGTACAACCCCGAGCTTCCTCGCGGGCAGGTGATCGAGCAGGACCCGGCGCCGGGGCATACGGTCAAGCCGGGACGCATCGTCGTACTGACAGTGAACGAGGGCGCGCAGCCGCGCGTGCGGGTGCCGGACCTCGTCGGGGCGTCGCTACGGGAGGCTCGGACGCGCATCCAGTCGCTCGACCTCGCCATCACGGAGGAGCGCCCCGACACCATCCCCTCCCCGTACCGCAACACGATCACCCAGCAGGCCCCCGGCGCAGGCGCCGATGTGTCGCCGGGCACGGGGATCGTCCTGTATTACTCGACCGGGCCGAGCGACCGGATGGAGCTTGTGCCCGACGTGACGGGGCAGACGGTTGCGCAGGCGCGGGCGACGCTGCTGCAAACCCGGCTGCGCGCGCTCGTCGTCGATGACGGGCAGGGCAACCCGGAGGGGCGTCCGGTGATGCGCCAGAGCCGCGCAGCGGGCACGCGCGTACGCGGGGGCTTCGAGGTGCGCCTCTACCTGACGGCGGACACGACAGCGGTCGACTCGCTCCGGGTGCCGCGCTGAACCTGGTCGCGGCTCCTCTTATATAGAGCGCCGCGTCAGGCCGGGTCGAGGTAGACGGCGAAGCCCTCGCCGGGCTCGATGCGGACGCGTTCGGACGGGCGGACGGGAAGCGTTCGGCCCACGTAGTCGGCGCGGACGGGAAACTCGCGCGCGCCACGGTCCACGAGGACGGCGAGGCGGATCTGCGCCGGGCGCCCGGCACGGACGACGGCGTCGAGGGCGGCGCGGATCGTCCGGCCCGTGTGCAGGACGTCGTCGACGAGGAGGACGGTGGCGCCGTCGAGGGGCGGCATCGCCTCGGGGGCATCGTTCGCTGTCGGGGCCGGGCGGTCGTCGCGGTAGGACGATACGTCAAGGCCAACGGAGGGCACGTCGTGGCCGACGAGCGTGGCGATGCGGGCGGCGAGGGCATCGGCGAGGGCGTCGCCGCGCGTGCGGATGCCGACGACGACGAGGCCGTCGGCGCCGCGGTGATGTTCGACGACCTCAGCGGCCAGGCGGTCGAGCGTCCGAGCGATGCGGGCACCGGAGACGAGAAGCGTCGGTCCAGGCGCGTCTGCCTGAGCATCCGGAGGCGCTGCGGGCGATCCATCCCCACCTTCCACACGTCCGATGCCGGGCGCGCTCACTGGAACATCGCCTTCAAGCTGCCCCACGTGCGGCGCAGCCCGGTGGTCGTGTAGTTGACCTGCGCGGCGAAGAGCACCTGCCGGACGCCGCCCGCGAGGACGGCGACGACCTGGTAGTCGGCCTGCACGGTCGCGTTCTTGTAGAGCCCGTCGTCGACGAACTCGTAGGCGCGCGTCGTGCCGTGGACGCTCACGTCGCCGAGGCGCACGTACTCGCCTCCCGTCGAGGCCGAGCGGCGGAGCACTTCGTAGCCCTGAACGCCGACTTCAGCCGCGGTGCGCCACGTGAGGATGACGCGGGCGTCGCGCTGCTCGATCCGCTGCTCGGCGAGCCGCACCGTCTGCCCGAGCGCCACCGAGGCGCTGGCGAGGCAGAGGACGAGGGCGACGAGGAGGGCGCGCATACGGGAGAGATGGGTCCGCGAGCGGACGGCAGGGGTGGCACACAAGGAACGACGCCGGGAGCGAAACGTCAAGGGCGCCGCGATTCCTTTACCCGGCAGCCGCCGCCGACACCCGGTGCGGGCACGGCGTCTGCCCGCAGTGGCCGTAGAGCGTGAGCGCGTGCTGGGCGATGCGGAAGCCGTAGATGTCGCCGATCATCGTCTCGGTCTCGCGCAGGCGCGGGTCGCAGAACTCGTAGATCTCGCCGCAGTCGAGGCAGATGAGGTGGTCGTGCTGTCCGTACGAGAACGCGCGTTCGTAGCGCGCCTGCGTCTGCCCGAACTGGTGGCGCGCGGCGAGGCCGCAGGAGACGAGCAGGTCGAGGGTGTTGTAGACGGTCGCGCGGCTCACCGGCAGGTTCTGCTCGCGGAGGCGGGCGTAGAGCGTGTCGGCGTCGAGGTGTTCGCCGGTGCGGTAGACCTCGTCGAGCACGGCGAAGCGCTCGGGCGTCTGCCGCTGGCCGCGTTCGCGCAGGTGCGTGCGAAAGCGGGCGCGGGCGGCCTCGACCTGTTCGTCGGAGAAGTGCTGCATCGGCGGCGGCGGGGGCGAAACGAAGGGGGCCAGGGAAAGAGCAGAGGGCCGTACCGGGGCGTGAATCCGCTGTTCCTCTGCCGCCGCGGTGGGCGTGGGCTGGCACAACCATCGCCTCGTTGGGGATGCGCGAGCACGTCCCCAACGAGGCATGGTCAACCGGGCGGGCGAGGTCAGGCCGGGAGGGCGAGGCGGGGGGCGAGGTCGGCCCAGAGGTCGGCGGCGAGGGCGTCGGGCGGGCGGGCGGCGTCGAGGACGTGGATGCGCTCGGGGTGGGCAGCCGCGAGGGTGTCGTAGGCAGCGGCGACGCGGCGGAAGAAGGCGTCGCCGGAGGCTTCCATCCGGTCTTCGGCGCGTCCGGCGCGGCGCGCGAGGGCGGCATCGGGGTCGAGGCGGAGCAGGTAGGTGCGCGCGGGGACGATGCCACCGGTCGCAAAGCGGTGGAAGGCGTCGAGCCACGCGGCATCGGCCACGCCGCGTCCGCCGCCCTGGTAGGCGGTCGTCGAGTCGAAGAAGCGGTCGGCGAGGACGATTTCTCCGCGCGCGAGGGCCGGGGCGATGGCCGTGTCGCAGAGTTGGGCGCGGGCGCTGGCGAAAAGCAGCAGTTCGGCGCGCGGCACGATGGCCATCGACGGGTCGAGCAGGAGCGCGCGGACGGCCTCGCCGAGGACGCTGCCGCCGGGCTCTCGCACGCGCGCGACCGTGCGACCGTGCGCGCGCAGGCGGGCATCGAGACGGTCGATCTGCGTGGTCTTGCCGCTGCCGTCGAGGCCTTCGAACGAGATGAACATCCTGGAGGTGGGGAAAGGCCGTAAGGTAGCCGCCGCCGCACGCCCGTTCCGCCGTTCCGCCCCCCGTCGTCTGCTCTCCGAAACCCCCGTCCGGTGCGGGGACCTGACAGGGTGCTGCCACGCCTGCACGGTGCAGGAACGCCGCCCCGCGCGGCCGTCGCCCGGCGACGCCGTTTCTTGTGCCTGCACCCCGCACCGCCCCTGCCGCTCCTTCCCCCGGCCCCCGATGCCCGACGTCTCGCCCTCCCTCGTCCTCGCCCCCGGCGTGCTCCTCGTCGCCCCGCCCGTGCTCGACGACCTGCACTTCGTCCGCGCCGTCGTGCTCGTCTGCGCGCACGACGAGGGCGGCTCGTTCGGCCTCGTCCTCACCGACCCGCTCGACGCCACGGTGAGCGTCCGCGGCGGCGACCGGAGCGTCGAGGTGCCCGTGCGGCGCGGCGGGCCGGTCGGGCCGGACACGCTCCACGTCCTCCACCGACGCCCCGACGTCCTCGCCGACAGCGACCCGGTCACGGACGGCATCGCCTGGGGCGGCACCCTCTCCGACATCGGCGCCCACCTGACCGGCCACGCGGCGGACGGCGACGCGCAGACGCCTGCCGAGCGGCTCGGCGACTTCCGCTTCTTCGTCGGCTATGCCGGATGGAGCGCCGGGCAACTCGCCGACGAGGTCGAAACCGGCGGATGGATTCTCCACCGCGGGCGCGCCGAGCACGTCTTCTCGATGGCCCCGACGGCGCTCTGGCGCACCGTGCTGCGCGAGATGGGCGAGCCGTACAGCCATCTCGCCCACTTCCCCGCCGACCCGCGCTACAACTGACGTTGGTCGGTTTGTCGTCGGTCGTTCGTCTTGGACCGATGAGCGAGCTTTCCCTTGCCGCCCGACTTTCCCGCTCCGATGCGTTTCCGTCCGTCCCTCGCCGCCCTCGCCCTCTTGGCCGCCGCCGCGCCCGTGCGCGCGCAGACGCCCGGCGTCTCCGACGTGCTGCTCCAGGGCTTCTACTGGAACACGCATCCGGGCGACATCAACACCGCGAGCGGCGGCATCTGGTGGGACTCGCTCGCCGTCAACGCGCCGAAGATCGCAGGCGCCGGGTTTGCCACCGTCTGGATCCCCTCGCCCGCGAAGGGTGGATCGGGGCGCCTCTCGATGGGCTACGACCTGTACGACTACTACGACTTCGGGCAGTTCATCCAGAAGGGCACGAGCCGCACGCGGTTCGGCAACAAGGCGCAGTTCGACGGGATGATGGCCTCGCTGCACGGCGCAGGCCTCCGCGTGATGGTCGACGCCGTCGTCAACCACCGCGACGGCGGCGACGCGACCGCCCTCCCCGCCTGCGGCGGCAGCACCAACCGGCGCTTCACCGTCTTCCGGCCCGGCAGCCGCCGCTTCCCCGCCGACTCGACGACCTTCAACCCGACCGCGCCGCACTGCGACGAGGCGGCGCCGTACCACAACAACATCTTCGGGCAGGACATCGGCTACTTCCAGCAGTCCGACCAGACCATTCCCGGCGGGTGGTTCAACGGCCCGCACACGCTCGGGCGCGCGGGCGACAGCCTCGTCGTCTGGGGACGCTGGCTCGTGGCCCCGGCGAGCGTGGGCGGCGCCGGCTTCGACGAGATCCGCGTCGACGCGATCAAGCACATCGAGCCCGGCTTCCTCTCGCCGTGGCTGCGCGAGCTGCGCGCGGGCGAGGCGCCGTTCACCGTCGGCGAGTATTTCGGCTCGACGGCGGAGATCCTCGACTACCAGCGGCAAGTGGCCTCGTTCGGGAGCGGCAGCCGCAAGGCCGCCCTCGCCGTCTTCGACTTCGGCCTGCGCTTCGGGTTGAAAGAGATGGCCGACGGGAATGGCGGCTTCGACATGGGCCGCCTCAACACGACCGGCCTGCACTTTTCGGGCCTCGACGCCGGATCGGTCGTCACGTTCGTCGAGAACCACGACTTCGACCGCGTCGGCTACTCGCCCGCCGGTTCGGACTGCCCGATCCGCTTCCGCACCGCCTGCCTGACCTTCTCGACCGACACTGGCCACGACCCCGTCACCGCGCGCAAGCACCTCGCCTACGCGTACCTGATGGCCGCCGAGGGCCGCCCGACGGTCTTCTACAAGGACTTCTTCTGGTACGGGCTCGGCGACGAGATGGCGTGGCTGATGGCGCTCCGCCGCAGCACGGCGAGCGGCGAATCGGCGCAGATGAGCTTCCTCGCGCCCTTCTACCAGCCCGGCTCGTCGGCGCAGGACTTCTGGGCGATCCGCCGCGCGGGCGACGGGACGGCCAAGACGGGCGCCGTCGTCACCTTCAACGACCGCGGCGATGGGGCGCTTCAGGAGGGATTCGTCGATACGGCGTGGCGCAACGTCGAACTCCGCGACTACTCCGACGCCTACCTCTTCCAGTCGAGCCGCGTCTTCGAGGACGGGCGCGCCTACGTCAAGGCCGACGGCGGCAACTACGCCTGGTACGCCCCGACCGGCCTCTACCCGCAGCAGCCGGGCGAACCGGCGCTGCCCTTCACGGTGGCCGCCGCGCCGGGCGGCAAGCTGCACTACGTCGTCCTCCGCGCCGCCGACGCGGCGCAGATGCGCGTCGGCACGCGGGCGCTCGCGGCCGGCGATGTCGTGGCGGTCTGCAACCTGACCTTCGTCACCGGCGGCGGGTCGAACACCTGCGGCAACGGCGTCGCAGGCATCGCGAGAAACGGCCTCTCGGCGCGGTGGGACGGCGTGAGCGACCTCGTCCTCGAGGTGCTCGGCAACGAAGGTGACGTGACCGGCTTCGGGCGGCTGAACCCCGGTCAAGGGCTGCGGCTCGTCGTCTACGGCGCGGCGGAGAACGAGCGGTTCGAGGCCGGCGCGCCGACGTTTGCCGCCGCCGGCACCACGACGACCTTCCGCGCGCAGCGCCCGGCCTCGCGCGGCCCGGCGACGTTCCCGATCACGACGACCGCGACCGGCACATACACTGTCGGCGGCATCTCGGTCGTGACCGGCTTCAGCGCCGCGCGCGTCGTGAGCACCGAGCGGGCCGAGGCGCCGCCGCGCGCCGAGATCGCCCTCGACGCTTGGCCCTCGCCCGCGCGCGATGTGCTGACGGTGCGCGCGTCGACCGGCGGAGAGGTCGGCACCCTCGCACTCGTCGATGTCCTCGGCCGCACCGTCGCCGCCCGTCCGCTCGATGCCGCGGACGACGCGCAGGAACACCGCCTCGACGTGAGCGGCCTCGCGCCCGGCCTCTACGCCCTCCGCCTGACCACGGCGTCCGGCACGCGCACACGCTCGGTCGTGGTGGCGCGGTGATGGGTTGGGGATGGGTGCGGGCGCGATGGGTGGCGCGGCGCGGGCGGGTTTGAAACCCGCCCCTACACTGCCGTGCGGCGCCGTATGGATGTGGGTTCGTGTTGCCGGGCATTCGTAGGGGACGTGCTTGCACGTCCCGCCGTGCTCCGCTGCGCCGAACGGGTCGGGGCAGCGGAGCCGAGACGGCAGGGGGAACGGTGCGGCGCGAGGGGCTTGCGGAGAGGCTGTGTAAGCGCTTACCATCGGTCCATTCCTCTTCGTCCTTCCCTCCTCAAGCCTTCCTTTTCCGCAGATGAAACGACTCGCTACGCTCCTCCTCGCCCTCGGCACGACCGGCGCGGCGCACGCGCAGATCTTCGCGCCCGAAGGCCTCAACATGCCCGGCTCGTACGACAGCTTCGCCAACCCGCCGAACGCCGTCGAAATCGCAGGCGTCCAGAGGGTGGGGGGCCAGTTCCTGCCCGACGCCTCCGTCGGCCTGCCGACCTACAAGAGCGGCGTCATCCTCGCCGGGACGACCCTCGCGGCGGGTACCAACCCGTGGCTCTTCACCTCCGGCCCCACAACCAACTACTTCCAGAACAAGTGGGGCGGCGTGGCAGTCGCCTTCAACACCGTGCAGGGCTACACGAAGGAAGGCGCCAACAACTCGGTCACGCTCACGGCGGGCCGGTACTACGTCGTCCGCTGGCAGGACAGCGGGTACGCGAACACGAACGCGATCTGGTTCGAACTCACCGCGGCGCCCGTCACCGTCACCTCCGTCACCGACGACAGCGCGACGCGCCTCCCGGCGGCTCCGGTCGCCGTGACCGCAACCATCAGCGCCCCGGTGAGCAGCGAGACCGTCTACATCCGCTACACGACCGACGGATTTGCCACCTCGACCGTCGGAGCCGCCTCGTGCGCGGGCACGAGCTGCACCTTCTCGATCCCCGCCGCCGCCGCCGAAGACCCCGGCAACGACGACTTCTACTACGTCTTCACCAGTACCGCCGCCCCCGCCGCCGGTGGCTCGGACGCGGACATCAAGACGCTCAACAACAACACCAACGGCGGCGCCAACTACACGCTCTCGCCGTCGACCCTGCCCGTCGAACTGAGCGCCTTCACCGCCGCCGCCGACGGACATGCTGCCGTGCTTCGCTGGACGACGGAGAGCGAGACGAACAACACCGGGTTTTCGGTTGAGACGCGTCGTGGCACCGCGTGGGCCGAGGTCGCCTTCGCCGCCGGGCGCGGCACGACGAGCGAGCGCACGCCCTACGAGCAGCGCATCGACGGCCTGAGCGCCGGGCGCCACACCTTCCGCCTCGTCCAGCGCGACCTCGACGGCACAGCGACGGTCTCCGGATCGGTCGAGGTGGCGATTGCGCCCGAGGGCGATGTCGCCGTCTCGCAGGTGCGCAGCAGCGGCCGCGTCGTGCTCGGCGTGACCCCGCGCGAGGCCCAGACGCTCCGCATCGAGGCCTTCGACGTGACCGGACGCCGCGTGGCGACGCTCTTCGAGGGCGCCGCCGACGGCACGACCGAGGTGACGCTCGACCGCGCCCGCTTCGCCGCGGGCGTCTACATCGTCCGCATCACCGGCGAGCGTTTCACCGCCGCGCGCAGCGTCGTCGTGCGCTGAGGCCCACCCGCCGGGGGGCGCGGCCGCGCCGCGCACGCACCTGTCAGGTCCCCGCACCTGACAGGTGTCGTTGTATCCGGGAGGCCCGTTTCGTGGCGCGATGTGCGCGGGCGGCAGGGCGGCGGAGCGTGAAGGACGCGCGGCGCGGCGGGGTACATTGGCGGTTCATCCACCCCGTTCGAATGCGTGTTCTTGCTGCCGTCCTTCTCCTCGGCCTCGCCGCGTGCGGGCCGCGCCCGGTGCCGGTGATGCCGCCGCCTGCGCCCTCCGCCGCCGCGCGCACAGCGGCGCTCGTGGCCGACATCGAGGCCGTTCGGGCGGCACATCCCGACGCATTCATCGGCGTCGCGGTGCGCGACAGGGCGACGGGCGTGACGGTCGATCTCGGCGCCGACTCGCTCGTCCACGCCGCCTCGACGATGAAGGTGCCCGTGATGATCGAACTCTACCGGCAGGTGGCGGCGGGCGAGCGCTCGCTCGACGACCGGATGCGCGTCGTCGACCGCTTCCGCTCGATCGTCGACGGATCGGAGTACGTGCTCGGCGCCGATCCCGAAGACAGCCTGACGGCGATGCTCGGGCAGGAGACGACGCTCCGCGACCTCGACGAGCGCATGATCACCGTCTCCTCGAACCTCGCCACGAACCTCCTCATCGGCCACGTTGGCGCCACGCGCGTGCAGGCGACGATGGAGCGCCTCGGCACGACGCGGATGCAGGTGCGGCGCGGCGTCGAGGACACGAAGGCGTTCGAGGCCGGGCTGAACAACACGACGACCGCGCGCGACCTCGCCACGATCCTCGACCGGCTCGCGTACGGAGAGGCCGTCTCGCCCGCCGCCGACGGCGAGATGCGGGCCGTGATGCGCCGCCAGCGCTACAACGAGCAGATCCCGGCGGGGCTGCCACCCGGCACGCCCGTCGCCCACAAGACCGGCTGGATCACGCGCCACGCCCACGACGCCGCCATCGTCGAGCCCGTCGGGAAGGCGCCGTACGTGCTCGTCGTCCTCACCAAGGGCTTCGACGCCAAAGCCGACGCCGACCGCGCCATCGCCGACATCGCCCGCCGCACCCACGCCCGGTTGCGGGGGTGAGCGGGCGCGTCACCGCAGGCGCCCGAACGTGAGCGTGATCTCGGGCGAGCCGAACACGCGCTGCCGACCGCGAACGCGGGCTTCGAGGAGGGCGACGCCGGTCGGGAAGACGTCGAGGCGGTAGGCGAGGCGGATGCCCTGCACGCGCCGCCCCCAGCCGACGTGCGCGCCCGCGCCGACGAGCCCGCCCGCGCCGATGAGGACGCGTCCGCGGCGCTGCGCCTCGAAGAAGCCGAGCGTCCGCTCGCCCTCGCCCGGCGTCACCACGCCATCGGCGTCGCAGTCGATCGACGGGTCGAGGTTGCCGTTCGCGTTGCAGTCGCCGAAGTACGGGTACGCCCACGCGAACGTCGGGCCGCCGGCGAGGACGACGTACGGGCGCACGTTCGGCGCCACCGACCGCTCGAAGACGCGCACCGCCAGCCCGGCGCGCAGCGGGACGGCGACCACGAACGTCCGCTTCGCCTGGATCGCCGTCCCGCCGAGCCCGGCGTACTTGGTCTCGCGCTCATCGCGGATGCCGCCGACGACCGCCTCGGTCACGAGCGAGAGGGCGCCGCCGATGTGCGCGCTCGACGCCGTGCCGACGCCGATGCCCGAACTCGTGAGCTGGAGGGCGACGCCGCGCGTGCGGGCAAAGGCGGCGCGCGTCGGGAGCGTCGGGGCGGAGGTGGCGAAGGGGTCGAAGACGGCGGTCTCGGTGGAGGCCAGCGAATCCGGCGGCGGCACGTCCTGCGCCTGCGCGGCCGATGCCGCGCCCATCGCCATCCCCACGACGCACGCGGCGGCGCGGAAGCGAACGTGCCGCATCCGCGCCAGATCAGGCGCCTGCATCGCCGCTGCCGGGCTTGCCGAGGAGGCGGAACATGCGCTGCTTGTAATCCTCCACGCCCGGCTGGTCGAACGGGTTGACGCCGAGCAGGTAGCCGCTGACCGCGACGGCGTGCTCGAAGACGTAGATCAACTCGCCGAGCGAGCGCGGCGAGACCTCGTCCATCCACACCGTCATCGCCGGGACGCCGCCGGCCACGTGCGCGCCGAGCGTGCCTTCGTACGCCTGCCGGTTGATGTGCGTGTACGGCTGCCCGACGAGGTAGTCGAGGCCGTCGGCGTTGTCGTCGGCGGCGGGGCGCGGGGAGCGTGCCTTCGTCGGATTCGACCATCAGGAAGGTCTCCGCGAGCGTCCGCATCCCGTCCTGCACGTACTGCCCGAGCGAGTGGAGGTCGGTCGAGTACTGGACGGAGACCGGAAACATGCCCGTCCCGTCCTTGCCCTCGCTCTCGCCGTAGAGCTGCTGCCACCACTGCCCGACGCCCCGCAGGCGCGGCTCGAAGACGGCGAGCAGGTCGGTCGTCTTGCCGACGTCGAGGAGGGCGCGGCGCACGCTCGCGTACTCGATGGCGATGTTGTCGTCCTCGGATTCGAGCTGGTGGCACATCTCGGTGGCCCCGGCGAGGAGCGCGCGGATGTCGTGCCCGGCGGCGGCGACGGGCAGCAGCCCGACGGGCGTGAGCACCGAGAAGCGCCCGCCGACATCGTCGGGGATGACGAACGTCTCGTAGCCGCGCGCGTCGGCGAGGCCGCGGAGGGCGCCCTTGCTCGAATCGGTCGTGGCGACGATGCGGCGCGCGGCCTCGGCCTCGCCGTACGTCTCGCGCATCCACCCTTCGATGAGGCGAAAGGCGAGCGCCGGTTCGAGCGTCGTGCCCGACTTGGAGATGATGTTGACGAAGACGGATTTGCCCTCCAGGTGCGCGAGGAGCTGCTCGTGGTAGGCGCCGCTCATGTGGTGCCCGGCAAAGACGATCTCCGGTCCGCGTTTCGAACCGGCGCCGTGCGCCTCGCCGAAGTACGACCCGAGCGCGTCGAGCACGGCCTGCGCGCCGAGGAACGACCCGCCGATGCCGATGCAGACGAGCACATCGGCCTCCTTGTGGATGCGCGCGGCGACGGCCTCGACGCGGGCAAGCTCCTCCTCGTCGGGCGCGAGGAGCAGGCGGCGCCACCCGAGCGCATCGCCGCCCGCGCCGGACCCGTCGAGCACGGCGCGGTGCGCGGCGACGGCCGCCGGACGCAGCACATCGAGCGCGTCGGGGGCGAGGAAGGCGAGGGCGGGCTGGGCGTCGAGGCGGATCATCGGGGCGGGTCTGGAAAGGAGGAGCGGCAGGATAGAGACGCCGCACGCGTCGGCGCGGATGCGGGCGAGGTCGTCGCCAGAAGGTAATCGTCCGCACCGGCGCTCGGGCGCGGCCGACGGTGGCGCGGCCATGGTGGCGAACGCAGCGCATGGTAGAGACGCATCGGCGATGCGTCTCTACGCCCCCGGACGATCGTTTCGGCCACGCGACCCGCACCGCCGCGGTGGCGCCGTGGCCCACGGTGGCATGCCCGGCCTGGTGTGCGTGGCGCGGCGACGGCGTCGTGGCGCGGCGGCGGTCGTCCGGTGGGGGCGCGCGGCGCTACCTTGCGCGGTCTGCACCTCTTTCCACCGATGCTGCTCTTCCAGCCCGAAGGCCTGCCCGTCGGCTTCACGCGCCTCGACGACGCCCGCGCCCTCGCCGGGGCCGGGCGCGTGCTCGTCCTCGACGCCGTGCGCCTTGCCGAGCTGCGCCCCGGCGCCCTCCGCCCGTCGTCGCTCGGCCTCTCGCTCGACGCCGACCCCACCTGCGCCGACGTACCGCCCGAGGTCGTTCTGAACCTGCGGCCCTACCTGCCCGCCGCCGTCGTCCCCGCCGCCGGGGGCTACGTCGTGCGCCGCGCCGGGCAGACCGCCGAGGTGCTCGCCATCTACCGGCGCGGCACGTGGGATCTGCCGAAGGGCAAGCACGACGCGTGGGAGTCCGACGAGGCCTGCGCCCTCCGCGAGGTCCGCGAGGAGATCGGGCTGGGAGACCTCGCCCTCCTCGCCCCGCTCGGCACGACCCTCCACGGATACGCCGAAAAACGCCGCTACGCCATCAAACCGACCGCCTGGTTTGCGATGCGCACCCGCGACGACGACCACCTCGCCCTGCAAGCCGAGGAGGACATCGTCGATGCACGCTGGACGCCCGTCGACGACCTCCCCGACCTCCTCGGCTACCCGACGCTCCGCGAGCACGCCCGTCTCGTCGCGCCGATCCTCGCGCGCCTCGCCCACGCCGGTGCCCGCTCGGGCTCGACCTGACGCCCCGATGCCGACCTCCGATGCGCCGCTCTGGCGCTCCGTCCACACCCATCCGCCGCGCGTCGCCATCGTCGCCGGGGCGACCGGACTCATCGGGCGCGCACTCGTGCGGCACCTCGTCGGCGTCGGCGCCTACGACCGGGTCATCGCCCTCGTGCGGCGCGCGGGCGATGTCGCGGGCGATGACGTGGTGACGCCGGTCGTCGTCTCGTTCGAGCGGCTCGAACACACGCCGCTGCCCTTCCGCGGCGCCGACGTGTACTGCTGCCTCGGCACGACGATGGCCCGCGTGAAGACGCGTGCCGCGTTTCGGCGGATCGACGTGACGTACGTCGTGCGCCTCGCCGCCCTCGCGCAGGCGGGCGGGGCGGCAGCGTTCGGCCTCGTCTCCGCCCTCGGCGCCGACCTCGACAGCCCGTTCTTCTACAACCGGTGCAAGGGCGAGGCCGAGAAGGGCGTCGCCTCGGTGGGTCTCCCGAGCGTCGCCATCGCGCGCCCGTCGCTCCTCCTCGGCGACCGCGCCGAGGCCCGGCGTGGCGAGCGCATCGCCGCCGCGATCCTGCGCCCGCTCGACGGCCTGCTCGCCTCGCCCCTCGCCGGACCGCTCCGCCGCCTCCGCCCCATCGACGCCGACACGGTCGCCGCCGCCCTCGCCGCCGTCGTCCCGCAGCGCCGCCCTGGCGTGCGCCTCTACGATCCCGACGCCCTCCGCACCGCCGCCGCCGCCGTCCTCCGCACCGCCCCGCTACCACCCGACGACGCAGACGTGTCCGCCGCGACACCGCCCGTCGAAGAAACCGCTGACGCACTCGAAACGACTGATTCCGACTCATCGGTCGGTATCCAATCAACGGAGACCGATCGGTCGCAAGTTGATTCGACGGTGGATGTGCCGGTCGGAGAAGAGGCCGACGACGACGACCCGACCTCGGATGCCGAGATCGACGCAGAGGACGCCCCGGATGACGCTGACGGCGATTCCGACCGATCGGTCTCTCCGTAATGAACGCCCTGAAAGTCTTCTACGACGAGCCTGCCGCGACGGGCCGCCCGGTCGCCCTCCCGCCCCTCGGCGGCGACATCGACGGGGACGCGCTCCTCGCCGCCCTCCGCGCCGCACCCATCGAGAGCCGTCTCTACATCAGCGGCACCCACACCGCCGCCGACGGCACCGCGCTCTCGGCCCTCTCCGCCCTGCCCTCCGGCGCGTGGCTCGCCCCGCTCCTCGCCGTCCTCGAAACCCGCGCCGACGGCACCCCCGACGCCCGACGCTGGGCCTCGTCCGCCGATCCCGCGCAGGCGCCCGACCTCGCCGCGACGCCCCTCGCCCTCTGGACGCGTCATCTCGCCCTCGCCCGTATCGCCGACGGCGACGCCGCATCCGCCGACGCCCTCGCGCGATTGCAGCGGCGTCCGGCGAGCGGCAGCGCCACGCTCGACCGCCCGAGCCTCCACGCGCTCCTCGACCGCGGCGTGACGCTCCTCGTCCCCGAGCCCGTCGCCGACGGGTTCGACCTGAGCGTCTACGCGCCCGCCCCGCTCCGCGACCGCCTCGCCGACGCCCTCGCCGCGTACCCGAGCGGCGGCGTCCGGCGCTTCCTCGCGCCCTACCGCACGACGCGCAGCGAAGCCCGCTTCCACTTCGACCGATGGGACGCCGGGATGCCGCTGCCCGCCGGAATCGTCGAGATCTGACGCGGTGCACACCCCCGCACGCCCCGTCCTCCAACACGCCCCCTTGCGAGGCCCCCAGCGACGTGGCAATCTGGCGATTCAGCGTGCTGGACGACGAGATTGCCGCGCTGCCCCCTTCGACAGCCAGACAGGGCCGCGCCTGTCGAAGGGCGGAGGAAGACGGACCGCGGGACGTGCAAGCACGTCCCCTACCGGAGGATTCGGGCGGGCCGAACGCCTCAACCGCGCCAGGCGTTGTGCGCCGATGCTGCCTGACTTCATCCCCGACGCCCCGGCTCTCGACGCCCTGATGGACCGCGCGGTCGCCCTTGCGCGGCGTGGCGAGGGACGCGTCTCGCCAAACCCCATCGTTGGCTGCGTCGTCGTCGACGCGCGCGGCGCGGTCGTCGGCGAGGGGTGGCACGGGCGCTACGGCGGGCCGCACGCGGAGGTGTGGGCGCTCGATGCGGCGCGGGCAAGCGGCGCCGATTTGCAGTCCTGCACGGTCGTCGTGACGCTCGAACCGTGCGCGCACACCGGCAAGACGCCGCCGTGCGCCGACCGGCTGATCCGCGACGGCGTGCGGCGCGTGGTCGTCGGGATGCGCGATCCGTTCGGGCCGGTCGACGGGCGCGGGATCGCCCGGCTGCGGGCGGCAGGCATCGAGGTGACAGTCGGGGTGCGCGAGGCGGCGTGCGAGCGGCTCGTCGAGGCGTTCACGACGCACGTCCGCACCGGGCGCCCGTTCGTGACGCTCAAGGTGGCGCAGACGCTCGACGGGTTCGCGGCGACCGCGAACGGCGACAGCCGGTGGGTGACGGGGGAGGCCGCGCGCCGCCGCGTCCACGAACTCCGCGCCGCGAGCGACGCCGTGCTCGTCGGCACCGGCACCGCCCGCGCCGACGACCCGGCGCTCACGCTCCGCCACGGCGTGAGCGGCACGCAGCCGCTCCGCATCGTCCTCGACCGGCGCGGCATGCTCCCCGGCGGCCTCCGCCTCTTCACCGACGATCAGGCGTCGCGGACCGTTGCCGTCGTGTCGGCGGGGCGGCTCGCGCAGCGCCCGGCGTGGCGGCACGCGCTTGGCGCCGCCGGGGGCGCGGTTCTGGGCGTGGACGAGCGCGAGGGGCAGATCGACCTCGGCGCCCTCCTCGACCGATTGGGCGGGGGCGATGGCTTGCCGCGTCACCCCGACGATGGCGCAGACGCTGCCCCGCGTCCGGTGCAGTCGCTCCTCGTCGAGGCCGGACCCACACTCGCCGCCGCCGTCCTCGCCGCCGACCTCGCCGACCGCGTCTGCGTCTTCGTCGCCCCCGCCCTCCTCGGCGCCGGACGCCCCGCCCTCGCCACGCCCGCCGCCGCCCGAATGGCCGACGCCCGCCGCTGGGCCGATGTGACATGGGAGACGCTCGGCGGCGACGCGCTCGTGACGATGCGGCGCGGAGATGCGGCGCGTGGTGACGACGCGACGTAGGGGCACGATATATCGTACCGCCACCGCACTCGGCCTCCGCCCCACACCACCCCGCACCGCACACGGGCTCCGCCGCGCCATCCCCACACCCCACCAACCCACCACCCCCATGTTCACCGGACTCGTCGAAGCTGTCGGGCGTATCTCCCGCGTCGTGCCCACCGGCGGGGGGCGTCGGTTTGCCATCGAGGCGCCCTTCGCCGATGCGCTCGAACTCGGCGAGAGCGTCGCCATCGACGGGTGCTGCCTGACCGTCGTGGCCACCTCGGGCGGTGCGTTCGAGGCCGAGGCCATTGCCGAGACATTGCGCAAGACGACGCTCGGGGCGCTTTCTGACGGTGACGCCGTCAACCTCGAACGCGCCCTCCTGCCGACGACCCGGCTCGGCGGACACATCGTCCTCGGCCATGTCGACGCGACCGGCGAGATCGTCTCGGTGGCGGAGGACGGCGGCGGCAGTCACCTCGTCACCGTCGCTTACCCGGCGGCGTTCGCGGCGTACCTGATCCCCGTCGGCAGCATCGCCGTCGGCGGCATCAGCCTGACGCTCGCGCGCCTCGACGACCCGGCGCCCGGCACCTTCACCGTCGCCATCATCCCGCACACGTGGGAGGCGACGACGCTCGGGCACGCCGCCGCCGGGCAGCGCGTGAACCTGGAGTTCGACATCGTCGGCAAGTACGCCCTCCGGCAGCGCGCGGTCAGCGTCGATCTTTGACTGCTTCTTCCCTGCATCCATGATCGCCGACCTGCTCGCACAGCCCGAAGGGCGGACGCTCGACTTCAAGCGCGAGGAGGTGCCGATGGAGAAGGCGCTCCGCACCCTCGTCGCGTTCGCCAACACCGCCGGCGGCACGCTCGCGATCGGTGTCGGCGACGACCGCGAGGTCATCGGCGTGGCGGACCTAAAGATGCAGGAGGAGCGCTACGCCAACGCCATCTACGACGGCATCTCGCCGCCGCTCTTCCCGGACCTCATCCCAATCCGGCACGGCGACCGGGACGTTCTGCTCGTACGCGTGCCCCGGCAGTCGGGACCGTTCTTTGTGCGGCGCGAGGGCGAGGAGGCGGGCACCTACGTCCGCGTCGGCTCAACGACGCGCCGGGCAGACGAGCGCCAGCGCGACGAGCTCCGCCGCATGGCTGCCGCCCTCGGGTTCGACGAGCGTCCGTGCGCCGGCACCACCCGCGCCGACCTCGACGCTCCCGCCATCGATGCCGCGTTCGCCCTGACGGGCCGCGTCCCGACGCCCGCCATCCTCGACACACTCGGCGTGATCCGCCGCGACGGCGACGCCTACGTGCCATCCAACGGCGGCGTCATCCTCTTCGGCACGCATCTCGCCCGCGCCCGCCACTTCAGCGACGCCCGCTTCCGCGCTGCACGCTTTCGCGGAACGCGCAAAGCTGACATCCTCGACCAGTACGATGGCCTCTCGGGCGTGCTCACGGGCATCGACGATGTCTTCGCGTTCGTCCAGCGCAACACACGCCTCGCTGCCCGGATCGAAGGGATGCGCCGCGTGGACGTGCCCGAGTACGGTCCCCTCGCCCTCCGCGAAACCCTCGCCAACGCCGCCGCGCACACCGACTACGGGCAGCGCGGCATGACCATCAACGTGTTCGTCTACGACGACCGGATCGACGTGGAGAGCCCCGGCGGGTGGCCGCACGGATACGACGCCGAAGACTTCCGGCAGGGCGTCAGTCGGCAGCGCAACAAGGTCGTCTCCAACGTTCTGCGCCGTCTGGATCTCGCCGAGCACCTCGGGACTGGCTTCGAGCGCATCCGCTCCGAGAGCGACGCACTCGGCTATCCGGTGCCCGAGTGGATCGAGGCCGGACCGATCCTGCGCGTCCGCCTGCGCCCGCACCCGACCTTTCCGATGGCCACCACAGACACAGGTCGCACAGATGATGGCATAGATGGCGGCACAGATCGTGGCACAGATGCACGCGACATCGGTGCTCAGGCGTCGAGTCGGCTTCGGAAGACGTGGTTTCTGAACCGTCTCGGGCAGGGAGAGCCGGTGAGCGCGGAGAGCCTCACACGCACATTCGGGGTGAGCGAGCGGACCGCGCGGCGGGACATTCAGGATCTCATCTCCGGAGGACGAATCGTGTTCGTCGGCTCGCCTCGCACGGGTCAATACGCGCTCACGGATCTGTTCGAGGGATGACTTCGTGACGCAGCGCGCGGTCAGCGAGCGAGGGTGATGGCGCGGGTGGCCGTGCCGGTGGCGCTCGTCAGGCGGACGAGGTAGAGGCCGGGGGCTGCGGAACCGGCCTCCCACGTCACGTCGAGGGTGCCGGCGGGCTGCGGGCCGTCGGCGAGGGTGGCGACGCGGCGGCCCTGCACGTCGTAGACCTCGATGCGCACGGTCGTGGCGGTGGGGAGGGTGGCGCGGAGCGTGGCGGTGGTGCGGAACGGGTTCGCTCCGGCGAGCGCCAGCGAGGGCGCGGCGGCGGCAGGCGCGGCGTCTGCGGCGGTTGCGGTGGCGGGGAAGGGATCGGACCAGCGGGCGTCGGTGAGGAAGCCGGTGTCGGTGAGGGCGCCCATGAAGGCGACGAGGTCGGCGCGCTCGGTGGCGCTCAGGTTGAGGCGGAGCGGGCGGCCGTCGGGGCCGCGGAGGGCCGGGTCGAGGTCGCGGTTGTTCTGCACGCCGCGGTCGTAGAAATCGACGACGGCGTCGAGCGTCTGGAAGCGCCCGTCGTGCATGAAGGGCGCGGTCAGGGCGACATTGCGGAGCGATCCGACCTTGAACTCGCCGCGCCCGGCGCCCACATCGACCGTCACGGCGTCGAGGCCGTTGTTGCGCGGGTTGGGGAGGACCATCAGGTCGCCGGTGTGGCAGCGGGCGCAGTTGGCGCGTCCGAAGAAGAGCGCGAGGCCGCGGTTCTCCGACGCGGTGAGCGTGGAGAGGGCGGCGCCGGGAGGGCCGGGAGGCGCGGTGGCGCGTCCGCGGTCGTAGCGCGAGTCGGCGGCCACCATCGAGCGGACGAACTGCGCGAGGGCCTGCGAGACGCGGGCGGACGTGATCTCGGGCGTCCCGAAGGCGCGGGTGAAGAGGGCCGGGTAGAAGCTCGTCGATTCGAGGCGCGTGACGACCTCGGGGAGCGTCATCCCCATCTCGGTCGCGTCCTGCACGGGCATCAGCACCTGGTCTTCGAGCGTCGCCGCGCGCTCGTCCCAGAAGAAGCGTCCGCTCTGGTAGTAGCGCGAGAAGGCGAGGCCCATCGAGTTGCGCCCGGTGTGGCCGCCCGCGAAGCCCGTGCTGAGCGCCGCGTCGTCGCTGAAGCCGAGGCCCTGCTTGTGGCACGAGGCGCACGCGACGGTCTCCGAGCGCGAGAGGCGGCGGTCGTAGAAGAGCACGCGCCCGAGCGTCGCCCCGGCGTTGGTGACCGGGTTGGCGGCGGGCGTGTTGTCGAGGCCCTGCACGGGGGGCGCCGTCAGGTGGGCCGGGAGCACGATGGCGGCGTAGTTCAGCAGCGCGGCCGGCAGCACGGGGGCGCGCTCGACGACGGCGGTGTAGGCGAGGACGACGGCGGCGACGGGCAGGCAGAGCAGCAGGGCGAGGCGGCGCATGGGGCGGTGCATGGAACGGCGGCGGAAGAAGAGAGCGAGAGACAGCCGTCGTACAGCCCGGCACCCGACGTACCCGACGCACACGTGCGTCCCCCCATCCACCGGTCGACAGATTCAGGTGCGGCGTCTTCCGCGCATCGCCGGGCGAAGAATGTGGGACCGCGCAAGCGTCGGGAAACGCGGACGTTACCTTCTGGCCCCGCGCTCTCCGCCCTGGCGACGCGCCTTCCGATCCGACCCGATGCAGCCGACGATCTTCGACCTCGACATCCTCCCCGACTTCGACGCCCCGCCCCGCGCCCCCGGCACGGGCGACGCCGACGGCCGCGACCTCGACGCGCCCGAGGCGTCCGCGGTGCGTTCCGGTGGCACGCGGGGGCGCCGCGTGTACATCGAGACGTACGGCTGCCAGATGAACGTCGCCGACTCGGAGGTCGTGGCGAGCGTGCTCGCGGGCGAGGGCTACGGCCTCACCGACGACGCGCGCGAGGCCGATGTCGTGCTCCTGAACACGTGCGCGATCCGCGAGAACGCCGAGCAGAAGGTGCGCCGCCGCCTCGCCGAACTGCGCCACGAGAAGCGCCACGTGCGCCGCGGGGCGATGCAGATCGGCGTGCTCGGCTGCATGGCCGAGCGCCTGCGCGCGCGTCTGTTCGATGAGGAGAAGCTCGTCGACCTCGTCGTCGGGCCGGACGCGTACCGCGAGATCGGCGCCCTGCTCCGGCAGAGCGAGGACACCGGGCAGGCCGCCGTCAACGTTCTTTTATCGCGCGAGGAGACGTACGCCGAGATCGAGCCGGTGCGCTACGCCACCAACGGCGTCACCGCGTTCGTGTCGATCATGCGCGGCTGCGACAACATGTGCGCCTTCTGCGTCGTCCCTTCACGCGCGGCCGCGAGCGGAGCCGTCCGAGCGCGACGATCGTCGACGAGGTGCGCGCACTCGTCGATGCGGGCTACAAGGAGGTCACCGTCCTCGGCCAGAACGTCAACTCGTACCGGTCGAGCGAGTCGGGCGCCGACGTCGATTTCGCCGAACTGCTCTACCGCATCTCCTGCGTCTCCGACGACCTGCGCATCCGCTATTCGACCTCGCCACCCGAAAGACTGCTCGGATGCGCTCCTGCACGTCCACCGCGAGCGGGCGGGCGTGTGCAACTTCATCCACCTGCCCGTGCAGCACGGCAACTCCGGCGTGCTCGCGCGGATGCGGCGCACGTACACGCGCGAGCACTACCTCGACCTCATCGACCGCGCGCGCAGCATCGTGCCCGGCGTCGCCTTCTCGACCGACCTCATCGCCGGATTCTGCGGCGAGACCGAGGCCGAGCACGCCGACACGCTGAGCCTGATGGAGGCGGTCCGCTACGACAGCGCCTTCATGTTCGCCTACTCGGAGCGCCCCGACACCTACGCCGCCCGCAAGCTCGCCGACGACATCCCCGAGGCCCTCAAGAAGCGGCGCCTCGCCGAGATCATCGCCATCCAGAACCGCCACAGCCTCGCGAGCAACGACCTCGACGTGGGGACGGTGCAGACGGTGCTCGTCGAGGGCCCGTCGAAGCGCTCCGCCGACCGGCTCGTCGGGCGCTCGGATTCGAGCAAGGCCGTCGTCTTCGACCGCGAGCACTACGCGCCCGGCGAGTACGTGCACGTCCGCATCGACGGCTGCACGAGCGCGACGCTCCTCGGCACCGCCCTCGGACGCACGACGCTCACCGGCGCCTGAGGCCACGACGCACGACGCGCCCGCGCCCGCGCGTTTGCTCCGGCACCGACCTTCGCTCCCGATGCGCCGCCTCGCTGCCTCTGCCGCCTTCGTTCTCGCCCTCGCCACGTTCTCGGGCTGCGCGAGCCTGTTCACGCCCGTCCGTGACCGTGCCATCGACGCGTGCCGCGCGCAGGCTCAGGAGGAAGGCTGGCGGATTCGCAGCGTCGAGGCCGTGCGGCGCGAAGGCACGGCGCAGCGCGTCGAGATGCGCGCGGTGAAGTCGCCTTTCCCCACGACGACCGTCGTCTGCTACTTCGACCCGTCGACCGGCGAGGCGCGCATCTGACGCGCCGGGAGCCTCAAAACCTGTTTGTGAGGTAGTGCTGACGCCTCTTTGCATCCGTCTTTCCCGCGAACGCGGGAATCCAGAAGGGGTCACGCACAGCGCTCTGCACTTTGGGTCCCCGCTTTCGCGGGGATGACGGACTTCATAAACAGGTTCTCACGCCGCGTCGGAAGGCGCGTCGGCGAGGAGGGCGCGGAGATCGAGCGCGAGGCGTCGTCATGGCGATCTCGCCGGAGGGCGTGCGGGGCCAGTCGGCGGGGTCGCGGTCGCGGTAGAGTTCGACGCCGTTGCCGTCGGGGTCGCGGAGGTAGAGCGCTTCGCTGACGCCGTGGTCGGCGGCGCCGTCGAGGGCGATCCCGGCGGCGAGGATGCGGCGGAGGGCATCGCCGAGAGCTGCGCGGTCCGGGTAGAGGAAGGCGACGTGATACAGGCCCGTCGTGCCGGGCGCCGGGGCCGCGCCGCCCGCGCTCTCCCACGTGTTGAGGCCGATGTGGTGGTGGTAGCCGCCCGCCGACAGGAACGCCGCCTGCGCGCCGATGCGCTGCGTCTCCTCGAAGCCCAGAACGTCGCGGTAGAAGGCGAGCGAACGGTCGAGGTCGGCCACTTTCAGGTGGACGTGACCGACGCCGACGCGCGGATCGAGACGAGCAGGCATGGATGCGGGAATGAGTGGGTGTGACAAAAAACGCTTGCTCAGACGGCGGGTTCGAGAGGTCGCGCGCGGCACCCTCTGTTCTGTCGGCGCGGAACGCCGGGCGGGGGCAGACGTGAAGGGTGACAGACTGTCAGACCTCTACGTTCGCCTTATGGACCGCGCTGCCCTTCAGGAACGCTTCGGCATCGTCGGCCGCTCGGGCGCGCTCGGGCGCGTGCTCGACCGCATCCGACTCGTCGCCCGCACCGATGTGTCGGTGCTGCTCGAAGGCGAGAGCGGCGTCGGCAAAGAGGGGCTGGCCGAGGTGCTCCACGCGCTCTCGCCGCGGCGCCACAAGCCGCTCGTCGTCGTCAACTGCGGGGCGATCCCCGAAGGACTGATCGAGTCCGAGCTGTTCGGCGCCGAGAAGGGCGCGTACACCGGCTCGGTCGAGCGGCGGACGGGCTACTTCGAAGAGGCCGACGGCGGGACGATCTTCCTCGACGAGGTCGGCGAGATGCCCCTCGCGGCGCAGGTGCGGCTGCTGCGCGTGCTCGAGACCGGCCAGTACCAGCGCGTCGGGTCGTCGCAGGGGCGGACCGCCGATGTGCGCGTCGTGGCGGCGACGAACCGGCGCATCGCGCGCGAGGTGGCCGCCGGGCGCTTTCGTGAGGACCTGTACTACCGCCTCTCGACCGTCCAGATCGTCGTGCCGCCCCTCCGCGAGCGCGCCGACGACATCCTGCCGCTCGCCGCGCACTTCCTCCGGCAGTTCGCCGAGCGCTACGGCACCACGCCGCGCCGCCTCGACGCCGACGCCGAGCGCCTGCTCACCGAGTACGCATGGCCGGGCAACATCCGCGAGCTGCGCAACGTCGCCGAGCAGGCCGTCGTGCTGACCACCGAACCGATGCTCACGGCGGCGATGCTGCGCCCGATGCTGCGCGGCGTCACCGCCTCCGCCCTCGCATCCGGCGCCGCGCCCGGCGCGCTCGTGCTCGCCTCGCGCGGCGACACCGACCGGGGCAACGAGGCCCTCGACGCGCCGAGCGCCGAGGCCGACGCCCGCTCGCGCGAGCTGCTCTACCGCGGCCTGCTCGAAGTGCGCCTCGACGTGCAGGAGCTGCGCGAACAGCTCGCCACCCTCCTGACCGCCTTCCAGATCCGCCACGAGGACGCCGCCGCATCGGAGCCGCCGCGCGGTCCCGGCTTCGTCATCGTCCGCGACGACCCCTCGCGCCCGGCGCCGTATTCCGCCCCGGACGGCCTCGCGCCCATCGTCGGCGGGATGCCCGTCGGGCGGTGGGTGCCCGGCGACGACCGCCGTTACGGCGCCGATGACGACGCTGCCGACGACGCCTCGACGGACGATGTGGATGCCAGCGGGGACGGCGCCGAGGACGAGATCGCCGAGCCGGAGCGCCTCGATGTCGTCGAGCGGCGGCTCATCGCGCGCGCGCTGCGGCACTTCGACCAGAACCGCCGCGAGGCCGCCGCCGCCCTCGGCATCTCCGAGCGCACGCTCTACCGCAAGATCAAGGAACTCGAGGTACGCGGCGAGGACGAGTAAGGCGTGGGCGGCGCCGCTGCGTCAGGGCGCGGCGGGGAGCACGTCGGGCAGGGCGGCGTCGGTGGTGAGGAGGCGCATCACGGCGGCGCGTCCGTCGGCGAGGGCGTCGCGGTCGGTGGGGCGGAGGCTGGGCGCGGCGGCGTCGGTGAGGGCGTCGAGGTGGGCGCGGAGGGTGCGGCGGTCGGCGTCGCGGTGGACGGCGCTGGCGATCTGCCCGAAGACGCGGACGGCGTGGAGCGTGGCGTTGCGGTCGGCGGCGACGTACGGGCGCACCGTCGAGAAGACGCGCTCGCAGAACCGCGCGAACGACATCGCCTCACCGACCAAGCGCAGCACGCCGTCGCCGTCGCGCGTTTCGCCGGAGAGTTCGGGCGCGCGGGCGATGGCGATGGAGGCGCTGCCGAGCCAGTCGAGGCACGTCATGGCCGTGAACGGGTCGTTGATGCCGGGCGAGAGCGCGCGGATGGCGATCTCGCACAGCTCGTCGGCGAGGAAGAGCGGGTCCTGCGCGGGCGTCCGCTGATCGCCGAGCGTGAAGGCCTTGACGAGGTCCGACGCCGCCTCGTCGCTCAGCCGATCGCGCGGACGCGCGACGAGAAGCGGCGCCCCCGCCGTGACGAACGCCCCGGCGGTGCGCGGCAGGTGGACGGTGAGGTCGTGGCGCGTGGCCGCCTCGCAGAGCGCCTCGTAATCGACGACCTGGACGTAGCCCGTCTGCGGCGCCGCCACGCGGTGGCCCGCATCCGGCCGCTGACCGACGCCCTCCGCCGCCGTCCACGTCGATCCCGGCAGGGCGAAATCGACGAACAGATCGGGGGCGAGGGTGCCCGTCTCGTCGTCGCTCCGCTGCTGCGCCCGCGCGCCACGCCGTCCGCCACGCGTGCCGGGGCGCCCGTGGAGCAGCCGCCGCACGAGTCCCTCGCCGAGTTGCGCGGTCACCGTCGCGGCGTGTACCGAGCGCGGCGCGTGGTGGATGAAGAAGATCAGCACCCCGACCGACGTGACGGCCAGCCCCAATCCCACGAGGACCGCGATGTTGGGCACGAACGCCTCGCGCACCAGCTCGCCCCGCGCACCCTCCGACGACTCGATCGTGCGCATCACGAGCAGGCAGTAGAGGTAGGTCGCCGTGAAGGTGCCGAGCACGACCTGGTTGCGGCGGTCGCGCATGAAGTTCGACAGCAGCCGCGGCCCGAGCTGCGCCGACGCGAACGTCACCGTGGCGATCGTCGTCGCGAAGACCACGCCCGCGACGGAGATCATCGACGCGGCGATGGCCGAGAGCATCGCGCGGGCGCCCTCGGGGCGGCTCGCGTGCGCCCAGACGGCGCCGTCGATCCACGCGGTGCCGAGGTGGGCATCGAGGCGTGGCAGGGCGATGGCGAGCGTCGCGGCGAGCGTCGCCATGACCGCCGGGATGAACCAGTAGGCCGCGCGCAGGCGGTCCCACCGCGCGAGAAGATGTCCGCTCAGGCGCATGGGTCAGGCGGAGGGCGCGCCGTCGCCGCCGGTTTCGCTCTGGGCGATCCAGCGCGGGCGCGGGGGGTCGCCGCCGTCTTTTCCGGGGGCGGGCCAGCCTTCGCGCTGCCTGCGGCGGTCGCCGTCGCTCTCCTCCGTCTGGTCGTGGAAGAGGACGACCTGCGTCGGGAACGGGAGGTCGATGCCGCGCTCGGCCGCGACGCGGCGGATGGCGAGGAGGACGTCGCTCTGCACCTTCACCACGTCGGCGCGCGTCGGATGCGTCCACCAGCGCACGCGCACCTTCACGTCGCTCTCGTCGAGGCTCCACGCGAGCGTGTCCGGCGCCGGGTCGGCGAGGACGCCCTCGACGTTTCCGATGGCCTCGCGGAAGGCGTCCATCGAGTCGTCGAGCGCGTCGCCGTAGCCGATGCCGATGTCGTACTGGCTGCGCCGGGCGTCGAAGGCGGTGTTGACGCGCACGGCGTTGGTGAACAGCTCGCCGTTGGGGATGATGACGCGCGTGCCGTCGTAGGTGCGGATGAGCGTCGCGCGGGTCTCGATGTTCTCGACGGTGCCCTCGAAGTCCTTGAAGACGATCTGGTCGCCGATGCGAAATGGCTGGCTCAGCAGGATGAGCACCCCGGCGACGAAGTTCTGCAGGATGTCTCGAAACGCGAACCCGATCGCCACGCCGCCGACGCCGAGCAGCTGGATCAGATCGGCCCCGCCGACGCCCGGCACGACGATGCTCACGGCCAGCATCAGCCCGACGAACAGGATCAGCGCCTGCCCGATGCGCCCGAGCACGAGGCCGAGGTGTTGGCTCCGGTGGCCGTCGGTGGCGCGCCGCAGCCCACGCCGCACGAGCCGCGCGATGACGAAGAAGAGGCCGAAGACGATGAGCGCGCTGATCAGGTTGGGGATCAGGCGGATGAAGCCGGTCACGAACCCGTGGAGCCGCGCCGTGAGCACATCGGTCGCCGAAATGGCCGAGGCGCCGAGGCCCCCGGCGGCGCGGGCGACGGTGTCGGCGGTGTCGGCGGGAAGGGCCTGGAGCAGGAGCGAAAGCGGCATCGGGGCGGCGGCGGGGCGGCGGCGGGAGAACATCGGAAGGCTTCCCCGAATGTAGCCGACCGCCGCGCGCCGCACCTTGACCCTTGTGCAACGCCGCGCGCGGCCTCTTCGGCGCCAGCGCATGGAGACGACGGGACGTGCGGCGCGGGACGGATCGCGGCGCGACGGGATCGTGGGGGCGGTGGGCACGAACGGTCGTGCCTCTGCCGGGCGCATCTTCGCAGGACGCGGCGCGTAGGGACCTGCCCCGCTTCGGGCCCCTCACGCTATATTTCCCGGACCCTGCCCTTACCCGGCCTCCTCCGGCCCCGCCCGCCCCGATGTCTGTCTGGAAACGATTCACCCGCGCCCTCACTGCCCTCTTCGGGGGCGCCATCTCGGCGATGGAAGACCCGCGCATGATTCTCGAGCAGAACATCCGTGAGCTCAACGATCAGGTCCCGCGCCTCAACGAGAACATCGCGACGGTCAAGGCCAACGTCCTCCTCCTCGAAAAGGAGACGTCGCAGACCGAGCGCGAGGTCGCCGATCTGACCGCCAAGATCCGCGCGGCCATCACGCAGAACCGCGACGACATCGCGCAGAGCTTCGCGATGCGGCTCGAACAGGTGCGCAGCCGCAAGACGGCCACCGCCGAGCAGCTCGAGTTCGCCCGCAAGGCCTACGACAAGGCGCTGCAAATCAAGAAGGCGTTCATGCGCGAGCGCGAGCGCAAGATCTCCGAGGCGCAGGAGGCCCTCCGCGCCCACGAGCGCGCCAAGTGGCAGGGCAAGGTGGCCGATGCCCTCGAACAGTTCGAGGTCGGCGGTGTCGACCAGACGCATCAGGAGATGGTGCGCCGCGTCAACGAGCAGTCGGCCAAGAACGAGGCGCGGATGGAGATGGCGCTCGACTCGGTCGATACGGCCTCGATGCGCATCGAGGAGGACGCCGACACGCTCCGCGCGCAGGACCTCGTCAACCAGATGAAGATGGAGATGGGCCTCGGCTCGCCCCCCGAAACCACGCGCAGCGCGGGCCGCGTCGCCCTCCCCGAAGGCCCGTCCGCCGATGGCGACGGCTCCGGCGGCGGCGCCCGCTCGCGCACCGAGTGAGTGAGCCGCGCGCCCCGCACGGCGTGAGCCTGCGCCCTCCACACCCCTTCCGTCCCCCGTTCGCCCGTCCCCAGTCCGATGTCTCCCGAGGAATACGAGCGCATCAAGGCGTCTGAGAAGGCGCACCTGATGGAGATGAGGCGCTTGAAAGGCCTCGCCGCCGAAGCGGGCCGCAAGGGCCGGATGGCCGCCGCCCTCGACGGCGTGACCGGCAGCCTGACCGCCGGCGACGATACGCGCGAGGCGATGACGCGTCGCCTGATGGAGGAGGCGGCGACCGGCGAGGCGCGCTTCGAGATCGCCATCGAGGCGCAGAACGAAGCCGCCGCCCGCGCCGCGCGCGACAACGACGCCGCCGCCTTCACGGCGCAGGCCGAGAGCGACGCCACCGCCGCCCGCGCCCGCGACACCGTCGCCCAGATGCGCGCCGCCCTCGGGATGGGGGGCGCCTCCACGACCGGCACCGACGCTCCCGACGTGGCGGCGGGAAAGACGTTCGGGCGCACGCCCGAGGCCGACCCGGCGCCGCCCGAGACGCCCCCCGGCAAGACCTTCGGACGGGCCTGAGTCCGTTCCTGCTGTTTCCAGCGCCCGCCCCAGATCCGGCAGCCCCAGACCGCGCCCTCGCGGGCGTCCGGCCCTCCCCCATGCGCGACGACAAGGACATCAACTACGCACGGGAAGCCTTCCTGCTGCCCCAGAACCTCGCCTTCCTCGCCGTCGTGCTCGTCGCCGCGACGGCGCTCGGCGGCTTCGGCTTCTGGGCGACCCTGGTGCTGCTGCTCGGCGCGTCGGCGGAGCTGCTGTTCCTCGGCTACGGGCCGCGCAACGAGCGCTTCCAGCGGATGGTGCGCGCGCAGAAGGCCGCGGCGCAGAACCGCGCCGAGTCGCAGCGCGAGCTCTTCAACCAGCTCTCCGGCACCAGCCAGCGCCGCTACGCGCAGCTGCGGCAGATCGAGAAGGAGATCCAGGCCAACTACGGGCGCTTGCAGACGACCTCGCAGGGCCTCGTCAAGAACCACCAGCGCAAGCTCGACAGCCTCCTCGCGTCGTACCTCAGCCTGCTGCTCGCGCGCGAGCGCTACAACGAGGCGATGCAGGCGTCGACGAAATCAGAGATCACCGCTGCGATCGCCGCGCTCAAGGACGACATGTCCGACGATCCGCCGCGCGTCTACGCCATCAAGGAGCGGCGCCTGCACATCCTGCAAAACCGCCTCGAACGGCTCAGCAAGGGCGCCGAGAACATCGAGATCATCGAGGCACAGCTCGCCACGATCGAGGATGTCACCAAGTACGTCCACGAGCAGTCGCTCACGCTGCGCAACCCGGAAGACGTGACGATGCAGCTCGACACGCTCCTCTACGAGGTCGAGCAGACCGAGGCGACGGTCCAGCAGGTCGAGGACATGCTCTCCGGCAGCTTCCCCGCCCTCGACCTCGACAGCTACGGCGACGCCCCCGACGCCACGCGCACCGCCGACGGCGCCCGCGAGCGCATCCAGCCCTGACCCTGCCCCGATGCCCGACTCCAACGACCTCGTCCGCTACGACCTCGCCGATGACGGCGTGCTGACGCTCACGATCAACCGCCCGGACAAGCTCAACGCCCTCAGCGCCGACGTGATGGAGGCCATCGACGCCGCGTTTGCGCGCGCCGAGGCCGACGATGCGGCGAAGGTCGTCGTCGTCACCGGGGCCGGGCCGAAGGCGTTCGTCGCCGGGGCCGACATCGGGCAGTTCGTGGGGCTGGGCGCGGTCGAGGGCGAGGCGGTTTGCGCGGCGCGGGCAGGCGATCCTGTCGCGGATCGAGCGGATGCCGAAGGCGGTCCTCGCGGCGGTCAACGGCTACGCGCTCGGCGGGGGCTGCGAGATCGCGCTCGCCTGCCACATCCGCATCGCGAGCGCGAACGCCGTCTTCGGCCTCCCCGAAGTGGGCCTCGGGCTGATTCCCGGCTACGGCGGCACGCAGCGCCTGCCGCGCGTCGTCGGGCGGGGCATCGCGCTCGAACTGATCCTCAGCGGAGCGCCGATCAAAGCCGACCGCGCCGCCGAGATCGGCCTCGTCAACCGCGTCGTCGCGCCCGATGCGCTCCTCGACACCGCGCGCGAGATGGCGCGCGGCATCGCCTCGAAAGGCCCGCTCGCCGTCGCCTACGCGCTCCGCGCCGTCCACGCCGCCGACCTCCCGCTCGCCGACGGCCTCGCCCACGAAGCCACCCTCTTCGCCCTCGCCGCCGCCACCGACGACGCCCAGGAAGGCGCGGCGGCGTTTCTCGGCAAGCGTCCGGCGGCGTTCGAGGGACGGTGAGTTGGGGAGTTTGTGGGGTTGTGGGTTGGTGAGTGAGTGCTCGGGTGACCGCCTGAGGGCGAAACCGCCCCCTTGAAGGGGGCTCCGCACCATCGGCGCGGTGGGGCTGCTCAGTTCTATCCCTAAAACACCGTCCGAAGGTTTTGTCATTGCGAGGCCCGGCACGGGCCGCGGCAATCCGGGTCGAAGATGTCCGTCGATCCAGATTGCCGCGTCGCTTCGCTCCTCGCAATGACAGCCTGGAGGAGTCGGCGCAGAACCTGGCAGCCCTGCCGCTGCGCGGTCCGCCGCATCAAAGGGGCGGTTGGGGCCTACCGGCAATCTCTGAGTTCCATTCGCGACCCCGCACCGCCGCCACCCCTCACCAACCCGCGACCCACCCACCCATGATCCTCGCCCTCGTTCTCGCGCTCGTCCTCGTGGCGTTCTTCGCGGCCGCCGAGACGGCGTTCGTGAGCGCGAGCCGCCTGCGCGTCGAGGTCGAGGCGCGGCGGACGACGGGCGACGATGGCGGCGCGCGGCGCCTGCTGCGCGACCCGGCGGCCTACCTGACGACGACGTTCGCGGGCAGCGCCGCCTCGCTCGTCGGCCTGACGATGCTGGCCGTCGCCCTCCTCGACACCCCCCTCGCGCGCGTGGGCGACGCCATCGGGCTCGGCAGCCGCGGGGCGCACGTGCTCGCGCTCGTCGCCACGACGCTCCTCGTGGCGCCCGTCGTCCTGCTCCTCGGCGATGTCGCGCCGCGCGGGTTTGCGCGCGAGCGGGCGCACCGGCTGGTCTTCTGGCTCGCCCCGCCGCTCCGCGTGGCGCACGTCGTGCTGCGTCCGCTCGTCGCGCTCGCCGGGGCGGTCACGCGGCTCACCTCGCGGCTCATCGGCGTGCGCGTCCCGCTCGACCAGGTGCTGCGGCGCGACTTCGAACTCCTCCTCGAAGAGCACCGCGAGATCGACGCGACGCCCGACGATGCCGGGGAGGCCGTCCTCACCAACGTCCTCACCCTCGGCAGCCGCCGCGTCGCCGACGTGATGACGCCGCGCGCCGACATCGCCTGCGTCTCCGAAACCGCGACGCTCGGCGCCCTCCGAGAGGCCATCGTGGCGAGCGGCCACAGCCGACTTCCCGTCGTCCGCGGATCGCTCGACGAAGTCGTCGGCCTCGCCTTCGCCTTCGACCTCTTCGACGCGCCCGAATCGCTCGCGGCGATGACGCGCCCGGTGCGCACCGTCCCCGCGACGCAGCCCGTGCCGTCGCTCCTGCGCGAAATGCTCGACCGCGGCGAGAGCCTCGTCGTCGTCGTCGACGAGTACGGCGCCACGACCGGCGTGGCGACGCGAGAGGACCTGCTGGAGGAGCTCTTCGGCGAGATGCGCGACGAGCACGACGAGAGCGAGGCCGACGACGACGTCTACCGCGAGGGCGACGCCGTCGTCGCCGACGCCCGCGTGCCGCTCGACGACCTCCGCGAGCGCACGGGCCTCGTCGTGCCCGACGGCGACTACGAGACGCTCGGCGGCTACCTCCTCGACGCCCTCGGCCACGTCCCGCCCGAAGGCAGCCAGCACGACATCGGCGCCCACTGCGTCACCATCCTCGCCGCCACCAAGAGCCGCATCACGCGCGTGCGGATGGAGCCGCGGTGAGAGTGTGAGTTGGTGGGGTTGTGGGTTGGTGAGTTGGTGAGGAGGCAACGTGTTCAGGTCCCCCGCTGACAGGTTCAGCGCTCCTCGTTCGAGTCAGTGGCGAAGCGGTGCGGGCGCGTCGTCGGGGTGAGCGCGAGCGTCGGCAGCAGGCGGTAGACTTCGAGCGCGAAGAGATCGTAGGCCTCGCCGATCAACATCGAAGAATGCGAGACGCGCCGGCCCGTCTCGTAGTCGACCACGATGTTGGCCCATTGCCCGTCGCATCCGTGGCGCCTACCGGATCGAATCGGGCCGGGCGAGGGCGGCGGTGCGTTCCAGTGTTCGGAACAGTTCTGCTCCGTCATTCGAGGCGAAGCGCCCGATGCGGGAGACGTTGCGGAAGCCTTCGTACTCGACGTGGCCTCTGGCGTCTACCTCCAGAGACAACAGCGAACACGGTCCCCAGCACCCCTCGTCTGGATGGAGAAGCGGACCGGGGCGCGGTCCGGTTGTGAGTCGCCGCAGCCGATGAACAACGTGCGCGCCCAGATCGCACGCCACGACCCATCGCGGCCTTGTGCTCCACGGAATGGCTGCGCAACTCTCCGAAGCCCGAAACGCATTTCAAGCGTGTCGCCTGCACTGTCCAAATCCCTATACTGCGGCTCATAAAGCGCACGGCTGATTTAGCACCGCCATCGACGGGAACACCTGCTGCAGCCGCCCACATCCAGGCATACGTCTTCGCTATCACCACCTGCTGTACGTAGCCGGGCCAGACGCCCAACCGCACGACGCCGTGGGGGGAGTCCTCGAACATCCAGACGCCGTCCGGCGGCAGCGTGCGCAGCGGCGCCGGGGCGTGCAGCGTAGCGAGGGCGACGGCGAGTGCCAGAGCGGCGACGGCGCCGATGCCACGGGCGGAGGAGCGGGGCGGAGCCATGACGCGCGGGGGGAGGCGATGCCGCCGCAACGTACGCGCTCGCAGCGCCTCCGCCACCGGTCTTGATGTGTGCCGCGATTTTCCCGCCGCGGCCCTCGCGTCCGCGCCGCGCGTGCCGCACCTTTCGGGACACCTGCTCCCCGACCCTGATGACGCCGCTGCTCGACGACCGCGCCCGCGCCCTGCTCGACCGCCAGCGCGGCCTCCTCGACCGCCTCGCCGGGGCGCTCGACGCCGTCGATCTGACCGACGACGCGCGCCGCGCCCGCGAAACCGCGCGCGCACTCGACGACGAGGCCTTCCTCGTGGTCGTCGTCGGCGAGTTCAACGCGGGCAAGTCGACGCTCCTCAACGCCCTCTTCGGCGAGAAGCTGATGGAGGAGGGGCCGATCCCGACGACCGCCAAGATCACGCTCCTGCGCTACGGCCCCGAGCGCTTCGAGCGCCAGCTCACCGCCTACCTCGTCGAGCGCCGCCACCCGAACGACCTCCTGCGCAACCTGACGCTCGTCGACACGCCGGGCACCAACTCGATCGTCGACGAGCACCAGCGGCTGACGGAGGACTTCGCGCCCCGCGCCGACCTCGTGCTCTTCGTCACCTCCTACGACCGTCCGCTCGCGGCGTCCGAGCGGACGTTCCTCGGCTACCTGCGCGGATCGTGGGGCAAGGCCTTCGCGTGCGTCGTCAACAAATCCGACCTCGCGCGCAGCCCCGAAGACCTCGCCACCGTCGTCGGGCACGTGACGAGCGGCATCGAGGACGCGCTCGGCATCGTGCCGGAGGTCTTCGCGCTCTCGGCGGCGCTCGCCTACGAGGCCAAGACGACGAGCAGCGATCCGGTGCGCGCGGCGCTGTGGCCGCAGAGCCGGTTCGAGCCGTTCGAGCGGTACGTGCGCGAGACGCTCGCCGGTCCGGATCGCCTCGCCCTCAAACTCGCCGCCCCGCTCGACGCCGCCGCCGCCCGCCTCGCCGCCCTCGACGCACCGCTCGCGGCCAAACAGCGCGCCCTCGACGCCGACCGGAAGCGCCTCGACGGCCTGCGCACGCACCTCGACGCCACGCGCCAGAGCCTCGCCGACGCCGCCGACGGGCCGCTGCGCGAGATCGAGCACCTGCTCGCCGACACCGAGGCACGCGGGATGACCTTCCTCGACGGCGCCTTCCGCGCGACCAACATCGGCCTCGTGCGCGACAAGGACCGCTTCCGCGACGAGTTTCAGCGCAACGTCATCCGCGACCTCGACACGCAGATCGAGGCCCGCGTCGCCGACGGCGTCGATGCGATGCAGCGCCGCGCCATCGACCTCTGGCAGACGGCGGTCACCGAGCTGCGGCAGACGTCGGCGATGGGCGAGGCGGGCGCGCCGGGCTTCGACCGCATGGCCGCCGTCGCCGCGCTCGACCGCGAGGCCGACCGCCGGTTCGCCCTCCACGACGTGCGCGAGGAGGCGCGGCGGCTGCTCGAGAACGCGCAGGGCTCGGCGCAGATGGCGCAGTACCTCGGCGTCGGGGCTATCGGCGTCGGCGTGCTCGGCGGCGCCCTGATCTTGGGATCGACGCTCGACGCGCTCGGCGGATTCGGCGTGGTGACGGCGGGGATGCTCGGCATCGCCAGCCTGACGTTCCTGCCCGCCCAGCGCTCGCGGGCGAAAGAAGAATTGCGGACGCGCATGACGGCGCTCCGCACCGACCTCGTCGGGGCGCTCACGAAGGAGTTCGAGCGGCAGGCCGACGCCATCGCCGCGCGCGCCGAGACGACGCTCGCGCCCTTCGACGCCGCCGTCGCCGCCACCGCCGCGTCGGTCGATCACCTGCGCGCCGAGCGCGACGGCATCGCCGCCGACATCGCCGCCCTCCGCGCCGACGCCGCAGGCGCCGTCCGCCACGCAGCCGCCACCGCCCTGCCAGCACCCGACGACACGCCCGAGCGCGTCACCGCCACCGTCATCCGCCCCGCCCTGCCCGGCCCGCCGTCCCCGCCCGCCGCGTCAGACCCGAATCTGTAGAGGATGTGCTTGCACGTCCCGCCCACCGCGCTCGCCCGCCCGGCACGCCGCGCCATCCATCCCCAGTCACTGCGCCGCCGTCGGCCCACCCGGCACAGGCGGGAGGTTGGCGAGGCCCCAGACGAGGAGCGAATCGAGGACGGGCGTGAACGAATGCCCGAAGACCGAGAGCCGGTAGTCGACGCGCGGCGGCACCGTCACCTCGGCGGTGCGGATGACCATGCCGTTGGTTTCGAGCGTACGGAGCGTCTGGATCAGCATCCGCTCGCTCACGCCCGGCACGCGCCGCCGAAGCTCGCCGTAGCGCAGCGGCGCGTCTTTGAGGCGCCAGATGACGGTCAGCGTCCACCGCCCGTCCAGCAGGTCGAGCACGCGGGCGATGGGGCCGATCTCAGCGTCGTATCTGGAGTCTGGAGCGCTGGGAATGCTGGGCGGCACGAGCGAGGGAGCTGAATCCGGCATAACGAAGCGCAGGATCGGTGAGTGGCGTCAGTCAATAACGACTTCAATTCCCTCCGATCCCATACTGAGGCAAATGTGCGTACTTCCTTGACGGAGGCAATTCGCACATAATTTCATCTGTAGACATGTCCACGAATCTCGCGCATCGTCTCCAGAACGCCGTTTTGCCTTCCACGCCGCGACAGCCGGACGATCCCACGCTCGTCCCTGCCATCCACGTCGAATGGCCTGACCAGAGCATCTCGCCGGCTGCCAGCCGCTCGTCCGTCGTCATCCCGCAGTTGACCGACCCCCGTCGACCTACCCGATGACCCGCTGGACCACCGCCCTCGTACGCCGGAGGTGGTGTGGAGGCTTGGGCCAGTACTCCAGCGGCAGACAGGCGAGCGCTACGAGCGTGTCGCCAGAGCAGGCGTGCGTCTCGACGGGGAGTGTCAGAGAGTTCGTGTACGGGGGCAGCCCCCCCTCACCGCGTCTTCCGCTTGCGCCAGAGCATCCCGTCCATGAACAGGTGGCTCGCGTAGCCCGCGACGGCGGCGCCGTAGAAGGGGAGGCCCGAGAGCGGACGCTCGGGGAAGAGGACGGCGGGAATCACCACGAACGGGGCGGGCACGAGCAGCATCGCCCAGAGCGTGTGCGTCCATCCGCGGTGGCGCCCGAGGATCGGCAGGAGCGCGGCGAGGCCGAAGTACGCCGCCTGCTCGAAGTGCCGCGTGCCGATGAGCACGAGATCGACCACGAAAAAGATCGAGTAGAAGATGTTCTGCCCCTTCGAGTTGGTGTCGACGTCGGGCCAGAGGCCGAAGAGCAGGCAGATGCCGAAGAGCCCGAGCGGGTAGGCGATGCGCTCGGCCAGCGAGTAGCTCGCGTACGCCGCGTCGACGGCAAAGAGCGCGACGAGGGCGCCGAAGTACAGCGCGAAGAAGAGCGTGGCCCCGAAGAGGTGGCCGCGGTAACCAGACATCCAGCAGACACGAAAGGCCCGAAAGGTACGGGCCGCTCCCCTGGCCCTCCGCCGCCGCCCACGTGAAACGCCGGTGCGCCACGGGCGCGAAAATAAAAACCGCCGCGCCGCAGGGGGGGCGATGGCGGGGGTGCGTGTAGCTCCATTTGGACCGACCTTTCCCGCCTCTCACCTCCTTCCCCGATGCGCACCCGCTACGCCCTGGCCCTCGTCGGCCTCCTGCTTCCATCCGTCCTCCACGCCCAGCCGAGGCCCGCGACGCCCGCCGCGAGCGGCATCGTCGCCACCGAGCGCGGCGTGCCGGTTGGCAGCGCGCGCATCGTCGCCATCGTGGGCCGCGACACGGTGCGGACGACGACCGACCGATCGGGCGCCTTCGTCCTCGCCACGCTCGCACCGGGTGAGGCGTCGGTGACGGCCTCGGCGGACGGCTTCGTGGCCCAGACGCAGCGCACGCGCATCGTCGCCGGGCAAACGGCCGCGCTCAAGTTCCTCCTCGCCTCCACCACGCCCGCCCGCGTGACGGTCGCCGGAACGGTCGTGAACGCCCGCACCGGCGCACCCGTCGCGGGCGCCATCACCACGCTCCTCGACGGCGAACGCGCCATCGGCGCCGACACGACCGACGCGCGCGGCGCCTTCTCGGTCAGCGGCCCCGCCGGCTTCGGCCTCAGCCTGCGTGTCGCCGCGACCGGATTCCGGAGCGCGACCGTCCCGATCCTGTCCATCGCCGCCCCGACGGGCTTCGTCGTGCGCCTCGACCCGGCCGCCGTGAGCCTGCCCGCGCGCCTCTCCGGCCGCATCACCGGCGACGAGAAGCCGCTCGCGGGCGCCCTCGTCACCCTCGCCCGCCTCGACGGCGGCGGCGACCGAGGCGCACCGACGCCTGCTCCTCGCCTCGCCACGACCGACGCCACCGGCGCCTACGCCTTCGACGGCATCGCCGAGGGCGTGTACGCCGTCACCGCGAAGGCGGCGGGCTTCGACACGCGGCGCCTCGACCTGCGCCTCGGAAGCGGCGAAACCGCCGTGCGCTCGCTCGACCTGCGCGCGACGCGCGGCGACGGTGGCGGCCCGACCGACCCCGCCCGCACCGCGACCGTCGCGGGCCGCGTCCTCACCGACTCGACCGGCCGGCCCGTCGGGCGCGCCCGTGTCGTGCTGATGAGCATCCCCGGCGATGGCGCCGCGCGCAGCGTCGGAACCGCCATGACGGGCGACGACGGCGCCTTCCGCATCGCCGTGGCGCCGGGCCGCTACATCGCCTCGGTCGTCGTGAGTGGCGAGCGCGGCGCGCGTCCGTACGCCGAGTTCTACCTCAACGCCGCCACGCCCGACCTCGCCACGCCGGTCGCCGCCGCCGCCGGGCAGACGACGACGATCACGTTCTCCGTCCCGCCCGCGCCGACCGTCGCCACCGTCACCCTTTCGGGCCGCGTCACCGACGCCGCAGGCGCACCGCTCGGCGGCGCCTCGGTCTGGGCGACCGCGCGCGGCGACGGCCACCGCGGCAGCGGCGCCGCCCGCACCGCCGCCGACGGCACCTGGAAGATGAGCGTCGAGGCGACGCTTCCGGCGGCGTTCGTCGTCGCGGCGCAGCGTGAGGGCTACCTCGCCGAGTTCTGGCGCGAAGCCGCTCGCCCCGACTCGGCGACGCTCGTGCGCGTCGACGCCGCGATGCCCGTCGTCGCCCGCATCGACTTCACCCTCGCCGCGCGCCCGCCGCGCGTCGAGAGCGGCGCGCTCGCGGGCACCGTCCGTGGCGGCGCCGCCGCGCTCGCCGGAGCCACCGTCGTCGCCTACAACCGCGCCGCGCCGATGCTCGCCACCACCGGTGCCGACGGCGGCTATGCCTTCGCGTCGGTCGCTGCCGGTCCCGCCATCGTCCTCGCCACCGCCGCCGGGTACGCGCCCGCGTACGCCCCCGCCGCCGACACGTGGCTGCGCGCCGCGCGCGTCGAGATCGGTCCCGTCGCCGCCCGCGCCGACGTGGCGCTCGCCGCCTTCGTGGCGGGCAGCGGCCCGCGCCGGGTTCTCGGCACCGTCCGCGACCGCCGCGGGCGCCCGACCGCCGCCGCCCTCGTGCGCGCCTACGACGCCGAGCGCCGCCTCGCCGCCCACGACCTCGCCGACGCCGACGGCCGCTTCGACCTCACCGGCCTCGCCGACGGGCGCTACGCCGTGACCGTCGACCTGCCCTTCGGCAACGCGTGGACGGCGACCGTCGATGTCGATTCGGTCGATGCGCCCAACGGCATCGTGAACGCCATCGTCGAAGCCGACGGCACCGTGCTCGCGGTCGATGGCGATGCGTCGTCGTCGAACCTTGCGCTCGACGCCGTCTCGCCGAACCCGGCGCGCGGCTCGGTGCGCCTCGCCTACCGCCTCGACGCGCCGCGCGCGGTCGCCCTTCGCGTCTACGACGCCCTCGGCCGCCTCGTCCTCACCGCCGACGCGGGCCTGCGCGCGAGCGGCACGCACGAGACGACGCTCGCCGCCGACATGCTCGCCCCCGGCGTCTACGTCGTCCGCCTCGACGCCGACGGGCAGACGGCCTCGCGCACGTTCGTCGTCACGCGCTGAGCCTCGCGCCTGCGCCATCGTCGCACCGCTGCGGGCGGCGTCTTCCTCGGGAGGCGCCGCCCGCGGTGCGTCTGCGCGAACCCTGGTGAGCGGAATCCGCGTCGGCAGGCACCTTCGGCGGCGTGGTGGGCGTTGACGGGCGACTGTCTCCGATTTCCGTGCCGCCCCGATGTTCGTTTCCACCCCGCCGTCCGCACCGTCCCGCTTCGCCAGCGTCGCCCTCCTCGTCGCCTTCGTCGGGTGCGTGGCGACGCAGCCCGCCGGCACTGGCGCGCCGTCGTGGGGCACCGCGCCTGCCGCGCGCCCGGCGGGCACCGCCACCGGGACGCCCGCCCCGCCGGCACGTCCGGGATCGCCGGGCGCCACGCCCGAGCCGCAGCCGGTGACGCAGCCGTCGTCGCAGACGGTCGGGCCGCCGCCCGATGGTGCGGCGATGGCGCGTGCCGCCGCGCAGGCCGCCGCGCGCGCTGCCGAGGCGCGGTTCGCGGCCCTCGGCCTCACCCCCGAGACGCCGTTCGACACGCGCGGCGGCGATGCGTGGGCCGCCCGCACCCTCGCCGGGCTGTCTCCCGACGCCCGCGCCGCCCAGCTCGTCGTCCTCGGCCTGCCGTCGGGGACGCGGTGGAGCGGGATGCGCACGAGCGTCCTCGCGCTCATTCGTGACGGCCTCGGCGGCGTGCTCGTGCCGCGCGCGTGGCCACCCGACGAAGTCCGCCGCGCCGTCGCCGAGATGCAGGCCGCCGCGACCGTGCCGCTCCTCGTCGCCGCCGACTACGAGCGCGGCGCCGGGCGTGCCGACTTCGACCGCCTGACCGAGCTTCCGGCCCTGATGGCCTTCGGCGCTGCGCGCGACACGCTCCTCGCCGCCGCCGCCGGGCGCCTCGTCGCCGCCGAGAGCCGCGCCGTCGGCGTCAACTGGCTCTTGGGGCCAGTCGTCGATGTCAACCGCGACCCGAACAACCCGATCATCAACACGCGGTCCTACGGCGAGCGCGCCGACGATGTGGCCGTGATGGCCCGCGCCTTTGTCCGCGAGGCCGAGCGCGGCGGCCTCCTCACCACGCTCAAGCACTTCCCTGGCCACGGCGACACCTCGACCGACTCGCACTCGCGCCTCGCCCTCGTCGACGCGCCGCTCGCCACCGTCGAGGCGTCCGATTTGCTCCCCTACCGCGCGCTCTTCGCCTCCGACGCCGCGCCGAGCGCCGTCATGGTCGCGCACGTCCACACCGCCGCCCTCGACCCCGTGCGCCGCGCCGCGACGGTCTCGCCGGTCGTGATGGGCGATCTGCTGCGCGGACGCCTCGGCTTCACCGGCCTCGTCGTCACCGACGATCTGGAGATGAACGCGCTCGACGACCTCGGGCGCGACGGCCGCATCGTACGCCCGCTCCTCGCTGGCGCCGACGTGGCGCTCACGCTCGGCAGCGCGCCGCGCGCCATCGCCGCCGTCCGCGCCGCCGTGGCCTCGGGGGAGATGTCGGGGGCTGACCTCGCCGCCCGCGTGCGCCGTGTGCTCGCCGCCAAGGCCCACGTCGGCCTCCACCTCGCCTCCGCCCCCGACGATTCCCGGTGGCGCGCCCACGGCTCGGGCGGCGCCCACGCCCTCGCCGACACCGTCGCCCGGCGCAGCGCCACGCGCCTCGACACCCGCGCCGACGTGCTGCCGCTCGGCGGACGCGTCGCGCTCGTGCAGATCGCCAACGTCCGCGCCTCCGGCTCGCTCGGGCGCGCCCTCGATGCCTTCCGCGCCGAACTCCGCCCCGCCGTCGAACGCCGCTACGACACCGTCCCGACCGATGCCGAAGTCGCCGCGCTCGTCGCTACCGCCGCGCAGGCCGATGTCGTCGTCGTCACGCTCTACCAGCGGCTCGTCTCCGGGCGCGGGTTCGCGGGCCTGAGAAGCGGCCAGGAACGCCTCGTCGAGGCCCTCCACCGCGCAGGAAAGCCCGTCGTCCTCGTGACGATGGGCAACCCGTACGCCACCGCCGACTTCTCCGACGTGGATGCCACGCTCGTCTTCTACGACACCACGCTGGCGTCGGTGCGCGCGGCTGTGGCCGTGCTGCGCGGCGCGTCTGCGCCAGGGCGTCTGCCGGTCACGTCGGGCGGGTATGCCCTCGGCAGCGGGCGCTGAGACGTGCTCAGGGCTTGCGGTGCGTCACGCCGAGAAGCGTGAGCAGCAGGCGCGGGATCGGGCGGTGGAGCGACATCGGGGCAGGGGGGATGACCCAGACTACGGCGCCCGCACGTGGCGAGTTGAAACGCCCTCGTCACCCCGGCGCGTCGTTGCAAACCCGTCTCAGCTGCCCGTTTCCGCCGCGTCGTCGGCGCTGCCCACATCGGTCGGCGTGGCCTCGTTCGGCGAGAGGCCGACGTTGACGACGGCGCGGGCGAGGAGCGTCCGGGCGTGGCCGAGGGCATCGGCATTGATCGTGTGCTGAGCGCCGCGGTAGACGCGCGTCGTCACGTCGGCCCCGGCGCGGGCGAGGGCGCGGGCGGTCTCCTCGACGCGGATGAGCGGAATGTGCGGGTCGGCGTCGTGCGAGGTGAGCAGGACCGGCGTGCCCGCGAGGCCGTGGGCGCCGAAGTCGGTGCCGGGCGGCCCGATGAGTCCGCCGGAGAAGGCGAGCACGCCCGCGAGGCGCTCGCCGCGCCGCGCGGCCACATCGAGGGCAAGGCAGGCGCCCTGCGAGAAGCCGCCGAGGACGACGCGCGAGGCGTCGAGGCCCGCCGCGGCGAGTTCGTCGAGCAGGCGCCCGATGAGCGCGCGGGCACCGTCGAGGTGCGGCTGGTTCTCCCAGAGCGGCGCGATGAAGCGCTCCGGGTACCACGTCTGCCCGTCGGCCTCGGGCGCGATGAGCGCCCACGTGTCGGCGCCGGGCAGGCCGTCGACGAGGGCGGAGGCCAGCGAGAGCATTCCGGCCGCGTCGGCCCCGCGCCCGTGGAGGAGGATGAGCGCGTGCGCCGCCTCAGACGGCTCGGCGCCGTCGTGGTTGATCCAGGCGTCGGCGTGGGGAAGGGACATCGGGAGCAGACGGGATAGAGACCCCGCGCCAACGGACAGCCCGGCGCGGGGGTTCGGCGGAGGCCAGGATGCGGCCTCCGCCGAACGAAACGGGGCGGCGCTCACTGCTGAGCACCGCCCCGGAGAGCCGTGTGAGAGCGTGCGCGGTCAGCGCACGACGACGAGCGGCTGGGTGCGCACGGTATCGCCCGAGCGGAGGCGAAGCACGTAAACACCGCTCGAAAGCGCGCCCCCCGCGTCGGTCAGACCGTCGAACTCGACGGACTGTGCACCTGCGGCGTGCGTGCCGGTGGCGAGCGTTCGCACGCGGCGCCCGGCGAGGTCGATCACATCGATCGTCACGTCGCCCGCGGCGGGCAGGGCGAAGCGGATCGTCGCGGCGCCGCGCACCGGGTTCGGCGTCGGCGCGTCGAGGCGCAGGGCGGCGGCGCGCGCGGGCACGTCGGCGGCGGTGACACTGCCCGCGCCGTAGACGATGAACGAGGCGACCTCGGAGAACTCCGACGCCTCGCCCGACGCCGTGCGCGAGCGGACGCGCCAGTGGTACGTGCCCGGCGCGCGGCGCGCGAGCACGACAGCGGCCTCACCGGCCCCGGCGGAGACGCGCTCGGGGTTGGTCATCGCCTCGTCGGTCGCCACTTCCACGTCGAACGTGAGGGCGCTCTCCGAGGCCACCGGCAGCGCCCACGAGAGCGTCGGGGCGTCGTCGGCCTCGGCGTAATCGGTGGGGCTGGCCGCGAGCGGCAGGATGACGCCCGTCCCGGCGGCCGTGGTGAAGGTCGTGACGACCGACCACGACGACCACGCGGTGCCGTTGAAGGCGCGCACGCGCCACCAGTGGGTCGTGCCCGGGGCGAGGTTCTGGACCGCGAGCGACTGCGCCGGGGCGGCGACCGTGGAGGTCGTCGTCTTCGAGGCGGCGAAGTTCGAGCGCGTGCTCACCTGCACCTCGTAGCTCGCAACCGCGGCCACGTGCCCGTCGACGTACCAGGCGAGCGTCGCCGACGTGCCGGCGAGGGCGGCGCCGTCGGTGGGCGTCGTGTGGACGGCGCGGAGCGAGCCGGGCGCGCCGACGATGGTGAAGTTGGCGCTGCGCCAGCGCACCGTCCCGGCGGGGCGGACGTGCCAGTAGATGCGCGTGCCCCACGCGAGCGCCGACGGAACGGCGAACGACGTGGCGCCGCCCGCGGTCGTCGCCGACGCGTTGGTGGCGGCGTCAGGGTTGTTCGACGTGCCCCAGCGGACCTCGAAGGCGCCGCCGGTCGCGTTCTCGACGGTCCACGAGAGCGTCGGCGCGTTGGTGTAGACGACCGCGTTGCCGACCGGCCACGTCGGCGTGGCGACGGCGGCGGGCGGCTGGAACGTGCGGAACTTGGCAAGACCGGAGGCCATGCCGGGCGTCCCCGCGCCGTCGGCGGTGCGGACGTACCAGGCGTAGCCGGTGCCCGAGGCGGCCGTGAGGACGTGCGAGGTGGCCGTCGTCGGCGCGGAGGCGACGTAGCCCGTGTTGGCGCCCGAGATGGCGGGCGCGTCGGAGCAGCTCAGCGCCGTGCAGGTGCGCGTGTAGACGATGTAGCGCTGCCCGGTCGGCGCGCCGGGCGCGTTCCACGAGAGCGAGACCGGCAGGCCGTAGACCGTCGCGCCGCCCGTCGGCCACGAGACCGCCGGGGTGACCGGCGGAGCCGCCGCGCGGGTGGTGAAGTCGAGCGGCGCCGACCACGCCGTGCACCGCGCGCCGCCGTCGGCGCAGGAGCGGACGCGCCAGCGGTAGCGGGTGCCCTCGGCGAGGGGCGCGGCGGGCGTGTAGCTGCGCGTGGCGAGACCGCTCGCGGTCGGGGTGCCGGTGAAGCCCGCGGTGCGGAGCACGATCTCAAGGTCGTGGGTCACCCCGGCGCCGCCCGGCATGTCGCTGAACCACGAGAACGGCGGCTGCGGCATCACATCGACGCCCGAGGGATAGTTGGCGACCGGCGCGACGAGCACCGGCCGCGTCGTGAACGGCACCTCGAGCGACGCGCCAACGGTGCGCCACGGGCCGACGGGGCCATTGCTCATCGGCCACGTGGCGACCATGTCGGTGCCCCACCCGAAGTAGCCACTCGCAGGGGGCACGAATGCGCGCACGCGCCAGACGTAGGAGGCGCTGTCGCGCAGCACGCCCGCCGGGATGGTGTAGCGCACCATGTCCAGTCCCATCTGGTCAACAAGGGTCTGGCTCCAGTCCTTCGGCGCCGATGCCGCGCGCACCTGAATCTGCGCCAGGTAGCCCTTCGCGCCGGTGCCGAGATTCCAGGAGAACTCAGGCGTCGTGGTGACGACTTCGAGGTCCTTCGACGGGTAGTCGGCGCCCGGAGCCGCGCCTGCCTCGACAGTGCGGAAGGTGGCCGTCGCGCTCCACGGCTGATTGCTCGCGCGGACGCGCCAGTAGTACGTCTGCTTGTTCTTGAGGCGCACGTCGTACGCGCGCAGCACGAGCGAGTCGGCGGTCGTGTCGCCGCCGCCGGGCAGGACGACGAGCGAGTCGGCGTGGAAGGTGCGCCCGGTGGCGAGCTGCACGCGGTACGAAGACGCCCCTGCGACCGGCGCCCAGTCGAAGTCGAATTCGAGGGCCGTCGTCTGGCCATTGGGCATCAGGCCGGTCGGGGCCTGCGCGCGCGCCGAAGCCGTACCGAGGAGAAGCGAGGTGGCGAGCAGAAGCCGCCGGAGGGAAACGAGACGCATGGGGTGCCGTCGAAGGGGGAAAGATGTTCCGAGGTCAAAACGGCACCTCAAATCGCACGGGCAAGATGCTTCTAACCAGGCCCCTTGCAGAGAAATAAAATGCTGGGTTACAACATCGTAACACGTCTAGATACAGACCTCTGCTGGGGCTCGCCCTGCCCGGTTCGGCGGTCGCGCGCGCCGTACGGGCGGCCTTGAGACGCCGGACGAACGGCCTTTCGCGTTCCTGCGACTCCCGTGACGGGCACCGCGACCCTCGTCGCTCGCCCGGCGGACGTGCTCATACGGGATCGGGGGATTGCCGATGCATTGCTCCAGGGCGCCGTCCCTGCCGGGGCGACAGTGCCGGGCGGGGGACGCCTCGCCCCGACGAACCATCCGATCCACGACGGGGTCGCCGATTCCGTATCAGACCGGCACGACCGGAAGACCCACTGAGGCGCCATCGCCCGTCGCAACGGACGCGCTCGCCCCATCCCCTAACGCCGCGTGCGCGGCGTCGAGGGCGGCTTCTTCGGCTTCGAGGTCGGCGAGGAGCGGGAGGATGGCCTCGCGCGGGCCGCGGCGGGCGTCGAGGCGCTGCGCGACGAACTTCGTCCACGCGTAGCGCGCCTTACCGGGCAGGCCCTGCCAGAAGTACGGGCTGCGCGGGTTCGTCGCGAACGACGGCTCGAAGTAGCAGTTGACCGTGCAGCCGCGGCAGACCTCGTGGCGCCCCTGCATCGCCCGGTGCCACGCCACCTTCTCCGAGTGCCAGAGGCCGTAGAGATCACCTTTGATCGGCACGCGCTCCAGGCCGAAATGGTAGCACGGGAGGACGATCTCGTCGAAGGGCGAAATCACCACCGTCGTGCTCACGGCGCGACATTCGGGACGGGCGGGGTCGTTGCCACCCGCGCGGCGGAGCGCGAGGAAGGCGGGGTTGAGGTAGACGTACGGCTTGCGCGCGAACGCCTCCATCTTCCGCATCACCTCGTCGGTGAGCGCCTCGCCGAGCCCCTCGTACTCGAAGACCGGGTTGACGATCAGCATGAGCCCGTTGGGCCGCGAGAAGCGCTCGTAGATCGTCTCCAGGTACGGGTACGACTCGTTGGTGACGGTAAAGATGAGGTCGGGCCGCTCGCCGAGTTCCAGTGCGGTCTCGATCGATTGCATCAGCCGGTTGAAGCACCGGACGCCGCGGCTCCGGTCGTGCGCGCCGGGGTAGGGCGCGTCGATGGAGAAGTGCAGCAGGTCGACGAGGCCCTTGAGCTGCGCGGCACGCTTCGGGTAGAGGAGGCCGTTGGTGGTCACCGTCGTGCGCATCCCGCGCTCCTTCGCCATCGCCAGCAGTTCGTGCAGGCGCGTGTGGAGGAGCGGCTCGCCGCCGGTGAAGTCGACGATCTTGACGCCGAGCCGCTTCAGATCGTCGAGGTTGCGCGCGGCGTCGGCGAGGTCGATCATCGGCGAGGGCTTCTCCCAGATGTCGCAGAAGCCGCACTTCGCGTTGCAGCGGTACGTGACGTAGTAGTTGGCGAGGACGGGCACAGGCGGACGCGGGCGAGGCGCCGAAGCGCGCAGAGGAAGCCCCGTCGGTACGCGCCCCACGGGCCGGTGTGCCCATTGGTGTTGGTCGTGGGTGGTTGGTCGTTGCTGGTGGATCGACCGGCGCGGTCCGGTCACCGGCGCGACACCGTCCCGTAGGGGCGGGTCTCGACCCGCCCGCGCGCCGCCACGCCAGCCATCCATCCGACCACCCGTCGTTCGCGCCGCCCGCGCCCCCATCCCCGTCACCCCCCGAAGCCCACGAGACCCGGCCCGGGCGCGGCGCCATCGGGGAGGGGGGCGTAGGCGACGAGGAGGTTGAGGGCGGGGTGGCGGCGGGCGAGGTGGGCGGGGAGGCGGTCGAGGGCGGCGGTGTGGCCGATCGCGTCGGGGCGGAGGCCGACGAGCACGAGGAGCACGTCGGGGCGGGCGTGGGGGTCGAGGAGGGCGTCGGCGGCGGCGTCCCACGCGGCGGCGTCGAGGACGGTCGCGGGGCCGGGGCCGACGAGCGGGCGCAGGGCCGCGTGCGCGTCGGCGGGGGCGACGATTCGGACGGGCGCGCCCAGCCGGGTGGCGAGCACGCGGGCGGCGTGGGCGATGGCGCCGGTGCCGGGCACGCGGTCGGCGAGCGGCGGAACGGCGACGACCACCTCGCGCGTCGTCGAGACCGGATGGGTGAGGCGGCAGACGACGACGAGGTCGGGCGCGTCGGAGAGCAGCTGGTCGAGGACCGAGCCGAAGACGCGGTCGGTGGCCGAGCGGTCGCCGTTCCAGCCGACGACGAGGGCCGTCGCCCGGTTTTCCTCGGCGGCGCGGACGAGTCCCGAGGCGGCGTTCGCATCGACGCGCGTGAGGGGCGCGACGGGCGCCCCGGCGGCGTGGGCGTGGGCGCTCGCGCGGGCGAGCAGGCGCTCGGCATCGGCGACGCGCGCCCGCGTCGTGCCGTCGGTGGCCGGGGGCACGACGGCGACGGGCAGGAGCGGCTCGGCGCCCTCGCGCAGCAGCAGGGCGACATCGACGAGCGACTCGGCGGTCTCGGGGTTCGAGAGCGAGACGAGCACGCGCGTCGGGCGGTCGTCGTCGAGGGTCGGGGCGGCGCGGGCGAGGGCGAGGGCCACGCGGCGCCCGAAGCGCTCGGTCAGCACCGGCCCGGCGATGCAGGTGACGAGGATCATCAGGATCGTTCCGTTCAGGACCGCATCCCCGAAGAGGCCGATCCGCACGCCGACGAGCGTCGCCGCGAGGGTCGCGGCCGCCTGTGGAAGCGTGAGGCCGAGCGCCACGCCCGCCTCGTCGCGCGACATCCGGCCCATCCGGGCGCCGATGGCGACGGCTGCCGTCTTGGTGACGAGCATCGTGCCGAGCATCGCCGCCGCGATGAACCACGCGTCGGTGCGGGTGGCGAGCACATGCAGGTCGACGAGCATGCCGGTCGAGAGCAGGAAGAGCGGCACGAAGAGCGACTCGCCGGAGAAGTGCAGGCGCCCGGCGAGCGATCCGCCCTCGGGCACGAGCCGGTTGAGCGCGAGGCCCGCGAAGAAGGCGCCGATGATGGGCTCCAGGCCGACGACCTCCGCCAGAAACCCGGCCCCGAAGACCGCCGCGAGCACGAACAGGTACGCCTCGACGCCGCCCGTCCGCACGCGCCGCAGCACGCGCTGCCCGAGCCGCGGCAGCCCCCAGAGCACGAGCACGACGTAGGCGACGAGGAGCGCGACCATCCGAATCCACACGAGCGCCCCCGTCTCGCCCGTCGCCGCGTTGGCGACGACCGCGAGCACGAGGAGGGTGCAGGTGTCGGTCAGGATCGTCGCCCCGACGAGCGCCGAGACGACGCGCGTCTGCCCGATGCCGAGCCGCGTGGCGATGGGGTAGGTGAGGAGCGTGTGCGAGGCGAAGAGGCTGCCGAGGAGGATGGCGGGCAGCCAGTCGAAGCCGAGCACGAACCGCGCGACGAGCAGCCCGGCGGTCTGCGGCAGCACGAACGTGGCGACGCCGAAGACGATGCTGTCGCGCCGGTAGCGCGCGAACTGGTTGAGGTTCAGCTCCAGGCCCGCCTGAAACATGATGAAGATGAGCCCGATGTTGCCGAGGAGCACGATGGCGCCGTCGCGCTGGAGCATCCCCAGCCCCTTCGGCCCGACTGCGATGCCAGCCAGCAACAGCCCGACCAAACCGGGAATGCGCACGCGCTCGGCGATGGGCGGCACGACGAGCAGCAGCAGGAGCAGGAGCGCGAAGACGGCGACCGGGTCGGTGAGCGGCAGCGAGGGCAGGTGCATCGGCGGGGGACGGTCGGGCGGCGCCGCCAAGCTACCGCCCGGCGGACGACGACGACGGACGACCGACGACCGAGCGGCGGGCGCCATCGGTGCAGGCGAAGGCGACGCGCGGTGGTACAGCGCGCGTTGCGGCGCGGTCGGGAGCCGCCCTCCAATGCCCCATCCCCACTCCCCCATCCGTCGTCAATACGTCAGCAGCGCCCCGCCCATCGAGAAGCCGGCGCCGGTGCCGACGAGGAGGGCGGTCTGGCCGCGGCGGAGGCGTCCGGTGGTCACGGCTTCGCAGAGCGCCATCGGGATCGACGCGGCGATGGTGTTGCCGACCGATCCGAGGGTGACGACGACGCGGTCGTCGGGCCATCCGAAGGCGCCTGCGATGCGCACGCCCGCGAGGCTCGCCTGATGCGGCACGACGACATCGACACGTCCGCCGGGAATGCCCGCCACATCGTCGAGGCCGCGCGAGAGGCCGCCGGCGAGGCGGTCGAGGAAGGCGGGGAGGCGGGCGCGGGCCATCCGCAGGACGCCGAGGCCGTCCATCGTGAACAGGTTGTCGGCGGGCGTCGTCGCCGGATCGTTCGGGTGGAGGCGCGTGCCCCCTCCGCGCACCTCGGTCAGGTGGGCGCCGTCGCCGTAGGTCTCGAAGCGGAAGGCGTGGAGGCCCGGCGGCGCGAGGCCGGGCGCGCGGTCGGCGCCCGCGGAGGCGGTGAGGACGGCGGCGGCGGCGCCATCGCCCATGAGCAGGGCGCTCTCGGGCTGCTCGACGTTGAGGCCGACGCTCGGGCGCTCGCTGCTGACGACGAGGATGCGCCGGTAGCGCCCGGCGGCGAGAAACGCCGACGCCACGTCGAGCGCGGCGACGAAGCTCAGGCAGGTCGCGTGGACGGAGAAGGCGGGCGTGCCCGAGAGCCCGAGCGCCCGAGCGACGAGCGGCCCCCCGTCCGGCAGCGTCTGTTCATTGGTGCCCGACGCGTTCACGATGAGGTCGATCTCGGCGGCGTCCATCCCCGCATCGTCGAGCGCCGCACGTGCCGCAAGCGCCGCCATCCCCGACGACGTTTCGCCTGCGTTCGGATCGGCGACGCGGCGTTCGCAGACGCCGGTGCGCGCGAGCGCCCACTCGGCGGACACGCCGCACCGGGCGGCCATTTCGGCGGTGGGCACGGTGCGGGCGGGCAGGTAGCGCCCGAGTCCGGCGATGTGGAGCGGGGTCATCGGAGCGTGGAACGTCGGTGCCGCAAGGGTACGCCGGAGCCTCCGGTGTTGCGCGCCCCGGTCCGCCGTGGGCGCGGCCGGATGCGGCGGGGGGTGTTGGTTGGTGGATTGAGGATGGGCGTCGATGCGGCGGGCGCGGGCAAACGGATGGGCGTGGAGGCGGTGCGACGGATGGGCACGCATCTATCGTGCCTGTACCCCTCCACCTCGCGCATCGCGCGTCGCGCCGCCCGTGGACGTTTCGCGGCGTCCACGCCGTTCGAGCGGCATCCGCGTCCTGCTCCGTCGCGGCGGTCCCGTACCTTCGGGGCGTGCCGTTCATCCCCCCGCGCGTGTCCCGTCGTCTGCCGTTTCTGCTTGCCCGGCGCTACCTCGTCGCGCGGCGCGAGGTGTCGCTCATCACCGTCATCACCGGGCTGTCGGTCGTCGGCGTGGCCGTCGGCGTGGCGGCGCTCGTCATCGTGCTGAGCGTGATGAACGGCTTCTTCGGGTTCGCGCGCGACGTGCTCGTCTCGCTCGACCCGCACGTGCGCGTCGTCTGCGAGGGCGGCTGCACGGTCGCGGAGGCCGATTCGGTGCGGCGGATTGCGATTGCGCTCCCGCAGCATCCGCGGGCGACGGCGTACGTCGAGGGCAAGGCCATGATTGCGCTCGGCGGGGCGGCGTCGGCCAACAAGGTCGTCGTGGTGCGCGGCGTCGAACCCGGCGCCTTCGTCGGCGCAGAGACGCTCGACCGGACGCTCTCCGCGGGCGCGCTCGACCTCGCGCGGCGCGACGGGCAGGGCGGCCTGCTCCTCGGCACCGCCCTCGCCAACCGCCTCGGCCTCATCGCCGCCACGCCCCGCTCCGCCACCGAGCGCCGCCCGTCCGCCCCGTCCACCGACTCCTCCGACGTGTCGCGCGACCTCACCGCCGACGCGATCCTCGACGCGGAAGACGACGCCCTCGCCGCCGCGGATTCGACAGGCGACGCCCTGCCCGATCCGCCCCTCGCGCTCGTCGGCGGGATGCGCGGCTCGGACGTGTCGCTGCTGAGCGCGCAGGGCGTCGAGGCCGCCTTCGCCGGACCGTTCGCCGTGCCGGGCCTCGCGCGCTTCGAGTTGCGCGGCGTCTTCGAGATGGAGGCGGCCTACGACGAGAGCCACGCCTTCATCGCCCTCGACGAGGCGCAGCGCCTCTTCCGCACCGGCGACCGCGTGACCGGCCTCGACCTGCGCCTGCCCGACCTCGACGACGCCCCGGCGGTGCAGCGCGCCCTCACCGCGGCCCTCGCCCCGACGGGCGGCGCGCCCTCGCGCTACCGCGCCGAGACGTGGTACGACCTCCACAAGGGTCTCTACGGCGTCATGCGGCTCGAAAAGTTCGGCGCGAGCCTGATCCTCATGCTCATCGTCGTCGTCGCCGCCTTCAACATCGTCGGGGCGCTCATGATGATCGTGATCGAGAAGCGGCGCGACGTCGGCGTGCTCGCGGCGATGGGCCTCTCGCGGGCGGGCATCCGGCGCGTCTTCCTGCTCGAAGGCCTGCTGATCGGGCTCGTCGGGACGGGCCTCGGGCTCGCGTTCGGTCTCGGCGCTGGCGTTCGTGCAGCAGACGACCGGCCTCGTGCCGATGCAGGGCGGCGACGCCTTCCTCCTCGACGCCTACCCCGTCGACATCGACGCGCTCGACGTGGCGCTCGTGGCGCTCTCCGCGCTCGGCCTCTGCGTCCTCGCCGCCGTCTACCCCGCCCGCCGCGCCGCCGCCCAGGACCCCGCCGCCGCCGTGAGCCAGCCGTGACGTGCGCCGACGGGGGCACACACGCGGGCCGCCGGTGCGAATCGCGTCAGCGTGAGGGTTGAGGGCGAGAGCCCCGTCGTTCGTTTATTTGTCGTGCACCAAAACAGAGGGGCATATGTACGTCAAATTATTTCTATCGCTGGTGCTCCTCCTCGGCGGTGCAGCCCTTCAACGCGTCACGGCACAGGACGGCGGGTGGACGCTCGTTCGAGAGCGAGAGGCGTCAGACGTGGGCTTCTACGTTCGGGCCGCGCACGCGAGCGGCTACGTGCTCGTGGCTGCGGAGGACACGCGATGCGGCAACCACGCGTTGCCGTGCTGGACGCGCCTGCAGAGCCACGACCACGGCGCCACGTGGGAGCGCGTGCGCGACTCCGTCGGCGTCGGCATCCACACCGCCGACGTGAGCGCCTACCCCGAGGTCCTCGTCGGCGGTTCCTTCGGCGTCTTCCGCTCGCGCGACGCCGGGCGCTCGTGGACGCTCATCCGAAGCCAGATTCAGGACGCCTACTTCGCCAACGACGGCTTCCGCACGATCAGTCGCTGGGGCCGCGACACACTGCTCGTGGCCAACAACTTCGGTGACAGCCAGAACAAGCAGGCCTCCGAGTTCTGGTACTCGACCGACGACGGGCGCTCGTGGCGGTGGAGCTACTGGGGGCAGCAGGGCGGCTACATGCTCGCCGCGCTCACCGGCCCTGCCGAGCCCGTCGTCTTCTTCGAGCGGCGCTTCTTCCACAGCGAGCCGCTGCCGCCCGCGCAGTGGCGCTTCCGCCAGATCTGGGACCTCGGCTCCACCACCCCGTCACCAACAGCCGTGCTGCGCCTGGTGCGCGGTCCCGTGCGCGCGGGCCAGCGGCCCGTGCTCTACGCCGGCTTCGGGGGCATCTCCTTCAGCGCGCCACACCCCGGCCCCGCCGTCGCCCGCTCGCGCGACGGCGGGCGCTCGTGGGCGGTGCTGCCATCGCAGCCCGCCGCAGGCACGATCACCGACATGGCGATAAACGCGCGCGGTGCGCTTGCCGTGGCGGCTCGAGGGCGGGCCTGCATGTCTCCGACGACGAGGGCGAGTCGTGGCGACGCGTGGGCACGTCGGCTCTCGGCGACTCGGTCACCTCGCTCGCGCTCACCGACGACGGCACCCTCTACGCCGTGCGCAACTACCGCACGCTCTACCGCAGCCGCATCGGCCTGCTCGCCACCTCGGCAGAGGCGGCGCCGGTGCGTACGGGCACAGCGCTCACGGTGCGTCCGAGCGTCGTGCGCGCCGGGGCGTTGGTGCGAATCGCGCTCACGAACGCAGGTGTAGAGGATGCCCGTGTGGAGGTCGTCGATGCGCTGGGGCGGATCGTCTGGCAGGGCCGGGCGGTCGGTGGCGTGGCCGAGGTGGCGACGGGGGGCTGGGCGGCGGGGCTGTATGCGGCGCGCGTGTCCGCGGAGGCGGGGGCGGCACCCGCACGCGTGGCGCGGCTCGTCGTGGTGCGCTGACGCGGTGGCCTCAGGCCCCTCTTCCGCCGCGGAGTACGCCAGGGCCCCATGAGGACTTGCGGAACGTGCGGGCCCCCCCTACTTTCGCGCGAACCTCCGCCGCGTCCGCGCCGTCTACCCGGCACGCCCGGCGGACTCCTCTGCCCTCTCCCCGCCGAGCCTCTCACCTTCATGAGTTCGTTCGACTTCGGCTACGGCGACATCGACGGCGACGACGACGCCGCGCGCGACCGCATCGAGGACCTCGTGCGCGCCTACGAGGAGAACGCCGACGACTTCTTCGACTCGCACGCGCTCGAAGCCATCGCGTCGCACTACTACGACCTCGACCGCTTCGAGGACGCCCTCGGCGCCATCGACCGGATCATCGCCGAGCACCCGCACGCCGCCGACGCCTGGATGCGACGCGGCATCCTGCTCAGCCACCTCGACCGCAACGCCGAGGCGCTCGCCGCCCACGACCAGGCGCTCGACCTCAACCCCTACGACGTCGAGGCGCACGTCAACCGCGGCATCGCCCTCGACCAGCTCTCGCGCACCGACGAGGCCCTCGCGGCCTACGAGACCGCCCTCGCCCTCGACCCCGTCTGCGAGGACGCGCTCTTCAACCTCGGTGTGGCGTTGGAACGGGCCGAGCGGTTGGACGACGCCATCGACGCGTTCGAGCGCTGCGCGGTCCGTCGCCGACGACCATCCCGAGGTCCACTACGAGATCGGCTACTGCCTCGACCGCCTCGGGCGCGACGACGAGAGCCTCGTCGCCTACGACCGGCACCTCGACCTCGACCCGTACTCCGCCGACGCGTGGTACAACAAGGGCATCGTCCTCAACCGCACCGGGCGCTACGACGAGGCCCTGAGCGCCTACGACTTCGCGCTCGCCATTCAGGAGGACTTCGGCTCGGCGCACTACAACCGCGGCAACACGCTCGCCAACACCGCCGATTTCGAGGGCGCCATCGAGGCCTACGAGCGCGTGCTCGAACTCGAAGGCCCGGAGCCGACGACCTACTACAACCTCGGCCTCGCCTTCGAGGAGATGCGCCGCTACGAGGACGCCCGCGAGCAGTTCGGGCGCGCGCTCCTGCTCGACGAGCGCTACGCCGAGGCGTGGTACGGCGCCGGATGCTGCCACGACGCCCTCGACCAGTCCGCCGAGGCGCTCGACTGCTTCGCCCGCGCCGTCGACGCCGCCCCGGAGGTCGCCGAGTTCTGGTACGCCCACGCCGACGCCCTCTACACCGCCGGGCGCGTCGGCGAGGCGCTCGACGCCTACCGCGCCGTCGTGCGGATGGAGCCGGACAACGGCGACGGATGGCTCGACCTCGCCGACACGCTCCTCGAAGCCGGCGACCGCGCCGCCGCCTTCGACGCCTACCGGCAGGCCCGCACCGCCCTCCCCGACGCCGCGCGCGTCTACCTCCGCGAGGCCAAGGCGCTCTACGCCGTCGGCGACCGCGAGGCGTCGATCCGCAGCGTGCAGACGGCCTTCCAACTCGACCCCGCCGAACGCGAGGCCTTCCGCGACGAGTTTCCGGAGCTCTACCAGGACCCGCTCGTCCGCACCCGCCTGCGCCTCTGAGCGGTGGGTCGTTGGTGGTTGATGGTGGGGCGTCGGCGCGGAATCGCGGTCCGGCTGCGCCTCCGAACGGTCCCGTAGGGGCGGGTCTCGACCCGCCCTGTTGCACCCCACCGCCCGGCCACGCCACCCGATCCGCCCCGCCCATCACGCCGGTTCGACACGCCAAGACGAACCAGAAACGGGGACGCTTCGCAGTGCGCGAGGCGTCCCCGTTTTGTCTCGGGAGAGCGGCTGAGGTCCCCACCACGCCCGGCTCTCCGTCGCCGGTGCAGGCGCGAGGCCCACGGCTGGAAGACTACGCCGCGCCACGATCTCGCGCTATCCCCCGATCCGTCGATGTGCAAATGATGAGTGGCCGGCGGGAGCACTCTCAGCGCGCGACGACGACGACGGTGCGGCGGACCTCGGCGGTCGCGGCGTCGGTGGCGGTGGCGGCGTAGAGGCCCGGTGGCCACGCGCCCACGTCGAGCGTCACGTCGGCGCCGGATGCGCGGGCGACGGTGCGGCCGAGGGCGTCGGTGACGACGATCGTGGCCTCGCGCCCACCCGTGTCGAGGCGGACCGTTGCGTGGGCGGGCGTCGGATAGGCGCGGAGGGTGGCGACGGAGGCAGGGGCGGGCGGCGCAGCGGCGACGCTGGCGAGGCGCTCGTTGGTGAAGCGGACGAGGCCGCCGCCGTCGGCGCCTGCGAGCACGTCGAGGTCGCCGTCGGCGTCTACATCCACGAACACCGGCGTGGCGACGGGGAGCGCGTCGAGGGGCGGGACGGTCTGCCCGGACGCATCGGGCATCGGGGCCAGGCCGCCGCGGCCGTCGCCCGCGAAGAGGCGGATGCGGCCGGATTCGTCGCCGATGGCGAGGTCGAGGCGCCCGTCTCCGGTCGCGTCGCCGAGCGCCGGGGCGGTGCGGCGCGCGGTGGGGTCGGTGGGGACGAGCGTTTCGGTGGCGAGCGCGAACCCGCCCGCCGCGTCGCCCCGGAAGAACGCGACGCGCCCATCGGCTGTGCCGACGACGAGGTCCGCGCGCCCGTCGCCATCGAGGTCGCCGACGGCGGGCGTGGCGAACTGCCCGCGCACGACGCTCGCCAGCACCTCGGCAGCCCGGTAGCCGCCACTGCCGTCGGGCACGAAGCGCCGCACACGCCCGTCGAAGCCGCCGACGGCGAGGTCGCCATTCGCCAGCGCGGCGGGCGCGGCGCCGAACGGCGCATCGGCAAGGACGACGAAGGTGCTGCGGAACGCCGTCCCGCTGCCGACCGGTTCGAGGCGCAGCAGCCGTCCGGCGGCGATGGATTCGTCGGTGGCGACGAGGAGGGCGGCGCGTCCTCCTGCTCGCGGCAGCACGGCGACACGGCTGGCCGTCCCCGCGTCGAAGGTGGCGACCGCGCGCATCGGCGCTCCGAACGCCTCGCCGCCCAGCCCCGCGCGGACGGTCAGCGGCGCGCCGCCTTCGGTCGCCCCGAAGGCCCCGCCGATGACGCCGACGACGAGGTCGGGGATGCCGTCGCCGGTCACATCGCCGGTCGCGGTGGCGTTGTAGCCGGTCGTCATCGGCGCCGAGGCGGTGGGCCAGGCGTCGCTCGCGCGCACGAGGCGCGGCGCCGTCGCGGTGCCGGTGTTGCGCAGCAGGTAGAGCGAGGGCGAGAAGAAATCGCCCCAGACGACATCGAAATCGCCATCTCCATCCACATCGACGAGCGTGAGCGCCGACGCGCCGTGTTTGGGGGCGTTGGTGGTTGGTGGTTGGTCGTTGGTGGTTGGTCGTTGGTGGTTGGTCGTGGGGTGCCTTCCGCCGGTCGTGTGATGCCGGTCGTCGGCCGTCCGTCGTCCGTCGTCCAGAAGTGCGCTGCCGAAATTGCCGACGATCTGGATGCCCTGGTACTGGTCGACGGGCGGGCGGAAGCGGGGGCGGCCGTCGGGGCCGGGGGCGGCGCCTTCGAAGAACGTGAGGGTGCCGTCGGCCTGGGCGGTGAGGAGGTCGATGCGGCCGTCGCCGGTGAGGTCGGCGGCGGCGGGGAGGTTCTGGCGGTCGATGGCGACGGGCACGCCGTCGGTGCGGAGGAGCGGGGCGCCGGGTGGGGTGCCGGTCGGGTGGAGGCCGTCGGCGTCGCGGCGGTAGTAGGCGACGAGGCCGGGCACGGCTTCGGTGAGGAGGTCGGCATCGCCGTCGCCATCCGCGTCCGCGAACCGCACCCACTCGCCGACGACGACCGGCGCGCCCCCGGCATCCGTCAGCCGGTCCGTGCGTCCCCGCCACGCCGCCGCGCCGCCGCCGGGCAGTCCGTCACCGCCGATTCGCTCGAAGAGGCGCAGGCGGCCCGGTTCGTCCTGCACGACGAGGTCGAGGCGCGCGTCGCCCACGAGGTCGACGAGGTGCGGACGGGGCCGCGCGAATCCGCCGGCGAAGACGACGAGGCCGCTCGCATCGCCACCGACGAGGCCATCGCCGGTGATCCCGTCGCCCGTCACGATCCGGCGGAACGGCTGCGCGGCGGCGTCGCGAGCCTCCCCAACGAGCAGCACGGCGCTCACCGCGAGAAGTGCCGCGAGGCGCCGCGTCGTCGATCCCCCGCGCATCAGTGGACGTGCGTGCTGCCGAGGAGCGCCGCGCCCGTCGGGCCGCGCCCGACCTCGACGATTCGCGCGACCGTGCCCGTCGCCGTCTCGATGACGGCGAGCGTTCCTGCGCCCTGCCGCCGCCCGGTGTAGCGGTTGTTGCCGTTCGCGTTGGTCACGTAGAGCCACTTTCCGTCGTCCGAAACGAGCGCCGTGTACGGCTCGGCGATCCCGTAGCCGCTCACCTTGCGCCGCACGATCCGCGCGGCCGGGTCGACGAAGGCGACGGCGTCCTCGCCGAAGAGCGGCACGTAGAGCGTCTTCGAATCGGGCGAGAAGTGGAGGTGCCACGGGCGCTGGCCGACGGCCATCGTACCGTCGTAGAGCGGCGTGCCGTCGGTGGCGAGGGTGTAGAGGTGGACGCTGCCGGTGAGTTCGGCGCTGACGGCGAGTCGCCGCCCGTCGGGGCTGATGGCGAGGTGGCCGAGCGCCTGCCCGTCGCCGCCGGGCACCGTCACGCCGCGCGTCTCGCCGTCGGCGCCGATGCGCAGCAGGTTGGGCGCGCGCAGGCTGGCCGTGTAGACCGTGGTCGCCGAGCGCCCGAGCGCGTGCGGATGTGGCACGCCGACGAGCCGCTCCTCGACGGCCATCGTCGCCGGGTCGATGAAGGCGAGCGAGGCGGGCGGGTTCGTCGCGGTGAGCGAGCGGCTGACGACGTAGCGCCCGTCCGGCGCCATCGACACCATGCCGGGCGAGGGCGTCGTCGCGCGGCGCAGGACGCGCCCGGTCGTGTCCATCACGACGACCGCGTCGGCGCCGATGAGCGAGACGATCCATTCGTTTCCCTGCACGAGCGCCATGTGCGGCTTGGCCGTCGGTGCGAAGCCCTGCGCCGTCAGGTCGATGGTCCTCACCACCGTTCCCGCGTCGGCATCGACGAGCGAGAGCGTGGCGTCGGTCTGGTTCATCACGAGCACCCGGTTCGGCGCGGCGCCGTGCCCGCCGTGGTCGTGGTCGCAGCCGGCGAGCGGGAGCGCGAGAAGCGCGAGAAGCGGAAGGCGGGACATCGGATCGGGAACGGACGAGATGGACGATGAGCGGCCAACGCCGGGCGCCCCCCGTTCAGCGCGCGACGACGACGCTCGCGCGCACGGTCGTGCCGCCGGGAAGCGTGGCGTGGACGGTGTAGACGCCCGCCGCGAGCGCCGATCCGTCGAAGGCGATCGGCGTCTCGCCCGCCCCGACCGGTCCGTCGAGCAGAACCGCCACCTCGCGCCCGCGCGCATCCGTCACCGACACGCGCACGGCGCCGGATTCGGGCACCGAGAGCCGCAGCGACGTGCGCCCGGCCGTCGGGTTGGCGCCGACGATGGCGAGCGCGCCCCGCGCGGGCACCGCAGGCGTCGGCGCGGCGTCGGAGACGGTGATGGCCGTCGGGCGCAGCACGAACAGCCCTTCGTTGATGCCGCCCGCCACGATGTTGCCGCTCGGGAAGTACGGATACGCGTTCCAGATGCCCTCGAAGATCGTTGCGTCGCTGGCGGGGAAGGTGTCGAAGAACGCCGCCTCGGTGGGCGCCGTCGGGGTCGTGGCGTCGAGGATGCGCACGCCTGCGGTGTAGTTCGACTGGTAGACGTAGCGCCCGCGGATGTACTGGTTGTGGTCGATGGCGTCGGAGGCGGCCTCGTAGGTGGACGCGAGGACGGGCGTGGCGAGGGCGGCGAGGTCGAAGACGAATGTCCGCGTGCGGCTCACCTGACCGCGCGATTCGTCGAGTTCGTCGTCGAGGTAGACGTGGCGCTGGTCCTCGGTGAACCACGCCTGGTGCGTGTACGCGGCGCCGGGGTAGCGTCGTCGCGCCGAGCATCGTGATGGCCGCGCGGTTGGTGATGTCGATGACGAAGAGCGCCTTCTCGTTCGAGAGCAGGCAGATTTCGCGCCCGGTGTAGGCGGTGTCGGGACCGCGGTAGCGCACGCACTGCGCGTCGTGCGTGTAGCCGCGCGTGGCGAAGAGCGACGGCGCGTTGTAGCAGGCGCTGAACGCGGGGGCGGCGGGGTTGGCGATGTCGACGATGTGCAGGCCGGTCGCGCATCCGGGCGGCGACTGCGTGCCCTGCATCCCGGTGGCGATGGCGGCACCGGAGACCTCGCTGACGAGGACGCTGTGCGCGCGTCCGAGGCCGGTGTAGCGGCCGGTCGCGGCGAAGGTGATCGGCGTGCCCGCAAAGCGCCGCAGCTCGCGCAGGTCGAACGTCTGCAACCCGTGCCCGCTCGCCTCGCTGACCACGACGAGCGTGTTGCCGATCGTCTTGAACTCGCGCCACTGCGAGGGCAGCACCGCGCTCGTCGGGGCGTCGGTGCGAAGGGCCGGGCGCGGCATCATCCCGACGTAGACGGGGCGGAGGGGATCGGTGACCTCGACGAACGACGCGCCGTCGCTGCGCCCGACGATCGCGTACTCGCGCTGCGTGTCGGGGTCGGTCCAGCCCCATGTCGTCGCCAGCGAGACCGTCCCGCACGACGAGGCGGCGACGTTGCACGGCCCGCCCATGTCGGCGAGCGGCAGGAAGCTCATCAGGTCGACGCCCTGACACGAGAAGGCGACGTTCTGCCCGGCCATCGTGACGCGCGCCCGCCCGTCGGCGCCGCACGCGACGCGCTGCCCGGTGACGGCGACGAGCGGAAACCCGGCGACGCCGACGGTCTGCGCGGCGGCAGGAAGGGCCGTCGCGGCAACGGCGGCGGCGAGGAGGGCGAGGCGCATCGGGACGGCAGGGGAATCGGTCGGCAAACGTACGACACGCGCCCGCGCCCGGTCACCCATTTGCCAGGCCATCGCCGGGGGATGGCGTCCGACGGGGCGGTCGTGCGTTCGGGGGGCGGATCGTCCTCATCACCGCCCCTCCCAATGCCGTACGACCTCACCGGCCGCACCGTCCTCATCACCGGCGCAAGCGCGGGCATCGGCGCCGAGACCGCGCGGATGTGCGCGAGCGCAGGCGCCCGCCTCGTCCTCGCCGCCCGCCGCACCGACCGCCTCGACGCCCTCGCCGCCGAGATCCGCGCAGCATCGCCCGTCGGAATCCACACCGTCGCGCTCGACGTCCGCGATGCCGACGCCGTGGCCGACGTGCTCGGCGCCCTGCCCGCGCCGTTCGACGCCATCGACGCAGCCGTGCTCAGCGCGGGCCTCTCGGTGGGAATGGAGCCCATCGACCGGACGCCCGAGGAGGCGGTCGATGAGATGTTCGACACCAACGTCGCGGGCGTGCTGCGCGTCGTGCGGGCGGTCGTGCCGGGGATGCGGGCGCGCGGGCGCGGGCACCTCGTCTTCCTCGGCTCGGTCGCCGGGCGCGAGGCGTACGCGGGCGGCGCGGTCTACGGAGCGACGAAGGCCGCCGTCGCGCTCCTCGCCGAGGGCGCCCGCCGCGACCTGCACGGCACCGGCCTGCGCGTGACGAACGTGGCGCCGGGGATGGTCGAGACCGACTTCGCGCGCGTCCGCTTCGGCGGCGACGAGGCCCGCGCCGCCGCCGTCTACGCCGACACCGAGCCGCTCACGCCCGGCGACGTCGCCGATGCCATCGTCTACGCCCTCTCGCGCCCCGCGCGCGTCAACGTCTCCGAAGTCTTCCTCATGCCGACCGCGCAGGCGAGCGCGACCCTCGTCCACCGCACGCCACGCCGGTAGGACGGACGCCGAATGACGGGGCAGGACTGTTCGCTTCTACGTCCGGTCTCTCCGAAACCGCTGTGTCCTTGCGAACGCAGCGTGGCCATCTCGTCGTCCATCGCTTCGAATCAACGGATTGCCAGGTCGCTGCGCTCCTCGCCATGACAGATTGGGAGATTCGAGGCAGAAGCGACCCGCCCTGAATGACGGAGGTCAGGCCGGTTTCGGTCGATTCGTCCACACCCGCCCACCACACCCAATTGGCTTGTCGTGGCGACGATGTGCGCGGTGGGTTGTGCGGATGGGGCTTCGGGTGCGAAGTTGCGCCTCTCCCCGTGCCCGTCCCTCCGGGCGCCCTCTCCCGTGACCTCTCCTCGCCCGTCCATGCTGCGAACGCCCGCCGCCGCCCTGCTCCTTGCCGCCGTCCTCCTCGGCGGCTGCCTCTCCGTCGCGCCCCCCGACCCGCTCGCGCCCGACCCCGAGGCGATGCGTGCCGAAACCGAGCGCCTCCGCGGCGAGACGGCGCGCCTGAGCGCCGACAACGCCCGCCTCGCCTCCGACAATGCCCGCCTCGCCAGCCTCGCCTCGCGCCCCGCAGCGACGTGCCCCGACCCCGAAGTCGTCTACCGAGGCACGACCGTCGAGGAGCTCACCTCCGATCTCCTCTTCGAAACCGGCAGCGCCACGCTCACCCCCGACGGCCTCGCCCGCATCGACGCCGCCGCCGAGCGCCTGCGCGGCAGCTTCGCCGGCAAGCGCGTACGCGTCGAGGGCCACACCGACACGCAGCCCATCGGCCCGGCCCTCCGCGACCGCTTCCCGAGCAACTGGGAGCTGTCGACGGCCCGCGCGACGACCGTCGTGCGCTACCTGCAAGAGGTCCACGGCCTCGATCCGGCGCGCATCGAGGCGGTCGGGATGGGCGCCTACTCGCCGATCGCGCCGAACAGCACCGAAGACGGCCGCAGCCGCAACCGCCGCGTCCGCATCGCCGCGCTCGTGGATTGACGGGGGATGGTGAGGATTCGTGGATGCAGAGACGCACCGGCGATGCGTCTCTGCAACGCGCCGCCCCTGTGCCCGGCCTGCCTCGACGGCACCTCCCGCACCCCTCCGCGTACCGGAGCGCCCGGCTGTGGCGTTCCTGCCGCTCCCACCTGCTTTCCCGACCCTCATGCGCCGCCTGCTGCTCCTGCCGCTCCTCGCCGCCGTGCCCTTCATCACCGCCGGTTGCACCGCGAGCTACCCCGCCCTCGACGAGGCCGAGCGGCAGGCCCTCGCCCAGGAGCGCGATTCGCTCCGTGTCGCGGCCAGCGATGCAGAGGCCTACGCCGACTCGCTCGCCACGCTCCGCAACAACCTCGAGCAGTCGCGCCGCCGCCCCGGCACCGACACGCCGCCGACGGTCGAGCGGCCCGCGGAGCGCCCGCCGCCCCCCCCGCCTGTCGAGCGTCCGCGCGTGCCCGAGCCGCGCGTCCCGGTGCCGCCCGCGCGCGACCCCGGCATCCGCGAGCCGGACGGCCCGGCAATGGGCACTGTCGGTGCGATGCCCACGAACGGCAGCCGCGCGAATGCCGCCTACGCCGACTCGATGCTCGTCGACGACCTCTTCGAACCGGCCTCGGCGACGATCTCTGTCGTCGGAAAGGCCATCCTCGACCGCCTCGCCTACGAGATCGGGCGCCTGCCCGAGACCGCCCGCGTGCGCGTCGAAGGCCACGCCGACTCGACGCCGCCGGGTGCGAGCCTGCGCGACCGCTACCCGACCAACTGGGAGTTCGCCGCCGCCCGCGCCGCTGCCGTCGCGCGCTACCTCTCGGAGAAGGGCCTCAACGAGAACCGGTTCGAGGTCGTCAGCTTCGGCGCCACGCGCCCCGTCGCCCCCAACGACACGCCGCAGAACCGCTCGCGCAACCGCCGCATCGTGGTCCTCGCGGGGTGACGGACGGCTCCGTGTCGCTCGGCGATCTCCTGCCGCCTCGACCGGCCCTCGCCCCCCGCCGCCGGTTTCGCGGCCAGCGGCGGCACTACCGGCAGGTCGAACGCCGGATGTCTGAGCCGATCCCGGATCTGGAGGAGTGGTTCGATCTCTGGCATGTCCACGCGGATTACCCCGGCTACGGCAATCTCTCAGCCCGGCATCGGCGCGCCCACATCGCGCTCCACTGCGGGTTCTTTCGGCAGGCGGCCCGTGAGCTGCTCCATCGCGCCGAGCCGTATCAGCTCTTTCTGTACCTCGACGCGCAGGACGCCGGCCGCGATGCCGTCTACGTTCACACGCCGTCGCCGCACGGGGCCGCATTTCCGCTTTGGTGGGAGGACGCGCAGTGGGGCCAGCCGGAGATGACGGACGATCCTCGAGGGCCTCTGCGCGACGGCTCCGCTTCACGTCGGGCGCACGCCCGACGGCAGCTTCGTGGCCTTCGCCGTCGGCGTGGGTTTGCCGCTCGTGCCTCCCTGAAGCCTCTGCTCCCCCCGGCGGCGGCCTGTGCCGCTCGGGGGCACCGGTCTGGCCGTCACGGCATCGCGGCGGCGGGGTCGGTGAAGACGGCGGCGGCGACGGTGGCCGGGAAGGCGATGGCGTCGGTGTGGAGGATGCGGCCGGTCGGGAAGACGTGGTCGGGGGCGAGGCGGACGGTGTCGCCCGCGGGCGTGGCGAAGGCGGTCCAGCGGTCCCACATGTTGCGCGGGCCGGGTCCGTCGCTGCCTTCGAGGTGGAACTGCCACGCGGCGAGGCGGCCCGTCGCCGAGTCGGGGAAGAGCCAGTAGCGGTCGCCGGGCGTCATCCCGATGCCGCCGTCGAAGGCGAGGCGCAGCACCGGCGCACCGGCGCGCGACGAGTCGGGGTCGAGGCTGCGCGTGACGCCCGCGTCGAAGAGCTTGGTCGGCGCGAGGAGCCAGTACGTGTCGTTGATGTGCGCCTCGTAGGCCCGGTCGAGCCAGCGGTGGGCGGCGGTCGTGTCGGTCATCGCAAGGCCGTTGACGAAGATGCGCCCCTCGCGGAGGCGACCCGCCGAGGCGTTTCCGAGGTTGAAGAGGGCGACGATGGAGGAATCCGGACGCGCCATTTCGAGGCGGTAGTCGCCGCTGCGCCGGTCCCAGAGGTGGCGGCGCGGCGGGCGCGCGGCGGCGGTGTCGCCCGGCGTCGTCGAGTGGAAATCGACGCGCAGGAACGGGATGGCGGCCCACGCGGCGCGCGTGCCCGTCGCCTGCTCCATGCGCCACGCGACGCTGTCGGCGGCGCTCGTGAGGGCGGGGTCGGGCGTGGGCGCCGGAAGCGCGTCGGCGGTCGGTTCGGGCGGACCGCCACAGGCGGCGAAGGCGAGCGGGAGGGCGAGGGCGAGGAGGCGGCGCATCGGGTGGGGGACGGGGAGGGGTGGGACAGCCGCAAGGTGCGGCACCGACGGGCGTCGGCGCAACACGGGCGGTGTGGAGGCGCCGTAGAGATGCCCCTCGGGGGCGTCTCCTCCGCCCATCGTCCTGTGCCGGGGCACCGTTCTCCCTCCGCAGCGGCAGGAGCGGGAGGACCGCCGCGCAAGGTGCTGCCCCCTCCTGCCGATACCTGCGGGATGCCTTGCCGACGCGGTCGCGCTAACCGGTGACGTTTCTTGCGCTTGCGAGACCCGTTCGCCGCCGTCGGGGCGATTTCCGGCGTACTCTTGCGCGCCGACGGTTCGCCCGGATGGCGCTGCCCGGTTCATCACTCAGGCCCTCTGCCGTGCCCCTCGCCCCGCATCCCACGCCCCTGACCGCTTCCGACGCGCGCCACCTGCTGCGCCGCGCCGGGTTCGGCAGCGCTCCGGCTCGCGTGCGCGCGCTCACCGGGCTCACCGCCGCCGCGGCCGCGCGCCTCCTCCTCGACGAGGCCGCTGCCTCGACGCTCGCCGACCCGGCGTGGGTGGGCACCGCCGTCACCAACCAGACGACAGTCTTCAACGCCGAGCGCGAGGCCATCCTGCAGCGGATGACCGGCTCGCCGCTGCGCGAGAAGATGACGCTCTTCTGGCACAACCACTTCCCCGTCGAAGCCACGGTGGTGAACTCGCAGGAGACGCTCACCGTGAACGGCGTCTCGACGACGTACTACTACACGCCGTCGTTCATCTGGACGTACTACCGGCTCCTGCGCGAGAGCGCGTTTGGAAACCTCCGCACGCTCGTCTCGGCCATCGGCAAGGACCCGGCGATGCTGCGCTACCTCAACGGCAACGCGAGCACAGCGTCGGCGCCCAACCAGAACTACGCCCGCGAGCTTCTGGAGCTCTTCACGATGGGCATCTACGACCGCACCGGCGCCCGCAACTACACCGACACCGACACCCACGGCGCCGCCTCGGACGTGGCGATGGCCGCCCGTGCCCTCACCGGCTGGCGCGAGCGCAACGTCGTCGTGGGGGGCGTGAATACGTACACGCGCGAGGCGTACTTCACCGCGAGCCGCTTCGACGCGGGCGCGAAGACCTTCCTCGGCCAGACCGGCGCGTGGGGCTACGACGACATCGTGCGGATCGTCTTCGAGCAGCGCGGCGCGCAGACGGCGCGCCACCTCGCCCGCAAGCTGCTCGCCTTCTTCGTCGCCCCCGTGCCCGACCCGGCCGCCGAGGACGACCTCGCCGCCCTCTACCTCGCCTCCGGTTTCGAGATGCGGCCGGTGATGGAGGCCCTCCTCGCGAGCGCCCACTTCTACGCCCCCGGCCACCGCGGCGCGCTCGTCAAGAGCCCGACCGACCTGCACCTCGGCGCCGTCGTCTCGCTCATGGCCGATCCCGGCGGCTCGGCGACCGGGTGGGCGACGCTGCGCGGCTACACGCGCGGCAACGCGAACGTCGAGGAGCGCTCGCACCTGTACTTCGAGCCGCCGAACGTGGCCGGGTGGCCCGGCCACAACCCGCCGAGCGCCGCCGGACGCGAGAACTACAAGGTCTGGTACGCCGCCGACGACTTCTCGACCGTCTGGAACGCCCTCCGCGCCATCGCCCTCAACACGTCGAGCCGCTTTCCGAACGACCCCGTCGCCCTCGTCGCCGCCCTCACCGACACGCCGGGCGACGCGTTCGCCGTGGCCCTCGCCCTCGCCGAGCACCTCGTCGCCGTGCCGCTCGTCTACGCGAGCCTCCCCGACCGCAGCGCGACACTCCTCGCAGGCGACCCGGCGCGGACGCCCCCGGCGTGGGTCGCCGACGCCCCGCGCTACGTGACCGACCTCGCCAAGACGCTCCTCGGGTCGGTGCCGCACTACGAGTGGCCGTCGATGCCGGTGGCGATGCGCGCGACGCTCCTGCGCACCTACATCGTCTTTCTGACGACCGAGGTGCCCGAGTTCCTGCTCATGTAGCGGCCCCGGCGCGCCGCACCGTGCCCTGCGACGTGCCTGCCTCCGTGCCCGTTCCCCTGCTCCGACCGCTCCGACGATGTGTGACCACTCCCCGACCCCCGCGGACGCCCGCCACGGCGCCTCGCTCGACGACGGCGCCGACGCCCACGCGCGCGACCACGTCCGCTGGAACCGCCGCGATTTCCTCGCGCGGATGGGGCTTGCCACCGTCGGCGCCTCGTTCCTCGCCGGCAGCACCCCCATCGGCGTCTTCGCCCACGCCCCGGCCCTCGACCTGCTCGCGGCGCTCGAAACCGACCGCGTGCTCGTGCTCGTGCAGCTCTCCGGGGGAAACGACGGCCTCAACACGGTCGTCCCGCTCCGCAACGACGAGTACGTGCGGCGGCGGACGATCGCGGGCGTCGGGTCGATCGCCATCCCGGCCAGCCGCATCGCCACCGCCGGCACCGGCCTGAGCGACGACTGGGGCCTGCACCCGTCGATGGCCGCGCTCCTGCCGCTCGTCTCGCGCGACGACCTCGCCGTCGTCCACGCGGTCGGCTACGGCAACGGGGCGTCGGGGCAGTCGCGCTCGCACTTCGAGGGCACCGACAACTGGTTCACCGGCTCCGGGGGCGCCATCGGGGGCGCGAGCGTGCCCCGCTTCAGCGACGGATGGGCCGGGCGCTACCTCGTGCCCGAGGTCGCCGCCAATCCGGCGATCTACGCCGAAAGCCCACCCGCCATCAGCCTCGGCGCCGCGCAGCGCCTCTTCGACACCGCGAGCGGCAACCTCGGCGTCGGACGGCTCGCCGACTCGACGACCGCGCAGGCGCTGCTGCGGCGCCTCTCGACCGATCCCACGGCGGGCGTCTTCCCGCTCGACGGCATCCCCGCCGGGCAGCCGTTCTCCGCCCCCGTCGACTACCTCCGGCGGCAGGCGAACCTGTCGCTCGACTACGTCGTCCGCTTCGTCAAGGCGACGAACCCGGCCACGACGCCGAACCGCGTCACGTACCCGAACACCAGCTTCGCCGCCAACCTCGCCCTCGCGGCGCGCACCGTGCGCGGCGGCCTCTCCCCGCGCATCATCTCGGTCTCGCTCGGCGGTTTCGACACGCACGCCGGGCAGGCGGTCACGAGCGACCCGGCGACCGGCACCCACGCCACGCTCCTCAAGACCCTCGCCGACGGCCTCGCCGCCTTCTTCGCCGACCTCGCCGCCGACGGCCTCGACCGCCGCGTCGTGGCGATGACGTTCTCGGAGTTCGGGCGCACGCTCAGCGCCAACGTCTCCGGCGGCACCGACCACGGCTCGGCCTCGCCCGTCATCCTCGCAGGCTCTGCCATCGACGGCGGGCTCTTCGGGACGGCGCCGACGCTCGTCACCGGCCTCACCGGCTCGGGCTCCGGCGCCGCGCCGACGGCCACGACCGACTACCGGAGCCTCTACGCGACGCTCCTCGAACGCTGGTTCAGCGTCCCCGCCGCCTCCGTCGACGAGCTTCTCGGCGCCGGGTTCGCGCGCCTCGGCGTGCTCCCGGCGACCACGACGGCGGCCGATGGCACAGGGGCTCAGTCGGCGCCCGCGCTCCTCGCTCCGACGCCGAACCCGTTCACCGACCACGCCACGCTGCGCCTGCGCCTGCCCGCGCCGATGCCCGTCCGCGTCGTCCTCTTCGACGCCACCGGCCGCCGCGTCGCCGTTCTCTTCGACGGGCCCGCCGACGGCGGGGAGTCGACCCTCCCGCTCGACGGCACCGCGCTCGCGCCGGGGATGTACGTCGTGCGCATGGAGACGCCGCGCGGAAGCGTGAGCCGGTCGCTCGTGCGGGTGCGGTAAGTCCGCGCGGCAGCTCGGCTGCTGTGGACGTGTGGTAGAGCCCCCTCCGCCCCTGCGGGGCACCTCCCCCGCGAGTGCGGGAGAGGATCGCTGCGGAGCGCGTGCAGCAGCAGCAGGGGGCCGCCTCCGGTTGCGCCATCGTCACCCGTCGCGCGGAACGGCGGCGCGGCGAAGGCGATGTGAAGGGCACACCATCCCCAGACCCGGCCCCATGTCCGACACCCCTACGCGCGCCGAGTCGCTCGAGAAACTCGCCGACCTCATCCAGGACATCCGCTTCGCGATGCTCGTCACGCACGACACCACCATCGGCAGCCTGCGCGGGCGCCCGATGGCGACGGTGAACAAGGACTACGACGACGGCAAGCTCTACTTCTTCACGTCCAAGAGCGAGCCGAAGGTGATGGAGGCGATGCGCGCGCCGGGCGTCTGCGTCGCCTACGCCGATCCGGGCAGCAACAACTACGTCTCCGTCTCCGGCAGCGCGACGCTCACGACCGACCGCGCCCTGCTGGAGAAGCACTACAATCCGTTCGTCAAGTCGTGGTTTCCCGAGGGCCTCGACGACCCCGAGATCAGCCTCCTCGTCATCGACATCGACCACGCCGAGTACTGGGACTCGCCGAGCGCGACGCTCATCCAGCTCTACGGCCTCGCCAAGGTGATGCTCACCGGCACCCCGCCCGACGGCGGCGAGAACGAGAAACTCGACCTCTGATCCGCCGCAACGGGTCTTTCGCCGCCCCCGGTGCCCACGCGGTGCCGGGGGCGATGTGCGTCCGGGCTGAGGTGCAGGCGATGGCATTTGGCGCGGACGACCCGCCGTGCCGATCATCCGGCATCCCCACCGACCGTTTCGATGCGCCATCTGCCCCGCGTTCCGCCGTCCCGCGTTCTCTTGCCGATTCTCGCAGCCGCCCTCCTCGCGGGGTGTGTGCAGGTCAAGCCCCGCATCGCCCTGCCGACGCGCGAGCAGGTGCGGGCGCTCGAACCCGTCGCCGTACGCGAGTTGCGCCTGCGCCGCGCCCTCGACGGCGTGATCGACGGCTTCGGCGGCACCGTCGGCGTCTACATCCGCCACCTCGGCACTGGCGAGACGGCGTCGGTCAACGCCGACACGCTCTTCCCGACCGCCTCGATGGTCAAGGTGCCGATCATGGTGACCGTCTTCGAGGGCATCGAGGCCGGGCGCCTCCGCTACGACCAGCCGCTCCTCTACCGCACGTCGATGCTCTACGAAGGCGAGGACATCGTCGGCCTCTTCCGCGATTCGGTCTCGCTGCCGCTCTCGGAGGTGCAGATGCTCTCCATCACGACCAGCGACAACACGGCGAGCCTGTGGCTGCAAGGGATCGTCGGCGGCGAGGCGATCAACGACAAGATGGCGCGCCTCGGCCTCCAGAACACGCGCGTCAACAGCCGCACGCCGGGCCGCGAGGCCGAGCGCGGGCGCTTCGGATGGGGGCAGACGACGCCGCGCGAGATGGCGACGCTCGTGACGGCGATCCGCGAGGGCCGCGCCGTCTCGCCGGGCGCCGACGAGGAGATGTACCGCATCCTCACCCGCATCTACTGGAACGACGAGGCGCTCTCGGCCCTGCCGCCGTGGGTGCAGGTGGCGAGCAAGCAGGGCGCCGTGAACCAGAGCCGCAGCGAGGTCCTGCTCGTGAACGCGCCCCACGGCGACTACGTCGTCTGCATCATCACGAAAAACCAGACCGACGAGTCGTGGACGCCGGAGAACGAGGGCTACCGCCTCCTCCGCCGCATCTCGGCGCTCGCGTGGCAGCACTTCGAGCCGGAAAGCCGCTGGGCGCCTCCTCCCGGCACCCGCTACTGATGAGAGAGATGGGACCGACGGACGAGGCGGCGACCGAGAACGCGGCGATGGATGGGCACGCCGCACCCGCGGCTGACCCTCGCGCGGCCGGTGCGTCAACAACCTGCGGCGTGCGCGTCGGGGTGTTCGGTGGGGGCGCGGCGGCGGCGGCGCGGCGGGCGAGTCTGGCGCGCGTCGGGGCGGCGGTCGTGTGGGAGGGGGAGGACGAGGACGCGCTCGGCGATCTGCCCGCGTCGCTCGGCCTGCTCGTCGTGGCCGGGCCGGTCGCCGGACGGTCGGCAGCCGTCGTCGCGGCGGCGACGCGCGGCGTGGCGGCGTTCGTCGAGTGGCCGCCCGCGCCCGGACTGCGCGAGGCGCACGCGCTCGTCCGGCTCGGCGAGGAGACCGGCACCGACGTCGGCGTCGCGCGGACGTGGCGGTTCGCGCCGACGCTCGCCGCGTGGGGGCTGTGGCCGGGCGTCACGCACGCCCCCTCGCCGGAGACAGGGGCCACGCCGCGCGCCGCGCCCGCCCCCCTCGTCCTCGTCGACGCCACCGCCCCGGCGCCGCTCCTCGGCGGCCACGTCCTCGCCGACCTCGTCGACCTCGCCGCCTGCCTGACGCGCGGCACGAGCCTTCGCCGCCTCGACGCGCGGCTGGTGCGCGACGCCGCCCGCGCGCCCGTCGCCCTCGCCGCATCGCTGCGCTTCACGAGCGGCGCCTACGCCCAGATCGTCCTCACGCCCGCGCCCGGCGGCACCGCCCCGCGCCGCCGCATCGCCGCCGCCACGCCCGCCGGTGCCCTCGACGCCGACCTCTGGCCCGAGCGCGCCGCCGCCCTCGACGCCGAGACCCGCGCCGTCCTCGCCGCCGCCGCGACCGGCGCCCCGCCCCCGGTCAGCGCCCTCGACGCCCTCGCGCTCGTCCGCCTCCTCGACCGCGTGACGGCGCGCCTGCGGTGAGCGCGTGGAGCGCGGAGCGGGGACGCGCGCACAGGCGGAGGACATGTGTCCACACAGGTTTCACTTTTTCCTGAAACCACCGGCGAGGCCGTGACTTCTCCATCCGGGGCCTCCCGCGCCCGCCGGACGGGCGGGCTATATTGACGCTCGCGCGCCCCACCGGGCCGCGCCGCTCCCGATCCGAAACCGCTTCCGCCTGATGGCCGCCGATCCCGCACCGCCGCCGGTGAACACCTACGTCAACACGCCGGGCGTGGCGCCGGGTGCTGCCGGAGGTCTCATGACCCCGTACTCGCCGCCGCGCTTCCGGCGCTACCGCCTGCGCCTCGGCATGGTCGCGTGGATCCTCCACCGCCTCACCGGCCTCGGCCTCGTCGTCTACATCATGCTCCACGTGTGGGGCCTGAAGGCGCTCTCGAACCGCGAGGCCTACAACGAACTCATCGCCGGGTACCACGCGCCGATCTTCAAGATCGCCGAGTTCGGCCTCTGGGTCGCCGTCGTCTACCACATGATGAACGGGCTGCGGATCGTCCTCGGCGACTTCCTCGGGTGGAAGCCCGACCAGAAGCGCCTCTTCGTCGTGCTCGGCGCCGTCGGGCTCGCGATGATCGTCGCGGGCGGCTACCCGTCGCTCTCCGCCGTCTTCCACTGGCTCGCCGGCTGACCCAATGAGATACTCGACCAACACCAAGAGCCAGGCCCAGAACTGGTTTCTGCACCGCATCACGGGCACCTTCCTCGTCTTCCTGCTGCTCACCCACTTCTGGGTGCAGCACTTCGACTCGACGACCAAGTCGGTCGTCGAACAGGTCGTCACGCATGCCGATGCCGACGACGGCCTCAACGCCGAGGGCGACGAAGTGCAGCCGCTGCCGACGTACGGCCCCGACGCCATCGCCGCCGTCGAGGCGCGCCGCCAGACCGATCCGCGCTTCGGCGCGCCCGGTAGCCAGGTGACGCCCTACGAGGTGACGATGCTGCGCCTCGCCGACCCGGTCTACGCGGTTCTGTGGAAGGCCTTCAACCTGTTCTTCCTGCTCTTCGCGCTCCACCACGGCTTCTACGGCCTCTCGAACATCCTCACCGACTACATCCGCCGCCCGATGCTGCGCGCGATGGCGACGAAGCTCTCGTGGACGCTCGCGCTCGTGCTCTTCGTCATCGGCGCCTACTCGGTCGTGACCGCCGGCACCGGCATGATGCCCCCGACCCCCGGCACGCCGACGCTCAACGAGTCGGCGATGCCCCCCCCGGCCCTCCAGCCCTGATACGTCCCCTGACCGGCTGGCGCCCACCGCGCCGCCGCGCTCCGGCGTCTGTGTCGCATTCGGGCGGGCCGACCGAGGCCTGACCCAACCGCCTCTCGAAGGCCGCTTTCCCCGACTACTGCAATGATCTTCAACCACGACGTCGTGATCGTCGGTGCCGGCGGTGCCGGGCTGATGGCGGCGCTCTACGCCAAGGAAGGCGGCGCCGATGTCGCCGTCGTCTCCAAGCTCCACCCGCTCCGCAGCCACACCGGCGCCGCGCAGGGCGGCATCGGGGCCGCCCTCGCCAACGAGGAGGAAGACTCGTGGCTCTGGCACGCCTTCGACACCGTCAAGGGGTCGGACTACATCGGCGACCAGGACGCCATCCTGATCATGTGCCAGGACGCCTCGCGCACCATCATCGAGCTCGAGCACTACGGCGTGCCGTTCTCGCGCACGAAGGAGGGCAAGATCTCGCAGCGGCGCTTCGGCGGGCACACGCGCGACTTCGGCAAGGCCCCCGTGCGCCGCGCCTGCCACGCCGCCGACCGCACCGGCCACGCCATCCTGCACACGCTCTACGACCAGTGCACGAAGAAGGGCGTCCGGTTCTACGACGAGTTCCAGGTGCTCGACCTCGTCAAGACCGACGACGGCGTCGTCTGCGGCGCCGTCGCCTACGAGATCCTCACCGGCGAGCTCCACACGTTCCACGCCAAGCACGTCTGCTTCGCCACCGGCGGCTACGGGCGCGCCTTCAAGACGACATCGAACGCCCACTCGGGCACCGGCGACGGCTTCTCGATCGCCCTTCGCGCGGGCATTCCGCTCGAGGACATGGAGTTCGTGCAGTTCCACCCGACGGGCCTCTACCGTCTCGGTATCCTCATCACCGAGGGCGCGCGGGGCGAGGGCGGCATCCTGCGCAACAACGACGGCGAGCGCTTCATGGAGCGCTACGCGCCGACGGTGAAGGACCTCGCGCCACGCGACATGGTCTCGCAGTGCATCTACAAGGAGATCCGCGAAGGCCGCGGCATCGGCGGTGAGGCGTATGTGCACCTCGACATGACGGGCGTGGGCGCCGATGTGCTCGAGAAAAAGCTGCCCGAGATCTCGATGTTCTCGCGCACCTACCTCGGCATCGACCCGATCCGCCAGCCGATCCCGATCGCCCCGACGGCTCACTACGCGATGGGCGGCATCCCGACGAACTACGACGGGCAGGTCGAGAAGGGCCGCCGTGGCGACCTCGTGCCCGGCTTCTACGCCGCCGGCGAGTGCGCGTGCGTGAGCGTCCACGGGGCCAACCGGCTCGGCACGAACTCGCTCCTCGACCTTGTCGTCTTCGGGCGCCGCGTGGGCATCCACATGGCCGAGGCGATCCGCACCGAAGGCCGCAAGCGCGAGGTGCTGCCGACCGACCCGGAGAAGCGCGCCCGCGAGATGCTCGCCGGCATCTTCGCCCGCACGGGCGGCGATGGCGTCGCGGCGGTGCGCAACGACTTGCAGGACTCGATGATGACCAACGTCTCGGTCTTCCGCACCGAGGAGACGCTCACCGACGCCCTCACCGATCTCGCCGCGCTCCGCAAGCGCGCCCGCGCGACGTCGGTGCGCGACCGGGGACGCCGCTTCAACACCGAGATTCTCGATGCCGTCGAGCTCGAGTTCATGGTCGATTACGCCGAGGCCATCGCCGCCGGGGCGCGCAACCGCACCGAGAGCCGCGGCGCCCACCTCCGCGAGGACTACCGCGACCGCGACGACGAGAAGTGGCTCGTCCACACGCTCTTCCACAGCGACTGCGAGGGCGGCTACCACTTCACCGAGAAGAAGGTGACGATGCGCACCGATGAGTACCCCGAGTTCACCCCCAAGGTGCGCAAGTATTGATGGTGCCTTGGGGATGAGGTATGGGTGATTGGTTTTGAACCGAATTACAAATCCACACCTCATTTCCAATACCCAATCATCAATGCCCAATTATCAAACGACACCCCCATGAAACTCACCGTCGCCGTCAAGCGCTTCGACCCCGAGGCCGACACGGTCCCGCGCTGGCAGAGCTACGAGATCGACGCCGAGCCGATGGACACCGCGCTCTACCTGCTCCTCAAGATCAAGTGGTACCAGGACGGCACGCTCACCTTCCGCAAGTCGTGCGCCCACGGCATCTGCGGCTCCGACGCGATGCAGATCAACGGCGAGAACAAGCTCGCCTGCGCGATCCTCGTCAAGGAAATCGCCAAGGAAGGCGACACCGTCCGCTTCGAGCCGCTTCCCGGCAGCCCCGTCATCAAGGACCTGGTGATCGACCAGACGGGCTTCTTCGAGAAGTACCGCGCCGTGATGCCGTACCTGGTCAACGGGCAGCCGGCGCCCGAGCGCGAGCGGATTCAGAGCCCGCAGGACTTCGAGATGATCGAGGACGCCACCAAGTGCATCATGTGCGGCGCGTGCACCCACGCCTGCCCGAGCACGTGGGCCGACCCCGAGTACCTCGGCCCGGCGGCGCTCCTCAAGGCCTACCGCTACACCTACGACACCCGCGACGACGGCGCGAGCGACCGCCTGCGCGTCGTCGACTCGTCGGAGGGGCTGTGGAAGTGCTACACCATCTTCAACTGCGTGCAGGCCTGCCCGAAGGAGATCGACATCACGCGGTGGCTGAGCGCGCTCAAGCGCCGCGCCGTCCTCGAAAAGATCGGCTGACCCCGCCACCCGCCGCTTTCCCCCGTCCCCGAATGCGTCCCTTCGTCCTTGCGACCGCCGCTGCGCTCGCCCTCTCCGCCTGCGGAAACGCTGACACGCCCTCGACGCCCGACCCGTACGCGGACTCGTCGATGAACGCCGTCGCGCCTCCCGGAAGCGCCGCCGCCGACTCGGCCGTCGCGCCGACGAGCGGTCCGGGTGACCTGACCGCCACCGTCGGGGCCTTCGAGATGGGCATCACCAACCTCTCGCCCTCCGCCGCCGGGGACAACGTCGACGCGTGGATCAACACGCTCGCGGGCAAAAAGGACATGGACGCCATGACCGGCCTGCTGCGCGAACTGAAGGCCGAACTCGCCGCCCCGAACCTCGACGGAAAGGCCATCGGCGAGACGCTCAAGAAGCTCGGCACCGAGACCAGCGCATCGGCAGGGATGGCGACCGAGAGCGAGCGCCCGACCCTCGAACGCCTCGCCTTCCTGCTCACGCAGGCCGGCGACCGTCTCGATCCCTGACGCCGTCCGGCACGGCCTTCCCGCGCCCCGTTTCCGTGTTGGAGGCGGGGCGCGTCGCATTGGGGGATGTCCGGCGTCGTCTGCGGGGCGCGATGCATTACGCGCCCTTGCTGGATTCGTAGCGTGACGTGTCGCAATGCCCGCCCACTGTCAGACCGCCGGGGCAGCGTGCAGGGCGGCGCGGTGGAGGACGGCGGCGAGGGCGTCGGCGCGGACGGGTGCGTCGAGGAGATCGTCGGCGCCGTCGGTGAGGAGGGCGGCGCGGGCGGCGGCGTCGCCGGGGGCGGTGAAGGCGACGAGGTAGACCGGCGCGGCGGCGGTGGCGTGGAGGCGGGTGAGGGCGGCGGGGCCGCTGAGGCCGGGCAGGTGCGCGTCCATCAGCACGGCGTCGAACGGGACATCGCCGAGGGCCGCATCGGCGAGGCGGGAGAAGGCGGTCTCGGCATCGCCCACGACCTCGCCGGTGACGCCGAGGCGGGCGAGCATCCGCCCGACGACGGCCCGGTGGACGGGGTTGTCGTCTACGAGGAGCACCCGCATTCCCGTGATCCGCGCATCGTCCGGCGTCTCCGCGGCGCGTCCCATCGGCGCCGCATCGCCGGCCGCGCCGTCGTCCCGGTCCTCCACGAGCGGGAGGGGAATCGTGACGGTGAAGCGGCTGCCGAGGCCCGGCGTGCTCGTTGCGTGCAGGTGGCCGCCCATCGCCTCGGCGAGGCGCCGCGAGATGGCGAGGCCGAGACCGGTGCCGCCGTGGCGCCGCGTCGTCGACGAGTCGGCCTGCGTGAAGGGCTGGAAGATGTGGCCGAGGACGTCGGCGGGGATGCCCTCACCGGTGTCCTCGACGGCCGCCACGAGGATCGCGGGGGCCTCGCGCTCGGCCTCGCCGTCGGGCATCCGCACGCGCATGTGGAGCGTCACGGCGCCTGCGTCGGTGAACTTGACGGCGTTCGAGAGCAGGTTCGAGAGGATCTGCCGCAGCCGCACCGGGTCGCCGATGAGCGCGGGCGGCAGCGGTCGGGCGATGCGCACGTCGAGCGCGAGGCCCTTCCGGCGCGCCTCGGCCTCGTGGAGGCGCAGCGTCTCGCCGACGAGCGCGCCGAGGTCGAAGGCGATGGCCTCGATTTCGAGGCGCCCGGCTTCGATCTTCGAGACGTCGAGGAGGTCGTTGAGGAGCGCGAGCAGGTGCTGGCCGCTCTCGACGATCGTGCCCGCGAACTCGCGCTGCTCGGTGTCGAGGGGCGTGGTGAGGAGCAGGTCGGCGAGGCCGATGACGCCGTTGAGCGGCGTGCGGATCTCGTGGCTCATCGTGGCGAGGAAGCGGCTCTTGGCCTTCGTTGCCGCCTCGGCGGCGTCGCGCGCGAGGGCGAGGGCGGCTTCGGCGGTGCGCTGCGCGGTGATGTCCTGCACGAGACCGTCGGCGCGGAGCGTGAGCCCGTCGGCGTCGGTGACGGTGCGGCCGCGTGCGCGCAGCCACCGCGCGGTGCCGTCCGCTCCGCCGTCCGGGGCGGCGACGCGGAAGTCCATCTCCACCTCGCCCGTCTCCCAGAGGCGCCGGATGGCGCGCACGAACGGCGCGCGGTCGTCGGGGACGACAGCGGCGAGCCACGTGCCGAGCGTCACGTGGTCGGCGGGCAGGCCGAGGAGCGGTTCGATGGCGCGGCTCATGAAGCGGAAGTGCCGCGTGCCGACCTCGATCGACCACACGGCCGCGTCGAGCGCGTTGACGACGACGTCGAGGCGGCTGCGCACGAGCCGCGCCTCCTCCTCGGTGCGCCGCCGCGCCGTCTGGTCGCTCACGACGCCGTCGATGCGGAGCGCCGCGCCGCCGCCGCCGCGCGCGACGCGGGCGCGGGCGCTCATGTGGCGCCACTCGTCGCCGACGCGGATGCGGAAGGTCGTTTCGATGCTGCCCGTGCGCAGCAGGTGCTGCACGTTGAGCATCACGCGCTCGGCGTCGTCGGGGAAGAGCACGTCGCTGAGCAGCGACGGCGTGGCGAGGAGCGCGTGCGGGTCGATGCCGAGGAGGGCGTGGGCGTTGGGGCTGACGTAGTGCAGCGTCTGGAGGTCGGCGCTGACCGAGAAGGCGACCTCGTCGAGCGAGGCGAGGACGCTGTCGAGGTGCTCGCGCTCGGCGGCGCGCTCGGTCTCGACGCGCCGCATGGCCGTGATGTCGCGCGAGATGCCGACGATGAGGTCGACGCGCCCGCTCGCGTCGGCGATGGGCACGAGCTGGGTGAGCCACGTGAGCCGTCCGGCGGGGAAGTGCGGCGTCTCTTCATAGGTGATCGGCGCGCCCGCGTCGAGCGCCCGCTGGTAGTTGGCGCAGAGCCGGTCGGCGAGGGCGGCGGGCAGGATCTCGTGCGGGCGCTTGCCGCAGAAATCCGACGGCGAGAGGCCGGTCTTGCGCTGGTGCGCCGGGTTCGAGTGGCTGTAGCGGAAGCCGCCACCGTCGGGGAGCACCTCGACCCAGAAGATGCTGTCGTCGTTGGCGTCGTGGAGGTTCTTGAAGCGCCGAAGCGCCTCGAACGCCTCCGCCTCGGCGGCGCGCAGGTCGGTCACGTCGCGCGCGATTCCCGCGATGAGGTCGACGCGTCCGCTGGCGTCGGGGATCGGCACGAGCTGGGTGAGCGAGTGGCGCATCCCGGCGGGCATCGGCAGCGATTCCTCGTACTGGATCGGGTGCCCGGCGGCGAGGCTGCGGCGGTAGTTGGCCGCCACCTCCTCGGCAATCTGCGGCGGCAGCACGTCGTGCGGGCGCTTGCCCCAGAGCATCTCGGGCGTCAGGCCGCTGCGCGCGATGTGCGCCGGGTTGCTGTTGAGGTACCGAAAGTCCGCGCCGCCGTCGATCACCTCGACGAGGAAGACGCTGTCCTGCGTGTGCCGGTAGACCTGCTCGTAGCGCCGGATCGCCTCCCCGGCGAGGTCGGAGGGCGGCACGAGGTCGTCGCGCCGGACGATGGCGAGGCCCGCGAACGCGCGCGCGCTGCGCCGCGGGACCATCGTCGTCTCGAAGTAGCGGCCGGTCGTCGGGTGGAGGCCGCTCGCGCGGCGCGGGGCCGTCTCGCCGCCGCGAAACGCCGCCAGTGCGGCCTCGATGGGGGCCGTGAGCACGGGAGGGAAGCCGAGATCGGCGGGCGTGCAGCCGAGCACACGGGCGAGCGGGAAGCCGATCTGCGTCTCCGCCTCGGGCCAGACCGCTTCGAAGCGCCCGTTGGCGTCGAGCAGGAAGACGAGCACGCCCCGCCCGCCACCCGCACCGACGAGCGCAGCGCGGAGGTCGCGGCGGAGGCGCCGGGTGGGATCGGGGCCGCGTCGGGAGCGCGTGAGACGGGCCATCGGGGGGGCAAGAAAGGGGCTTGCCGACAAGTATACTGAGGGATGTGTTACGTGTATCGGACAATGCGCGCCCCTGTCAAGCCACCGCCTCCCGCGTCTGCGGACCTGCCTGCTGCCGCGCTCGTGCCCGCCGGTGCACCTGCCACCCCCGCTGCCGCCGCGCCCAACGACACCGCGCCCGGCCTGCGCCGCCGGATTCGCCGCGTGCTGAACCGCCGCGTCGTGCGCCGCGCGGCCCTCGCCGTCGTGGCCGCCGTCCTCGCCGGTGCCGCCTCGCTCGCGTGGCCCCTTCCGCGCACCGCCGACCCGTCTGCCGACGCGCGCAGCATCCGCCTGACCAGCCGCGACGGCACGCTCCTGCGCGAGATCCGCCCCGACGGCCGCGGCACGCCCGTCGCCCTCGCCGACGTGCCGCCGTTCGCCGTCGCCGCGCTCGTCGCCACCGAAGACCGCCGGTTCTACCGCCACGCGGGCGTCGACGCGGCCGCGCTCGGGCGGGCCGTGTGGACGGCGCTGCTGCGCGGGCGGGCGCGCTCGGGCGCCTCGACGCTCACGATGCAGGTCGCGCGCGGCCTCCGGGCGGCGGAAACGGGCGGCGGGAGGCGTGGGCTGTGGGACAAACTGGCCGAGATGCACCTCGCCCTCCGCCTCGAACTCCACCTCGACAAGCGCGCCATCCTCGCGCTCTGGCTCAACCGCGCGTACTTCGGCGGCGGCGCCTACGGCATCGAAGCCGCCGCGCAGTCCGCCTTCGGCACCCGCGCCCGCGACCTCACGCGGGCCGACGCCGCGCTCCTCGTCGGGCTTCCGCAGCGCCCGACCGCCTACGACCTGCGCCGCCACCCCGACGCCGCGATGGCGCGCCGCCGCACCGTCCTCGCCGCCGCCGTCCGCGAGCGCCTCGTCTCCGCCGACGAAGCCGAGGCCCTCGGCGCCGCGCCCCTCGCCCTCACGAGTGTCCGCGCGCCCGTCGACGCGATGCACCTCGCCGAGCGCCTGCGCCCGTCGATGCCCGACGGCGCCACCGAAGTCCGCACGACCCTCGACGCGCGCACGCAGGCCACCGCCGAGGCGCTCGTGCGCACCCACCTCGCGCGGCTCACCGCCGCAGGCGCCGCGCCGGGCGGCGGCGTGGGCGTGAACGCCGCCGTCGTCGTGCTCGACAATGCGACCGGCGACGTCCTCGCCTACGTCGGCAGCGGCGACTACTGGGACGCGCCCGCGCTCGGCCGCAACGACGGCGCGACGGCTCTCCGGCAGGCCGGGTCGGCGCTCAAGCCCTTCGTCTACGGCCTCGCCCTCGACACGCGCCGCACGACCGCCGCCTCGATCCTCGCCGACATCGAGACCGACATCCCCGACGGGCGCGGCGCCTACCGCCCGCGCAACTACGACCGCACCTTCCACGGCCCGGTGCCGCTCCGGCAGGCGCTCGCCTCGTCGTTCAACGTCCCGGCGGTCGCCCTCGCCCGCGACCTCGGCCCGGCGACGCTCCTCGGCGCCCTCCGGCAGGACGGCTTCGCCACGCTCACCCGCGACGCCGAGACCTACGGCGTCGGCCTCGCGCTCGGCAACGGCGAGGTGCGCCTGGTCGATCTGGCAAGCGCGTACGCGGGCCTCGCGCGCGGCGGCTTCCGCCCGGTCCCGCGGACGACCCTGTGGACGCGCACGGCCTCTGGCGACACGCTCGGCGGCCCCCGCGTGGAGGTCGCCCCGATGGCGCTCTCGCCCGGCGCGGCGTTCGTCGTCGCCGACATCCTGAGCGATCCGGAGGCGCGGGCACCCGGTTTCGGACGCGGCGGCCCGCTCGAACTGCCGTTCCCGGTCGCCGTCAAGACCGGCACGTCGAAGGACTACCGCGACAACTGGGCCGTCGGCGCCTCGCCGCGCCACACCGTCGCCGTCTGGGTCGGGCGCTTCGACGGCTCGCCGATGCACCGCGTCTCGGGCGTCTCGGGCGCCGCGCCGATCCTGCGGGCGATCTTCGAGTCGATGGGGTCCGATGGCGGATTCGCGCGCCCGGCCGAGGTCGTCGAGGGCGAGGTGTGCCCGCACTCCGGCCACGTGGCCGGGCGGATGTGCCCGTCGCGGCGCCGCGAGTGGTTTCTCGCGGGCACGGTGCCGCGCGACACCTGCCGCGTCCACGTGGCCGTCGCCATCGACCGCCGCAGCGGCCTCCGCGCCGACGGCACGACGCCTGCGAACGAGCGCGTCGTGCGGGCCTTCACCGACTACGGCCCCGTTTTCCACGGATGGATGCGGGCGCGCGGCCTCGCCGTTCCCCCCTCGGTGTTCGCCTCGGCGGCGCGGGCGGGCGGCTCGGCATCGGCGAGCGACCGGCTCGTGCTCGACGTTCCGACCGACGGCACGCGCCTGCTCCTCGACCCGCACCTGCGGCGCGACTACCAGCGCCTGGCCATGCGCGTCCGCGCCGACGTGGGCCTCGGCGCCCTCGTCTGGCGCGTCGACGGGCGCGACGTGGGCCGCGGCCCCTCCCACGACTGGCCCCTCGCCCCCGGCCGCCACATCGTCGACGTCACCGCCGTCGACGAGTCCGGGCGCCGCCTCCGCAGCCGCCCTGCGCGGGTGACGGTGGAGTAGGGATTGGGGATTGGAGTGGCCGTAGGGGCGGGTCTCCGACCCGCCCGCGCACCCACCGCGGCGATGCGTCGGGCCTTCGCGGCGATGCGTCGGGCGCGGGCCACGCGCGGGCGGGTCGAGACCCGCCCCTACGAAGGGCTGGGGCGTTCGGATGCCGCCGCGGCGATGCGACGGGGCAGGGCAGCGGGCGGGCGGGCGGTGGGTGCCACCGGCGGACCCCGTCAGGGTTGCCAACCACCAACGCCCTCCGTCACCGCCTCGTCACCCGTGCTTCCGGCATCGTTACCCACGGCGGGGGGATGGGGATGTTGATTCGGAGACTCCCCAGTCTCCACCCCCGATGTCCCTCCGTTTCCACCGATCTGCCACGGTCTGCGCCGCCGCGCTCGTCTTCGTCGCCACCGCCACGACCGGCTGCGAGCGCACCGGCAGCATCGGCAGCCTCTTCGGCGGGCGCACTGCCCTCGCCGAGTCCATCGCCACCCGCGCGCCGAACTCCGAGATCCCCGCCGTCCGCGCCCACTACGAGAGCGCCGACTACGCCCCGCTCTGGGCCGACGAGACCGGCATCACCGCACGCGGCGACTCGCTCCTGCAACGCCTCTGCGACTCCGGCTACGAGGGCCTGCGTCCCGAGGACTACGACTTCACGCGCCTCGACGCCGCGCAAGCCCGCCTCGACGGCGGCGCCCGCGACTCGTCCTCCGCCGACGCCCTCGCCCAGCTCGACATCGCCCTCTCGGAAGCGTTCGTCGCCTACGCCACCGACCTCATCGGCGGACGCATCAAGCCTGCAGACCTCGGCGGCATCTGGCGGATGCAGCGCGACAGCGTCGACGCGCGCCCGGCCCTCGACGCCGTCGCCACGAGCGGCCTCTCGGGCGCCGTGCAGACGCTCTACGACCAGCACAAGGGCTACGGCCCCCTCCGCAGCGCCCTCTCCGCGCACCGCCGCATCGCCGTCGCGGGCGGCTGGGGCACCGTCTCCGGCACCGGCGACGCCGCCGGAATGCGCCGCCGCCTCGCTGCCTCGGGCGACCTCGCCGACACGACCGCAGGTGCCGACCTCGGCGCCGCCGTCCGCCGGTTTCAGATGCGCCACGGCATCGACACGACGGGTACGCCCGGCAAGGCGACCGTCGATGCGATGAACGTGCCCGTCGAGGCGCGCATCGCCACCATCGAGGCCAACCTGGAGCGCCTGCGCTGGATGCCGGGCGGCATGGGCGACACCTACGTCTTCGTCAACGTGCCCGCCTTCCGGCTCTGGGCCTACGAGGGCGGCAAAGAGGTGATGACGATGCCGGTGATCGTCGGCGACGAGGCCAACAACACGCCGGTCTTCGCCGACACGATGCAGTACCTCGTCTTCGCGCCTTACTGGAACATCCCGCAGAGCATCCAGCCCGAAGTGCTCGCCAAGGGCAACCTCGACGCCCGCGGCTTCGAGCGCGAAGGCCCGACGGGCCTGCGGCAGCGTCCGGGGCCGAACAATGCGCTCGGAAACGTCAAGTTCATCTTCCCGAACGACCTCAACATCTACCTCCACGACACGCCCGGCAAGACCGCCTTCGACCGCTCGAACCGGAGCCTCTCGCACGGCTGCGTGCGCGTCGCCGAGCCGGAACGCCTCGCCACGTGGGCGCTCGGGCCGAACGGGGGATGGGACGTCGCCCGCGTCTCGGCGGCGATGGATTCGACGGAGGAGCAGAAGGTGCCGCTCACGCGCAAGATTCCGGTCTTCCTCGCCTACCTGACCGCATGGGCCGAGGACGACGGGACGGTGAACTTCCGCGACGACATCTACGGACATGACGACAAGGTCATCGCCGCCCTCGCCCGCGACCGCCGCACCGCCCCCGCCGCCACCTGCCGCCGCACCGCCGCCCCGGCCACGCCGCCCCCGGCGAGCGCGCAGGCCACGCCGCCCGCCGACGCGCGCCGCCGGGGGTGAGGTGTGGTCGTTGGTGGAGGAGGGTCGGTGCCGGGAGGCCGTTCGGTGTGTGCTGGCCGGCCATGAAAGGCCGTGGGGAAACCCCTCCCTTGAGGAACCGCAGGTCCGCGCAGCGGAAGGGGGCCAAGCGGTGGGACGGAGGGTGTGCGGCGGTCCCCGCGATTCCAGACGCCGCGCCCCCCTGCCTGACCCTCTCGACACCTTGCGCCAGAGCACCGAACCGATGCCCGACCCGTCCGACGATACGCCCCACCTCCCCACGCGGCCCGGCTCCGCGCCGACGCCCGCGCCCGCCCGCGCCGATGTGCCTGCGCCGGAGTCTGCCGACGCCGTGCCCGCCTCGTGGCCGCTCGACGACGGCCTCGCCCCCGGCGCACCCGATTCCGCGTCCGCCGCGCACCTGCACGCGCCGCACGACCCGCACCCGCCGCGCGTGGCGAGCCGGTCGTTCTGGCGACGCGTCGTGCAGCGCCGGGCGACGCGGCGCGGCGTGTTCGCGGGCACAGCCGTCGCCCTCGTCGCCGCTGGTGCGCTCGTCTGGGCGGTTTGGCGGGTCGATGTGCCCGTGCCCGTCCCGGCCGCCGTCGGTCCGGTGCGCTCGACCTCGCCGCCCGGGCAGGTCGGCTTTCGCCTGACCACCGGGCGCACGACGACCGCGCGCAGCGTCCACAGCCTGTTCGTGATGCCGTCGGAGGCGGTGCCGCTCGCCCTCGCCGGTGCCCGCTCGCCGTCCGTCACCGCAAGCGCCGGACGCCTCGACGCCGTCCCCGGCGATACGGTCGCGTGGACATGGACGGCCCCGGCGGCGCCCGGACTCGTCAACATCACCATCCGCGACGCTGCGACCGGCGACGTGCAGCGCATCGCCGCGTTCGTGATGACGCCGTACGACGCCTCGCGCGGCGCCATCGGCGGCTACGAGATCGGGCGGTATGTCGAGACGAGCGACCCGTCGCGGCGCATCCCGCCGGGCTTCGTCGAGTTGCCGCGCGGGCTCGAATCCGTGCCCGTCTCGCCGCACTTCACCCTCGGCGAGTTCGCGTGCAAGCAGCCCGGAAGCCCGCGCTACCTGACACTCGACGAACGCCTGCTCGTCAAACTCGAAACGCTCCTCGTGCGCGTGCGCGCCGCCGGCATCCCCGCCTCGCGCTTCGTCGTGATGAGCGGCTACCGGACGCCCGCCTACAACGCGTCGATCGGCAACGAGACGAGCCTCTCGGCCCACCTCTACGGGCAGGCCGCCGACATCTTCATCGACGAAGACGGCAACGGGCAGATGGACGACATCACCGGCGACGGCCAGGTCACCCGCGCCGACGCCGAACGCTTCGCCGAGATCGCCGCCCCCCTCGACGACGACCCCGGCCTCGTCGGAGGCCTCGGCATCTACAGCCCCGCACCGCACCGCGGTCCGTTCATCCACATCGACGTGAGAGGCTCGCGGGCGCGGTGGTAAAGCGGTGCACCGGAGCTTCCGCCGCGCGCTCAAGCACCGTGGGGCGCTGCCGAACGAGTAGGCGGTCTGAAGCTCTGCTATAGCGTCGCGGCGCGTCTGGCCGAGACGTGGACGCGTGTGCTGCCGAACGGGCCGCTGCTGCTCAACGAACGGCTCGTGCGCGAGCGCTCGCGCTTCGAGCCTCTCCCGGCTCGTACACAAACTTTCTGACACTCCCACCTACCCGCGGAACAGGTCCTCCCGCTCCACCGATACGTCAACGCTATCGCCAGATGGGCCAACCCATCGGATCGATACGCCACCCTATCTCCGGAGAAGGCCAACCCTTCGCGTTCACACACCCTCGCTATCGCGGGAGACAGACTCCCTTTGCGCCGATACGTCGATGCCATCGGGGAGAGGGACGTTCTTTCGCAGCGAAGCACCGGCGCGTCTTCGGGAAGGGCATCTCCCTTCGCAGCAGAGCATCAGCGCTTCGCTCGTGAAGGGCACGCCCTTGTCCCGTGAACATTGACGCTCCTCCGGAAAGGAGATGTCTGTGCGCGCGGAGCACCGACCTTGCGTCCGCCAACGCCGCCCATCGGCACGACGCCTCGGCCCTCGATCCACGACGATCGACCGACGACCTACGACTCCCACCCCACGCCCCATTGAGCCGCCTGCGCAAACTCGCCTCGGAAACTGCCGTCTACGGACTTTCGTCGATTCTGGGGCGGGTGCTCAACTTCCTGCTCGTCCCGCTCTACACGCACCTGCTGACGCGGGAGGACAACGGCGTCGTCGCGCTCGTCTACGGGGCGTTCGTGTTCCTGAACATCCTGTTCACCTACGGGATGGAGTCGGCGTACCTCAAGTTCGCCGCCGGTGAGGAGGGGCGCGCGCGCAAGCGGACGGTCTTCGCGACCGCGACCGCCTCGCTCCTCGCATCGTCGGTCGTGCTCGGCGGGTTCTTCGTGCTCGTGCCCTCGTCGCTCGCGTGGGTGGCGGGTCTCGACGGGGCGGCGGGCGTCGTGCCGTCGCGCATCGTGCTCTACGCGGCGCTGATCCTGGTTCTCGACACGCTCGCCGTCGTGCCGTTCGCCGAGCTTCGGCTGGCCGGGCGACCGGGGATGTTCGCGCTCGCGCGGTTCGTCGGCATCGCGGCCAACATCGGCCTCAACCTGTGGCTGCTCGTGGGATTGGGCCGCGGCGTGTCGGCGGTGTTCGAGGCCAACCTCGTGGCGAGCGCGCTCACGCTCGTCTTCCTGATCCCCGTCTACGCGCAGTCGCTGCGCCGCGAGGCTGGGCCGGGGCACGTCGAGGCGGGCACGGCCGACACCGGGCGCGTCCGCACCGACCGCGCGCTCTGGCACGAGATGCTGCGCTTCGGGCTGCCGTTCGTGCCGGGCGGGCTGGGCTACGCGCTCACCGAGCGGGCGAGTCTGTTCGGCCTCGAGAAGCTGCGTCCGGGCGGACTTGCCGAGGCCGGACTGTTCGGGCAGTCGTGGAAGCTCGGCGTCTTCATGATGCTCGTCGTGCAGATGTTCAGGTTCGCGTGGCAGCCGTTCTTCCTCCAACACGCCCGCGACACCGACGCCCGCGCGCTGTTCTCGCGCATCTTCACCATCGTCAACGCCGTCCTCGTCGGCGTCCTGCTCGGCGTCTCGTTCTTCGCCCGCGAGGTTGCCACGCTGCCGCTTCCGGGCGGGCGGACGCTGATCTCGAGCGACGTTCCTGCCGGGGCTCGTCGTCGTGCCGCTCTCGCTCCTCGCGTACCTCTTGCAGGGCTGGTACTACGTGTTCTCGGCGGGGCTGTACATCGAGAAGAAGACGCGCTACTTCGTCCACGCGACCGCCGCAGGCAGCATCGCCGCCGTCGCGGTCACCCTCCTCGCCGTCCCGTCGATGGGGATCGTGGGCGCCGGGTGGGCGAACGTGGCGGGCTACGGCGTGATGGCGGCGGGCCTGCTCTGGCACGCGCAGCGCGCCTACCCGATCCCGTTCGACTGGCGCCGCGTCGGGGCGACGTGCGGGCTCGGGGCGGTGCTCTTCGCCGTGTGGACGTTCGCGCCGGGCGCGGCGTGGTGGCCCGTCGAGGCGCTCCTGCTCGTCGGATTCCTCGGTGGCCTGGTCGCCCTCGGCATCGTCCCGCCCGCCATCTGGCGCCGCCTGCTCCGCCGCCCACACCGCGCCGCCGCGCCGTCGGCCGAGGCGCCCGCCGAGAGCGCCGAGACCGGCGCCCAGATGGCCGACCTCGCGGGCGATCCGTCGGAGATGGCGTCCGATCAGGAAGGCGAGCCGGATGCGTCGTCGCCAGTGCCGCCTGCGAAGTAGACGGGCACGCCTCACGCCGCGTGCTTCCCCTCCGTCTCCCACCAGCGGGCGAAGCGCTCGAAGCCTTCGTCGGGGCCGACCTGCCAGACGTGGGGGCCGATGCGCGCGCGCAGCCTCGCCGTCGAGATCGTCTGCGAGCGCCCGAGCACGCCGACGCCGTAGCGCGTCAGCATCGGCTCGACGTCGGGACGGAGGCGGCGCTGCGCGGCTTCGACGGCGCCTGCCATCGCCATCATCACGCCGACGGGCACGCGGCGCTTGGGACGTGGCAGGCCGAGACGGTCGCAGAGGCGGAAGACGACCTCCCAGATCCGCACCGGCTCCGGATCGGCGATGTTGACGACGAGGCCGTCCCACCGCGCGTCCGCGTCGAGACCGGCGACGAGTGCGTTCACGACCGTCCCGATGTACGACATGCTGGCGACGTTCTCGGCATCCCCGACGACCGGCAGGCGCCCGGCGGAGAGGGCGGCGATGAGACGTGGGAAGATCGTCCGGTCGCCCTCGCCATAGATCGCGCGGGGCCGCACGACGAGCGCATCGAGCCCGCGCGCGGCGACGTGGGCCTGCACGACGTGCTCGGCGACGAGCTTGGTGGCCGCGTACAGGTTGACGGGCGTGGCCGGCAGCGGGTCGTCCTCGTGGACGTTGAGGCGGTCGTCGAGGTGGAAGTAGACCGACGGCGTGGAGACGTGGACGAGCCGCCGCCCGGCGTCGGCGCAGGCGCTCGCCACGATGCGCGTCGCCTCGACATTGGCGGCCATGAAGTCCGCCGCGCGCCCCCACGGCGCCGCGATGGCCGCGCAGTGCACGACCGCATCGGCAGCGTCGACGGCCCGGCGGATCGCCTCGGCATCGGTCCCCTCGGCCCGCACGAACGCCACGCCGTCGCGCGCGAGCGCCGCCCCGGCATCGGCCCGCCGCCCCATCCCCGTCACCTGCCGCCCATCGGCCACGAGGTGCCGCGCGAGGGCGCCGCCGAGAAACCCGGTCGCGCCGGTGACGAGGACGGAGGCAGGCGCAGGCATGGGCAGGAGAGGATCGAGCCTGAAAGTACACGGCGGAGGTGGCCCCGGCGACTTGTGAACACCGGACCCGAGCATCGAGACGGCCCCTGACGGAATCGCCAAAGCGGGGGGCAGGACGATTTCTCTTATCCCATTGTGATTTCGGTTCGTCGCGGCTACATTCGCCGCCCCGACGTGCCCTCGTGCGCGGTGGAGCGTCTGTTCTCGCTCCCCCACGAAGTGGTCCCTGGCACACCGGGATCTCTGGCTGCGATTTGTCTGCGCCGTCTCAGGCCCCCTCCGCCTGCAGGTCCTGCGGGCGGCCTTCGCCCCCATCGTCCCTACCCGGATGCGTCGGCTCTCTGCCTTCCCTCGGTTGGCCGCCCTTGCGGGCGCGCTCGCTCTCTTCGCCGCCGCCCCGGCGCACGCGCAATCGTCGTTCACGGCGAACTGGCCGTTGAGCACGTCCTCGCAGTACACCGGCACCGCGACCGGCAACGCCGTCGCCTACCAGGAGATCATCGGCAACGGGGCGCCGCCGATGACGGTTTTCAACTACACGGCGCAGGGGCAGCGGCTGTACATGGGGAATCCCGGATGGGTGGCCGGGCCGGAGGACCCGGCGAAGTACGCCGAATTCAACGCCGCCGCCACGTCCGGGCAGGCGCTCACCGTCACTTCGGTGCTCTTCGAGTACGGCGCGTCGGTGACGGCCAACTCGATGAAGTCCAATGTCTACTACTCCACCGACGGCTGGATCACGCGTACGCCACTCGGCGCTACGCCCATCTACCCCACGCCGGGGATGGGCATCTTCACGGCCAGCCCGAACGTCACCGTGCCGGCCGGGAGCTTCTTCTCCCTGCGCATCTACCCGTACGCCGTCACGACGCAGCTGGCCGGGAGCCCGCAGTTCGCGGTCCACAACTCGGTGACGTTCTCCGGCACGACCGCTCCCGCCTCCGGCGCGTGCGTCGCCCCGCCGTCGGGGATGACGAGCTGGTGGAGCGGCGACGGCACGACGACCGACCTGACGACGAACGCCAACACCGGCACGCTCGTCGGCGGCGCCACCTACGGCCCCGGCAAGGTCGGACAGGCGTTCTCGTTTGCCACCACGAACGACTACGTGAGCGTGCCCGATGCCCCATCGCTCGACATCGGCACCGGCGACTTCTCCATCGACGCGTGGGTGCGCACGACCGCGCCGAGCCTGATGATCGTGGACAAGCTCGTCGATCCCAGCGGCCAGTTGACCAACGCGGTCGGGTACCGGATGTACCTCGGCGGCGGCCGACTGGGCTTCGTGATGGGCGACGGCTCGACGTTCGAAAACATCGGCACGTCGGCGCCCGTCATCAACGACGGTCAGTGGCACTTCGTGACCGTCACCGTGCAGCGGGGCTCTGTCACCGGCGGGAAGATGTACGTCGACGGCGTGTTCGTGCGGGACTTCTTCACGACGATGACGCTCGGCTCGCTCGCCAACGCCGCGCCGCTCCTGCTCGGGCGTCAGCAGACCGCCCCGCCGGTCGGGCCCTCCGGCGACCTGGACGAGGTGGAGATCTTCAACCGCGCGCTCACGCCCGCCGAGATCACCGCGCTCTACACCGCGGGTAGCGCCGGCAAGTGCAAGCCGTCCACCGTCGGCCTGGTCTGCGGGACGAAGTTCAACGACCTCGACGGCAACGGCGTGCGCTCGGGGAGCGAGCCGGGTCTCCCGGGCTGGATCATCAGCCTGTCGCACAACCCCGGCTCCGGCCCCGTGACCGTGTCCACCGGGACGGACGGCACCGGCGCCTACTGCTTCTCCAACCTCCTCGCGCGCACCTACACGCTCGCCGAGACCCAGCAGACGGGCTGGTCGCAGACGGCGCCCGCCGCGCCCGGCACGTACACCGTCCCGCTCGCAGGCGGGCAGACCGTACTGGGCATGGCCTTCGGCAACCGGCAGGCCGTCTGCACCGCACCGCCGCCGGGGATGAAGGCGTGGTGGACGCGGCGACGGCACCGCGAACGACCTGACGACGAACGCCAACACCGGCACGCTCGTCGGCGGCGCCACGTACGGCCCCGGCAAGGTCGGCCAGGCGTTCTCATTCGCCACGGCTGCGGACTACGTGAACGTGCCCAACGCCCCGTCGCTCAACTTCGGCACCGGCGACTTCTCCATCGACGCCTGGGTGCGCACCACGTCCACCGACGGGATGATCGTCAGCAAGACGACCGGCACGGCGGGCAACCTGACCGGTTACTACATGCGCATCGCCAGCGGCCTCCTCAGCTACGGCTGGGGCGACGGGACGCTGCAGGTCAACGGCGGCAACATCTCGACCGCGATCAACGACGGTCAGTGGCACTTCGTGGCCATGACGGTGCAGCGCGGGTCGCCCTCGACGCTCCGGTTGTACATCGACGGCACCCTGTCGTCCACGACGCCCATGTCGGGCACGAACAATCCCACGGGCTCGCTCTCAACACGGCGCCGCTGCTCATCGGGCGCAACCTGCTCTTCTCGAATCCCGGATTCGCCGGCCAGGTCGACGAGCTCGAGATCTTCAACCGGGTGCTCACCGGCGCCGAGCTTGCGGCGATCTACGCGGCGAGCACGGCGGGCAAGTGCAAGACGCCGACGACGACGCCCGGCTCCATCTGCGGCACGAAGTTCAACGACCTCAATGGCGATGGCGTGCGCTCGGGCAGCGAGCCCGGCCTCCCCGGGCTGGACGATCAACCTGACCGGTCCGGGTTCGGCCCCCTCTCACGGCCTCAGCGACGACCGGCGAGCAACGGTGGCTACTGCTTCACGGACCTCCACGCGCGGCACGTACACGCTCGCGGAGAGTGAACCAGACGGGCTGGACGCAGACGTTCCCCGTCGGCCCCCGGCACTCACAGCGCCACGCTCGCCTCAGGAGACAACCTGACCGGCGTCAACTTCGGCAACCGGCAAACCGCCACGTGCACCGCTCCGCCGCTGGGGATGCAGGCGTGGTGGACCGGCGACGGCACGACGAACGACCTGACGACGAACGCCAACACCGGCACGATCGTGGGCGCCGCCACGTACGCCCCCGGCAAGGTCGGGCAGGCGTTCTCGTTCGGCACCACGTCCGACTACGTGACCGTGCCCAACGCACCGTCGATCAACTTCGGCACCGGTGACTTCTCCATCGACGCGTGGGTGCGCGCCCAGGGGAGCGGTAGACGGACCATCGTCAGCAAGATGACCGGCACGGCGATTCCACCCGTACGGCTACCGTCTGGACATACAGGACCAGGGCCCCCGTCCTTCATTGGGGGGATGGAGTTTTTTATCACTCCACGTCCCCCACCCTGCCTGCAGCTCCCTCTCAACGACGGACAGTGGCACTTTGTGGCGGCGACGGTTAAGCGTGGCTCGCCCTCGACGTCGTCAACATCTACGTGGACGGACAACAGGTGCGAGAACTACACCCTGTCGAGCACGCCCGACCCTCGGGTTCGATGCGACCAATACGGCGCCGATCTTCTCATCGGGCGGGGCCAGCTCATCCTGAACGGTGGGTTGCCTGCTCTGATCGACGAGATCGAACTGTTCAACCGTGCGCTCACCGCCCGCCGAGGTCACCGCGCTCTACGACGGCGGGCAGCGACGGGCAAGTGCAAGCGCCACGACCGGCGCCGAGCGCCTGCCCGGTCGGCGTGCCCTCGGGCTTCGAACTCGGCGCCAACCACCCGAACCCATTCAACCCGGTCACGCAGATCCGCTACGGCCTCCCACAGGCGGGCCCGGTTCGCCTTGACGTGTTCGACCTTCTCGGGCGCCGCGTGGCGACGCTCGTCGACGGCGTGCAGGCGGCGGGGCGCTACGAGGTCTCCTTCGACGGCAGCGGCCTCAGCGACGGCGTCTACCTCTACCGGATGGCCTCGGGCACGTTCGTCGAGACGCGGCGGATGGTCCTGGCGCGGTAGCACGGTGTGAGCCGGGGCGCCGGATGTCCGGGTGTGCCGGGCCGGGCGGAAGCTCCCGGTCTGGCGCACGTCCCGTCTGAACGGACGTCCAACTCGTCGACTTCGTGCGCGCCCACCTCGGCGGCCACGAGGCGCCGCGCGAGTGCGCGGCCGAGAACCCCAGTCGCGCCGGTGACGAGAACGGCGGCGGCGCGGGCATGGGCGTCGGAGGGATGGCGCAAAGGTACAGGGCGGTATTCTCCCTCCTGCTTCTGCCTGCACGCGCTCCGGCATCGCAGCAGATTCGCGCCGGTGTTGCGCCCGCGGACGCCGCCGGACCATCTTCTGACTTCCTCCCGTCCCCCGCCGCCGATGCCCGCCACCCTCGTCGTTCACCGCGTCCAGCCGATGGACGCGCCCCTCGCCCACATCACCGTCCGCGTCGACGGCACCGAGCGCGCGGCGCTCAAGGTCGGCGAGGCGGCGACGGTCGTGCTCGCACGGGGCGCCCACACGCTGCAAATCGCCCTCGACGGCGGCGCGGCGCCCGAGCACGGCTTCGACGTGGGCGACCGCGAGGATGCATTCGTCCTGTACGCCTCGGTGGCGATGGGAAGCACCGGCAACGAGGTCCGTCTCGCGTCGAGCACCGGCGAGCCGTGGCCGCCCGCCGTCCCTCTTCCGCCTGTCGCAGAGGCGCCGTCCGCTCCCACCGAGACGTACACGCCGACCTCGGCCCCGCCGTCCGTCACCCCAACCGCCGATGGCGCTTTGCGTCTGCACACTGCGCCAACGGCAGATGCGCCGATCGCGGGGCCGGTGGGGACGTCCGTTGCCGCGTCGGTCGCCGCCGTGCGGCCGCACCGGGGCGGGCTGATCCTCGGGCTCGGGCTTTTCACCATGTTCGGGCTGCCCCTCGTCGCCGGGATGCTCCTCGGCATCTTCGTCTCCGTCTCGCTCACCCTGCTCCTCGGCGGGGCCACGGCCGCGATGGGCGCCCACGACCTGACCCGGATGGCGCGTGGCGCGATGGACCGGCGTGGCCGCGTCCTCACGATCATCGGCGTGGTCGTGGCCGTCCTCTCGATCCTCTCCAGCGCCGCCGCGATCGTGTTCGGCTACCGGATGATCTGACCGCGCGCTTCACCCGTTCCACGCGATATCGGCGGTCGATGCGGCGAGGAGCGAGCCGCCGCTGCGGCGGGCACGGACGGCCAGTTCGGCCCCGAGAAGGACCTGCCCGAACGCCGGACGCGGGTCGCGGGCGTCGGAAACCGCGTCGCAGCTCGTGCGCCACGCCTGCCGCCACGGTGCGTCGAACCCGGCGCGGCGCCCGGCGGCGAGCATCGGCAGCGACAGCCGCACGGCGGTGCCCACGGGTGGCTCGATGGGGACGGACGGCATGGCGAAGAAGGCGTCGGCGAAGCCGGGCACGTCGCGCAGGAGGTGGAGGCCGCTCGTGGCGCGCGGGTTGCACTCGATGGCGACGACCGACCGATCGGTCCGCTCGATGAAGTCGAAGGCCACTTGCCCCGTCAGTCCCTCGGAGGCGACGAACGCATCGACCCACGCCCGTACGCCGTCGTGCCGCTCGTGGCGGAACCACACGCCCGCACGTCCGGCGGTGTAGGGCGTCCGGTAGACGGCGAGGGCCGCGAGCCGCCCCGCGTGCGCGACCGCGTAGGCGCACACGACCTCGCCCGCCTCGAAGCGCTGCACCACCCACGGCGCGGCGTCGGACGGATGGATCGCCGACAGACTGTTCGGTCGGTGGGGCGGAACGAGCGTATCCGTGCCGAATCGCGAGAACGCCGGTTTGAAGACCCATCGGTCGGAATCCCGCAGGAACGGCGCCAGATCGCGTTCTGAGGCGATGCGGTGCGTCTCGGGCACGCCCAGGCCAAGGCTGCGGACGCGTGCGGCGAAGGCGGCTTTGTCGTGCAGCCGCGCGAGCACGTCGGGCGGCGGGGCGAAGACCGGCAGGTCGGCGGCGCAGGCAGCGTAGAACACCTCCTCGCACGTCGGAATCACGCACACCGCCCGCTCCTCGGCCACGATGCGGCGCAGGTCGGCGAGAAACCGATCGGTCTGCTGACGCGGCGGCGCCACGCGCACGCTCCGCACGACGGCGTTCGAGACCCTGGTCAGCGGCCACGCCATGCTCTCCGCCGCCACGACGCGCCGCCCGCTCCACGCCATCGCCCGCGCGAGATCGAGCGCCGCCGGCGCCCGCCCGCCGAGCACCACGACCGTTTCCGACCGACCGGTCTGAATTCGTTTCCAGGTGATCATGTGTACGGCCAGCGGCGCGTCACGGCTGCACCGCAGTGCCGCTCTGCCACGTCCCGTCGAAGCGGTCGACGACGAGCGGGCCTGCGTCCGGGGCGGACTCGCCGAACGTGGTCGCGGCGAGGAAGGCGGCGTCGAAGTCGGCGAGGCGGTCGGTGCGGCGCGTATAGAGCGTGGCGAGGGCGTCGCCCGGCTTCACCTCGTCGCCCGCGCGGCGGTGGAGGAGGAGGCCGGCGGTCGGGTCGACGGCGTCTTCCTTGACGCGGCGCCCGGCGCCCATGTCGACGGTCAGCCAGCCGATGGCGCGGCTGTCGTAGCCCGCCACGACCGGCCCGGCGGCGCCGTCGGGGACGCGCACGATGTGGGCGGCGCTATAGCCCTCGCGCTCGCCGGGGCGTTCGAGCGTCGACACGTCGCCTCCCTGCGCGCTCGCGAGGCGGCAGAAGGTCTCGAAGGCCGAGCCGTCGGCGATGACGGCGTCGAAGCGGCGGGCGCCGTCGTCGGTGTCGGTGGCGACGCCGCCGAGCACCAGCATTTCGGCGGCGAGGGCGCGCGTGACCTCCATCAGGTCCTCGGCGCCGGTCGTGTCGCCACGGAGACAGCGGACGGCTTCGTGGACTTCGGGCCAGTTGCCGGCGGCGCTTCCGAGCACGTCCTCCATCCGCGTCATCAGGGCGACCGTCGGCACGCCGCGGCGCAGGCCGATGCCGGCGAGCGTCTCGGCGAGGCGGCGGCTGTCGGCCTCCTTCTGCATGAAGGCGCCGCGCCCGGTCTTGACGTCGAGCACGAGCGCGTCGATGCCCTCGGCGAGCTTCTTCGACATGATGCTCGCGGCGATGAGCGGGATGGACTCGACCGTCGCGGTCACGTCGCGGAGGGCGTAGAGCTTGCGGTCGGCGGGCGCGATCTCGGCGGTCTGCCCGATCAGCACGAGGCCGTGTTCGGCGAGGACGCGGCGGTAGTCGGCGAGGCTGAGATCGGTGCGGAAGCCGGGGATGGCCTCGAGCTTGTCGAGCGTGCCGCCGGTGTGGCCGAGGCCGCGCCCGGAGATCATCGGCACCGGCACGCCGCACGCCGCGACGGCAGGCGCGAGGATGAGCGAGGTTTTGTCGCCGACGCCGCCCGTCGAGTGCTTGTCGACCTTGACGCCGGGGATGTCGTCGAGCGAGAGGACGTCGCCGCTTTCCAGCATCGCCTCGAAGAGGGCCGTCGTCTCGGCGCCGTCCATCCCGCGCAGAAACGAGGCCATCAGGAAGGCCGACATCTGGTAGTCGGGCACATCGCCCGCGGTGTAGGCGTCGACGAGGGCGCGGATGTCGGCGGCGGCGAGGGCGGCGCCGTCGCGCTTGGCGGCGATGAGGGAGACAGGGTTGAGCACGCGGTCGGGGGGCAAGCGGAAACGCCGAAGGTACGGGCGGGCGCGAAATCCGTCGTCCGAAGGCGCGCGGCAGCACGGGGCGGGCAGTACGGGGCGGGCGCCACGCGGGGCATCCCAAAACGCAACGACGGGCGCCCCGGCTCAGCGGAGCGCCCGTCGGGCAGCGTGGCGCGAGGCCAGCGGGCCGGATCAGCCCTGGGCGTCCTCGGCGGGGGCGTCGTCTGCGGCAGGCGCGGCAGCCGTGTCCTCGGTGGGGGCGTCCTCGGAGAGCACCGGCATCGGGCGGCCGTAGCGGCGCATGAACTTCTCGACGCGTCCGGCGGTGTCGAGGAACTGGCGCTTTCCGGTGTAGAACGGGTGGTTGGTCGCGTCGATGTCGGGGGCGAACGTGTCGCTCTTCATCGTCGAGAAGGTCTCCATCGTCGAGCCGTCGCCGAGGGTGACGGTGATCTTGTGGTAGTCGGGGTGCAGGTTCGGCTTCATCGAGCAGGCGGTCGTGGAGGGCCGGGCGCAGGGCACGGCGGAGGAGAGACGGGGGAAAGCCGCCCAACGTAGGGCCGCGCGCGCGACGGGGGCAAGGCGCGAGCGCAGGCTTCGCCGGGATTTCGAGGCGGGTGGGAGTTGGTGAGGGTGTGCGATGGTGGGTTGGTGAGGGGTGGTGAGGATGCGTGGGCGCGTCCTCCGGCGGCTCGTAGCCGTGCGAGCGGCGCGCGGTTGTCGCGGTCGTTGCCCCGTTCGCCCACTGCCGAACGGCCTCTCACCAACTCACAAACTCGCCATCCCACAAACTCAACCCCCTCACCCCCCGAGCGCGAGCGGGGTGACGGAGTTGACGAACGCCTCGGCCTCGGCGAGCATCCGCTCCGCCTGTGGCGCGGTGACGCTGGCGAGATGGCCGAAGTCGGCGGCTTCCATCAAGACGTAGCCGTCTTCGAGGGCCACGCCCGCGCGCTCGGGCAGGACGCCGGTGTCGACGAACTGCTCGATGAAGGCGGCGCGCATCCCCTGCCCCGGCGCGAGCCGCACGTCGTGGTGCAGCAGGAGCGCCTGGACGGCGTAGAACATCGCGAAGTAGGCGCGCGAGACGGTCGAGTCGTGGTCTCCGATTTCGAGGAGCACGGCGGCACTGCGCAGGTAGCGCTGGGCCTTGTGGAGCAGGGCGGCGGTGGCGTCCATCGGCGGGGGAGGTCGGGCGGGAGCGGAGGAGGGAGCGCGGCGCTCAGTTTCCGGAGGTCGGACGTGCGTCGCTACCGGGGAGGCGGACGGGCACAGGCGGGGCGACGCGCAGGCCCTTCGGTTCGGCGCCGGCGGGGTCGCCGAGGACGAGGTCGGCGCTGCGTCCGCCGCCCTGCGTCAGCACCGGCACGAGCGGCGAGGCCAGGCCGCTGCCCTCGACGACGGCGCGGAGGGCGTAGGCGCGGCTCGTTTCGAGGCTGTCGGCGGCGTAGTAGATCCGGTAGCCGAGCGGGAGCGAGCGCCCGCCGCGCTCGACCGTGATCGAGCGGATGGGGAGGTAGCTGCTGTCGGCCTGCATCGCTTCGAGCGTCACGACGACGCGCGCATCGTCGGGCACCGGCGTCTCCGACCGCGCCGAGACGACGCCCGCCACGAAGGCCTGCGACGGCGCGCCGCCGAACAGGATCTTGCACCCGCTCACGGCGCTCGAAACGGCCAGTACGGCGATCACGAGCGCGGCGGTAGAGATCGGCAGGCGCCGCGAACGGGACGCGGAGGGCGGAGCGCGCATCGGTGGATTTGGCAGACGGGGGCCGACAACGTAGCGCCCGCCCGCAGATCGCATCGTCACGATGGGGTGAGACGTGGGGATGGGCGGGGCAGGCCGGGCGCCACCGGGGATCGTGCAGTCGGCGGGACGGGCGACGGGCGAGACCGGGCGGCTGGACGGCGGCATGACTGCCCAGCGACCTCCGCGCTCGAAGTCTACGCCTCGACGATCGAGCGCGACAACACCATGGGGATGACCGCCCGGCAGCTTTCGAGCCAACTGGCCCCCTTCAGGGGGCTCCGCGCCGCAGGCGGGGTGGGGGTGTGCGGCGGCCCCACCGCCACCGGTGGCCCGACGGATGATACTTGGGCGGCCGGGCGGCGGGGGTTGAAACCCACCCCTACCGGACGTCATCGTTCATCCGCGCTCCGGTGGCAACGCCATCCCGCAGGCGTCGTCGCCGTCCGTCATCCGCCAGCGGGATCGGCGGCGGTGGCCGACACCCTCCGGCCTTTCAGGCCACCTCCCTCGAAGGGAGGAGTTGGTTCATCGGTGCGGTTGACGTTTCGGGCGGGGCGCGCCGCGCCGATGGGCCGGTTACATTGCCGCGTTCGATGCCCCGATGCCCATGTCCCGCCTTCGTCTGTTTTCGCTCGCCGCCGCCATGCTCACGCCGGTTCTGCCCGCCACCGCTCAGCCCGCCGCGGCGCCGTCTGCCGACGCGCTCGGGGCGGCGTACGGAGACATCGACCGGCTCTTTGCCGATTTCGCCGCGCGCGAACACGTGCCCGGCATCGCGTACGGCATCGTCGTGGGCGGACGCGTGGCGCACGTCGGCGTCGCCGGGTCGCGCACGATGGCCGACGACGGCACGACCGGGTCGGCGCGCGTCGATGCGTCGACGGTCTTCCGGATCGCGTCGATGACGAAGAGCTTCACCGCCGCTGCCGTCCTTCAACTGCGCGACGCCGGACGGCTGTCGCTCGACGATCCGGCGGCGCGCTACGTGCCCGAACTCGCCGCCCTCGCGCCCGCCACGAGCGACGCGCCGCCCATCACGATCCGCCACCTGCTCACGCACAGCGCCGGGTTTCCCGAAGACAACCCGTGGGGCGACCAGCAACTCGCCATCACCGACGACGAGATGGCGGCGCTCATGACGGCGGGCATCCCGTTCTCGACGGCGCCGGGCACGGCCTACGAGTACAGCAACTACGGGTTTGCGATTCTCGGACGCATCGTCGCCCGCGTCTCGGGGATGCGCTTCGCCGACTACCTCGGGCAGCACGTCCTCCGCCCGCTCGGCATGACCGCGACGACGCTCGAAGCCGCCGACGTGCCCGACGCGCGCCTCGCCACCGGCTACCGGTGGCAGGACGACCGGTGGCTCGCCGAGCCCGCCCTCGCCGACGGCGCCTTCGGTCCGATGGGCGGCCTCCTCACGACCGTCGACGACCTGAGCCGGTGGGTCGCCTTCCTCAGCGACGCCTTCCCCGCCCGCGACGGCGCCGACTCGCCGGTCCTCTCGCGCGCCTCGCGCCGCGAGATGCAGCAGATGGCCCGCTACAACACGACGACGGCGGTGCGCAACGCCGAGACGGGCGCCGTCGCGATGACGGCGTCGGGCTACGGCTACGGGCTGCGCATCACGCAGACGTGCGCCTTCCGCCACGTCGTCGCCCACAGCGGCGGCCTGCCGGGCTACGGCTCGCAGATGCGGTGGCTGCCGGAGAGCGGCGTCGGGATCGTGGCGATGGGCAACCGGACGTACACCGGCTGGAACGCCCCCTTCGACGCCGCCCTCGCGCGCCTCGCCGAGACCGGGCTGCTGGCCCCGCGCCCGGTCGCGCCCGCGCCCATCCTGCTCCAGCGGCAGGCCGAGGTGACGCGCCTCGTGCAGACGTGGGACGACGCCCTCGCCACCCGCCTCGCCGCCGACAACCTCGCCCTCGACGAGTCCTTCGCCCGACGCCGCGCCGCCATCGCCCGCGCCGTCGGCGACGCCGGCGGCCAGTGCGTGCCCCTTGGCGAGATCGTGCCCGAGAACGCCCTCCGCGGCGCGTGGCGGATGCGCTGCGCGACCGGCGACCTCAAGGTCGACCATCACCCTCGCCCCCGACCCCGAGGCGCGCGTCCAGCACCTCGACGTGACGCCCATCGCGCGCGACACGCCCATCGCGCCGCCGCCGACGTGTCGGTGAGGGAATGGGGGGACGGGTGATTGGGAATGGGGTATTGGAAGAGGCAACGCTATCCCCAATCACCTGTACAGCACTCCCCAAACCACAACAAGCCGTTACGGACTCGTCGGGTCGAACCCGGCACGGCGGTTCAGACCGGCGTGTGGGCGATTCTCAGACAGGCTCCGTGCGTCGCTTTCGCAGCCGTCGGATGGCGTACGCCGCGCCTGCGGCTCCAAGCAGGCTCAGCCCGCCATCGATCGGCACCGGCGTCGGATCTGACGGAAGGTCCGGGCTGGACGACGCGGCATCGTCGATCCCGCTCGCATCATAGCCTTGAGGGCGGTTCAGGGCTCGCCCACTCCATGTTGCGTTGCGCCTGCACCGCCGGAATCGAGAGCATCAGGAACATCGCCCCGTAGAGGAGTGCCCGAAGTGTTGTGGTACGCATGGGTTTGTCAGATGAGAGATTCTCAGTGAGGGGTGGAGATTCGTCGGTGAGGGGCCGCGTGCTACCCATCACGCTATCGCGCCGCGCTACCGCAGCACGGTCAGCATGCGGCTTTCGGCGAAGCGCTCGCCCGTCACGCGCACCACGTAGGCCCCGGGCGCGAGCGCCGAAACCGGAAGCGCGATCTCCGCGCGCCCCTCAAGCGACCCCTCGAAGACCGTCGCCACCTCGCGACCGAGCGCGTCGTAGACGACCGCGCGGACCTGCTCGCGCGCGCCCACGCGCACCACGATCCGCGCCGACGAGCGCGCCGGATTCGGCCAGACGGGCGAGACCTCCGCCGCGCCTGCGGCCAGCGCCGCCTCCGCCGCCGTGGCCGTGGCCGGCACGAGGCGCAGCACGAAGCGCGTCGAGTCGTCGGTGGCGGCGGCGAGCGAGAAGCTGTAGAGGCTGTCGCGCCGGGCGTCCACGACGGCGCCGGTGCGGGTGTCGCGCAGCTCGGCCCGCCACGTCGCGGGCAGCGCGCTCCACGAGAGGCGCGCCGTGCCGCCGGTGCTCGTCTTGATGCGCAGCGGCATCTCGACCGGGGCGGCGCCTTCGCTCGGCAGGCTCCGGAGCGCCTGCCACCACGTCGCTCCGCCCCGCGTGCCGCCGAGCGAGAGCGTGACCGCGCCGCCGAGCGGGGCGAGCTTCGAGGCGTCGTAGGTGTCCCAGCCCTCGAGCGCATCGGGGCGCGTCTCGATGGCTACGAAGTCTCCCGCGCCGCCGGTACCCGAGGCGCTGGTGAGGCGCAGCGAGAGGTCGATGCGGGCGGCGGCGACCGAGGCCTCACCGCCCTTGCCGTAGAACGTGCCGCCCGTCGTGCGCCCGCTGTACGGGAGCGTGAGGCTCGTGGCGCCAGCGCCCAACGTGGTGCGCTCGACGAAGAAGCCCTGCCAAGCCGGGAGCACGGTCGAGGCCGCCGGGAGCACCTCCCAGCGCCCACGGCTGAGCCCGACCCCATTGTCGTACCGAGGGTTCCAGATCTGCACACTGGACTGGAATCCTGTCAGCGTTATCGAGCTGAGATTGAAGGAGACGTCGTAGGGATTGCCGAGCGGTCCGCGCGGCTGCCGATTCCGATATGGTCTCCGCCCGCCTTCATGGAACGCCACGCCATCTCCGAGCGCACCTGGCTCGCACTCGAACCCCTGCTGCCCGGACGCCCCGGATCTTGCGGACACCGCGCACGCGACAACCGACGCTTCCTCAACGCCGTCGTTTGGATACTCCGAACCGGTGCCCCCTGGCGCGACCTGCCCGAACGCTTCGGCAACTGGAACTCGGCCTGGCGACGCTTCGACCGCTGGAGCAAGTCCGGCCTCTGGCTGCGCCTCTTCGAGGCCACGCAGGAGGCGGACATGGAATGGATCATGATCGACGCGACCGTTGTCCGAGCCCACCAGCACGCCGCTGGAGCTCAAAAAAGGGGGATCCGCCCGACATCGCCGCCGCCCGCGAGGGGCTCGGGCGCAGCCGTGGGGGGCTCACCAGCAAGATCCACGCAGCCTGCGACGCGCTCGGCAACCCGCTCCGTCTCGCGCTCACGCCCGGCCAGCGCGGCGAGATGACGCAGGCATCGGCGCTCATCGACGGCATGGCGCCGGGGGCGGTGATCGGCGACAAGGGCTACGACTCGGACGCACTCGTCGAGCAGATCGAGATCGCCGGTGCGGTCGCCGTGATCCCGAGCCGCAAGAACCGCACGGTGCAGCGCGATCATGACCGCAACCTGTACGCGGACCGTAACAAGATCGAGCGCTTCTTCGGTCGTCTCAAACAGTGCCGCCGTGTGGCGACGCGCTACGAGAAGCTGGGCCAGAACTACCTCAGCATGGTCTTCTTCGCCTCAGCGCTCATTGCACTCAAATGATTGACCGGTACTGTGCTAGAGGAGTTGGCTCCAATCCCGAGTTGTCCACTGCCACCTCCTCCCCAACACATCGCGCCGCCACTGGTCATGCGAGCGCACGTATGGTTGACCCCCGTATCGATGGTAGAGACCCCCGTCAGGGCTGCGCCTCCTGCCAAGACGCGGACATCTTTTGGCGCATTTTGCCAGTAGTTCGCCCCTGATTGCACGTTGCCGGTTGTAGTGCCGTCACCGAGTTGACCGTTGTTCGCGTATCCCCAGCATTTGGCCCCGCCCGTCGTCGTGACCGCGCACGTCACGATGTCGGTCGCGCTCATGGAAGCGATGCCCGAAATGGCCGTGGTATTGCCGACGCTTGTGTGTACGCTCACAGGGGTAGTGGAAAATGAGCTCGTGTTGTTACCGAGCTGCCCTTCGCCACCCTTGCCCCAGCACCGTGCCCCCCCGGACGTCGTGACAGCGCACGTGTGATAGCCCCCGGCAGCGATGGACGCGATACCCGTGAGCGTGCTGTTCACGGCCCCTCCCACCGCCTTGACAGTTACCGCATAGTTCTGCTGCGCACCTGAACCATCGCCCAGTTGGCCGACGCCTTGCCCATTATTAGCCGTGTTCGAGCCCCAGCATCTGACGCTCCCGTCGCTGCTGATCAACGCGCACGCATGCCGGGCGCCGACGGCGATGGCCGACACCCCGGTGAGCAGGGTGCTCGCATTGGTGCGTACATCCACGGGATACAGGACTGGATTCAGGCCGGCCCCGGGCCGTGTTTGTACCAATGCCGAGCGTGCCGTAAAAGTTGTCGCCCCAGCACTTTACCCCGGTATTGCTCAGGAGCGCGCAGCTAAAGAACGTCGCGCCAGTTGACGCCTCGCTCGTGGCAATGGCCACCACGCCCGTGAGAGGGTTACCCGCTGAGGCCAGCACATCCACGGGGGCGCTGCGGTCCGTCTGCGTGCCGTCGCCAATCTGCCCGGTATTGTTTCGTCCCCAGCACTTCGCGCCTCCGCTGGACGTGACGGCGCATGTGGAGAAGGTGCCGGCAGAAATCTGCTGGGCACGCCCCTCAACACTGACGAAAAGCCCCAGCATCCCCAGGAGGACAACGGTCCATTGGCACCGACGCCTTGGCGAGCACCGTGAATGCGAGAGAGCACGGCTCCCTTGAGAGCGTGAGAACCTGGACATGGAAAACGGGGGGATGAAAGGCGAAGACCGGTACGCAAAGGCCTGCTCAGAGGCTTTCGCCGCCATGTCTTAGGGGCTTTGAGGGAGGGCGAGGAGCGGGCCGGGGAGGGAAAGGCCCTGCCCGTCACTCGTCGGCGCCGAACGTAACACGGCCTTCGCGGACGTGACGAACCGGTCGAGTGCTCTGGCAGGTCTGTGCATACTTTTGGCAGGTCTGTGACGCGCGCCGTGGAGAGTCCCGCCGGGGTGGTGCCCGTCGCAGCCTTCCGCCCCTGCTCATGCGCCCCTTCCGCTGGCAACCGCCTTCTCCTGTGCCTCCTGATCTTCGGGAGCCTCAGCGGATCGGCGCAGGCACAGGCTCCGCCCGTCTTTCGGAATCTGACCTCGAAAGACGGGCTCGCGCAGGACAACGTGACGGCCCTCTTGCAGGACCGCAAGGGCTTCCTCTGGTTCGGCACGCACGATGGGCTCTCGCGCTACGATGGCGTCCGCTTCACCACCTTCCGCCACGTCCCGACCGATCCTTCAACACTGCTGGACGATGGAATCTCGCTGCTCCACGAGGACCCCAGCGGATACCTCTGGGTGGGGACCAACGGCGGCCTGAACCGCTTCGACCCGCGCACCGAGACCTTCCGGCGCTACCCGTACCGCTCGGGCAAGCGGCGTGATGCTGGACCTCCACGCAGATCCCGCAGGCCAGATCTGGGCGGCCACCTGGGACAGCGGCCTGCTGCGCCTCGACCCCGCCACGGGCCGCTACACGCAGGTGCTGACGGCCGCGATGGGCCTCCCCGGTCTCTCCGGCGACGGCGAGCGAGCCCTCTACGCGATCCATGAGGACGCCGGAGGGGTGCTGTGGATCGGGGCGCACCACGGCCTGCTCCGCTTCGACCCGCGCACCCGCTCCCTGCGCCGCTACCGGCACGACCCGCGCGATCCGGCGTCCCTCGGCGCGGACCGCGTGTGGCGCATCGTGGACGACGGCGCGGGCCGCCTCTGGCTCGGCACCGACGCCGGGCTCGACCGCTTCGACCCGGCCACCGGGCGCGCCGTCCGCTACCGCCGCGACCCCGCCCGCCCCAGCGACCCCGTCACCGACGCCGTGCGCGCGATCCACGTAGACGCGACCGGCATTCTGTGGCTGGGCACCCACGCCGGGCTCGACCGCTTCGACCCGCGCTCCGGGAGCGTTCACGCGCTACCGGCACGACCCGGAAGACCCCGGCAGCATCGGCGCCGGGCGCGTGTTCGCGCTCGCCGAAGACCGCACCGGCGTCGTGTGGATGGGGACGGAGCGTGGGGGCGTCAGCCGGTTCGACCGGATTGCGCGGGGCATCGCCCGCATGGACCGCTTGCCCGACGGGCGCCCGGCCGGGCTGGTGAAGGCGTTTCTGGAGGACCGCGCCGGGCGGCTCTGGTTTGGCGGCGAGAACGGCATCCTCCGGCACGATCCGGCCTCCGGCGCCACGCAGCGCTTCGCCGAAGCCGGGTCGAAGGGCCCCAATGTCAACGTCCTCTACGAGGACACCCGCGGCAACGTGTGGGCGGGCACCGAAGGCGTCGGCCTGCGGCAGCTCGCGCCCGGCGGCGCCCGGTTCGAGACGATCCGCTCCCCGGTCACCCGGGAGAACTACGTCTATGCACTGCTCGAAGACCGCACCGGCGCGCTCTGGGTGGGGACCTACGGCGGCCTCCGGCGCCGCGACCCCGCCACCGGCGCCTGGACCACCTTTCGGGCGAATCCATCCGACCCCGCGAGCCTCGGCGACCCATGGGTGATCTCGCTGCTCGAAGACCGTGCGGGTACGCTCTGGGTGGGCACCGGCGCCGGCCTCGACCGCTTCGATGCCGCCCGCGGCACCTTCGTCCACTACCGGCACGCCCCCACCGACACGACGACCCTGTCTGCCGGGCCGATCTATGGCATTCACCAGGCGCGAAATGGCGCGCTGTGGGTCGTCGCCGAAGCGCTCAACCGCCTCGACCCGCAGACGGGACGTGTGGTTCGGTTTACGTCGTACAACAGCCCGCTCCTGGGCCGTGTGCTCTACGGGCTGGCGGAAGACCGCGCGGGCAGCCTCTGGCTCAACACGCCGGTGGGCACCGTGCGCTTCGACCCGGCCCGGCGCGCGTGGCGGCGCTACGAGACCGGCCCGGTCGTTCTGCCCACCGATCAGGCGTTCAGCGCCCGCCTCCGCACCCGCGCGGGGCGCCTGTTCTTCGGCGCGCAGAACGGCTACCTCACCTTCGATCCCGGTGCGCTGCGCGACAACCCGTACCCGCCTGCGGTGGTGCTGACGGGCCTCGACGTGGGCGAGCAGCCGGTGCGGCCCGGCGCCGACAGCCCCCTGCGCGTGGCGCTGCCGTACGCCGACACCGTCCGGCTGGCCCACGACGACCGGCTCATCCGGTTCACGTTTGCGGCGATGCAGTTCAGCGATCCCGCCAAGAACACGTACACCTACCGGCTCGAAGGCTTCGACGACCGCTGGCACAACGTCTCGCACGAGACCTGGGCGACGTTCACGAACCTGCCGCCGGGCCGCTACACGTTCCGCGTGCGCGCCGCGAGCGCCGACGGCGTCTGGAGCGCCGACGCGGCCTCGGTGAAGGTCTTTGTGGCGCCGCCGTGGTGGGCCACCGGGTGGTTTCGCCTGCTCGCCGCGCTCACCTTCCTCGGCGCCCTCTACGCGGCCTTCCGCATCCGCGTGCGCGCCCTCGCGGCGCGAACCCGCGCGCTCGAAGTGCAGGTCGTCCGGCGCACCGCCGAGATCGAGCAGCAGCGGGCGCAACTGGCCACGCAGGCGGAAAAACTCGATGACGCTGGACCAGACGAAGACGCGCTTCTTCTCCAACATCAGCCACGAATTCCGAACCCCGCTCACGCTCATCCAGGGCTACCTCGAAGACCTGTCTGCCGAGACGCCCGTGCCCGCGACCCCGCGCCACCGGGCGCGCCTCCAGGGGGCGCAGACCCAGACGCAGCGGCTCTCGCACCTGGTCGAGGAGTTGCTGGACCTGACGCGCTTGCAGGAAAACCGGCTGCCTCTCCACCCCATCCCCGGCGACCTGGGCGCGTTCGTCCGGCGCGTGGCGGGAGCCTTCTCGTCGCTCGCCGAGCGGCGGGGCCTGACTCTCGCCGTGGAGGCCCCGCCGGAGCCGCTTCTGTCTGAGCTTCGACCCAGAGCGGATGGAGCAGGTGCTCACCAACCTGATCGGCAATGCATTCCGCTTCACGCCGCCGGGAGGGCACGTGCGGGTGCAGGTCACCGGCCGAACCCGTTGCGGCGGGCGCGGGGGAGATTCAGGCCGTCCTGCGCGTCGCGGACACCGGGCCGGGCATCGGGCCTGAGGCGCTTCCCCATCTCTTCGAGCGCTTCTACCAGGCCGACGATTCCTCCACGCGCGCCCACAGTGGGCTGGGCATCGGCCTTGCCCTCGTGAAAGAACTGGTCGAGCTCCACGGCGGACACGTTCTGGCCGAGAGCACGCCGGGCACGGGCAGCACGTTCACCGTCTGTCTACCTGTCGATGCACGTCTGGTAGAGGGGGCATCGCCGCCGTCCGCGTGGCGTCAAACGGAGGACCAGGGGAGCGGTGGAGACGGCATCGCTGGACCGCCGCTTCGCCGACCCGTGCCGCATGGGGCGGCACTCGTGACGGCGGAGCCCGACGCCGTCCTCGCGCACGTGCTCGTCGTCGAAGACCACGCGGACCTGCTCGCCTTCCTGTGCGAACACCTGTCGCCCACCTACCGCGTGACGACGGCCGCCAATGGCCGCGAAGCCTGGGAGCAGATCCAGCAGCAGCAGCCAGACCTCATCATCAGCGACATTATGATGCCGGAGATGGACGGCCTCGAACTCCTCGCCCGCGTGAAGGGGGAGGTCCGCTACCGCACCATCCCGATGGTCCTGCTGACGGCGAAGTCCGACCCGAAGGATCGCCTCGAACGGGCTCGAAGCCCAAGCGGAGGTCTATCTCGCGAAGCCCTTCGGCGTCGCCGAGTTGAAGGCGCAGGTGCGCAACCTCGTCGGTCTGCGGCGCGCCATCGTGCACGAGAGCGGGCGGCAGGTCGTGGCCGTGCACCCGGAGGAGATGCCCCTCGAAGGCACCGACGCATCGTTCATCCGCGGCATCCAGGCGGTCCTCGCGGAGCATCTGAGGGACGAGGACTTCAACGTCTCCGAACTCGCCGGGGCGCTTCTCGTGAGCGAACGCACGCTCCAGCGGCGAATCAAAGAGCTGACGGGCTTCTCGGCGGGCGCCTACCTCCGGCACGTGCGCCTGCTGCACGCAAAGACGCTCTTCGAGCAGAATGCCTACCAGACCACCGCCGAAGTGGCCCACGCGGTCGGCTTCAAGAGCGTGCCCTACTTCGCCCGTCGTTTTGCCGAGTCGTTCGGCGCCCCACCGCCCCACGTCTCCGGCGCACCGTCAGGCGGACGGTCTGCGCCAGAGAACGCGACCGGCGACGCTCAGGGCAGCAGCACGAGCGTCTCGAAGGGGTAGACGCGTCATCTCCGCGGCTGCTGTTGACACGTCACATAGTGCTCGTAGCGCCCTCGTGGCGCCATCGGCACGACCCACTTGGCGCAGACCGCCCGCGTGCAGCCGCCGAAGAGTTCCTCACCCTCGCTTATCGAGATGTCCACGCCAATGGCGTACTTCGTCGTGGCGGAGTCGGGGAAGACGACGAAGAAGGTAAGCGTGTCGCCGGGGCGGGGCGCCGTGGCCGGGCGCGTGATGACGTCCATGCGGTCGAGCGCCTTCGGGTTGCCGCCGTCGTCGGAGCCCTGTTCGACCAGCCCGCAGGCGGTGAGGCTCGCGGCGAGCAGAAGCGGCAGGGGCCAGAGGGCACGCATGGCGGTTGGAAGGCGGGTAGTATCCAGAAGTACGGCTGCGCACGCTGAATTTGCGTTCTGCCGCCGACTTGTTTCGGAGTAGGGTATTGAGGATGAGGCGTCGGATGCCCATGTCTGCCACATCCAATCCCCAATTCCCCATACACAATCCCCAACCGCTACGGAATGGTCAGGTCGAACCACGCGCCGGTAATGCGGACCGGCGCGTCGAGGCGGGCGTCGCGGGCGGCGAGCTGCTGCCACGTGTCGGAGCGCCAGACGGTCGGGCGCCAGGCGTCGCGGGTGACCGGGTTCGTGGGATTGGCGAGGGTGGCGCGGCGGGCGGCGTTGAGGCGGGCGAGCCACGCGCGCTCGTCGGCGCCGCGCGGTCCGGCGCGGTTGAGGACGGCGGAGAAGCCGTCGGGCTCGGGGCCGTCGCCGTGCTGGACGACGATGTCGTAGAGCGTGGCGAGCGCGAGCGGCGAGACGGGCGGGCCGTTCTGCTCCATGAACGCGGCCTGCTGCCGCGCGGGCGCGAAGTACCACGCCCGCGCGACGTCGTCCTGCGCGCGTTGAAACGCAGTGTCGGCAGCCGCCGCGCGCCACGCGTCGGGGAAGGCGGCGAGGGCGGAGATGTCGCCGTCGTGCGTTCGGGCGAGGCGGTCGAGGACCGGACCGAACGCGCGCAGCGGCGCTCCGACGGCGACGGTCGGCGCCCGCGCGGCGTAGCGGCGGACGACCTCGGCGGCGCTCCCGGACGAGGTCGTGAAGCCGAGCCATCCGACCGTGTACCCGCGCCCGTCGTCGTGCCGGTAGACGGCCTCGAAGCGCTTGACCGGCTCGCCGTGCTCGAAGAACGCGATCAGCGTCTCCGCGCGCCGGAACGCAGCACTGTCGAGCGTCGGAAGGGCCGAGTCGGGTTGCGGACGCACGGGCCCGAGGGCATCGCAGCCCCCGAGAACGGCGGCGAAGAGCGCGGCGGCGAGCAGGACGGCAAGGCGCATCGGCGAGGGAATGGACGGCGAGGATACGTTTGGAATCGGCGCAAGGCCCGTGCCACTGAAGGCGCCGAAGTGCGGAGAACGCGCGCCGTCCGCGCGTAGCATCCCCCGCATCCACGTCCGCTCCGATGGCCTCGCTCCTGCCCTCCGCCCTCGCCCGCATCGACGCCCTGAAAGCGCAGATCGACGCCCTTCGTCCGCTCGACCCGGATTCGCTCGGGCGGGCGATGCAGCGCCTGCGGCTCGAATGGACGTACCACAGCAACGCCATCGAGGGCAACTCGCTCGACTACGGCGAGACGCGCGCGCTCCTCATGCACGGCGTCACCGCCCACGGCAAGCCCCTCAAGGACCACCTCGACATCCGCCGCCACCGCGAGGTCATCGAATACCTCGAAGCGATGGTGCGGGAGAACGAGCCGCTCACGCTCGCAGTCGTCCGCGAAATGCACCGGATGCTGATGGGCGACACGTACGAGGTGAAGGCCCAGACGCCAGACGGCGGCTGGATCACGCGCGAGGAGACCGGCGGGGCATACAAGACGCACTCGAACCATGTCGTCACGCGCACAGGCGAGACGCACTACTACGCCACGCCCGAGGAGACACCCGCGCGGATGACCGACCTGATGGACGCCTGCGCGCGCCTCCAGACCGAGGTCGAAGCGGGCGAGACGCACCCGCTCATCGCCGCCGCGACGCTCCACCACGGCCTCGTCGAGATCCACCCGTTCGCCGACGGCAACGGACGCCTCGCGCGCGTGCTGATGAACCTGCTGCTGATGCGCGCCGGCTACCCGCCCGCCGTCCTCCGCACCGAGCACCGCGACGCCTACTACGGCGCCCTCGCCGAAGCCGACGCCGGATCGCTCGACGCCTTCATCGCCTTCGTCGCCGACGAAATGGCCGAGACGATGGCCCTCTACCTCCGCGCCCTCCGTGGCGAGCCGGATCCCGACGCCTTCAGCACGCCGCGTGGCGATCTCTGAAGCGGGAGGCAAGTGACGAGGCGAGGAGAAGCTGCTCAACCGTGAGGGCCGGGCCCTACTTGCAAGGGAGTTCGTTGTGCCCTTGATCGAGGAGGCGGCAAGTAGGGCTGGCCAACTTGGCCCCCTGTTCAGCCACCTAAATCCAGTCCTTCTCGTCGTAGACGCCAGCGGACAAAACAAGTTTATGGAAGCAGGCAGGTCCGCCCTCTTGTCGGGCGACTGGGTCTCATTCCATGCGCTATGGGAGATGCTGGGACTCCTTGCAGATCCCACCTTTAGCAAAACGGTGAGCTACCAAGGCAGGTGTGGGGACTTTGAGATGGCTCTAACTATCTCCTCTCCCTTTTTGCAGGCGCACGGTTCCAGCTAATTGCCCCGACTTTCCGAGAGAGGTTCTGCTCTCTCTCGACAGATCCTTCGATCCGTTAGTTTCAGAGATTGAGCAAGCAATCTCTCGCTCAAGGCATCAAGACGAGTAGGCTCACCCCGCGCCCGCGATCTGCTTCTCCAGCTGCCCGACAGCGTCGCGGAGTTCGGCGGCGCGCTCGAACTGGAGGGCTTCGGCGGCCTCGTTCATCTCGCGGTTCATCTGCGTCACGAGGTCGCGCTTCTGGTCCACCGTCAGGTACTTGACGAGCGGGTCGGCGGCGATCGAGTACTCGGCGCGCTGGTCGCCCGGACGCCCCGGCGTGCCTTCGGTCGACGCCTTCTCCTCGGCGACGATGGTGCCCTTGAGGATCTGGTCGCGGTTCTTCTTGACCGTCGTCGGCGTGATGCCGTGCTCGGTGTTGTAAGCGATCTGGATCTCGCGGCGCCGCGACGTTTCCTCCATCATGCGCTGCATCGAGCCGGTCTCGCGGTCGGCGTAGAGGATGACCTTGGCGTCGGCGTTGCGCGCGGCGCGGCCCGCCGTCTGGATGAGCGAGCGGTCGGAGCGCAGGAAGCCCTCCTTGTCGGCGTCGAGGATCGCGACGAGCGAGACCTCGGGCAAATCGAGGCCCTCGCGCAGCAGGTTGACGCCGATGAGCACGTCGAAGACGCCGAGGCGCAGGTCGCGCAGGATTTCGACGCGCTCGAGGGCGTCGATGTCACTGTGGAGGTAGCGGACGCCGACGCCGAAGGAATCGAGGTAGTCGGTCAGGTCCTCGGCCATCCGCTTCGTGAGCGTCGTCACGAGGACGCGCTCCTTGCGCTCGATGACGATGCGGATCTCTTCGAGCAAATCGTCGATCTGCCCCTCCGTTTTCCGCACCTCGACGACGGGGTCGGGGATGCCCGTCGGGCGGATGACCTGCTCGACGAAGACGCCGCCGGACTTCTCCAGCTCGTAATCCGACGGCGTCGCGCTGACGAAGATGACCTGGTTGTGCTTCTCCTCGAACTCCTCGAACGTCATCGGACGGTTGTCGAGCGCCGAGGGCAACCGGAATCCGTATTCGACGAGGTTGAGTTTGCGCGCGCGGTCGCCGTTGTACATCGCCCGCACCTGCGGAAGCGTCACGTGGCTCTCGTCGACGAGGAGGAGGAAGTCGTCGGGGAAGTAGTCGAAGAGGCAGTACGGACGGTGGCCGGGCGGCAGGCCGGTGAGGTGGCGGCTGTAGTTTTCGATGCCCGAACAGTAGCCGACCTCCTTCATCATCTCGATGTCGTAGCGCGTCCGCTGCTCCAACCGCTCGGCCTCGACGAGCTTGCCGATGTCGCGCAGGACGCCCAGCCGCCACGAGAGTTCGGCCTCGATGCCCGCAATCGCGCGCTGCATCTCCTTCTCGGGCGTGACGAAGATCTTGGCGGGATAGAGCGTGAGCGCGTCTTCGGTGCGCAGGATGCGTCCGGTGAGCGGGTCGAAGACATCGAGGCGCTCGATCTCGTCGCCCCAGAAGGTCACGCGGTAGGCCACGTCTTCGAGGTACGCCGGGAAAACCTCCACCACATCGCCGCGCACGCGGAAGGCGCCGGGGCCGAATTCGATGTCGTTGCGGGCGTAGAAGATGGCGGTGAGGCCATGCAAGAGATCGTTGCGCACGATCGTCTGCCCCTTCTTCAGCTGCACGATCTGCGCCTTGTACTCCTCCGGGCTGCCGAGTCCATAGATACACGACACGCTCGCCACGATCAACACATCGCGCCGCCCCGACACGAGCGCCGATGTCGCCCGCAGCCGCAGCCGGTCGATCTGCTCGTTGATCGCCAGATCCTTCTCGATGTACGTATCCGACGACGGCAGGTATGCCTCCGGCTGGTAGTAATCGTAGTACGAGATGAAAAACTCGACGGCATTGTCTGGAAAGAACGTCTTGAACTCTGCGTAGAGCTGCGCCGCGAGCGTCTTGTTGTGCGACATCACCAGCGTCGGTCGGTTGATCTGCGCCACGACGTTGCTCACACTGAATGTCTTTCCTGTACCTGTAGCCCCTAGAAGTGTCTGATACGGATCGCCGCGTTGCAATCCGGCCACCATCTCGGCGATGGCGCGGGGCTGGTCGCCGGTCGGCGAGAATTCGGATTCGAGGCGGAAGGCGCTCTTGGGGGCGTCGCTCATCGGGGGGCATCGGGCGGGGTGACCGGCAAGCGTACGCCGCGCCGGTGACGACGTGCCGTCACGGGGGGACGACGGGCCGGGGAGGACAGACGACAGACATGGCGCCGCCTTTGTAGCAGCTGCGCCTGCCCTGCGGCCTACGCTTCGTCGGGTGCAGCCGGGAGGTCGAACCAGAAGCGGCTGCCTTCGCCCGCGACGCCGGTGCTGTCCACGCCGACATCGCCGCCGAGTCGTTCCGCGATGCGTTTGACGATGGAGAGCCCGAGGCCGTGGCCGTCCTGGCCGCTGCCGGGCAGGCGCGAGAAGGGGTGGAAGAGAAGCGCCTGCGCCTCCGCCGACAGGCCCGGCCCGCGGTCCCGCACCCAGAAGCGGACGCACGCGCCGCGCCGCTCGGCCCCGATGCGCACGTCGGGCGCCGCGCCGCCGTACTTGACGGCGTTGCTCAGGTAGTTCGCCCACACCTCCTCGACCCACGGTGCGTACCCGAGCGCGCGCGGCCACGCGGCGACGGCGTCGGGCGTGGCACCCTCGACGACCGCACCCGCGCGGTCGCTGGCGACGGCGAGGCGGGCGAGGGCGAGGGGCACGATCTCGTCCATGTCGAGCGGCACGAGCGCGACGGACTCGCGGTTGACGCCCGCGAGAAGCAGCAGGGCATCGACGATGCCGACCATCCGGCGCGAGAGGTCGAGGATGGTCTCGAGACACTCCTCGCGCACGTCGTCGGTCACGTCGGCGCCGTCGATCTGCAGGATCTGCGCGTAGCCGTGGATGGCGTGGATGGGGTTTTTGAGGTCGTGGGCGACGGTGCGCGAGAAGGCGTCGAGGTCGTCGTTGCGGGCGCGGAGTTCGCGGTTGGCCCCGTGGAGGGCGTCTTCGGCGGCGCGGCGCTCGGTGATGTCGTGGAGGAGCAGGAGGCGCCCGGCGGGCCGTCCGCGGCGGTCGGCGAGCGGCGAGGCGCGCAGGTCGTAGGCCCGCTCGGCGCCGCCGACGCGCAGCCGGACGACCTCCCGCTGCGCGTCGGGCGTGCGGGCGGCTTCGGCAGGCGTGCGCGTGCCGTCGAGGCCGAGGGCGGCGAGCGCATCGTGCGGCAGCACCTCGGCGACGGCCTGCCCGACGAGCGACGCGGCGCCCGCATCGTCGGCACCGACGATGCGGGCGAAGGCCGGGTTGACGTCCATCACCATCCCCTCACGGTCGAGCGCGAGCATCCCTTCCTGCATGCTCTCGACGAGCACGCCGCGCGCGACCGGCCGGTAGGCGAGCATCCGGTAGCGGTGGAGGCCGACGGCCATGAGCGCGGCCCCGACGGCGGTGGCGAGGGGCGTGAAGTCCTTGCCGACGGGCAGGACGTTCGCGATGTAGACCACGCTGACGACGAGCGGCACGAGCGCGCCGACGGCCACGAGCGACGAGACGCGCCGCGTCTGCCGCGATGCGCTCCAGTACTCGCGCACGACGAGAAGGGAGCCGACGAGCAGCAGCGCCCACGACACGCCCGCGTAAACGTAGAACCACGGTCCGTGCACGACGCGGATGCCGAGGAGGCCATGGACCGGCACGTACGTCGCCGAGCGCCACATCAGCCCGTGCAGCGGGTTCGTGAACACGAGCGCCACGCCGGTGGCGAGCAGCGCCGCGGCGGCGAGCGCCGGGGCCTTCCGCAGCCACGCCACGTGGTCGGTGAAGGCGCACGCAAAGACGAACCACGCCACCGACGACGACGCCGAGAACAGGTAGGCGAACTGGGCGATGCGGTACGTCGCTCCCGGCGTCGGCGCGATCACCTCGGCGCTGTTGACCAGCACCCACCCGGCGCACGCGACCCCGAGGGCGAAGAGCGCCCTCGCCTCGGGCCGCTCGCGCCGACGCCACGCCGTTACGCAGGTCGCAACGAGCATGGCCAGCGCGAACGGCGCGAGGGCCAGGAAGACGACATAATCCATCTCAAGACACGGAGAAAGACGCCAAGATCGGCCCTGAGCTGCATTCGGACAAGTCACTCGCCCGGCGCCCTGGCCCCCTGTGTGCGTCAGCAGACATATCGGCTCATTGACCCTACACGCGAGGATGTGCGTGAATGCTCTCGACTCGTGCACCGTTCGGCAGCACTCGTGCGCCATTCGCCCATCCTGTCTGCGCTTCTTACCCCTGCTTGCTGGGCCTCTGCACATCTGAGATTGGGGAGTCTTGCATTCTCACCCCCGACGCCGATGCGCCTCCGCTCACGTTTTGCCCTCGCGCTTCTCACACTTCCCCTTCTCGTCGCGGGCTGCGACAGCGGCGACGACGGCTCCAGCATCCGTGGCGTCTGGGAAGAGGGAAGCCAATACATCAACGTGTCAGATAAAATTATTGACTTATACACAACCCTATCCCATGACATAAATTTTTATTTTTTAAACACTACTGTTTTAAGCAAGGATTCTATTGACGTAACTTTTTACGCAGAGGATAGGACGTTCGTCCTTAGTACGGTGGTCCGAACGGTTGAGGGTGGGTTCTGAGGCCCAAACGGGTCGTATCCGTCGAGGTGGACACCAATCGGGGAGCCGGGGTTTGATCGTCCAGAGGCTCAGCCATAGCGCGCCATCAACTTGCCTGACCAGCGCTATGGTACGGTTGGCGATCAGCTAAAAATGAGTGTGGCGACTGGTCCAGACGCTGGGTGCTCGACGTTTGGGTTCCGTAGCACGCGCCGCGTGAACAGCTTCACGCCACTCTGCCGCTGACGTCCGGGATCACCCGCTCACGCGGCCTGCGACGAGGTCGTCGACGACGGCGGGGTCGGCGAGGGTGCTCGTGTCGCCGAGGGCGTCGGTCTCGCCTTCGGCGATCTTGCGCAGGATGCGGCGCATGATCTTGCCCGAGCGCGTCTTCGGGAGGCCCGGCGCGAACTGGATGGCCTCGGGCTGCGCGATCGGGCCGATCGACCAGCGCACCTGCACCGTCAGCTCGCGCCGAAGCTCCTCGCGCGCCGTTTCCGTGGCGCCGTGGCCCTCGACGAGCGTCACGAAGGCGTAGACGCCCTGCCCCTTGATGTCGTGCGGGACGCCGACGACGGCCGCTTCGGCGACGGCGGGGTGTAGCACGAGCGCGCTCTCGATCTCGGCGGTGCCGAGGCGGTGGCCCGACACGTTGAGCACGTCGTCGACCCGCCCGGTGATCTGGTAGTAGCCGTCGGCGTCGCGGCGGCAGCCGTCCCCGGTGAAGTAGCGGTGGCCGAACTGCGAGAAGTACGTCTGTTCGAAGCGCTTGTGGTCACCGTAGACCGTCCGCATCTGGCCCGGCCACGAATCGGTGAGCAGCAGCAGCCCCTCGGCCTCGCCACCGAGCACCGTCCCCGCCGCATCCACGATTTCGGGCGCGACGCCGAAGAACGGCAGGCCCGCCTTGCCCGGTTTCTGCGCGACGGCGCCGGGGAGGCCGACGAGCAGGATGCCGCCGGTCTCCGTCTGCCACCACGTATCCACGACCGGACAGCGCCCCTCGCCCACGACCTCGCTGTACCACCGCCACGCCTCCGGGTTGATCGGCTCACCGACGGTGCCGAGAAGCCGCAGGCTCGCCCGCGAGGTGCCGGTCACGTGGGCGTCGCCCTTGGCCATGAGCGCGCGGATGGCCGTCGGGGCGGTGTAGAGGACGGTCACGGCGTGGCGGTCGACGATCTCCCACAGCCGCGAGGGCGCCGGGTAGTGCGGGATGCCTTCGAAGACGACCTGCGTCGCGCCGTTGGCGAGCGGGCCGTAGGTGACGTACGAGTGCCCGGTGATCCACCCGACATCCGCCGTGCAGAAGAAGACGTCGCCCGGCTGCTGGTCGAAGACGATCTCGTGCGTCAGGCTTGCATACACGAGATAGCCACCGGTCGTGTGGAGGACGCCCTTCGGCTTGCCCGTCGAGCCGGATGTGTAGAGGAGGAAGAGCGGGTGCTCGGCATCGACCTCGACGCACGGGCACTCGGCATCGACCGCCGCGAGGTCGTCCTCCATCCAGCGGTCGCGCCCGGCCTGCATCGGCACGTCGCCGCCCGCGCCATCGCCTGCGTTGCGGACGACGAGGACCGTGTGGACGTTCGGGCAGCGGTCGAGCGCCCGGTCGACGGCGGCTTTCAGGGCCACGTACCGCCCGCCGCGCCGCGCCCCGTCGGCGGTGATGACGAGGTGGCTCTCGCCATCTAAGATGCGGTCGGCGAGGCTGTCCGGCGAGAAGCCGCCGAAGACGACGCTGTGGACGGCCCCGATGCGGGCGCAGGCGAGCATCGCGACGACGGCGTCGGGCGTCATCGGCAGGTAGATCGTCACCCGGTCGCCCGACTCGACGCCCCGCGCGAGGAGCACGTTGGCCACGCGCTGCACGCGGGCGTGGAGGTCGGCGTAGGTGATGACGTCGGCGGGGTCCGACGGCTCGTCCTTTTCGAAGATCAGCGCCGCCCGCTCGCCGTGGCCCGCCATCACGTGCCGGTCGACGCAGTTGTAGCAGGCGTTCAGGCGCCCGTCCTCGAACCAGCGGATGGCGACGGCGCCGGGCGCGTAGCTCGTGTCCTTGACGCGCGTGAACGGCGTCGACCAGTCGAGCCGCTGCGCCATGTCGCCCCAGAACCCGTCGGGATCGGCGATGGAGCGGTCGTAGAGCGCGCGGTACGCCTCGTAGGAGCCGATGCGCGCAGCGGCGCGGAAGGCGTCGGAGGGTTCGACGGCGGCGGGCGGAGCGGCGGCGGAATCGGGCGTGTCGGACATCGGGCGGGGACGGGTGAAGCTGCCGCGAACCTACGACGGCGAGCCGGACACGCCAAGCCCGCCCCCACCCGTTGCTGCGCCCTGGACGGGCTCCGAAACATCCTCCCCCACGATGTGGGGGAGGTGCCCGCAGGGCGGAGGGGGCGGGACCGGTGCGGCGCCCGCTCACCGCCAGCGCCAGACGACGACGTGCCACGTCTCGCCGAGGTCGTCGTAGACGTGAACGTCCTCGAACCCGATGCGGGCGTGGGCGGCGCGGCTGCGGGCGTTGCGGGCGGCGATCTCGGTCACGCACAGGTCGAAGCGCCCGTCCAGCTGCGCGCGGTGCGCGGCGTAGAGCCGGTCGAAGAGGCCGGTCCCGCGGTGCGCGGCGTCGATGGCCACCTGCCCCATCACGTAGTGGCGCTGCCCGCCGAGCGGCGCGCCGTCGACCTCGATGCGCCCGAGCAGGTCGAACATGGCGCCGAGTTCCGGCACCGCCGCCTGCGCCTCGGGCACCAGCACGAGCGCGTACCCGACCACGGCCCCGGCGGCATCGACGGCGACGATCTGCGGCGCCACCTCGGCGAGCGCGGCGACGGTGGGCGCGTCGTAGGCGATGGTCACGAAGCCGTCGCGCGCCTCGTCGTCCGCCGCCCGCCTGCCGCGCCGCAGCGCCGCCGAGAGCGCGACGACGCCCGCGACCTCGGCACCGCCCGCGAGCGGCCGGACCGCGACAGGCGCGACGAAGGCAGGATCGGACACGGGGACGCCGGGTGGAGAGCGAGGGCTACCGGAAGCCGGGAGGCGTCGAGGTCGAGGTCTGCTCCTGCGTGTTCCGGTCGAGCCACGCGCGCAGGGCCGCCGCATCGCGTCCGCTCACCTCGACCGGGTCGCCCCCGCTGGCGCCGGCCATGTAAACGATGAGAGAGCCGTCGCCGCTGAACGCCTCGGCGTCCACATGGGAGATCTGGTCGGCGTTGAGGTAGGTCGTACCGACGTTCAGGAAGGTGGGCATGGGGACAGGCGTTGGGATGAAGGGGAGCGCCGACACGGGCCACCAAGAGAGACGGAGGGTCAGCGGTTTCCGCGGCCGCGGCGGCCGCGCGGGCGGGGACGCTCGTCTTCCTCCATGCGGAAGACCACGGGCAGGTAGACGGTCGCCTCGACGGCCTTGCCGCGCAGGCGAGCCGGCTCGAAGCGCCACCTCCACCCCGCCGCCAGCGCCGCGGCGTCGAAGAGAGGGTGCGTGCTGTGATGGACCTGCGCGTCGACGACGCGCCCGTCGCGGCCCACGCGCATCCTCAGCAGGACGCGCCCCTCGATGCCGGCCTCGCGCGCCGTGTCCGGGTAGACGGGCGTGGGGCGGAAGACCGGCGCGGGCTGCGTGTCGGGCACGGGCGGCAGCGGGCCGACCGCGTACGGAGGCGCGACCACGTGCGGGGGTGGAGGCGCGGGCAACGGGCTCGGCCTGTCCGGCGGCAGAATCCTGTCCGGCGGACGGCGGGATCGGCGGCGGCGCGTCCTCCAGGCGGTCGCAGTCAGCAAGCCCGTCTGCGAGGACGCTGTCCCTGGCCCCACGGTAGCGCCCGCCCAGAACTTCGACGAACACCAGGGCTCCGGGCGCCGGGTCGAGTGAGAGCAGGCGCGCCGCAGGCCCCACGTAGGCCCTCGCGCTCTGGAGCCACAGCGGCCGCGAAGCGCAGTAGACGCGCCCGCTGTCGGGCACGACCTGGGCCTGCGCCGCGTCGGCGGCGACCAGAGCCAGAAGGACAAGGGCAAGGCGATGGGTCATGGGATTGGCTCGTAGTTCTCGTCGAATTCCAGGCGCAGGGTGATGCAGACGCCTCCGACGCCGCGCGTCTCTTCGGTCACGGCGCGGCCGAGCGAGTCACCACCGACGAAGATCGGTACGCCGACGAGAGCGATCACGTCGCGCCAAGCCAAACTCTTCGGCGCTGCACACTGCCAGACACCGGGCCGATGCGCGGCTCCGGCTCCACCGGCGCTCCCCGTTCGGTTGACCCGGGCAAGGCACCCGGCAGCCCTCGCCCGGCCGGCAGCGACGCAGGCGGTGGCGTCATCCATCCCCGGCAAGCGCGGCGGCGCGGCGCGAGCGTTCGGTGGGGGCGAGGAGGGCGGTGGCGTAGACGGCGGCGGCCTCGCGCGCCCAGCGCCAGGCGTCGGCGGGGGGAGTCGGGCGGCAGGTCGGTCCCGAACGCCGCGTCATCGATGTGCGCGGCGAGGTAGGGCGCGGCCTCGCCGCCGTGGTGCTCGTGGGCATCGCCGGCCAGATCGGGCGGCGCAGCCTTCAGAGGGCGTTTATGAAGTGGCACCTCCGCCTGCTTCTGATCCGTCTTTCCCGCGAAAGCGGGAATCCAGAAGGGGTCACGCACAGCGCTCTGCATTCTGGGTCCCCGCTTTCCGCTCCGCCGGCCAGATCGGGCGGCGGAGGCAGCCACGAGAGACTCAGGCACGCTCGTCGTAGTCGGGGTCGAGCCACTTCTTTCCCGCCGCGCCGACGAGGTCGTGCGTCTCCGGGTGGTCGGCCATGTAGGCGGCGACGAACGGGCACATCGGCACGACGGTGAGGCCTTCGCCGCGTGCCCACGCGAGCGCCGCCTCGACGAGCGCCGTGCCGATGCCCTGCCCGTTCGCGGCGTCGGGCACCTCGGTGTGCGTGAAGGTGGCCGTGTCGCCCTCGCGCGTGTACTGGAGCTCGGCGAGGCCCGCGTCGGTGTCGGCGGTGAAGCGGTGGCGAGCCGGGTCGTGGGACGGGGTCATGGAGGTCGGGGAGAGTGGGCGTGGGGACGCGGGTGAGGCGGCGGACGGATCCTCCAACGGCGGCGGCAGCGGCACGCTCGCCCTTATTCGTGCGCGGGCGCGCGAAGCGGCGTATTGTTGCACCTCCTTTACGGTTTCGCCGATGCCCGTCGCCCTCGTCCGCTCCCGCCTCGTGGTGGCCCTCACGGCGGCCCTCGCCCCGTTCGCGCTCGCCGCCTGCGACAGCCCCACCGACGCGCCTCGCGTCGACGGCGGTTCGTTCCGCGCGCTGCAGAACCAGGTGCTCACGCCGACCTGCGCCACCGCCGGCTGCCACACGACGATGAGCCACGCGGGCGGCCTCGTGCTCGAGGCCGGGGCGTCCCACGCCGCGCTCATCGGGGTGAAACCGTCCAACAGCGCCGCCCGCGCGGAGGGGATGCGGCAGGTCGTGCCGGGCGATCCGGAGCGCAGCTTCCTTCTCCACAAGGTCGAGATGGCCCTCGAGGGCGCCCATTCGCACGGCACGGCCAACCACGGCGGCCCGATGCCGCTCACCGGCGGGGCGCTCACGACGGGGCAGGTGGCCTTCATCCGCGCGTGGATCGAAGCCGGTGCCCCACGCGACGGCCTCGTCGCCGACTCCGCGCTCCTGCGGCCCGCCGACGAGGTGACCGTGCCCTTCGAGCCGCTCGCGCCGCCCGCCGAGGGCCTCCAGCTGCACCTCAAGCCCTTCACGACCGCCGCGCGCGGCGAGCGCGAGGTCTTCGTCTACAGCACCCTCCCGACGACCGACACCCTCTTCGTGCGCCGCTTCGACGTCCGGATGCGCCCCGGCTCGCATCACTTCCTCCTCTACGCGCAGAACGCGACCGGCCTCACGCCCGGCGCCGTGCGCGACCTCGGCGGCGCGTCGTTCCTCGAGGAGATGCAGAACTTCACCACGCGCACCTTCCTCATCGGCACCCAGACGCCAGAGGCGACCGTCGAGCTTCCCGAGGGCATCGTCCTCCCGCTTCCGCCGCGCCAGGGCGTCGACCTGAACGCGCATTACGCCAACCCGACCGCCGCCCCGCGCACCGGCGAGGCGTACGTCAACCTCCACACCACGCCGCGCCGCCCGGGCCTCCGCTACGCCCGCGTCATCAACGACGCCGTCACCGACTTCGTGCTCCCGGCCCACCAGCGCACCGTCGTCGAGCGCACGACGCGCTTCTCGCAGGCGCGCAGCATCCTGATGCTGATGTCGCACGCGCACAAGCTCTCCGAGAGCTTCCGCGTCTACGGCGTCGGCGGGGCGCTCGACGGGCAGTTGCTCTACGAATCGCTCTCGTGGGACCATCCGCCCATCAAGGTCTTCCAGACGCCGATCGCCTTCGCCGCCGGCACCGGCTACCGAATGGTGGCGACGTACAACAACACGACCGACCGCACCGTGCGCTTCGGCTTCACGAGCGAGGACGAGATGTGCATCCTCTTCGGCTACTACGTCCGCTGACGCGCCGCGCTCACAGCCCGCCGCCGTCGCCGTTCGCCTGCTCCGTGAGGTCTGCGTCAGGGTCGGCGGGGTAGATGAAGCTGCCGAAGCTGAAGCGGTGGTAGACGACGTGGTACGCCTCGGGGCTTCGGAGGGCGGCGTCGAGCGCCGCCGGATCGGTCTCGCCGCGTCGCAGGGCGGCGTTGACGGCGTTGACGCGGCGGTCGTAGCCGGTGCTTTCGAGGGCCGTCATCCGCTCGCCGAGCGTCGTGAGGAGCGCCGGACGCGCCTGCACGCTCCGGGCGAACTCGACGTACATCCGCACCAGGGCATCGTCGAGGGTGGGCGGGACGTTGGAGTCGTCGGCCTCGGCGCAGGCAATCGCGTCCTGCGCCGCCTCGACGTACAGGAGCGCCACCTCGGCGGCGGCGGCGGGGTGCTCGCCGAGCACGCGCTCGTACTCGCGCACCAGCTCGCGGGCGCGCCGGAGATCGGGCTTGGCGCGGATGCGCCCGTTCGTGCTGACGAAGCACGCGCGGAGTTTGCGCCGCGCCTCGTCGAGCGCCGCGCTCACATCGACGGCGTCGGAGGCGCTCAGGTAGAGCTCGACGTAGCGGCGGTTTTGCGGCGTGAGCGCGCAGACGGCGGTGAGCACCTCGCGGAGGGCGTCGGCGTCGAGGTCGCGCAGGAGCGTGCGCAGGGGCGTGGAGCGGGCCATCGGCGGCGGGAATCAGCGGTGGAACACGGAACGTCGGGATCAGGCGCCATCCCACGCGTCGTCCTCGTCGCGCGTCGGGCGGCCACTGTGGATGTAGTCGATCCGGTAGCTGTCGTCGTCGATGGGGTCGTGGCGAGCGTCGAGGTCGGAGGCGTCGCCGCTGCGCAGGGCCACGAGGAGGCGTCCGAAGCGGCGGTCGAGGCCGTGGAGGGCTTCGGCGCGCGGCAGCAGGCGCTCGGCGAGCGACGGACGCGCGAGGGCGGCGCGCACGAAGCGCTCGAACATCCGCACGGCCGCGTCGGCGGTGGCGGTCTGCACGAATCCCCTGCGCGCGTGGACAGCGGCGGCATACTCGGCGGCGGCCTCGACGTACAGGAGCGCGCCCTCGGCGGAGACGGCGGGGTGGTCGGCGGTCAGGCGCTCGTGCTCGGTGACGAGCCGCCGCGCCTCGGCGAGACCCGGTCGGCGGCGCGGACGGGCGCCGCGCGTCAGGAAGCACGCCTTGAGCCGGGCCGAGAGTCCGTCGAGGAGCGCGCCGGTGTCCACCTCGTCGGAGCCGCGCAGGAAGAGGTCGACGAAGACGCGATTCTGCGGGTTGAGCTTGCACAGCTCGGCGACGACCTCGCGCAAGATCGTCGGCGTCGAGGGCCTTCAGCAGCGACGCGAGCGTGGGCGGACGGGAAGCCATGGCACGGGGGCGTTGGGACCGGGCGGCGATGGGGACGAACTCAGCGGAGGCCGTCGAAGAGGACGTCGAGGGCGAGCGGCGGTGCGTCGGGGAGGGCGGCGACGGCGAGCGAGGCGCCCGGTCCGAGGCGGCGGATCTCGGCGTAGGCGCCGTCGGGGGCGATGGCGCCGCGGGCGACCTCGACCGTTCCGCCGGCGACATCGACGACCCACACCTCCGGCACGCCCGCGCGGGCGTAGCGCGTCCGCTTGGGGCCGCGGTCGAAGCGCAGCGTCGCATCGGACACCTCGACGACGAGGAGGGCCGCCTCGACGCGCGGCACCTCACGCGGCGGACCGCCTGCGCGCACGAGCGTGAGGTCCGGCTCCGGTTCGTCGTGCGGCCCGAGGCGCAGCGGCGACTGCACGAGCACGTCGAACGTGCGCGGCGTCATCTGCGCGGCGATGCCCGCGAAGTGCAGCGTCAGCCGCGCGACGAGGGTGATGTGCGGACCGGCGACGGGGCTCATGGCGAGAATCTGTCCGTTGACGAGTTCGACGCGCTCGCCCGGCCCGATGGCCCCCGACGCCGCGAGCGCGTGGTACGCATCGACCGTCACCGGCCACCGCCGCGGCGCCCCCGCAGCGCGAAACCGGGCGGCGCAGCGGCGCGCGCATCGTCTCGGAGGCGGAGGATGGGGCGGACATGGGCGTGGGGGCGGGCGGAGACATGCGACGTCAGAGCGAGATCGTCAGATCCTTCCCGAACCGGATGCCCGCCACCTCGCACGCGAGGCGGATGCGCTTTTCGATGTCGCTGCGACTGACGTTCAGGCCGAGATACCATCCGCCGGGTCAGTTCGGATGAGATTGATCCTGCAGATCGGGACGGCCCGGAAACAGCGCCGCCCGGTCGCGCGACAGGTACATCCGCGTGCGCCCGCCGGTCTGCGCGAAACGCTCCGCGAAGCCACCATCTGCTGCCATGAGCGCGGTGATTACCTGCCGGTACACATCGGCAGAGTTGCGCGCCGCATGAAACACGCCATCGAGCGTGTAGCCGCGGGTCGCCTTGTCGGATGGCAACGCGTGCGTCTTGTGGGCCGGTGCCACCCGCGCCGCCTCGCCCGTGTTCGGACCTGCCGCACCGGGGTCTGCCGCCGCAGGACGGGCAGGCGCGGGGTCTCGGACGACCGGGGGCGACGGGCGGGCGGGCCGCGCAGGGGATGCAGGGTCGCGCTGGCACGTCCGCAGGAACGCCTCGACGCGCGCTTCGTCGGGGCGGACGCCGCAGAGGCCTTCGACTTTCTCCGCGAGCAGGGCCACGAGCGAGGCGTCGGGCTCGGCGAGGAGGCGCGCCCATGCGCCGGGCAGGTGGCGCTCGCCTTCGCGGCTCCGCGCGATGCGGTCGTAGTCGTCGCGCGCGGCGCGCATGGCCTCCTCGGTGCGCACGCGGTCGTAATCGAGATAGCGGTGCAGGCTCTCCGCAGCGTCTGCGGCGGTGCGCTCGTAGAGGTCGAGCAGGTAGACGCGGCGCTCGTCGTACGACCCGGCTCCCGCGGGCACGTAGACGTGCCACTCGCGCCCGTCGGTCATGACGGCCATCGGCACGCCTTCGTGAAAGGCGTACTCGAAGAGTTGCTGATCGGCCCCGCGCGCCTGCCCCGGCTGCTTGACCTCGACGAACACGCGCGGCTTGCCCGCCGGGTGGCAGAGCGCGAAATCGACGCGGCGCCCCTTCACCGAGTACTCCGGGTAGACGACGCGCGGGTCGTAGACGGGCCACGCGAGCGCATCGAGCAGCGCCGAGAACGATCCCGCCGCGAGATCGCCGCTTCGTTCGGGTATTCTCCGGCCCTCAGACGGCTCCGGATGTCGGAGAGGTGGTCGGCGAGCGTCATCGGAGCGCGGCAGGAAACAGAGGCATCGTCACAGCACGATCTCCTTGCGCATCCGGGCGACGGGGATGCCGAGCTGCTCGCGGTACTTCGTCACCGTGCGGCGGGCGATGTTGAAGCCCTGCTTCTCCAGCATCTCGGCGATGTGCTGGTCGGAGAGCGGCTTCGTCTTGTCCTCGACGCCGATGATGCGCTCGATGATGGCGCGGACCTCCTTGTTCGACACCTCCTCGCCCGAATCCATCGTGAGGCCCTCCGAGAAGAAGTATTTGAGCTCGTAGACGCCGAACTCCGTCTGCACGTACTTGCCGTTGACGACGCGCGAGACGGTCGAGATGTCCATCAGGATGCGCTCGGCGATGTCTTTCAGGATCATCGGACGCAGGTTGCCCTCGCCCTTTCGGAAGAACTCCGCCTGGTAATCGACGATGGCCGACATGATCTTGAGCATCGTCTGGCGGCGCTGCTGGATCGAGTGGATGAACCACCGCGCGCTCTCCATCCGCGTCTTGAGGAAACCCTTGGTCTCGCTGTCGTAGCGCCCGCGCGGCGACGTGCCCGCCTTCTCGCGCTTCTGATCGGCCGACAGTTCTTCGAGCATCTGCCGGTACTGCCGCGAGACGCGCAGGGGGGGCGTGTTGCGGGCGTTGAGCGAGATGAGGAAGTCGTCGTCGTCGACATCGACGGTGAAGTCGGGGACGACGTAGTTCTCGCTCGGCGCGAACTCGCCCTCGCCGGGCTTGGGGTCGAGGCGCTGGATGAGCGTGAAGGCGGTCAGCAGCTCCTCGGGTGTGAGGCCGAAGCGCTGCTGGATCTGCTCGAAGTGCTTCATCGTGAACGCCTTGTAGGCGCGCCGAAGCACGTCGAGCGCGGTGTCGCGGCCGGGGGTGGCGGCGGGCATCTGCTCGAGCTGCACGATCAGGCACTCGCGCAGGTCGCGCGCGGCGATGCCGACCGGTTCGAGGCGCTGCACGCGCGCGAGGATGCGCTCGACATCGGCCTCGTCGATGTTCTTGCCGTGGTTGAACATCACGTCGTCGACGATCGATTCGAGCGGGCGGCGCAGGTAGCCGTCCTCGTCGATCGAGCCGATGATCTGCTCGGCGATGAGCGTCTCGGCGTCACTCAGGTCGAGGAAGCGGAGCTGCTCGGTGAGGTGCTCGGAGATCGACGTGCGCGAGGGCATCGGCGACTCGCGGAAGTCTTCCTCGGCGCTGTGGTCGACCTGCGCCTTGTGGCCGTAGAGATCCTCGGCGCTGTTGAGGTAGTCGTCCCACTCGTACTCGTCGTCGCGCGTCGCGGCCTCGGCGGTCGGCTCGGCGAAACGGTCGTCGTCGGCCGCGTCGTCGGGGGTGCGGTCGTCGTCGGTACGGTCATCGGTGTCGTCGACCTCAGGGGCATCCGTTTCGTCCTCGTCGCCCTCTTCGAGGAGCGGATTGATCTCGAGTTCGCCCTTGATGCGCTGTTCGAGCGCGAGCGTCGGCAGCTGCAGCAGCTTGATGTACTGGATCTGCTGCGGCGAGAGCTTCTGCTGGAGCGACTGGCGCTGCTGGAGGTTCAGCATGGCGGCTGCGGGGAAGCGGGCGCGGAGGGAGGAACGCTCGTGGGCATGCCCGTGGAGAGTCCCGTGGCGGGCAACACCGGCAGGGCCACGAAGCCGTCGGCGACGGGCGAAGGCGGCGCGATGGCGGCGGCGAGCGGATCGGGGCGCGGCGGCATCCCGAGGTCGGCGCGGCGGGTGACGATGGCGGCGTGGAAGCGCGCGACCCAGTCGGCGCCGTAGGCGCGGGTGAGGGGGGCGGCGAGGAAGTCGGCGAGTTCGACGCTTGCGCGCGTGCCGCATCGTCGTCCGCCCTCGCAGAGCGGGATCTGCTCGTAGTTGAGCACCTCGATCTCGTCGTAGCGCTCGACGCGGATCGGGTAGAGGTGGCACGAGATCGGCTTCTCGATGGCCGTCTTGCCCGCGCGCCCGGCCTTCTCGATGGCGCAGAGGGCGATGCTCGTGCCGCGCGCGCCGCGCTCGTAGGTCACGAAGACGCACGCGCCCGAGTGCCCCCGCTCCTCGACGCACGACGTGTTGAAATGCCCCGGCGCCGTCTCCTCCCACACGCCCTGCGCCGCCACGACGCGCCGCGCCGCCGGGGTCAGCATCTGCGCGACGACCGGGTAGACGGCCACCATGTCGGCGATTTCGCTCTCGAGGAGCGGCGCCCCTGCGTTTCCCTGCACGCAGCACGCGCCGTGACAGGCCGAGAGGTCGCACGCGAACGGCGCGTCGAGGAGGTCGTCGGAGACGAGGACGTGGTCGACCGCGAACACGGGCGTCGGGGAATGCGCGGGAGGGATGCGCTTCGCGGACGACGGTTCTGCCGGAGCAGGTCAGACCGGGGCGCCGCAAAGATGGTGCCCCACGATAGGGCCACACCGCCGACCGTGTCAACCCGGCGAGGGCTGGCCCGTCCGATCCACGGCCCAGAACCCTGTCGTGCCCCCACCGTCTGCAACACTCCGCGCACCTGTGACACGCCCTCGTCACGCGGGCCGCGTAGTTTCGCGCGAGACCTCATCCCCGCCCCGCCTCATGTCCACCCCGTCCCATCCTCGCCCCGCCGAAGAGGACTTCGACCGCGCCCTGCGCCCCTCGCGCCTCGACGACTTCATCGGGCAGCAGAAGATCAAGGACAACCTCCGGATCTTCGTCTCCGCCGCCCTCGCCCGCGGCGAAACCCTCGACCACGTCTTGCTCTCAGGGCCGCCGGGCTTGGGCAAAACGACCCTCGCCTACGTCATCGCTGAAGAAATGGGCGCTGGCCGTGAAGACGACGAGCGGCCCGGTGCTCGACAAGCCGGCGACGATCGCGGGCCTGCTCACCAACCTGAGCGAGGGCGATGTGCTGTTCATCGACGAGATCCACCGGATGCCCGCGCCCGTCGAGGAGTACCTGTACTCGGCGATGGAGGATTACCGCATCGACATCATGATCGACAGCGGGCCGAACGCGCGCAGCGTGCAGCTCACGCTCCCGCCCTTCACGCTCATCGGCGCAACGACGCGCAAGGGCCTGCTGACCGCTCCGATGCGCGCCCGCTTCGGCATCGACTTCCGCTACGACTACTACACGTCGGATCTGCTGACGCGGATCGTGCAGCGCAGCGCGGGCCTCACGAATGTCGAGATCGACCCCGACGGCGCCTTCGAGATCGCGCGCCGCAGCCGCGGCACGCCGCGCATCGCCAACCGCCTGCTGCGCCGCACGCGCGACTTCGCCGAGGTCGAGGGCGACGGACGGGTCACGCGCGCCGTCGCCGACCGCGCCCTCAACGCCCTCGACGTCGACGAATCGGGCCTCGACGACATGGACGCGCGCCTCATGATGACGCTGATCGAGAAGTTCGGCGGCGGCCCGACCGGCCTCGCCAACCTCGCCGTCTCGGTCGGTGAGGACTCGGGGACGCTCGAAGAGGTCTACGAGCCGTACCTGATTCAGGAGGGCTTCCTGGAGCGCACGCCGCGCGGACGCGTCGCCACGATGCGCGCCTACGCGCACTTCGGCCTCGAACCGCCCGCCCGCGCGGTGGATTTGTTCGCGTAGGCCCCCGCCTCCGCCTGCCGCTGCGGCCTGAACCGAAGGTCCGCGAAGCGGAACGGCCTCCGCGGCTGTCCTCCCCCGCGGCCGCGGGGGAGGTGCCCGAAGGGCGGAGGGGGCGCACCGCCGCCAAACGACGACGCCCCCGCCGGCCGTGGAGCCAGCGGGGGCGTCGTTTGTCCATCCGGAGACGCGCGCGTCAGAACGAGAAGGTCATGCGGGCGAGGGCCATCCGGCCGATCTCGGGGGCGCCGATGAACTCGCGGCGCTTGTCGTTGAGCACGTTCTGGACGAGCATGTCGACGCGGAGGCCGCTGGCCACGCGCGAGAAGTCGTAGCCCGCGCCGATGTCGAGGAGGAAGAACGAGTCGAGCTGGCCCGTGTAGGGGCCGGAGCGAACCGGGAAGCCGTCCTGGTAGCGGCCCGAGATGTTGGCCGACCACGACTGCGGGATGCTGTACGAACCGCCGAACTTGGTCTTGAACTTCGGCGCGTTGAGCGCCACCTCGAGCGCCACGTTGGCTTCGTCGAGCTGGTTGTTGTCGAAGAAGTCGTCGGAGACGAGGGAGGCGTTGGCGAACAGGTTGGTGCGGCCCGTCGGCGCGAACTGCATGTTGATGTCGGCGCCGTAGTACCGCACGCGCCCGAAGTTGCGGTACGAGAGGAAGCCGCCGACGCGGTTCGGGTCGGCGCTCGGAAGCACGTCCTGGTCGCTCTGCACGATGCCGCCGGGCACGCGCGCGAAGATGATCGACATCAGGTTGAGCGCGGCACCCTGGGTGAGGCGGCACGACTGCGTATCGGCGTTGCAGGCCGCGTTGTAGGCGGCGAGCGCCCCCTGCACCTGCGCGTTTCCGGCGGCGAGCGCGTTGACGTTCGCGAGAACGCCGTCGTAGCTCAGGTACGCGAGCGGCGTCTCGATGAGAAGCGGCCCGATGAAGTTCTTCTTCTCCGAGTAGTAGCCGTCGATCTCCACGAGCAGGCGGCTGCCGAAGATGCCCTTGTAGCCGAGTTCCGCCGTCTGCGTCGTCGTCTGCTTGAGCGGGTCGGCATCGACCGGCGCGTCCTTCGGGCAGTAGCCGAAAATGCTCTGGCTCGTGCACTCGCGCGAGGTGGCGAGCGGGTTGCCGAGGATGGTCGGGATCGTCGAATTGCCGACACCGGCGGCGAGGCTTCCCATCAGGTTGAGGAAGGCCGTCCGCTGCGCCGGGTTGAGGGCTTGGATGTCAGCGGGGGCCGAGCCTCCGGCGAGTTGGCTGGCGATGACGTTGCGCCCGAAGCCGTAGACGGGCTGCGCGGGGAAGGCCGACGTCGAGAAGTCACGCCCGAAGACGCCGGGAACGGGCAGCAGGAAGCGCGCCTGCGGGTTCGCGCGGAAGTTGGCGAAGGAGAAGCCGTCGGCGTTGCCGCGTCCGTAGAGAATCGCCTTGAGCGTCTGTCCGGGGATCAGCTCGCGGGCGGCGATGTCGAGGAAGAGCGAGTTGGTGCCGGGGGCCGAGAAGGCGCGGTTGTAGGTCGCGCGGACGGTGTTGGTGCCGTTGACGGCGAAGACGAGCGCGGCGCGCGGCGAGAGCTGGAAGTCGCCGACGACGTTGTTGTAGTCGCCGCGGAGCGCCGCCGTGAGGGTGAGCGCGTCCAGTAGCGGCGTCGAGGCCTGGGCGTAGGCGCCGTACTGGTTCACCTGGTCGCGGTCCTCGTTGCGCCCGAGGATGGTGCCCTCGGTGTCGGGGAGCGTGAAGCGTGCGTCGAGGCCCGAGATGACGCGCACCTTGCGGAGCGGCTCGAAGTCGTACTGCGTCTGGGCGACGTACTGGATGCCCTTGTCGACGACCGTCTGGCCGGTGCCGTAGACGTACGAGTCGCCCGCGTTGTTGAAGTTGGCGTATCCCTGCGCGAAGAAGCCGCCGCTCTGCACGCGCACCTGCCCGTACGAGTAGCCGAAGCGGTCGGCCTGGAGGGTGCCGATGCCCGAGAGCACGACGCCGGTGAGCGACGAGGTGCCGCCGTTGACGGAGACCGTCGTCGCGGGGCTGACGCGGTACTGGAGCAGGCCGTTGACGAGGTACTTCTGGTAGTCGTAGTTGCGCTGGAGGCGCCCCGACGCATCGACCGTCTGCGCGTCGCTCTTCGTGTCGCTCGGGCCGAAGATCTTGTCCTGCACCAGCTGCACGCTGTCGAGCAGGTTGCCGCGGCGCAGCTCCCAGTCGTCGGCGCGGGTGAAGGCGCCCGCGATCTTGTAGCCGAGCTTCTGCCCGATGACGCCCGCGTGGCGCGCCTCGCCGCTCAGGAGCGCGCGCTCGCCGCCGGAGAGCGCGACCGTCGTGCCGCGCGAGGTGAACGGGTCGCGCGTGAGGAAGTGGACGACGCCCGCATCGACGCCCGGCCCGTAGAGCGCCGAACCCGGCCCGCGCACCACCTCGACCCGCTCGAGGTCGGTCGGCTGGTTGGGCATGATCGAGTAGATGTTGACGTTGAGCGACGGCACCGCCGCCTGCCGGTAGTCGACGAGCGTGTAGGTCGCGCCCGAGAAGGCGTTGTTGAAGCCGCGAAGCACGACCTCCTGCCGGTCGACGCCCGTCTGCGCGATGTCGACGCCCGTCGTGTTGCGAAGCACGCCGACCGACGACGGCGTCACCGCCGCGCGGATCTCCTGCGTGCCGAGCACCGACACCGACGCGGGCGCGATGAGCACCTGCTCCTGCTGCCGCGAGGCCGTCACGATGGTCTCGTTGATGTTGATGCCCTCCTCGGAGAGCGCCATGTCGAGCGTCCGCGTCTCCCCGGCGGCGAGCGTCACGACCTGCTGCCGCTCGGCGTAGCCGACGTAGCGGAAGGTGATCGCGTAGGTGCCCGGGTCGAGGCTGACGCGGTAGATGCCGTCGCCGTTGGAGGCGGCGCCGCCGATCGGCGAGGCGCTGCGCGCATCGAGCACGAGCACGTTGGCGCCGGGGAGCGTCTCGCTGCTGCGCGCGTCGGTGACGCGGCCCGTGAGGGTGGCGCGCTGCGCGAGCGCGAGCGTCGGCACGGACAGCGCGGCCAGAACGGCCAGCCCGCCTGCGCGGTGGAGGAATCGAAGGGTCATCGGGGAGGCCAGGATGGTGAGGAGACCGTCGTGTGACGGGCGTGCAAAATCCGACCACATCCCCCCCATTTGCAAGGGAAAGCCCTTACATCGCGCAATTCCGTTCACGCCACGCCCGCGCCCGTCCGCGCCGACGGCCTCGCGCGCCCGGCCAGTGCCCCGAGAAGCGGACGACGACGTCCGTCATCCCCGCGGACCTTCGGTTCGCGCGAAAGACGACGGAGAAGAGGCGTAGGCGCTCATTCGTGGACGATCCCGTTCAGGCGCCCGGCGCCGCGTCCTCCCCATCCAGCCCGACGCGCGCGAAGATCGCATCCACGTGGCGGAGGTGGTGGCCGACGTCGAAGAGGGCGTCGATCTCGCCTTCGCCGAGGTGTGCCCGGATGCTGTCGTCGGCAAGGACGAGGCCGTGGAACGAACGCCCTTCGTGCCACGCCTGCATCGCGCGGGGCTGGACGAGGTCGTAGGCCGCCTCGCGCGAGAGGCCCGCGTCGACGAGCGCGAGCATGACGCGCTGGCTGTTGTAGAGGCCGTGCGTGGCGTCCAGGTTGGCGCGCATCCGCTCGGGGAAGACGACGAGGCGGTCGAGAATGCCGGTGAAGCGGTCGAGCGCGTAGTGGAGCGCGGTCGTCGCGTCGGGCAGGATGACGCGCTCGGCGGCGGAGTGCGAGATGTCGCGCTCGTGCCAGAGGGCGACGTTTTCGAGCGCGGTGACGGCGTATCCGCGCAGCAGGCGCGCGATGCCGGTCACGTTCTCGCTCCCGACCGGGTTGCGCTTGTGTGGCATCGCCGACGAGCCTTTCTGCCCCGCCCCGAACGCCTCTTCCACCTCGCGCACTTCCGAGCGCTGCAAGTGCCGGACTTCGACGGCCATCTTTTCGAGCGTCGCCCCGATGCCCGCGACGACCGAGACGAAGTGGGCGTGGCGGTCGCGCTGGAGCGTCTGCGTCGAGATCGGCGCGGCGGCGAGGCCGAGGATGGCGCACGTGCGCGCCTCGACCTCGGGCGGCGTGTGCGCGAACGTCCCGACCGCCCCCGACACCTTTCCGACGCGAACGCCCTCGGCCGCCTCGGCAAAGCGCGCGCGCTGGCGCTGGACCTCGGCAAAGTAGAGGGCGAGCACGAGGCCGAAGCTCGTCGGCTCGGCGTGGACGCCGTGCGTGCGTCCCATCATGGCCGTCCTCCTGTGCTCGCGGGCGCGCCGCGCGAGCACGTCGGAGAGGCGCCCGAGGGCGTCCGCGATCAGCGCGCTCGCCCGCGTCAGGCGCAGGCTGAGGGCGGTGTCGACGACATCGGACGACGTCAGGCCGTAGTGAATCCACTTGCCCTCGGGCCCGAGACGCTCCGAGAGCGCCCGCGTGAAGGCGACGACGTCGTGCCGCGTGTCGGCTTCGATGGCGTGGACGCGCGCGGTGAACGCCTCCCAGTCGTCGATGCGGGCGGCGTCGCGTTCGAGCGCCTCGACATCGGCCATCGGAATCGAGCCTGGCACGGACTCGGCCCACGCCCGGCAGGCGGCGATCTCGACGTCGAGCCACGCCTGGTACTGGGCGGTTTCGGACCAGAGCGCCGCCATCTCGGGGCGCGTGTAACGGGCGATCATCGGCGCAGGCGGGTCAGGTTCGCGCCAAACTACCGGGCCACGCCGCCACGCGAGACGCGGAACGGCGGGATTCGGGGTGAAGGGCGCCGCGCGGGTCGTGCGGGGTGCCTACACCGCTCCGAGTTCCGCCGCCGTCCCCATCGTCCCGGTCGCCACGTCCTTGCCGAGCGTGCGCTTGACGAGGCCCGAGAGCACGCTCCCGGTGCCGACCTCGACGAAGCGCGTCGCGCCCGCGGCCTGCATCGCGCGCAGCGACGCGGCCCAGCGGACGGGCGAGGTGAGCTGATCGAGCAGTCGGCGGCGGATCTCGTCGGCGTCGGTCGTCGGCGCGGCGGTGACGTTGAGGACGACCGGGCAACGCGGCGTGCGGATCTCGACGGCGTCGAGCGCGTCGGCGAAGGCGGCGGCGGCGGGCGCCATGAGCGGGCTGTGGAAGGCGCCGGAGACCGCGAGCGGCACCGCTTTGCGCGCCCCGAACGCCGCCGCCTGCGCGACGGCAGCGGCCACGGCGGCCACGTCGCCCGAGAGGACGATCTGGCCGGGCGCGTTCAGGTTGGCGGGCACGACGACGCCCTCGGCGCCGCCCGAGACCGCTGCGCAGAGGGCCTCGGCCTGCTCGTCGGTGGCGCCGAGGAGGGCCGCCATCGCGCCCGGACGCTCGTTTCCGGCGGCGTGCATCAGCTCGCCGCGTCGGCGGACGAGGCGCAATCCGTCCTCGAACGAAAGCGCGCCGACAGCGGCGAGGGCACTGTACTCGCCGAGGCTGTGGCCCGCGGCCATCGCCGGATGCACGCCACGCGCGTCGAGAACGGCGGCAGCGGCGAGGCTGTGCGCGTAGAGTGCGGGCTGCGTGACATCGGTGCGGCGGAGCGCGTCGGCATCGTCGCCGAACATGGCGCCGGTGAGGTCGAAGCCGAGGATCGCATCGGCGTCGTCGAGGCGGGCGCGGGCCTCGGGAAAGGCGTCGTAGAGATCGCGCGCCATTCCGGGCGCCTGTGCGCCCTGTCCGGGAAAGAGAAATGCCGTCATCGAAACCATGAGTTGAACATCCGTAGGGCCAGGTCTTCGACCCGCCTGTCCTGCACCTGTCGTCCCCTCCACTGGCCCGGTCACGCCCGCTCCGCCCCGTCGTACGCCCACGTCACGAGCGTCGCGCCCCACGTGAAGCCGCCGCCGAAGGCCGCGAGCACCAGGCGGTCGCCGCGGCGCAGCTGCGGCTCCCACTCGGAGAGGCAGAGCGGGATCGTCGCCGCGGTCGTGTTGCCGTAGCGGTCGATGTTGACCATCACCTTCTCCATCGGCAGGCCGATGCGGTCGGCGGTGGAGGAGAGGATGCGCAGGTTGGCCTGGTGCGGCACGAGCCACGCGATGTCAGCGCCGGTGAGGCCGTTGCGGGCGAGAATCTCGGCGCTGACGTCGGCCATGCCCACGACGGCGTGCTTGTAGACGGTCTTGCCGTCCTGGTAGAGGTAGTGCATCCGCGCGTCGATCGTCTCCTGCGAGGCGGGGTGCAGGCTGCCGCCCGCCTTCATGTGGAGAGAATCGGGGAAGCGCCCGTCGGTGTACTCGACCGAGTCGACGATGCCCGTCTCGCCGGTCGTGTCGGGTTCGAGGAGCACGCACGCGGCGCCGTCACCGAAGAGGATGCAGCTGTTGCGGTCGGTCTTGTCGATGATGGCCGACATCGTGTCGGCGCCGATCACGAGCACGCGGCGGTGCTTGCCGCTCGTGATGAACTGCGTGCCCGTCGTGAGGGCGAAGAGGAAGCCCGAGCACGCCGCCGACACGTCGAAGCCCCACGCGCGCGTCGCCCCGAGCGCCGCCTGAACGAGGCACGCCGTGGCCGGGAAGACCATGTCGGGCGTGACGGTGGCGACGATGATGAGGTCGATGTCGGCGGGATCGACGCCCACCTTTTCGAGGCACCGGCGCGCGGCCTCGGTCGCCATCGTCGAGGTCACCTCGCCCGGCTCTACGATGCGGCGCTCGCGGATGCCGGTGCGCGAGACGATCCACTCGTCGTTCGTGTCGACGCGCGCGGCGATGTCGGCGTTCGTGAGGCGGCCCTCGGGCACGTAATGGCCGACGGAGGTGATGGCGGCGCGGAGGGGCGTCGTAGGCTCAGGCATCGGCAGGAAGGCGGTCAGGGGGAAGTCACCCAAGGTACAACCGCGCGCCAAACGCCCTGAGGGCGGCGAGTCGGTGGGATGGTGAGAGGCGAGTGTCGGTGAGGAACGACCGGAGGCGCCCTCACCAACTCACCCTCTCACAAACCCCCCCACTCCCTCACATCACCCGCGCCCGCCGATCGTCGCCGCGATGGCCGCCGTCACGCCCTGCGCCGCCAGTTCGGCGCCTGCGGTGATCATGCGCGTGATGGCCGCCGCGCTCGACGAGCCGTGCCCGATCAGCACCGATCCGGCGACGCCGAGGAGCGGCGCGCCGCCGAAGTTCTGGTAGTCGAACGGCTTCTTGATCTCGCCGAAGATGAGCGCCGCCGCCGCCGTCTCCGCCTCACCCATCCCCAGCCGCTCGATCGCCTGCCCGGCGAGGATCGGCAGCACCTTGGTCAGGCTCTCGCCGAGTTTGAGCGTCACGTTGCCCACGAACCCGTCGGTGACGACGACGTCGGCGGCGTGCATCATCAGGTCTCCCCCTTCGATGTTGCCGATGAAGACGATGCCGGGCGCGGCGGCGAGCAGGTCGTAGGCCTCCTTGGCCTGCTCGTTGCCCTTGCCCGGCTCCTCGCCGACGTTCATCAGCCCGACCGTCGGCGCCGCGACGCCGCCCGCGCGTTCGAGGTACGTGCTGCCCATCCGCGCGAACTGCACCAGGTGCTCCGGCTTGCAATCGACGTTCGAGCCGACATCGACGAGCAGGCAGCGCCCCTTGACGGTCGGGTAGAAACCGGCGAGCGTCGGCCGCGCGACGCCCTTGGCGCGCCCGAGGACGAAGAGCGAGACCGCCATCACGGCGCCCGTGTTGCCCGCGCTCACGAACGCATCCGCGCGCCCGTCGCGGTGCAGGCCGAGGCCGACGTGGATCGACGAGCGCGGCTTGCCCTTGATGACGGCGGCGGGCGAATCGGCCATCGTGACGGCATCGTCGGCGTGGACGACCTCGATGGCGAGCGCCGCCACATCGACGCCCATCGCGGCGTGGCGCGCGAGGTGTCCGCGGATGACCGCCTCGTCGCCGACGAGCAGGATCCGCAGCCCACCCTCGAGAGCGCCGCCGACCAGCGCCGCCGCGACGGCGCCATCGACGACGACGGCGGGCGCGGCATCGCCGCCCATGGCGTCTACGGCAACGGTCGTCATCGGTGGGGCGCGGTTGGTGAAGGGGGGCGAAGATACGCGACAGCGTCGGAGGCCCCGGTCGAGGCTCCATTTCGCCCGGCGCGTCGGCGGCACGGAAGGGGGCTCGGCCTGCCCGAACGCACGGCGCCCGCGCCGCCACGGTGGCGGCGCGGGCGCGTGCACGGCGTCGGCGAGGGGACGAGGCCCCGCGCCCGGCTCAGGCCTCAGCGACGGCCAGGACCTTGCGGCCGCGGTACGTGCCGCAGGCGCGGCAGGCGCGGTGCGTCTGCGCGGGCGCGCCGCACTCGGGGCACATCGTCAGCGACGGCGGGCTGAGGCGGTTGTAGTAGACGGCGCGGCGCGACGAACGGCGGGCCTTGGAGAACTTCTTCTTCGGTTGGGGCATGGCGGCACCTCGCAGGGCGAGGTCAGGTCAGAATGTCGGAGAAAGCACGGAGCGCGCGCCAGAACGGCGGTGGGCCACGAAGGGAAGGGGATGCGTCAGGCGCCGGTGCCGTCGGCAGCGCCGCCGTCGCCGGAGGGGGCGTCGTCGCCGCGGAAGCGGAGGAGACCCTCCCAGCGGCTGTCGGTCTCGGGCGCGCCGAAGGTCATCGGCAGGTCGAGGTCGGCGGCGCCGGGGGCGACGGGGTGCATCGGAAGCGCGAGCAGGAGGGTGTCGCGGACGACGTCGGCGAGGTCGAGCACCTGCGTGTCGGGCGCGAGGTAGCGCACGTCGTCGTCGTCGCCCGAGGCCATCGCGGCATCGGACGTGAAGACGACGAGGTAGCGGCCCTCGACGGCCTCCTCGAAGGGGTCGAGCGTGCGGACGCACGTCAGGTGGGCGACGGCGGAGACCTCGAAGGTCGCCACGATCTGCGTCTCGGCGATGTCGAGCGATCCTTCGACGGCGATGTCGTGGAAGGAGTCGGGTTCGAGGTCGAGGTCGGCGGGCGTGGGCGCGAAATCGAACGGATAGCGGGCCGGCGCCAGCCCGGCAATGCGGACGGGAAGCATCAGGGGACGGGAAAAACCCCGGTCAAAGAGCAGAGAACGGCGAAGATAGCCCGCACGACGCGGCCCACCAACGCCCGCGCCCCCCGGATGCCCCGAAAAGGCCGTGAAGCCGCCGCTGTCCTGCGTGGCATTCGCCACCGTTGCCGTAGGGAACGTGCTCGCACGTCCCGCCTCCCAAATCGCAGCCCTGTCGTTGCCGAGCACCGCGCGACCCCTCGCCCGCACCCTCGCTCACGAGGCCATACGCGTCTGCCTCGAATCATCCAGTCTGTCAGGCGCGAAGCCACGTGGCCATCCGGCCTGTCTGTGAGTGACCCGGCAGCGCTCTCGACGGCGCGATTGCCACGCTGCACTCGCAATGACACGGCGGTTTCGGAGCGCTCGGATTGAGACGCCCCCCTGCCCTCGCCCCGCAGCATTCCGAACGCGACAGGCGCCACGTCGCGCAGGGCGACCAGCGGATTAGTTTCCGATGCCAGGGAGTTGCAGAAGCGCGCAGGAAGACCCGAACGAGCCCTCGAAACGTCGCCCGAAACGGATGCTCGTGAAATCGTCGGCGGGGGTTTCGGGGGAGACGCGGCGGCGCGTACAATGGGGTCGGTAACACAAACGACACGATCCTTCACGGTCCGCCCGGCGGCTCCCGGCGTAGGTTCACCGCCCCCGTTGCCAGACCGGTGTTCGGCTGAAACCCCATCTCGGCGTCGGCACGTGCACGCGACCGCTCCGTGTGCACGGGTTTGTGGACAACCTCGGCACCGCCGACGCCGCCTGCGGTGCCTGTTCTTGCGTTTCGCCTCCGATGTGCCCTTTCTCGGGCCTCCGTGGCGATTTCGCGCGCCGACGCGCCCACCCGCCCACTGCCGATGCCGCCTTCCGATGGGCTTCCGCTGTGTGGACAACCGGTGCATAAGCTTCGCCCGCCCGCCTCCTCCTCCCCTTTCCTCGCCCGGCTTCCCGCCTCGATCCTCGCCACCAGATGACTATGGAGGTGCCCCTGGACGAGACGGAGACGAGCCCCGAGAAGGTCTGGGAGGCGTGCCTCGCCATCATCCGCGACAACATCCCGCGGCAGAGCTACCGGACGTGGTTCGGGCCGCTCCGCGCGGTCAGTTTGGAGGCCGAGGACGGCATGGTCAAGCTGACCGTTCAGCTGCCCAGCCAGTTCTACTACGAGTGGCTCGAGGAGCACTACTACGCCCTCCTCCGGAAGACCGTCGCCAAGATCCTCGGGCCGAACGGGCGCCTGTTCTACAAGGTGGTCATCGAGCGCGACGACGGAGAATCCGGCCACGGCGGCGCGTCGGTCAACCTCCCCGCCCGCCCCGACAGCAGCCGCGACCGCCCGTCGGAGATGCCGCACGCTGGGCCGGTCGTCGGCAACGCACCGCGGGAGCAGCCAGACCCGCGCGGCGGTGGGATGCAGGATCGCGGGATGCACGACCGTGGAATGACGGACGCGGGGATGGGCGGCGGGTCGCCGCGTCTGCCCGGCGCGGCGGGTGAGCCGCCGGAGCGCGGTGGGCGCTTCGGCCCCTCGACGCCGGGCCTCTTCGGCGACGACGACGGTGGACGCGCGGCGCAACCCCGCCCGACTGCCGGACGCCGGGGCGGCGGACACGACGGGCGCAGCGACCGCGGCGCGGGACGCCAGGGCGGCGCAGGCGGCCGCCACGAGGGGCAGCGTGCGGCGCCGATGGCCCCGGCGGGCACGCCCTACGACCCGTCGGCGGGGATGCTCGGGTCGGCGCCTGCGGGCAGTCCGATGGCCGGGCAGCCGAACAGCGGTCCGGGCGCGGTGGCGCCGCCGGGGGCCAACCCGTTTGCGATGCCCGGCATCCAGCGCTCGCCGGTCGAGAGCAACCTGAACGCGTCGTACGTTTTCGAGCGCTTCATCGAGGGCGACTGCAACCGCTTCGCCCGCAGCGCCGCCTTCGCCGTCGCCGAGCAGCCGGGAGGGACGAGCTTCAACCCGCTCTTCGTCTACGGCGGCGTCGGGCTCGGCAAGACGCACCTGATCCAGGCCATCGGCAACTTCGCGCGGGCGCAGCGCCGGGTGCAGACGTGTTTGTACCTGTCGAGCGAGCGTTTCACGACCGAGTTCGTCCAGTCGATCAAGAACAACCGCGCCGCCGAGTTCTCGCTCTACTACCGCAACATCGACCTGCTGATCGTCGACGACATCCAGTTCTTCGCGGGCAAGGAGCGGACGCAGGAGGAGTTCTTCCACATCTTCAACGCCCTCCACCAGAGCGGCAAGCAGATCGTCCTCTCGTCGGATCGTCCGCCGCGCGACATCCCGGACATCGAGGACCGCCTGCTCTCGCGCTTCCAGTGGGGACTTCAGGCCGACGTGAAGGCGCCGGAGTTCGAGACGCGCATCGCCATTTTGCAGCGCAAGTCGGAGGACGTCGGCATCGAACTCGACCGCGACGTCATCGAGTTCGTGGCGCACAACGTCAAGTCGAACATCCGCGAGCTCGAAGGCGCGCTCATCCGCCTCATCGCCAACTCGACGCTCCAGAACCGCGAGGTCGACCTGATGCTCGCCAAGGACGTGCTGCGCGACATCATCAAGGAAGTCCGCGTCACGCTCACCGTCGAGGAGATCCAGCGCATCGCCGCCGAGTATTTCAACCTCGACGAGCGCCTGCTGCGCGACAAGACGCGCAAGCGCGAGGTCGTGCTCGCGCGGCAGGTGGCGATGTTCTTCGCCAAGGAGCTGACCACGCACTCGCTCAAAGACATCGGCGGGCGCTTCGGCGGGCGCGACCACTCGACGGTCATCCACGGCATCCAGAGCATCGAGAACCAGATGGAGACCGACCCGCGCTTCCGCGAAACCGTCGAGGGCCTCCGCCACCAGCTCCAGCTCCGCAGCCACTGACGACTCACCGCGTCGGGCAGGATTGCTCGGTTCTACATCCGAGAGATCCGAAGCAACCGTGTCACTGCGGACGCAGCGTCGCACCCTCGCCGTCCGAGGCGTTGAATGACCGGATTGCCACGTCGCTTCGCTCCTCGCAAGGACGGGCGGGACGGTTCGAGGAAGAACCTGACAGCCCTGCCGCAGCGGGTGCCGGTGGCCAGGACGCCGCCGGATCCGCGCCTTCCGCGGCCCGTAATCTCACCTCTCTTCCCTGCCCTTCGGCCCGCCCCGTAGCCGATCTTTAGGCCCGATCTCCGACCTCCCGACCCGATGAAATTCTCCGTCTCCAGCGCCGACCTGCTCCGCGCCCTCACCACCGTCGGCGGCGCTGTGCCCACCAAGAGCACGATGCCGATCCTCGAGAGCATCCTCTTCGAGCGCGACGGCGACCGCCTGCGCCTGCTCGCCACCGACCTCGAGATCTACATCGTCCAGGAAGTCGCTGTCCGGTTCGACGGCGATGCCGCCGGGCGCGTCGCCATCCCGGCCAAGCGCCTCGTCGATACGCTCCGCGCCCTCCCCGACCTGCCGGTCACGGTGACGACCGACGGCGAGTTCAACGTGCTCATCAAGACCGATCAGGGCCGCTACAAGATGGTCGGCTTCGACGGCGCCGACTACCCGGCGCTCCCCGAACTCGACGGCGGGCAGACGGTCGAGGCCGACGGTGCGCTCGTCAAGCGGGCCATCCAGAAGGCGTCGTTCGCCGTCTCCAAAGACGCGCTCCGCCCGGCGATGATGGGCATCTACTTCCAGATCACCGCCGACGAAGGCCGCGCCGTCGCCACCGACGGCCACCGCCTCGTTCGCCTGACGATGGCGGGCCTCACGAGCGAGACGCCGGTCACGTTCATCGTGCCCGAGAAGGCGCTCGGCCTCGCCGCCCGCGTCGCCACCGACGAACCGGCGACGATCCAGGTGGCGAGCGGCCACGTCGGCTTCGCGTTCGGCACGAGCCGCGTCATCGCCCGGCTCATCGACGAGACGTACCCGAACTACGAGGCCGTCATCCCCGTCGAGAACGACCGCCGGATGACCGTCAACCGCCTCAGCATGCTCGCCGCCGTCAAGCGCGTCGGCCTCTACACCTCATCGACGACCCGACAGATCCGCCTCGGCCTCGACACGGACCGCGTCGAGGTGTCGGCGGAGGACATCGAGCGCGCGAGCGAAGCGAAGGAGACCGTCCTGTGCGACTACACGGGCGAGAAGATGGTGATCGGCTTCAACGCCGACTACCTGACCGAGGTGCTCACCAACCTCGACGCCGAGGACGTGGTGCTCGAGTTCTCGTCGCCGAACCGCGCGGGCGTCGTCACGCCGGGCGTCCAGGCCGAGGGCGAGGACCTGCTGATGCTCATCATGCCGGTCATGCTCAACACCTACGCATGACGGATGGGATGTTGGGTTGGTGGGGTGGTGAGAGAGAGGCGCGGCGGCGGTCGCCCTCCACTCGATCCGACCGAGCAGAACTCGAAGCGCCCCGTTCCCTGCGCTGCCGCGCCGACGCCGCCACTGGGCCGCGTCGGCGCGCTGCATTTTGGGGATGACGGAGGGTTTGGAGCCCGCCCCGTTCGAGACGTTAGCGGCTGACGGGAAGGCGGGACGTGCACGCACATCCCCCAGGCCCACCTCAGCGCACCAACCGGGCGAGACGCGTGGCCGCTTCCGACGTGCGCGAGCCGTTCCCTTCGACGACGGCGGTGAAATCGCGGAGGGCGCAGGCGGTGTCGCCCGTCGCCTCGCAGGCGACGCCGCGCAGAAATCGCGCGTCGAGGTGGAGCGCCGACGCGGCAGGCGCGGCGGCGGCGACGCTGTCAAGTGCGGCGCGGGCGGCGGCGAGACGGGCGCGGTCGAGACCCAGCGAGATGCCCCACACGGTCCGCTCAGCCCCGGCGAGCGCGGCGACGGCGCGGACGTAGGCGGCGCGCGGCGTGTCCACGCGAGCGCCTGCGCTGCGCGACGGCTCGGGCACGGCGACGCCGCTCAGGTCGAGGCGCGGCGGCAGGGCCACGCGCAGCCCGGCAAACGCGACGGCGAGCACCGCCACCCCGGCCAGCACCCCGACCCGCCACCGCATCCGAGCCTCGCGCGCGCGGCCCGTCGGCGCCCGGTCGTCGGCCCGCGCCGATGGGCGGCGGGTGGCGCCATCCGGGCGGGCGCTCGCGCTCGGAGGCGGTGCGTTCGCGGCGGCGACGAGGGCGTCGAAGCGAGCAGCGGGATCGGGACGATGGGCGTGGAGGCGGGCAGCCGTAGCGGCGAAGGCGTCGAAGCGGGCGCGGAGGGCGTCGTCGGAGGCCATGCGCGCGGTGAGGCGGGTGAGGAGCGTGCGGTCGGTGGCCGTCACGGCGCCCGAAGCCTGCGCGGCGGCGAGGTCGGCGAGGCGGTCGTCGGCGTCGCCCGTGGCGAGGCGGTCGAGGAGCGCGGCGAAGGCGAGCACGGCGTCGATGTCGGGGCCGAGGGCGGGCGCGCTGCGGCGCAACGAGGCAGCAGCCATGGCGCGGGGGTCGGCGGGCAGGTCGGCGAGGGCACGGACGCGGCGGTCGGAGGCATCGCCGGGGAGGTCGTCGAGACGGTCGTCGGATCGGTCACCAGAAAGGGCGTCGGGCATCGCGGGGAGTTGGCGTGGGAGAGGCGGACGCAGACGGTGGAAGCGGGATTCGCGGACGGGCTCGCGCGTGTAGAGTCGAGATCGAGCCTGGCATAACCTCACTGCGCGAAATAAATCTGCGCCGCCGCCCAACGCCAGGTGCGGACGGGCGCCGCGAACATCTCTCGATCGACACCCTCAGCAAACCACATCCACTCATCTCCCCAACCCACAGGGCCGTTACGTTCTGCTCCTGTCTTCCAGTTCTGTCCTTGCGAGGAGCGCAGCGACGCGGCAATCTGGATCGACAGGCACCTTCGACCCGGATTGGCGCGGCCCGTGCCGGGCCTCGCAACGACACCGAAGAGCGCAGACGTAGGAGCGGCCCTGCCGACTCAGCCGAGGTAGAGCGCCCGGAGGCCGGCGTTGCTTTGCAGGCGCTCGCGGGCGCGTTTGGCGTAGGCGCGCACCGTTGCCACGCCGTGGCCGAGGTCGGCGGCGATGCGCTCGTAGTCGTCATGCTCGACGAAGCGGCGGCGGGCGATCTCGCGCAGGAACGACGGAAGAGCCTCGATGGCGCGCTCGGCGGCGAGGGCCACGAGGTGCGGCTCGGGCGCCGCCTCGCCGGGTTCGTCGGGGTCGGCGAGGTGGTCGTCGTCGGGGAGGGCGGTGCTCGTGGCGCCGCGGCGCAGCCACGCGCGGAACGTGTTCTTGCAGACGACGCTGACCCACGCCGGAAACTGCGCCGGATCGCGGACGGAGCCGTGGTGCGCGAGCACGCGCGCGAAGGCGTCGGTGGTGAGGGTGTCGAGGGCGAGCGGGTCGTCGCGGTGCTCGCGCGTCAGCTTGGCGGCAGCGTAACGGTGGATGTACAGGTAGGCCCACACCTGCGCCACTTCGAGCCGCTCGGGTGTCGGGGCGGATCGCCAGAGCGCGTACGCCTGCCCGGCCGCCTCGACATCGTCGAGATCGAACGGCAAGCGGCGGGCGAGGGCGTCCACGGCAGAACGGTGATGGGGATGGCGAAAGAGGCATCGTACAGCCCCCACGACGCGATAGTACCACAGGCCGCCTGCAATGTCAAGAGATGGGTGCAGGATGGACACGATGTCGCGCCGCGCGCCGACGTGTCGAGACGACGCCAGGACTCCGGCGCGGTACCGTGGCGGGTCGGACGCGGGCAACTGTCGGCCGCCGAAGGCGTGAGACAGGGCCCGGATCGCCCCACCTGTCCCTTCACAGGGTGGCACGCGGCGCGGCGGGGGCATCTCACGGACGCTTCACGCACTGTGGCGGCGGTGAGCGGCTATCTTGCGCGACTGTCGCAACTTGCCGCTTTCCGCCTCCGCGTGCGGTCCCGTCGGTGCTCACGCCCGCGGACGCCCGCTCAGGCCCTCTTCCTGCTTCCCCATCATGGACGCCAACAGCTTCAAGACGTTCAGCGCCAAATCCGCCGAGGTGGATGCCGCGTGGTACGTCGTCGACGCCGACCGCGAGGTCGTCGGCCGCCTTGCCTCCCGCATCGCTTCGGTGCTGCGCGGCAAGCACAAGCCCACCTACACGCCGCACGTTGACACGGGCGACTACGTCATCATCGTCAACGCCGAGAAGGCGCGCTTCACCGGCAAGAAGGAGACCGACAAGGAGTACTTCTCCTACTCGGGCTACCCCGGTGGCGCCAAGTTCCGCACGCCGCGCGAGATGCGCGACCGTGGCCCGGACTTCATCCTCCGCAACGCCGTCAAGGGCATGCTGCCCAAAGGCCCGCTCGGGCGCCACATGCTCCGCAAGCTGAAGGTCTTCGTCGGCCCGACGCACGAGCACGAGGCGCAGAATCCGCAGCCGTTCACGTTCTGATTTCGCCCCCCATGGCCGTTACCACCCAGTTTATCGCCGTCGGGCGTCGCAAGACGTCGGTGGCCCGCGTGTACCTCCGTCCCGGTAGCGGGAAGGTCGTCGTCAACAAGCGCGACCTCGCCACCTACTTCCCCCTCGCCGTCAAGCAGGCCGCCGTCGTGGCGCCCTTCTCGGCGACCGAGACGCAGGGCCAGTTCGACGTGCTCGTCAATGCCCACGGCGGCGGCATCACCGGGCAGGCCGAGGCCATCCGCCTCGGCATCTCGCGCGCACTGCTCAAGTTCAACGAGGAGCTTCGCAAGCCCCTCCGCGACGCCGGTTTCCTGACGCGTGACCCGCGCATGGTCGAGCGCAAGAAGTACGGGCGCCCCAAGGCGCGCAAGCGGTTCCAGTTCTCGAAGCGCTGATCCCCTTCGGCGACGGCGGCTCCTCCTCTCGGTCGGGCCGCCGTCGTGCCGTCTGCGGCCAGCGGCTCCCGTCGTTTCGGGGGACGCTGGCCGTGCAGCTTCGGCGCCGTCTTCGGAGGGCGTCTTTTCCATCCCCCATGCGGCAGGAGCGCCCGGCCGGGTGCTGCTCTTCGGAGCGGCGAGCCGGGCGCGACGAGCGCCGCAGAGGTCCACAACCCACCCCCTTTCTCTACCCATGGAGACCCCCGAAACCCCCGAGATGGCCCCTGAGGCCGTCGACACGACCGCTGCCACCTCCGCTGCCGAGTCGGCCAGCGAGACGCCGGTCTACATGCAAGGCCCTGTCGGCGTGCAGGAACTGCTGAACGCCGGTGTCCACTTCGGCCACCTGACCTCGCGCTGGAACCCGAAGATGAAGCCCTTCATCTTCATGCAGCGCAACGGCGTGCACGTGCTCGACCTGATGCAGACGGAGCCCCTCCTCCAGGAGGCCGCCGACGCCGCCGCGCGGTTCGCGCGTCAGGGCAAGCGCATCCTCTTCGTCGGCACCAAGAAGCAGGCGCGCGAGGCGGTGCGCCGCCACGCCGAAGCGGCCGACATGCCGTACATGGTCGAGCGCTGGTTCGGTGGCACGCTCACCAACTTCCAGACGATCAAGGGATCGATCCGCCGGATGGAGACCCTCCAGCGCGGCGAGACCGAGGGCACGTTCGCGTCGCTCAAGAAGAAGGAGCGCCTGATGCGCACCCGCGAGCGCGAGAAGCTCGAGAACGTGCTGAGCGGCATCGCCCACCTCGGCAAGCTGCCCGGCGCCCTCTTCATCGTCGACATCAACCGCGAGCACATCGCTGTCGACGAGGCCCGCAAGCTCGGCATCCCGATCATCGCGCTCGTCGATACCAACACCGACCCGACGCTCGTCGACTTCCCGATCCCGGCGAACGACGACGCGCTCCGCTCGATCGACCTCATCTGCGGCGTCATCTCGCAGGCCATCATCGGCGCCTCCAAGGGCGCCCGGCGCGACGACGCCGACGATGCGGGCATCGCCGAGAAGATCGGCTCGACCGAGCGCATGGACGACGACGACGACACCTCGACCGGCCGCCGCGCCGCCGAGGCCACGTCGGACGACGACCAGGCCTGATTCCACTTGGCCTGAGACGGCGTGCCGCCGCGTGCGCGCGCCGTCTCAGGCCCCCGATTTCCACCGACCGGCGCCGCGCACGACTGCGGGCGCCGGACATCCCGACCGATTCCATGGCCACCATTTCCGCCGCCGACGTGCAGCGCCTCCGTCAGATGACGGGCGTTGGCATGATGGACTGCAAGAAGGCCCTCTCCGAAGCCGAGGGCGACTTCGACGCCGCCGTCGACCTGCTCCGCAAGCGCGGCCAGAAGGTCGCCGCCAACCGTGCCGACCGCGACGCCAAGGAAGGCGTCGTGCTCGTCCGCTCGTCCGCCGACGGTTCGCGCGGCGTCGTCGTCGAGGTCAACGCCGAGACCGACTTCGTCTCGCGCAACGACGACTTCATGGCGTACGCCGAAAAGGTCGCCGACCTCGCCCTCCAGCACGGCCCCGCCGACGCCGAGGCCCTCAACGCCCTTGCATTCGACGACCGGATGACGGTCGCCGAGGCATCGGTCGAGATGACCGGCAAGATCGGCGAGAAGATCGGCGTGCGCCGCGTCACCACCGTCGATGCTCCCGCGGGTGGCAAGGTCGTCACCTACCTCCACCCCGGCAGCCGCCTCGGCGTGCTCGTCGTGGCCGAGGGCGAAGGTGCCGAGGGCCCCGCGCGCGACGCCGCGATGCAGGTGGCCGGCATGAACCCGATCGCCCTCTCCGCCGACGAGGTCCCCGCCGAGATCAAGGCGAAGGAGCTCGAGATCGGGCGCGAGACCGCGCGCGCCGAGGGCAAGAAGGAGGAGATGCTCGACCGCATCGCCGAGGGCAAGCTCTCGCGCTACTACAAGGACAATGTCCTGTTGGAGCAGCCCTTCATCAAGGACGCCTCGACGACCGTCGGCGCGATGCTCAAGAGCGCGGGCGTCACCGTCTCGCGCTACGTGCGCTACGCGCTCGGCGACTGACCGCTGCGCGGCCCCGCTAAAGGGGAGGTTCGGAATGGCTCCGGGCCTCCCCTTTTTCGCGCCCGTCTCGCCCGATGCGCTCCCACAGACGAACGGTTCGTGGGCGCGCATCCGAGCCGCAGACCTGACATTGCGCCGCATGATCCGGCGCGGCGTGCCCGATCTTCGCTTCCAGCTTCACCTTCCGACTTCCGATGGCCGATCTCCGCTACCGCCGCATCCTCCTCAAGCTCTCCGGCGAGAGCCTGCTCGGCAGCCAGCCGTACGGCATCGACGACGCGCAGCTCGCGCACTACGTCGCCGAGGTCAAGGCTGCCGTCGAGGCGGGGGCCGAAGTCGCGGTCGTCATCGGCGGGGGCAACCTGTACCGCGGCGTCTCGGGCTCGAACAAGGGCCTGCCGCGCGCGCACGCCGACTACATGGGCATGCTCGCGACGATGATCAACGCGATGGCGCTCCAGGGCGCGCTCGAAACCGCGGGCGTCAACACGCGCCTGCTGTCGGCCATCAAGATGGAGGAGATCGCCGAGCCGTTCATCCGTCGCCGCGCGATCCGCCACCTCGAAAAAGGCCGCGTCGTCATCTTCGGCGCGGGCACCGGCAACCCGTACTTCACCACCGACACCGCCGCCGCCCTCCGCGCCCTCGAAATCGACGCCGACGTCGTCCTCAAAGGCACCCGTGTCGATGGCATCTACAGCGCCGACCCGGAGAAAGACGCGAGCGCGACGCGCTACGACGTGGTCGATGGCGCGGAGGTGATCGAGAAAGGCCTGGCCGTGATGGACATGACGGCCTTCACGCTCTGCCGCGAATCCGCCCTCCCGATCGTCGTGTTCAACGTCGGGCAGCCCGGCGCCCTCGTGCGGCTGCTCCACGGCGAGGCCGTCGGCACGCGCGTCGAGTGGGGCGGCGACCGCGCGCGCACCTGAGCCGTCCGGCTCTGCCTCTACACCGATTTTTTCCGCATCCTCCCCCTTTCCCCGATGGACGAGAACCTGACGCTGATCCTCGATGTCGCCACCGATTCGATGGGCAAGGCGCTCGAGCACCTGCGCCACGACCTGCACACGCTCCGCGCCGGGCGCGCGACGCCGGCCATGCTCGACGGCGTGCGCGTCGAGTACTACGGCTCGGTGACGCCGCTCAACCAGATGGCGAGCGTCGGCGCGCCGCAGGCCGACCTGCTCGTCGTGCAGCCGTGGGACCGCTCGGCGCTCGGCGCCATCGAGAAGGCGATCCGCGCGGCCAACCTCGGCCTCAACCCGAGCAACGACGGCAACCTCGTGCGCATCCCCGTGCCGACGCCGACGGAGGAGCGCCGCCGGGACCTCGTCAAGGCCGCCAAGGCCAAGGGCGAAGACGCCAAGGTGTCGCTCCGCAGCGTCCGCCGCTCGACGCGCGACGAACTCAAGTCGGCGGTCGACGAGTTGAGCCTCTCAGAAGACCTGCTCCGCGACGCCGAAGACCGCCTGCAGAAGCTCATCGACCAGCACGTGCAGCGCGTCGACGAGACGCTCGCGCGCAAGGAGGCCGAGGTGATGGAGGTCTGACGCCTCCGCCGCGCCTGCCGCAGCCTGCGCGCTTCGTCAAATTGGAGCGACTTTCCGCCGCATCCGCGCCCGCGCGCCGGGCGGGCTGGCGTCCGGCCCCTATTTTCGTCGCCCCGTCTCCCGCAGACGGAGGCACACCTGGAGAGGTGTCCGAGTGGTTGAAGGAGCACGCCTGGAAAGCGTGTATACGGGCAACCGTATCGAGGGTTCGAATCCCTCTCTCTCCGCACCGAGCGCCGACGGCGCCCGCACCGCGCCGCCGACGGCCTCGATCCGTGGGCGGCGCGCTCGTTTCGCCCCCTCCACGCACCGCGCCTCGACCGCGCCGCGACCCGATGCACAGCATGACCGGCTTCGGCCGCGGCACGGCCACGACGCCCACCGGGCGCGCCGTCTCGGCGGAGGTCAAGACCGTCAACGGACGCTTCCTCGACGTCAAGGTGCGCACGCCGCGCGCGCTCGGCGCCTTCGAAGCGTCCGCCGAACGCCTCGTCCGCACCCACCTTGCGCGCGGCACCGCGAGCGTTCACCTGAGCCTCGACGAGAGCAGCGACGGCGAGACGCGCGTCGACCAGAGCGCCGCGCGGCGCCACGTCGTTCTGCTGCGGGAGCTGGCCGCCGCCGCGGGCATCGACGAGCCGGTCCGCCTCGACCACCTCCTCCGCTTCTCCGACGTCTTCACGACCGACGCTCCCGCGAGGGCAGACGATGCCGACGACGCCCTCGACGCCGCCGCGAGTGCCGCCCTCACCGCCGCGCTCGATGACCTCGTGGCGATGCGCGCCCGCGAAGGCGCCGTCCTCGCCGACGACCTCACCGCCCGCCTCGACCGCCTCGCCGAGATGACCGCCGAAGCGGAGACGATGGCCCCGCAGCGCGTCGTCGAGGCCCGGCAGCGCCTCACCGACCGCCTCGACGACCTCGTCGGCAGTGGCCGCGTGGCGCCGGAACGCATCGAGCAAGAGATCGCCCTTCTCGCCGACCGCCTCGACGTGACCGAGGAAACCGTCCGCCTGCGCGCGCACCTGCGCTTCTTCCACGAAGCCATCGCAGGCGACGAACCGCCCGGCCGCCGACTGGGCTTTCTGGTGCAGGAGATGGGCCGCGAGGTCAACACGCTCGGCTCCAAGGCCAACGACGCCGCGATGCAGCACCTCGTCGTGGCCATGAAGGAGGAGATCGAGAAGATCAAGGAGCAAGCCGCCAACGTCGAGTGACGCCGCCCGACGCCTCCGCGCCTGCCCACGCCCGCCCGCGCCTCGTCGTGCTCACTGCCCCCTCGGGCGCCGGCAAGACGACGATCGCGCGGCGCCTGCTCGCGGACATCCCCGGCCTGCGGTTCTCGGTCTCCGCCACGACCCGCCCGCCGCGCGAGGGCGAGCGCGACGGCGTCGACTACCACTTCGTCGATGAGGCCGCGTTTCGGGGGATGGTGAGCGAGGGCGCGTTCGTCGAGTTCGAGGAGGTCTACCCCGGACGGTTCTACGGCACGCTCTGGGCCGAACTCGACGCCGCCCGCGCGACCGCCCGCGCCTCGGGCGACCTGCCCGCGTCGGTCCTCCTCGACATCGACGTCCGGGGCGCGCTCGCCGTCAAGGAGCGCTTCGGCGCCGACGTGCTGACGCTCTTCGTGGCTCCGCCGTCGCTCGCGGTCCTGGAGGACCGACTGCGCACGCGCGGCACCGAGACCGAACACACCCTCGCCGTCCGCCTCGCCCGCGCCGCCGACGAGATCACGTACGCTCCCCACTTCGACGCGATCGTCGTGAATGAGCACCTCGACACCGCCGTCGCCGAAACCCGCGCGCTCGTGGGCCGGTACCTCGGTGCTTGACTGCCGCGATCCCGTCACGCAACGACCCGACCGCGCGCATTCCCCGCTTCTTCCCTTCCGACGCCCCCCGAAAATGGCCATTCAGACGATCGACCTCGACGCGCTCCGCTCGCAGACCGGCAACATCTACGAAGCCGTCGCCATCCTCTCCAAGCGCGCCCGCCAGCTCGCGCAGTACGAGAAGGCCGAGCTCGACGAGAAGCTCTCGTACTTCGAGGGCCTCGGCGCCGAGGTCGAGGACACGCGGATGCAGGAAGACCAGGCCCGCATCTCGCTCGAATTCGAGAAGCGCGTCAAGCCGACCGAAACGGCCATCCACGAGATGCTCAACCGCGAGGTCTTCTTCCGCCAGCCGAACGAGGTCAACGACGGCTTCTGAGCCGCCTCGTTTCCCGCTCCGACGCGCCCCGTCCGGCCCCTGTGCCCGGCGGGGCGCGCTGCGTTCAGGCCCGGCGCGTCGCTGCATCGTACCGTACCGCGTGGAGTTGTGCCGCCGCTTGAGCGGCCGATATTCGACCGGCACATCCGCCGGTCACGGCGCCCCTCGATGTCTCTGCTCCCCCTCCTCTCCGTCGGCGTCGCCGACGGACAGCCGCTCGATGTAGTCCGGCGCATCCGGCTGCTCAACGGCCTCGCGGTCGCCGTCATCGCGTCGGTGGTGATCTTCACCGCCTTCGAGCTTGCCACCGCCGGCACGATGGCGCGGCACCTGTGGGTGCTCCACAGCCTCTCGGTCGCCATCAGCGTGGCCACGCTGCTCTTCCACGGAGCGGGTGCCGTGCGCGTGACCCCGCCGCTCAACACGGCCTTGCACATCGTTGCCTCCGCCGGGGCGTCGCTGCTCACCGGCGTGCCCCAGGTGGGTCGCTACTACCTGATCGTCGTCGCGATCACCGCCTTCTACCTCTACCGGCGGACGTGGGTGGTCGTCGCGGTCTTCGTCGGGGCGGGGGCGCTCTTCGCGTGGATCGACATGGGGATGGAGATGGTGCCGCGCGATTTCATCCGCTACATCTTCTTCTTCGGATTCCTCTACGCGTCGGTGGCGATCCTCAACGGCGAAAACCTCCGCTATCTCGCGCGCATCGAGCGGCAGCGCGACGACCTGCGGCACGCCCACGACGACCTCGAAGCGGCGGTCGATACGGTCCGGGCGCAGTACGAGACGCTGCGCGTGCAGGCCGACGACCTCGCCGCTCTCGGCGCCATCAAGGACCGCGTCGTCTCCGTCCTCTCGCACGATCTGCGCAGCCCGCTCGCCAGCCTCGTCTCCGTCCTCGACCTCGCAGACGACGGCACCCTCGACGGCGAGATGCGCGACGAGATGCTGCGCGAGGTGCGCCGCCACCTCGCCGCCACCGGCGAGCAGCTCGACGATGTGCTCGCCTGGGCCGCATCGCTCCTCGCCGCCGCACCCACCGCCGCCGCCGAGCTTCCGCGCGTCGATGTCGGCGAGATCGCCGCCCGCGCCGTCGCCCACGCCGCGCCGCGCGCCGATGCCAAGGGCGTCGCGCTCGTCCTCGACCGCCCCGGCTCCGCCGTCCACGCCGCCACCGACGCGCGCCACGTCCTGCTGGTGCTCCGCAACCTGATCTCGAACGCCCTGAAGTTCACCCCGCGCGCCGGACGGGTCGAGGTGAGCGTTGCGATGGAGGCCGACGGCGCCGTCGTCGTCTCCGTGCGCGACACCGGGCGCGGGATGCCGCCCGAGGTCGTCGCCACGCTCTTCGACGCGGCGCGCCCGGCGCCCGAAGCGGGCACGGCGGGCGAGACCGGCGCCGGCCTCGGCCTCGGCCTCTGCCGCGAGTTCGCCGCCCGCGCGCGCGCCCGCCTCGCCGTCGAGAGCACACCTGGCGTCGGCACCTGCGTCACCCTCCGCTTCGACGCGCCTGCCGCGGCTGACTCTCCGCCGCGCACCGCACCCGCCGCCGAGCCAGAGCCGGTCGACGCCTGAGCGGCCCCGCCGTCCTCACTCCGGCATCGCGCGGCGCCGCCGGTTCGGGCCGACGCTCTCCTCGACGAGGCCGAGGATGCGGCGGTACTCGTCGGTCCACGACGTCGCCTCGACGAAGCCGTGGTCCTCGACCGGGTAGACCGCCATCTCCCAGCCCGTCTTGCCGAGTTCGATGAGCCGCTGCGCGAGCCGCGCCACGTCCTGGAAGTGGACGTTCGTGTCGACCATTCCGTGCGCGATGAGCAGCGGATCGCCCGCGTAGCCCTCGGCGTGGTAGATCGGCGACGAGCGGCGGAAGGCGACGCTGTCGAGCGCGGGCGTGTTGAGGATGCCCGCCGTGTAGCCGTGGTTGTAGTGCGCCCAGTCGGTGACGCTGCGAAGGGCCGCGCCGCCGCCGAAGTGCTCCGGCTCGGTGAAGAGCGCCATGAGCGTGATGAAGCCGCCGTACGAGCCGCCGTAGATGAACACGCGCTCGGGGTCGATGCCCTTTTCGGCGCCGAGGTAGCGGCTCGCGTCGACGTAGTCCTGCAAGTCGCGCCCGCCCATGAAGCGGGCGATCGCCGTCCGCCAGTCGCGCCCGTAGCCTGCTGACGCCCGGTAGTCGAGGTCGAGGACGGTGTAGCCGCGCGCGGCGAGCAGGTGGTGGAACATGGTCTCGCGCGGGTACGTCGCCCAGCCGCGGTGGACGTTTTGCAGGTACCCGGCGCCGTGGACGAACAGCACGGCGGCCCCGTTCGGCGCAGCGCCGAAGGCCTCCGGACGGTAGATGCGCGCGGGCACGTTCACCCCGTCCGACGCTGGAACCGTGGTGATCTCGGCCTCCTGCCACATCCGCGCGCGGAAGGACGGCGTCGTGGATGTCGTGATTCGGGCGAGCGGCGCGGGCGCGGCGCCGCGGCGGGCGGCGAGGCCGAGCGGGGCGACGTAGAGGTCGGGCGGGGCGGTCGAGGTCGAGAAGAGCGTCATCCGCACGTCCTCGCGCGGGTCGTCGGAGACGCGGTGGTGGCCGGGTTCGGCGCTCAGCCGGGTGCGCGCGCCCCCGGCGGCGGGCATCGAGTAGAGGTGGATCTCGTGCGGCGACGCCTCGCCGGAGGCGAACAGCCACGTCTTCCCGTCGCGCGTCAGGCGCGGGTTCGACACCTCGAACGCGCCGCTCGTGAGCGCCTGCACGGCGCCCGTCATCGCGTCGACGGTGTAGAGGTGGGCGTAGCCGCTCGCTTCGGAGAGGAACCAGAACGTGTGGCCGCCGGGCATCCAGCCGGTCTCGCCGCCGCGCACCCACGCGTCGTCCTGCTGCGTGTCGAGGACGGTCAGGGCGCCGGTTTCGGCGTCGAGGCGGGCGATCCAGCGCGTCTTGTTGTCCTGCGCGCGGATGTCGAGGACGGCCACGCGCCCGTCGGGCGACCACGACGGACCGAAGGCGGTGAGCGCTCGGCGGGCGCGGGCGGTGTCGCCGTACTCGCTGCGGAAGGCGGGCGCGGCGTCGGCGCCGGGCAGGCGCGCGAGATCGACGCGGATCGTCGTGTCGCGCCGGAGGTCCTTGATCCACAGGTCTGAGCTGCCGAGCGGCTGCCCGACCTTCGGGCGCGACGTGAGGTCTTCCACATAGCCGCTCTCGGTCACCCACGCGGGCACCTGCGTGTTCGTCGCGCCGGACGCGGTGCCGAGCGAGTAGGTGACGAAGCGCTCGGACGGGTCGATGGCGAGTTGCCCGAGCGTCTTGCCGCCGAGGTAGACCGGGCGCGGCGTGGCGTCGGCGCGGCGGTCGGCCTCGGCGCTGGCCTCGCGGGCGGTGCGCTCGGCGATGCGGTCGCGGACGACGCCGAAAAGGTCGGCCTGCTGCCGCGTCAGCGCTGCCTGCTGCGCCGTCGGCGCCGGGCGCGCGGGCGCGGTTCCGCTGCGGATGTCGGTGAGCTGGCGGATGGCGCCGGTGGCGAGGTCGTGCCGCACGAGGTTGTCGCCCTGCCGGTAAACCACCGCCCGCCCCGACGGCGCGAACCGCGCCCCCGAGGCCCGCGCCGACGTTTCGGCGAGCCGAAGTTCGGCGCCGGTCGACCGGTCGATGACGATCACATCGCCGCCGCGCGTGGTGACTTTGCGGGCGAAATCGGGCGAGTAGGTGAGGTCGCCGTGGCCCCATCCCCCGAACGTCTCGATGCCCCGGCGGCGCTCGGCGTAGGGCACCGCCTCGGGCGTCGCCTGGCCGCGGCGGATGCGGTAGAGCGAGTCGGCGGGCAGGCGCGCACCGGGATTCCAGCGGAAGTAGAAGGCGTCGCCGCGCTCGTCCCACCCGAGCGGCGTCGGGAGGGCACGGCGCAGCGTGTCGCCGTGCGCCATGATCTCCTTGACGGTGAGCGAGGCGTTCGTCGCCAGTTCGGCGGGCGTGTGGACCTGCGCGGCGGCGGTCGGAGCAAACACGATCGCGGCGACGAGCGGGAGGAGGGCGAGGGAGCGGCGGAGCATCGGGCGGCGGAGTGAACCAGGCCGCAAGATCGCCGCCAACCGCCCCGCCCGCCAACCCGCCCCGCATCATCCCGCGGCACCTCGCTACCGCATCCGCCCACGCCTCCGGCCGCATCGACCCCCACCGCAACCGTAGGGGACGTGCGTGCACGTCCCGCGTCCCACATCTCGCCACGACCTCGTCGCGCTACGGCCACACGCCGACTGCGCGGAGGAGTGCGCGGGCGCGGTCGTGGCGCTCGGTCGGCGTCGCCGGCTCGCGGTCGAGGACGACCGCGTACGGGTAGACGCGCCCGCCCCGCTCGACAGCCCCGACGAGCCACGCGGCCGGGTCGCCGCCGTCGGTGCCGGTCCAGCCGGTTTTTCCGTAGAGCACCGCGACGCCGCCACCGGGCACGCGCGCCGAATCGAGGCGCATGAAGTCGCGCACCGCCCGCGCCGCCTCCACCGACACCGGCAGATCGCCCGCGCCACGCGTGCGCCGCCACATCGCCCCGACGAACGCGACCTGCTCGGCGGGCGAGATGCGCAGGCTGCGGTCGAGCCAGTAGACATCGGCATCGGCGCCGCTCGTGTCCGGCCCGATCGTGCGGTTGCCGTAGCCGACGCGGTCGAGCCACGCCTGCGCCCGCGCGCGCCCGATCCGCGCGCCGATCTGCCGGTAGACGGGCACCGCAGAACGCCGGAAGGCCGCCCCGACGGGCATCTCGCCTGTCCACGTCGCCGGCCACCATGCCTCGCGCGGGTACGCGGCGCGGTCGTAGCCGAGCATCGCCGACGTGTCGGGCACGACGCCGAGGTCGAGTGCGAGGAGCGTGTGCGCGATTTTGTACGTCGACGCGGGCGAGCGCCGCACCTCCGCCGACGCGCTCTGCACAACGGCCTCGCTCCCCAGATCGGAGACCGCGAACGCCCATGCATCGCCCGCGAACACCGTGTCGAGCGCCGCCCCGCCCGTCAGCCGACTCGCCTCACCCGGCGGCGCGAACAGCGTATCGGCAGCCACCGGGGCCTCGCCGCGCCCCGCGTTTCGCGCCGGTTCGGGCGCCGCGCGGCAGGCGCCGAGCGCGAGAACGGCGAGGAGCAGGGGCGAAGGGGCGCGGCGCATGTCGACGGGGGATGGACGGGGTGCCAAGATCGGCGGCGACATCGGCGCGGGCAACGGCTGCCGCGCCGCTGCCCATCGCCGCGTGCGCGAAACAAAAGCCCGCGCCCGTCGAATCCGCTCGACGCCCTGCCCCGACCCGATGCCCGACCCCGCCCTTCCTCCCGCTCCCACCGCACTGCCCGACACGTCCGCGCCCGTGACGACCGCCGCCGTCGCGACGCTGCCCACACTGGCCGTTCCGGTGGCGCCTGCCGCCCTGCGCCCGGCGTCCGATGGGGCCGTCGGCGGGCCGCTCTTCCGGGCGCCGCTGCCGAAGATCAAGGACGAGGACGTGAAGCGCGCGGCGCTGCGGCGGATGAAACGCATCGCCCTCGGTGCGCTCGTCGCGGCGGCGGTCGGCTTTCTGGTCGTCCACGCGTTCCTCCCGAGAACCTTCTGGTGGGGGATGCTCGAAGCGTTCTTCGAGGCGTCGATGGTCGGCGCGCTCGCCGACTGGTACGCCGTCACCGCGCTCTTCCGCCACCCGCTCGGCATCGCGACGCCGCACACGGCCATCATCCCGACGCGAAAGGCGCGCCTCGGAAACGCCCTCGGAAACTTCGTCGGCGGGCAATTCCTCTCGCCGGAGAACGTCGTCGGGCGCATCCGGAAAGTCAACTTCGCCGAGATCGCCGGGACGTGGCTGGAGACGCCGGGCCACGTGCGCGGGCTGCGCGAGAAGCTCGTCGGGGCCTTCGAGGGCGCCGTCGAAGGGCTGTCCGACGACCGCATCCGCGGATTCGCCACCCGCAACGTCCTCCCGCGCCTGCGCGACATGGCCCTCGCGCCGCGCCTCTCCGACCTTCTCCTCGGCATCGCGCGCGACGGGCAGCACGAGGACCTTCTCGACGAACTCCTCAAAGGCACCGCCACCGTCGCCGCCGACAACCGAGACAGCATCCACGACGCCGTCAAGGGGCAGGTGCCGGGGTTCGTGCCGATGTTCGTCGTCGATCTCGTCACCGACGCCATCATGTCGCGCATCGACGCGACCATCAACGGCATGCTCACCGACCGCGAGCACCCGATGCGCGCCCGCATCCACACGCGCGTGCAGGACTTCGTCGAGCGCCTCGACACCGACCCCGAGATGCAGGAAAAGGTCGACGCCTTCCGCGACCGCATCCTCGACAATCCGGCTCTGCAAACCTTCGCCGTCGACCGCTGGCACGACTTCAAGGCCTTCCTCACGCGCGACCTCCACGACCCCGACTCCGCCGTCTTCGCGTTCCTCGAAGAGCGCGGGCAGGACCTCGGGCGCTCGATGCTCTCCGACGAACACTTCCAGGCCGCCGTCAACGAGAAGGTCGCCGAGACGGTCGAGTGGGCCATCCGCGAGCACGGCGAGCGCGTCCCCGACCTCATCCGCAAGACGCTCGACGAGTGGCCTGAAGACGTTGTCTCCGACCGCATCGAGGTGCTCGTCGGCAAGGATTTGCAGTACATCCGCCTCAACGGCACCGTCGTCGGCGGCCTCGTCGGCGTGCTCCTCTACCTCCTCACGACGTGGATCGGGTGACGGGCTGGGAATGCGTGTGGCGCCGGGCACCGATGGCGTCGCCCGTCGCGTTGTCCGGGCATGAAACGTCTTGCTTTCCTCCTCGCACTTCTCGCGCCCATCGGCATCGCCCGCGCGCAACCCGCGCCGCTGCCCGTGCCGCCCGGCATCACGGTCTCCGCCGCCGAAGTGCGCGAGAGCCTGCCCGTCGCGGCGGCGCTGCCAGACTTCGCGCTGCCGACGCTCTCCGGCGACCTCTTCCGCCTCTCCGAGCAGCGCGGGCGCGTCGTCGTGCTCAACATGTGGGCGACGTGGTGCGGGCCGTGCCGCGCCGAAATGCCCGAACTCGACAGCCTCGCTCGTGCTTACGGACCGAACGGTCTGTCGGTCGTCGGCATTTCGATCGACGAGGACGAACAGACCGTTCGGTCCTTTTCCGAGCGCATCGGCGTTTCGTACGCGCTCGTCATGGACGACGGCAAGATGGTCGAGAGGCTCGGGGCGAGCGGCGTCATGCCCATCACCTACGTCCTCGACCGCGCCGGGCGCCTGCGCCTGATCGCCGAGGGCCGCGTCACCGCCGCCGACCTCTACCCGACCCTCTGGGCACTCCTCGACGAAGCGCCGCCGTGTTCAGGCACTGACTTCTGAGTTGACCGACCGTTCGGTCTCATCTCCTGGCACGGTCACGATGTCGAGGATGCGGGCGGCGATCTCGGGCTTCGGGGCGGTGGCGAGGTCGTGGCGAGCACCGCTGGCCGAGAAGACGGTGACGCGGTTGGTGGTCGTGCCGAAGCCTGCGCCGTCGTCGGTGAGGACGTTCAGGACGATGAAGTCGAGGTGCTTACGGGCGAGCTTGCCGCGGGCGTTGGCCTCGCCGTCGTCGGTTTCCATGGCGAAGCCCACGAGCGTCTGGCCGTCGCGCTTCGCGGCGCCGAGGGCGGCGAGGATGTCGGGCGTGCGGCGAAGGGCGATGGAGGCGGGACCGTCGTCCTTCTTGACCTTGTGGGCGAAGGTCTCGGCGGGCGCGTAGTCGGCGACGGCGGCGGTCATCACGACGAAATCGGCAGTGGCAGCCTCGGCCATCACGGCGGCGTGCATCTCATCGGCGCTCGTCACGTCGATGCGGCGGACGTGGGCGGGCGTGGACAGACCGACCGGTCCGGAGATGAGCACCACGTCAGCGCCGCGGCGTGCGGCGTCGGCGGCGATGGCGAATCCCATCGTGCCCGTCGACGGGTTCGAGAGGAAGCGGACGGGGTCGATGTGCTCGCGCGTCGGGCCGGCGGTGACGAGGACGCGCTGCCCCGCGAGGCTTCCCTCTGTGCTTTCCGACCGATCGGTCTGCAATTCAACTAGCGCAGCGATGGCTTCGGCGATGGCGGGCGGTTCGGGGAGGCGGCCCTCGCCGATGAGGCCGGAGGCGAGCGGGCCGGAGGCGGGGCCAAGGACGTGTGTGCCGCGCGCGCGGAGCGTCGCGATGTTGGCCTGCGTCGCCGGGTGGCGCCACATGTCGTGGTCCATCGCCGGGCACACGAGGACGGGGCAGCGTGCGGAGAGGAAGACAGCGGCGAGGAGCGTGTCGCAGGCGCCGGTGGCGAAGCGCGCGAGCGTGTGCGCGGTGGCGGGCGCGACGACGATCACGTCGGCCCAGAGGCCGAGATCGACGTGGCGCGTCCAGCTTCCCGTCGCGTCCGACGCCGGCAGTCGGCCACAGATCGACATCGACCGATCCGGCCACGAGCGCGCCGAACGTGAGGCGCGAAATGAAGCGCTCAGCGTCGGGCGTCATCACGACCCGGACCTCGGCGCCTGCGCGGCCGAGCTCGCGGACGAGGAAAGCGGCCTTGTAGGCGGCGATTCCGCCACAAATGCCGACCAGGACACGTTTTCCACAGAGCGAATCGAGCGGCATCGGGCGTGGGACGGGGAGAAACGGCGATTGGAGGGCCTCAGGGGCGCCGCACATGCGCGGGCACCTGTTCATCCACAGTGTGGACAACGGTGTGGACAAGTGCGGGACGAAATGTAGGCAACTCGCCCGCGCCGACAGGCCGGCGGACGGACGTGGACGACCGCCACACTTGTCCACATCCGGCACGCGCTCGTCCACATTGTGGACGACTGGTGGACGGCCGGGGACTGTAACGGACCTGTTTCCTGTGGACGACTGTGGGCACGTGGACAACCTGCCGTCCGGTCTCTCGAAACGCCCAGAACTGACCCTGTGGGGACGGTGCGAGCGTGCGCCCACGTGGACGGCGTGTGGACAAGTGCCCCTCGGCCGTCCACACTCCATCCACACCCTGTGGACGATGCGGTTATCCACGTATCCACAGCCCCTACTACTCTCCTTCTACTCTTTTATAAAAAAGAAAACATTGATAGATAGACCCTGAGAGGGTAAGGACCGGTTTGCGCGAGGGCAGGCGGGCGCGGTAGGTTGGTCCCATCGACTCCGCTCCCCGCAGACCCCGGCCCCGCTGCCTGCTCCCCGATGCTCTCGCTTCACCGACGCCACGCGATCTCCTCGACCGTCAGCCCATCGCTGCGAAGCCAGACCGCGCCTGACGCCGAGGTCTCGTGGACGTTCGGGCAGGCCGACTGCCAGCGGCGGATAACTTCGGGGTTCGGCAGGCGATACACGTTCCGAGCGGCGACGCTGACGACGGCGTGGCAACCGGGCATCGCCGCGAGGGCGACGAGCGCCGGACTCGACGAGGTCCGCGAGCCGTGGTGCCCGACCTTCACGACGCTGCTGCCGAGGAGCGAGCCGTAGCGCGCCACGAGCCGCGCCTCGCTCGGAAGCTGCGCGTCGCCGAGGAAGAGCCACGTGGTCGTGCCGTACCGCATCCGCACGACGATCGAGGCGTCGTTGGTCTCCGACGGATGGGTGAGCGTATCGGCGGGGGCGAGGATGTCGAGCGTGACGGTGGGGTCGAGATCGAGGCGATCGCCCGCTTTCACGGCGCGCAGCGGGACGCCGAGGCTGTCGGCGAGGTGGGCGACGGTGCGGTGAACGTCGGAGTTGAAGTTGTCCCCATTGTGGACAACGGTGTGGACAGGTTCGGCGCGCAGGAGCGCGGGAAGTCCGCCTTCGTGGTCGCGGTGCGGGTGCGAAATGACGACAGCGTCGATGTGGTCGATGCCGAGTTGCCGCAGGTGCGGGAGGATCGTGCGCGTGGCCGCATCGCCGCGGTCGTCGGAGGGGCCGGTGTCGACCAGCACGGTTTTGCCGCCGGGGAGACGCACGAGCGCGGCGTCGCCCTGCCCGACATCGAAGAACAGGACCTCGAGGTGCGGGTCGGCGTCGCGGTCGAGCGCGCCCGCCCAGACGGTGCCGCAGACGAGTGCGAGCGTCGCCGAAAGGGCGCCTGCGCGGAGTCGGCGGCGGGGCCAGGCGGCGAGGGTCACGACGAGCGAGGCGAGCACGAGCGTCCAGAGCGCCGATGTCGTCGCGCCTTCGTAGGCGAGCGCGCCGAGCCACGCGTCGCCGCGTTCGGTCAGGGTGAGGAGCGCGCGGGCGAGCGCGTCGGCGCTTCGTCCGAGGGGCGCGGCGAGCGCCGGAAGGTCAGCGAACGCGACGGTGGCGAGCGACGCCGAGAACGTGAGCGAGGTGAGCGGGATCGCCGGAATGTTGAGGAGGAGGCCGCCGAGCGGCAACCGGCCGAAGACGGCGAGGAGCACGGGCAGCGTCGCCAGACTCGCCGCGACGGTGGCGAGCGTCGTGGTGACGAGGCCGCGCACGCCTGGACGCTCGGCGATCCGCCGCAGCCGCGGGCGCCGTTCGATGGGCCGTCGCAGCACCGGCACGAGCAGCACGAGTCCCGCGACGGCGGAGAACGACAGCAGGAATCCGGCCTCGAAGACCTGCGCCGGGCGCATCGCCAGCACGACGAGCATCGCCAGCCCCAGCGCATTCATCGCCGACGACGAGCGCTGCGCGAGATCGGCTCCGATGAGCGCCGCTGCCATCACCACCGCCCGCACCACCGACGCCGAGCCGCCCGTCACCGCCGCGTACACGACGAGCACGCCGAGCGTCAGGACCGCGCGGACGGCATCGACGACGATGCGCCGCCGCGTCATCCGCCGCAGCACGCCCGCGAGCAGGCCGTAGAGCAGCATCCCGACGAGCAGGACGTGGAGGCCGGAGACGGCGAGCAGGTGCGTCAGGCCAGTCCGGCGGAAGGCTTCCTCCGTCTCCGGTTCGAGCGCCGAGCGGTCGCCGAGCAGGAGCGCCGTGTGGAGCGCCTGCCCGTCGGCGCTGGGGATGTAGCGGGCGATGGCGGTCTCGATGCGCTGCCGCGCCGCCGCCGTCGCGGCTCCGAACCCGTCCGGATGCGCGGGCGCGACGATCCGCACGGCCTGTGGCTCATAGACGCGCAGCAGTGGCGACGCGGCCTTGCCGCGAGAGCCAGCGCCCGTAGTCGAAGTCTGACGGGTTGCGGCGCGCCGGGAGGGCGGCGAGGCGTCCGGTCAGGCGCACGCGGTCGCCGACGCGGAGGGGCGGGAACGGCACCGGTGGCTCCCACGACGGCCCGGCGAGCGTCACCTCGACGGTCCCGACGACCGCCACGCCCGGCGCGGCGCTCCGGAGCGGTCGGTGGTGAGGGCGAAGCGCGTCCGCCCGGCGCGGGTGCGCGGGCGCGAGGCGACGGTGCCGTGGAGGACGGTGTCGGGCGCGCGGGCGTCGTCGACGGGCACGAGGTGGGCGACGCTGCCGGGCGGACGGGCAGCGTCGCGGGCGCCGAGAAGTCCACCGAGGGCGACGGCGGCGATGACGAGCGCGGCCATCCGCGCGAGGCGGGCGAGCGAGACGAGGCGCGCCGGTTCGGGCACGAGCGCGACGAGCGCCGCAGCCGTCGCGGCCAGCGTCCACGGCCACACCGGCAGCGGCGAGCCCGAGGCGTGCGCGAGCGCGTCGGCGAGAACGATGCCTGCGGCGAGGCCGAGCGCGACCACGAGCGCCGGAACGGTGCGGAGGTCGGGCAGGCCGTCGGGGCGCATCGGCGCGGGGCGGAGTGTGGATGCGCGAAGGTAGTCATGCGCGATGTGGCGCGCAGGGGGAATTGCGTTCGCCCTGTGCAGACCTGTCAGGTCCCTGCACCTGACAGGTCTTTCCCCGCCACAGCCGTCGTCGTCGGCTGTGGGCCGTGCCTTGCCGGGGCGGTGGAGGTGCAACGGGGCGGGTCGAGACCCGCCCCTACGGGACGTTTGGGCGCACAGCCGGGTCGTCGGCTCCCTACACCCGTCCCCCCACGCCCCCGAGGGGCGAACAGGCGGTGAATGCGGGCGCGGGCAAGAACACCGGCACCGGCGCGGCTTACAAGACGGCCTCCTTCTCTCTTCCGATCCGACGATGGCCATCACCCGGCGCGAAGTCCGCGAGCGCGTTATGCAGGCGCTCTATGCCCTCGAACAGGGCGGCGGCAACCCGCGCGAGGTGCTCGACACCGTCCTCCTGCCTGCCCTCGAAGAGGCCGAACCGACGGCGCGGCGCTTCGGCGAGGCGCTCTTCCTGCGCGCGCTCGACCTCCACGACGACGTCGACGCGCTCATCGGGCAGCAGGTCAAGAACTGGGAGATCGAGCGCATCGCCCTCGTCGACCACGTGCTCCTGCGCCTCGCCATCACCGAGTTTCTCGGGTTCGAGGACATCCCGCCGAAGGTGACGATCAACGAGGCCATCGAGATCGCCAAGCGCTACTCGACGCACAAGAGCGGGCAGTTCGTGAACGGCGTGCTCGACGGCGTGCTCGCGAGGCTCCGCGAGGACGGACGGATCAAGAAAGTCGGGCGCGGCCTCGTCGGCTCGACGCCCGGACAGCCGAGCGCGCCCCGCGTCGGCTCCGGAGACGGATCGGGCAACGCCCGCGCCCGCCGCGACGCCGCCCGGCAGGCCGCGAAAGCCGCCCTCGCCGCCGCCTCCGACGAGACGGGCGATGGGTCCGGCGCGTCGGCTGGCACCGCTGCGGACGCCACCGGCGACACCGGCACGGTCGATGGCAGCGCTCCGAACGCGGCGGCGGCGGATGCTTCGACGGACGGAGAGGGCTGACGTGGCGCGCTACGCCATCGGCGACGTGCACGGGTGCGCGCGGACGCTCGCGGCGCTCGTCGCCCGCATCGCCCCGACGCCCGACGACCACCTCGTCTTCCTCGGCGATTACATCGACCGCGGCCCCGACACGCCCGGCGTCGTCGATTTCCTGCTCGACCTCGCCACGCGCACGACATGCACGTTCCTGCGCGGCAACCACGACCAGATGATGCTCGACGCACTCGCGGGCCTGCGCGGCGCCGCCTACGACGCCTGGATCACGCGCAACGGCGGCGACGCGACGATGCGGCAGTACGGCGCCCGCGGCGGCGTTCCGGACGCCCACGCGGCCTTCTTCCGCGAGACGCTGCTGGCGCTCGATGCCCCCGAGGCGGCGTACGTCCACGCCGGTCTCGACCCGCACCGCAGCGTCGCCGAGCAGATGGCGGCGCCGGACGAGGAGACGCTGCTGTGGAGCCGCGACCACCTGCGCGTGCGTCCCTCGACGGTCGTCTGGGAGAAGCCGGTCGTCTTCGGCCACACGCCGCGCCCCGACCCGCTCCTCGCCGCCCCGATGATCGGCCTCGACACCGGCTGCGTCTACGGCCCCACCCGCCCCGACCTCGGCCGCCTCTGCGCGCTGCGGATGGACGACGGGACGGTCTTCCTCGAACCGTACTGCGGGTGACGCTGCGCGGGTGCCGGGACGTGCGTTCGCGTCGCATTCGGCGGCGCGTAGGTGCGGGAGGAGGCGCGCGGTGCCGTTCTTGCGTTTCGATCTGACTTCCTCTCTGACCTGATTTCCTGACCCGATGGCCCTCACCTGCGGCATCGTCGGCCTGCCCAACGTCGGCAAGTCCACGCTTTTCAACGCGCTCACGTCGAGTGCGGCAGCCCTTGCTGCCAACTACCCGTTCGCCACGATCGAGCCGAACGTCGGCGTCGTGCCGGTGCCGGACGCGCGGCTCGACACGCTCGCAGCCCTTGCCTCGTCGAAGCAGACGCTTCCGGCGACCATCGAGTTCGTCGACATCGCGGGCCTCGTCGAGGGCGCGTCGAAGGGCGAAGGACTCGGCAACCAGTTCCTCTCGCACATCCGCGAGGTCGACGCCGTGGTGCAGGTCGTGCGGTGCTTCGAGGACGAGAACATCGTCCACGTCGCCGGGTCGGTCGATCCGGCGCGCGACATCGAGATCATCGAGACCGAACTGCTGCTCAAGGACCTCGACACCGCCGAGAAGCGCGCGAAGAAGCAGGTCGGCGCGGCCAAGACGGGCGACAAGAAGGCCAAGGACGAACTCGCCTTCTACGAGCGCCTGAGCGTCCACCTGGGCGACGGCAAGACCGCCCGCGCCTACGAACCGGCCACCGACGACGAGGCGATCTGGCTGCGCGAGCTGTTCCTGCTCACCGGCAAGCCGCTCCTCTTCATGGCCAACGTGGCCGAGGCCGACCTGCCCGACGGCGACGGCAACGCGCACGTGGCGACCGTCCGCGAGATCGCCGCGCGCGAGGGCGCCGAGGTGATCGTCGTCTGCGCCGACCTCGAGGCGCAGATCGGCGAGCTCGAAGCCGACGAGCGCGAACTGTTTCTGACCGAGATGGGCCTCGACCGCCCCGGCCTCGACCGCCTCATCACCGCCGCCTTCCGGCTGCTCGGGCTCATCACCTACTTCACCGTCGGGCCGAAGGAGGCGCGGGCGTGGACGATCACGCGCGGCACCAAGGCGCCGGGCGCGGCGGGCGTCATCCACAGCGACTTCGAGAAGGGCTTCATCCGCGCCGAGACGATCAAGTACGCCGACTACGCGCGCCTCAAGACCGAGGGCGCCGTCAAGGAGGCCGGGCTGATGCGCGCCGAGGGCCGCGACTACACCGTCGAGGACGGCGACGTGATGCACTTCCGCTTCAACGTCTGATCGCGGCGCACAGACGCTGGTTTTCGGCCTGACAGGGTTCCGCAGGGTCCAAGCGACCGCGTCCGGGATACGGGCGTAGGCGTGCGTCCGCATCCCCGTTCCTTCTCTCCCCCCCACTCCCGCCGCTCCGGCGGTTCGCACCGCCCGGTGGTTCGGCGCCCGCGTCGACAGCCGCCTCTATCCGGCGGCGACGGCGGTGAGTTCGGCGGCGGATGCGTTCATCCCCATCGCGCCCGCGAACACGCTGCTCGTGGCGACCGTCCTCGCGCGCCCGGCGCGGTGGCGCGTGGCGCCTCTGTGGTTCGCAGCGGGGACGACGGTCGGAGCCGTCGCCTTCGCGGCGCTCGTGGCGCACGTCGGGCCTGCCCTCATCGGCGGCGCGATGCCCGAGATCGACCCCCGCGTCGATGTGTGGACCGATACCTACGGCGCGTTTGCCGTCTTCGGCCTCCGTGCCGCTCTCGATGCACACGGCGACCGTGGCCGTCGCGCTCGCCGGGATTCCCCTCCCCGAACTCGCGCTCGCCATCGGCGCGGGGAGGCTCATCTCCTTCGGCGCCGTCTCGTCGGTCGCGCGCTTCGCCCCCGAGCCGTTCCGGCGCTTCGGCCCCGTTCGGCGCATCCTCGACGCCGCCGCACCGCCTGCGCCGGCGGGTCCGGACGTGCGGCCCGCGTAGACGCCGCCCGTCAGCGCACGACGAGCGTGCGGGAGGTCTCGAAGCGCTCGCCGGTCACGCGCACGACGTAGGCGCCGCGGGCGAGGCTGGGAAGCGCCACGTCCGCCGTGCCCGAGACCGAGGCCTCGTCCGTCCACACCTCGCGCCCGAGCACGTCGTAGACGGCCACGCGGACGGCCTGCTCGGCGGCTTCGATGCGCACGGCGCGGCGTCCGAGGAGCGTCACGCGGTGGCCGCCGGGGGCGGCGATCTCGACCGTCACGGGGGCCGAGCGCGTCGTCGTGCCGTCCACATCGGTCTGGCGCAGGCGGAAGCTGTGGCGCCCGGCGGTGAGGCCGGTCACGTCGGTGGTGTAGTCGGTGCGCTCGCTCGTCGTGCCGCGCCCGGCGATGAACGTCGAGGCATCGGCCCAGTCGCCGCCGCGCTGCTGCTCGACGACGAAGCCGCTGTTGTTCGTCTCGCTCGCCGTCGTCCACGCGAGGCGCGCGCCGGTGCCGCTCGCGGCGGCGGTGAAGGCGACGAGTTCGACCGGGAGTGCCTGATCGGTGGCAAGCGACGTGTCGTCGAAGATCGCGTCGCAGAAATCGACCGCGTCGGCGACGCAGCGCATCCCCACCTGGAGCCGAGACGATCCCGCTGGCGCGAGCGCTGTGACCGTGTACTTCGTCCACACGCCGCTCACGGGCGTGAACGTGTTGGTCGTCGTCGCGCCGACCTGAACGTCCGACGGGTTGAAGAAGGCGAGCGTGAGCGCGATCCTGTCTCCGTTTCCGACCGGACGTGCGCCGTAGGCGGTAAAGGTGACGGTGCGCCCGGCGAGCGCACTGTTGGCCTGGATGCGCTGCGTGAGCGTGACGCTCTCGCCGGGCTGCCCGCCGCCGTTCAGGAACGCCCGCGCGCCCTCCCGCGCCGCTGGTCCGCCGAAGGCATCGCCGTTGCGGCACTCCCACGCGCCCGTCGGCGTGCTCGTCCAGCCGACGGGCGTGCGGTCCGTGGGGTCGATCGGGGTCTCGCAGCCGCCGTTGACGAGGCCTCCGAGGGGCACCTGCGCCGAGGCGAGCGGAGCAGCGGCGAGGGCAGTGCCCAGAACGGCTGCGAGGGCGATCTGGCGAACGACTGGGGCGAACGGCATGGCACGTAGGAGATGTAATCGCGATAGACCGAAGGTCGGACCGGTTCATCTCCGGCGGAGCGCGTCGCCCAGATTTCCCAACGTGCGCGCCCGGTGCGTGCTGGGGTCTCGCTCAGCCGCGCTCGCGGCGCAGGAGGGCCCGGGCGCGCTCGACCATCGCGTCGCTTTCCGAACGCTCCGTGGCGATGTCGCCGGGCGCGCCGTCGTCGGGGAGGGAGATCTGCGACTGCCGGACGGCGCTCGTGAGGCGCACCTCGTCTTCGTCCTCCGGATTGTAGATACTGCCGCGCCTGAGCGACGCCGTCGCGTGCGAGAGCAGCCCGATGCCCCAGCCGAGGGCGGGCCACTGCGCCCACCACACGCCCGGCGAGGTGAGCAGGTTGATGCCGACCATGAGCGCCATTCCGGCGACGTACGCCGCGACGTGCCGGTGAAGACCGGGGCGGGAGAAGTCGAGCGTCATCGGCGTCGGGGATCGGAAGGAAAGGGAACGCCGGGCGCGGCGGCGCTCAGGTGCGGCTCATCGTACGCTCGCGGAGCGCCATCGCGCGGGCGAGCAGCGGATCGATGCCGCTCTCAGGCGCACGCTCAGAGGTCCACTCGCGCCGGTCGTTCGTCGCCGCAGGCGCCTCGTCGGCATCCTCGAAGGCATCGACGGAATGCACGACGATCGCCGGGTGCCGCTCGCCGATGCGGCGCGCGACGACGACCGCGATGGCCGCGCCGATGAGGATCGTGCCGAGCGACATGCCCATCGTCGAGGCGACGGCGATGAGGACGACGACGGCAGCCACGATGGCGGTGAGGCGGTCGTCGGTGAGGCGGCGGGCGGCGGGGACGTGCGCGCGGATGGTCTCGAACATGGAAGCGGGGGTGTTTGGCACGCGCTACGGGAGCGCCGGTCCGCGTGTTGCGCCCGGCTCGCCCGTCCACCTGTTTCCCCTTTCACCCGACACGTGCTGGGCATCCGCTCGGAACGTCCGGCCAGCAAAAAGCCTGTCAGGTCGGGGGACCTGACAGGCTTTGCGTGGAGCGGAGGCGTCGGGGCGTCAGCCCCGCTCGGCGATCGGGGTGACGGTGAGGCCGTGGGGACCGGTGTAGTCGGCGCTCGGGCGGATGAGGCGGTTGGCCTTCCACTGCTCCAGCAGGTGCGCCGTCCAGCCGGTGATGCGCGCGAGGGCGAAGATCGGTGTGTAGAGGTCGGTGTCGATGCCGAGCATGTAGTAGACGCTCGCCGAGAAGAAGTCGACGTTGGGGTCGATGTTCTTCTCCGCCTTCATCGTGTCCATGATGGCCACCGACATCGTGTACCACTTCTTCTGGTCCGGGCGCTCGTTGGCGAGGTCCTCGCTGGTCTCGCGGAGGATGGCCGCGCGCGGGTCGAACGTCTTGTAGACGCGGTGGCCAAAGCCCATCACCTTCTCCTTGGCCGCGAGGCGGTCCTTGACCCACGCCTCGGGCGTCTTGCCGGTCTCGTCGAGCTCCATGAGCATCTTCATGACCTCGATGTTGGCGCCGCCGTGGAGCGGGCCTTTGAGCGCGCCGATGGCCGCTGCGGTCGAGGAGTAGATGTCGGAGAGCGTCGAGCCGACGACGCGGGCGGTGAAGGTGCTCGCGTTGAGGCCGTGCTCGGCGTGGAGCGTGAGCGCGGCGTCGAAGATCTTGACGGCGGCCGGGCCCGGCTCGGTGCCGTTGATCATGTAGAGGAAGTTGGTCGCCGTCGATCCGTCCTTGAGCGGCGCGACCGGCTCGAGGCCCTTGCGGATGCGGTCGTAGGCCGCAATGATCGTCGGGATCTGCGCGGTGAGGGCGACGGAGCGGTCGTAGTTGGCCTGCCAGTCGGTCGAGTCGACCTCGTCGGCGAAGAGGCCGAGCGCGGCGACGGCGGTCTGGAGCACCGCCATCGGGTTGGCGTCGGCGGGCGCGGTGCGGAGGATCGTGTAGACGCCGTCCGGCAGTTCGCGCGCGGCGGCGAGGGCCTGGTTGAGGTCGTCGAGTTCGTCCTGCGTGGGCAGGCGCAGGTGCCAGAGCAGGTAGGCGACCTCCTCGAACGTCGTGTTGCGCGCGAGGTCGTCGATGTCGTAGCCGACGTAGATGAGCTCGCCCTTCTGGCCGTCGATCTCGCAGAGGTCGCTCTCGAGCGCGACGACGCCTTCGAGGCCGCCCAACTTGGTCTTCGGGGGAGCGGTGGCGGCCGGGGCGGTGGCGGCGGCGCCGTCGGGCGTGGAGGCCGTGTCCTGCATGGGGATGGGGAATCGAGGGAAAGCGGAGGAGGTGCCGAAGCGCGCCCCCGCATCGGGAAAAGCGCTATCGATGGCCCAACGCGCCCCTGTTTCGAAGGTGCCGGGCGCCTGTGCCGGACGTGTGAAGCCGCGCCGAATGCCACGTCCGCAGCATCCGTTGCGACGATCGCGGTGGTCGTCCGTTCGGGCGGCGAGAGCGCTCCATCCGCGTCCGTGCAACGCAACGACGGCGGCGGTCGTACCTTGCGCCATGCACGGTTTCCCAACCGCGCCGCTCGGGGATACGCCCGGCGGGAGTCTTTTCCGCCGAACGTCCGTGCGGCGAGGGCCGTGCCCCGCTTGTGTGCCGCGCCGACGCGCCCGGAGAGATCGTCTTCTGAGAGCCGGTCTTTCCTCTGCGTGCCCGCGTGGCGATTGTGGCCGCCGCCTGTGGTGGCCTGTGCTCCGTGACGGTCTCCTCCTGCGGCCTCCCGTCGGCCCGCGCCTCGGCGCGCGCTCTCGGAGGTCCGCCCTCCTCTCTCCTTCGGCGGCGCCTCGCGCGCCCGCATCCCGCCTCGCCGTTGCGCGACGCGGCGTGTCTGCCGAGCCGTCTCCCCCGCGTCGATGCGGCCGGGAGCGCGCTCCGGCCACGCTGCGCGCAGAGCCCGAGGCGCGCGGACGGTACCTGCGCCGCCCCCTCGCCGCGCCCTCACGGGCGCCACCCATGGCTTCCAAGGAAATCATCGTCAACGCGCGTCGTGACCTGACCCGCATCGCCCTCCTCGAAGACGGACAGCTCGTCGAGTTCCACCTCGAAACACCCGAGCACGAGCGCACGATCGGCAACGTCTATCTGGGCAAGATCAAGAAGGTCATGCCCAACATCCGGGCGGCCTTCGTCGATGTGGGCTTGAAGCAGGACTCGTTCCTGCACTTCTCCGACCTCACCGACAACCTCCCGCAGCAGCTCGCCTTCCTCGAAGACGAGCGCCCCGAAGTCGGGCGGCGCCACTTCCGCGCCGACGTGCGCGTGGCGCGGAGCACCAAGCGCCGCCGCGCCCGCGTGCGCCGCACCGGCGTGAGCGTCTCGGGCGAATCCGCCCGCCGCGACGCCGTCGCGCGGTGGCTCGACAACCGCCACCGCCCGCGCCGCCCGGCGCCGAAGCCGCGCCGCGAGGTCCGCCGGATCGAGCGCCGCAACCGCCTCGAAGACTACCTGCAGCAGGGGCAGAAGGTGCTCGCGAAGATCATCAAGGAGCCGATCTCGCACAAGGGATCGCGCGTCTCGACCGACATCTCGCTCGCCGGGCGCTTCCTCGTGCTCGTGCCGCTCGCCGACTACATCGCCGTCTCCAAGAAGATCGGCAGCTTCCGCGAGAAGCGGCGCCTGCGCGCCCTCGCCCGCTCGCTCGTGCCCGAGGGCTTCGGCGTCATCGTGCGCACGCAGGCGTCGGGCAAGAGCGCCCGCACGCTCCACACCGACCTGAGCCTGCTCGTCGACAAGTGGCGCAAGCTCGAAGCGCAGCTCGCGCGCAGCACCCGCCCGCCCGCGCTCCTCTTCGAGGACGTCAACATGGTCTCGTCGGTCGTGCGCGACCTGTTCACCGACGATTTCGAGCGCATCCTCGTCGACGATCCGCGGCTGTTCCGGCAGATCAAGGGCTACGTGCAGGCCGTCGCGCCCGACATGGCCGACCGCGTGCGCCTCCACGTCGGCGACCGGCAGATCTTCGACGCCGTCGGCATCGAGCGCGATGTGCGCGCGGCCTACGAGACGCGCGTGCAGCTTCCCTCGGGCGGCTACCTGTTCATCGAGCGGACGGAGGCGATGCACGTCGTCGACGTCAACTCGGGGCGTGCGGGCCGCGGCCTGAGCCAGGAGGAGAACGCCCTTCGCGTCAACGTCGAGGCGGCGCGCGCCATCGCGCGGCAGCTTCGGCTGCGCGACCTCGGCGGCATCATCTGCATCGACTTCATCGACCTCCGCGACGACAAGAACCGGCGGAAGGTGACCGACGAGATGAAGCGCGAGTTCAAGAACGACCGCGCCGTGACGAAGCTGCTGCCGATGTCGGACTTCGGCGTCGTGCAGATCACGCGGCAGCGCCTGCGCCCGTCGTTCACCCACAGCGAGCGCCCCGACGAGACCCCGGCCGGCTGGGACCTCCCCGCCGCGCCGCCCGCCCCCGGCGCCTCGCCCATCGGATCGCCCGTACTGGACGACTACGAGGCCGCCTACGCCGACGCGAACGGCACCAGAAATGCCGACGTCCGCAGCATCGAGACGCGCGGCGACGACCGTGGATCAGACGACCGGGGCCGCAACACCGAGATGCGTGGCGACGAGCGCGCCCCGCGCGACGAGCGTCCCGGCGATGACCGTCGTCGCGGTGGACGTGGCAACCGCGACGAGCGAGGCCCGCGTGACGAGCGCCGCGACGAGCGAGGCCGCGACGACGACCGCCGCAGCGCCGAAACGCGTGGCGACGACCGCGCCCGCGACGAGCGAGGCCACGACGACTCGAACGGACGTGACGAGCGTCGGGACGAGCGCGCGCCCCGCGCCGAGCGCCGCGACGACCGCGCCCGCGAGGACCGGGCACCGCGTGACGACCGCCGCGACGACCGCGCCCGCGACGACGCCAACGGACGCGAGGACCGCGCCCCCCGTGAGGACCGCGCCCCCCGCGCCGAGCGCCGGGATGAACGTCGTGACGACCGGGCACCGCGCGAGGATCGCGAGTCGCGCGACGAGCGCCGGACGCGCCGCGACGACCCCGACGCCTTCGTCGCCCGCATCGAGGCGTGGCTCGCCGAGCGCCACGGCGCAGGCGCGCTGCGGTCGGTGTGCCTGCGCGTCCACCCCTTCGCCGCCGCCTACCTGACCGCCGTCTTCCCCGCCCACCCGGTGCGGTGGAGCCTGCGCTTCGGCGCGGGCGTGCGGATGGAGCACGACGCCGCCCTCGGCCCGTTCGCCTTCCGCATCCACGACGACGCGACCGGCGAAGAGCTCACCCGCCCGCCGTCGGCGATGGCGAGCGCCTGAGCCGGTGACGCCCGAGGCGCTCGTGCGCGAACTCGACCGCCTCGCGCGGGCCGTCGGCCTGACCGTGCGGACCGAGCGCGGACGCTTCCGCGGCGGCCCGTGCCGCCTCGAAGACCGGCGCGTCGTCGTGCTCAACCGCGTCCACCCGCCCGAGATCAACGCCGCCCTCCTCGCCGACGCCCTCGCGTCCGAGAACCTCGACGGCCTCTTCGTCCCCCCCGCCCTCCGCCGCGCCCTCGACGACGCCCGCGCCCGCCGCACCGCGTCGCCGGATGATGCGGTTGGGGAGGGGGATGCGCCGGGGTGATGAACGGCGGGAATGGGCGTGCGGATCATGGCGCGCCGCTGGATCGCGGCGGTGCCTCGGGCGGTTGGCGGTGGACTGACTGCCGACGACCTGCGATGCGCCTCACCTTCCTCGGCACCGGCACCTCGACGGGCGTTCCGGTGATCGGCTGCGCCTGCGACGTGTGCCGCTCCTCTGATCCGCGCGACCGGCGCCTGCGCACGAGCGCTCTCGTGGAAGCCGACGGCCTCACGGCAGTCTTCGACACCGGACCGGACTTCCGCACGCAGGCCCTCCGCGCGGGGATGACGCGCCTCGACGCCGCGCTCTTCACGCACCACCACTTCGACCACGTCGCCGGGCTCGACGACGTGCGGCCGTTCTCTACGACGCCCGCGCGCCGATCCCCTGCCACGCCGACGCGGCAGACGGCGGCGCACCTGCGGCGCCTCTACCCGTACGCGTGGGGCGGCTCGGCGTACCCCGGCGTGCCGGTGCTCGATTTGCAGATTGTGGATCGGACCGTTCGAGGTGGCGAGCCGCTACGGCGCCGACGCGCGGATGGCCGTCACGCCCGTCCCCGTCTTCCACGGCGCCGCGCCGATCCTCGGCTACCGCATCGGCGGCCTCGCGTACCTGACCGACGTGAGCGCCATCCCGGCGGAATCGCGCGCGCTCCTCCACGGCCTCGACGTGCTGGTGCTCGACGCCCTCCGCCACGCGCCCCACCCGACGCATCTGTCCATCGGCGAGGCGACGGCCCTCGCGCTCGACATCGGCGCCCGCGCGACGTACTTCGTCCACATGACGCACACCGTGCCGCACGCTGCGACCACGGCTACGCTGCCCGGCGGCATCTCGCTCGCCTACGACGGCCTCGTGGTGGAGGTCGCCTGACGGCGCGCACCGCCGCGCCGCGCCCCTACCTTCCCGGCGTGCCTGCCCCGACCCGAATGCGCCTGCTCGTCCTCAACGGCCCCAACCTGAACCTGCTCGGCACCCGCGAGCCGGACGTCTACGGCGGCGGCACGCTCGCCGACCTCGAAGCCGAGGTGCGCGCCGCGCTTCCCGATGTCGCGTTCACGTTCGCGCAGTCGAACCACGAGGGCGTGCTCCTCGACCACGTCCACGCCGCCCTCACCGACGGCACCGACGGGCTCGTCGTCAACTTCGGGGCGCTCTCGCACACGTCCATCGCGCTCCGCGACGCGCTCGCGGCGGTGCGGCCACTGCCGGCAGTCGAGGTGCACATCTCCAACGTCCACGCGCGCGAGGCTTTCCGCCACACGCTGCTGACCGCCGGGGCCTGCGTCGGCGTCGTCTCTGGCCTCGGACGCGCGGGCTACGCGCTCGCCGCGCGTTTTCTCGCCGACCACATCGCGGCAGCAGGCCGATGAAGGCACCGATCGACGTGCGCGGCGAACTCCGCGCCTTCGTCGCCGCCGCGCGGTCGATGGACCGGCAGGCGGTCGTCGTGCTCGTGCTCGCGGCGGTACTCGTCGTGTTGCAGTTCGCCATCGGCGACCGCGACGTCTACACCGACCTCTTCGGCGGGCGCCTCTCGCCCGAGTGGGACGGCCTGTGGAGCTGGGGCTGGTGGTTCGCCACGCAGGGCGTGCTCGGCTTCGTCGTCCCCGTCCTCGTGCTCCTCGTCGGCTTCCGGCAGCGGCCCGTCGGAGGCGGGTCTCGGGCTCGGCGATGTGCGCTTCGCGGGGACGCTCGCGCTCCTCTACCTGCCGCTCGTCATCGTCGGGACGTGGGTGCTCTCGTCGCGTCCGGATTTTCAGGGGACGTACCCGCATTATGGGCAGGCGGCGGGCGATTGGTCGCTCTTCTGGACGTTCGAGGCGCTGTTCCTGTTCTACTGGATGGGCTGGGAGTACCTCTGGCGCGGGTTCGTGCTCTTCGGCACGCAGCGGGCGTTCGGCGTGTGGGCGGTGCTCGTGCAGATGGTGCCGTTCGCGGCGATGCACGCCGAGAAGCCGTGGCCGGAGGCGCTCCTGTCGGTCGTCGGCGGCGTGGCGCTCGGGGCGCTGTGCCTGCGTGCGCGCAGCTTCTGGATCGCCGTGCCGATCCACTGGGCGCAGATGTTCTTCCTCGACCTCTTCTGCACCCTCCGTGCCCGCTCCGGTGGCGGCACGCTGCCGATCGTCGATGGCATCGGGCCGGATGCGTTCGTCGAGATGATGCGGAGGGTGTTCGGCTGACGAGTTCGGTCGCGGTGTGGAGGCATGGGCACGAAGGGCACGATGTCGTGCCCTCCGTGCCCCATAGCCACCCGCCTCCCCAATCACCCCCCCATCGCCCGCCTCCACAGCTCCCGCATCGGCTAGCGGAGGGCGGCGACGGCGTCGAGGCGCGTGCGGTCGAAGTTGAGGAAGCCGTGGGCGAGGTAGACCTCGTCGGGCGCGGTGCCGACGAGGAGCTTGACCTCGCGGTCGCCGCGCACGTGGTCGCGTGTGAGGAGGATGCCGACGAGGCCGAGGTCCGGGCGCGTGCCGACGAACGCGTCGACGGCGTCGCCGTCGCGCGACGACGTGCCGTTGACGTAGCCGTAGTCGAGCGGGTAGAGGATGTCGGGGAAGGCGGGGTGCGGATGGCCGCGCGGTCGGTCGAGCGTGACGCCATTCGCGGCCACGAGCGCCTCCCACCGCGCCCACGGAAACGCCGCTGTGACGACGGGTGCGAGGCGTTCGTGCGAGAGCGTGAGCGCGGCGGCGAAGGGCGGAATCACGGCGGCGGCGGTGGGTCGGAGGAGCGAGGAACGCGCGTGCGGCGCGATCTTGCGCTACGCCTCCGCGTCCCCCGTCCGTTCCGTGGCGTTCGACCGGCCTGTCGTCCGTCGTCCACCGTCCCAATGCCTGCTTCCGTCGTCCACTTCGCCACGTTCGCCGCGCGCCCCGAGGGCGAGCCTGACGACCGCCTCGCCGTTTCGCACCTCGCCGCGCTCGGCATCGAGACCGTATTCGCGCCGTGGGATGCGCCGTGGCCCCGCGCCGCCGCGCCCGCTGCGGTTGTCATCCGCTCGACGTGGGACTACTTCCGCCGCATCGCCGACTTCCGCGCGTGGCTCGACGCCCTCGACGCTGCCGGGCAGCACACGATCAACGACACCGCGACCGTCCGCACCAACCTCGACAAGCGCTACCTCCGCGACCTCGCCGCGGCGGGCGTGCCGGTCGTCGAGACCGCGTGGCCCGCGCCGGGCGACCGGCTGGCCGATGTGCTCGCGGCGCGCGGATGGGCCGATGCCGTCGTCAAGCCTGCCGTTTCGGGCGGGTCGTACGAGACGTTTCGGGTGTCGATGCCTGTTGCGGACGCCGACGAGGCCCATTTCGCCGCCCTTCTCGATGCGGGCGCGGTCCTCGTCCAGCCGTTCCGATCCGACATCGTCGAGGCGGGCGAGTGGTCGCTCCTGTTCTTCGGCGGCGCGTTCTCGCACGCCGTCGTCAAGCGCCCGGCGGCGGGCGACTACCGCGTGCAGGTCCAGTACGGCGGCCTCTACACGCGCACCGAAGCGCCCGATGCGCTCGTCGGCGCCGCCCGCGCGGTGCTCGCGGCCGCCGGTGCTGCCGGCCTCGCCTACGCCCGCGTCGACGGCCTCGCGCGGGCCGACGGCGGCCTCGATCTGATGGAACTCGAACTCGTCGAGCCGAGCCTCTTCCTCGCCCACCACCCCGATGCGCCCGCCCGGTTCGCCCGCGTCCTGGCCGAGCGGTTGGGCGGGTGAGACGATGCGCTCAGCGGGGGGCGCTCAGGCGGTCGGCGCCTTCGAGTCGTCGCCCTCGACGCGTTTGCGGATGAACTCGGCGGCGTCCTCGGCAGCATCGGCGGAGGCGTCGGCGTCGTCGGCGGCGACTTGGGCCGTGTCGGCGGCAGCGTCGGCGGCGGTGTTGATGGCCTCGCTGCGGTCGTCGGCATCGTCGGCCGCGGCGTCGGCGTCGTCGGACGGCGTCGATGGCGACTTCGGCGTGGCTGCGGGCGGAGAGGGCGCTGGCATCCGCGTCGCCCGACGCCTGGTCGAGCGAGTCGGAGGTGGCGGCGCCGCTCTTCTCGCTGTCGAGTGCAGCCTCGGCGGCGGCGAGCGCGGCGGCTTCGGCGGCGGAGGCGGCTTCGAGGGCGCGGGCGACCGCGCGCGAGGCAGCGGGGGGCGCCTCGCGCATCTTGCGCTCGGCGGCCGGGGCCATGTGGCCTGCCCCGTCGGATTCGCCGTAGTCGAACTCGCGCGCGAACTGCTCCCAGACGGTCAGGAAGAGCGCCGCCACGATGGGGCCGATGACGATGCCGGAGAGGCCGAAGAGGGCGATGCCGCCGAACGAGACGAGCAGCACGATCCAGTCCGGCACGCCCGTGTCGCGCCCGACGAGGAGCGGGCGCAGCACGTTGTCGACCATCGAGATGATGCCGCCGCCGACGACGACGAGCACGATGGCCTTCGTCGTCTCGCCGGTGGCGAAGAAATAGAGCGCCGCCGGTGCCCAGATGAGCGCCGTCCCGACGCTCGGAATCAGCGACGCGACCGCCATCATCACGCCCCAGAAGATCGGCCCGTGGATGCCGAGGATCGCAAACGCGGCGCCGCCGATCAGCCCCTGAATGGCCCCGACGACCACCGATCCCTTGATCGTCGCCCGCGCCGTCGAGCCGAAGCTCGCGAGCAGCCGCCACTCGTGCTCGTCGCCGAGGGGCATCCCCTTGACGATGCTCCCGAGGATGCGGTAGCCGTCTTTCAGGAAGAAGTACACGAGGTACAGCATGATGAAGAACGAGACGAGGATGCCCGCCACATTCGAGACCGCCGACCCGACCGACCCGGCCACGTACTGCCCCGCGTTCGCCACGCTCGTCTGCAAGCGCTCCTGCATCTGCGTCATGTCGATGCCGTACTCGGTCAGGAGCGCCTGCACACGCGGCAGGCGGCCCTGAAGCTGCTGCGCGAGCGCCTGCACCTGCCCCGAGCGCGCTTCCTCGTAGAGGTAGAGGCCCTCGTTGACCATCGCCGCGAGGATGCCTGCGACGGGGAGGAGGACAGCGAAGAAGATGATGAACGTCGTCAGCGTCGCCGCGAGGCTCTCCTTGCCGCCGAAGCGGTCGCGCAGGCGTCGGAAGAGCGGGTGGAAGACGATGGCGAGCGTGACGGCCCACAGGATCGGCTCGACGAACGACCGCAGGAGCGAGAAGAACGCCCAGCTGACCAAGACGACGAGGAAGATCCAGAACCCGGTCTGGATGACGCGGCGGCGCACAGGCGTGGAGGTATGGAGGGCGGCGCGAGAGGCGCGGGAGCAGGCCGAAACCTACGCCGCTTCGCAGACCCCGCCACAGCCCACCGCAGCCGCCTCCCGCCTCACCGGCGAGGTTTGCCCGAAGCGTTGCCTCGGGGTGGGGCGCGGATCGTGGGTCGTTCCACCACCGGCTATCGTTCCGCGCCTGTCCCGTCCCGCCCGCGCTCAGTCGAACAGGGGCGCCGCCGGGATCGCAGCCATCTCGGGCAGCGCCGCGAGCGTCAGCATCCCCTCCGGCCCGAGCGTCTGCATCTCGCTGTACGCCGCGCCGCCCGGACGCCGGTACACTTCCACGATCCGCTCCTCCGGCACGACGATCCACACCTCCGGAATCCCCGCCCGCGCATACAGCGGCAGCTTGACATCGCGGTCGTACGCCCGCGTCGACACCGACACTTCCACGACGAGCAGCGCATCACCCGCCGTCGGCACCTGACGGCGGCGTGCCTCCGGACGGAGCACCGCGACATCCGGCTCCGGCTCGACGCGCGAGGCGAGCCGCAGCGGGCTCTGCACGCTCACGAGCGGGCGCGGCCGTGGGAGGGCGAACACGCGCTCCATCAGCGCTTCGGCGAGCAGGTTGACGCAGTAGACGTGGGGGCCGCTGACGGGAGACATGGGCACGATCTGTCCGTCGATGAGCTCGGTGCGCTCGTCGGGGTGGAGGATGCCCGCCGCGCCGATCGCGTGGTACTCGTCGGCGGTGAAGCCGCGGTACGGCAACCCGGCGCCGATGCTCACGAGCGGCGCGGCAGTTGGGGCGGTCGAGGAGGCAGGGGGCATGGAAGGCGCGAGAAGCGGTCTCACCCGCGTACGACCGCCGGTAAGGCGGTGTTCGCGTGCGGCCGCCCCTCGCAACCCACCCCTCACCAACTCACGACTCACCAACATCCGCTCACCCCTCCGGCAGCACCGTGCGGATGTGGAGGTCGCGCAGCTGCGCCGCGTCGACGGTGTCGGGCGAGGCGACCATCGGCTCCTGCGCCGACTGCGTCTTGGGGAAGGCGATGACCTCGCGCAGGCTCGCCGCGCCGGTGAGGAGCATTACGAGGCGGTCGAGGCCGAGGGCGATGCCGCCGTGCGGCGGGGCGCCGTAGCGGAAGGCGTCGAGGAGGAAGCCGAAGCGTTCCTGCGCCTCCGCCTCGCCGATGCCGAGCGCGTCGAACATCTGCTGCTGCACCGCGCGGTCGTGGATGCGGATCGAGCCGCCGCCGAGTTCCGTCCCGTTGAGCACGAGGTCGTAGGCGCGCGCGCGGACCCTGCCCGGATCGCTCGCGAGAAGCGGCAGATCCTCGGCAACGGGGCTCGTGAACGGGTGGTGCATCGCGTAGTAGCGCCCGTCGGCCTCGCTGTATTCGAGCAGCGGAAACTCCGTCACCCAGTGGAACGCCCATTTTTCCGGCAGCCCGCCCTCTGCGCCCGGCGTGGGGATGAGGCCGAGCTCGCGCCCGAGGTGCAGCCGCAGGTCGCCCGCCTGCTGGAAGACCTTCGCCGCCGGACCCGCGAGCACGAAGAGCGCCTCGCCCGGCTGCACGTCCGCCGCCGCGACCATCCGCGCGACGACGCCGGCCGGCAGCGCCTCCGCCTTCACCGACGACACCGCCTCCCCGCCCGCGCTCGGACGGCGAATGTGGATCAGGCCGCCCGCCCGGAGCCGCCCGCGCACGACGTCCTTGTCGAGCCGGTCGAGTTGCCCGCGGCCCCAGTCGCCCGCGCCCGGCACGACGAGGGCCACGACGGCGCCGCCGCCTGCGAGCGCATCCTCGAAGACGCGGAAGCCCGACCCGGCCGCCGCGGCGCTCAGGTCGTGGATCTCCATCGCGAAGCGCAGGTCGGGCTTGTCGGAGCCGAAGCGGCGCATCGCGTCGGCGTACGACATCCGCGGAAACGGCGTCACGAGCTCGACGCCCTTCGTCTCGCGCCAGAGGTTCACCATCAGCTCCTCGATGATCGCCTGGACGATCTCCTCGCGCGCGAAGCTCATCTCGACATCGATCTGCGTGAACTCCGGCTGCCGGTCGGCGCGGAGGTCCTCGTCGCGGAAGCACTTCGTAATCTGCACGTAGCGGTCGAGGCCCGCCACCATCAGGATCTGCTTGTACGTCTGCGGGCTCTGCGGAAGCGCGTAGAACTTGCCGGGGTGGACACGCGAGGGCACGAGGAAGTCGCGCGCACCTTCGGGCGTCGACTTCATGAGCACCGGCGTCTCGATCTCGAGGAAGCCGTGGCGGTCGAAGTGGCGGCGCGTGATCTGGTAGACCTGGTGGCGGAGGACGAGGTTGCGCGCGAGTTCGGGGCGCCGGAGGTCGAGGTAGCGGTAGCGCATCCGCAGGTCGTCGCTGGCGCCGACGTTCTTGTCGGCGTGGCTCGAGACGGTGAAGGGGAGCGGCTCGGCGGCGTTGAGCAGCTCGATGGAGGTCGCCCGAACCTCCACCTCGCCGGTCGCCAGCCGCGCATTCGCGCCGCCCTCGCGCGCCTGCACGACCCCCTGGATGCTCACCACGTACTCGCTCCGCAGCCCTTCGGCGATGGCGTAGATGTCCTCGCGCTGCGGCTCGACGACGACCTGCGTGAGGCCGTAGCGGTCGCGGAGGTCGAGGAAGACGAGGCCGCCCAGCCGCCGCGACGTATCGACCCAGCCTTCGAGCGTCACCGTTTGCCCGGTGTCGGCGGCGCGGAGGGCACCGCAGGTGTGGGTGCGGGGCGGGTGCAGCGGGGCGGCAGGTGTCATCGGGGCGGGGGATGGATCGGGTCGAAAAATGCGGCACCGTGGGGGCCGGGCGGGCGCAAGATGTGGCGAAAACGCCGAGGCGGCCCCATCGGGCGTTCGCTCTGCACCTGCTCAGCAACGCCTCACCGGCGTCTCACGCCCGCCCCGAGCGCCCGTCGGTACGTTGCGGCCTCATTCAACCCCCCGAGGCACCCCGATGAACGACACCCTCACATCCCCAGACGGCACGCGCACACACGGCACAGGCGGACAGCGCCTGCGGATTCTCGGCTGGTCGGCCGCGGCGGCCCTGCTGCTGCTCCCCCTCGTGGCCATGCAATTCACCGACGAGGTCAACTGGACCGCGTCCGACTTCGCCTTCGCGGCGGTCCTGTTCGGAAGCGTCGGCGGCGCCCTCGAACTCGTCGTTCGGAGGTCGGGCCTGCTCACCTACCGCCTCGGGGCGGGCGTGGCCATTCTGGCCGCCTTCCTGCTCATCTGGGTGAACGCAGCCGTCGGGCTGATCGGGTCGGAGGGCAACGACTGGAACCTGCTCTACGGCGCGGTGCTCGCGGTCGCGCTCCTCGGAGGCGTCTTGGCTGGCTTCCGGGCACGCGGCATGGCCGTCGCGATGCTCGCAGCGGCAGTGGCGCAGGTCGTCGTGACGGCGGTCGCGGTGGCCCTCGGCACCGACGAAGGCGTCTCCGCCGGTCTGAGCGAGATCGTGTTTGCGGGAGGTGGCTTCGGCGCGCTCTGGCTCGCCTCGGCAGCCCTGTTTCGCACCGCGGCGCGCGAGGCGACAGGCACGGCGTGAGGCGCGGTGTCTGCGGCGGGAGACCCTGCGAGCGCCATGCACCCTGGCGATTGAGAGGCAGTGGGGCGGGCGCTGGCTCTGCGGGAACGACAAAAAGGTTGGACCAATCGCTGCGGGCCCCCGTTGCCGTGGTTACTTGTGTGTCCTGAGCGAAGCGGGCTGTATGAAGCTTCGGAAGTGCAGGTGATCACGATGTACCCCCTCCATCTTTTCCCCTACCGCGATGCGCCTTCGCACGCTTCTCCTCGCCGCCGCCTTCGGCGCGGCCGCCCTCCCCGCCGCCGCGCAGACCCGCCCGAACTGGCGCGCCACGCCCATCTTCGACACGGTGAACCTGCAGGCCGGCTTCAGGCCCGACCCGACGACCCGCACCGTCGCCGCCGGCGGTAGCGACGCCTTCACGCTGGGCACCTGCTCGGGCTTCGTCACCAACAGCGCGCCCGACATCGACCTCAACTGGACGGGCGACGAGTCGACGCTCACCATCAGTGCGGCCTCGGCCACCGACATCATCCTCATCGTCTACACGCCCGACGGGCGCTGGCTCTGCGACGACGACTCGGCGGGCAACCTCAACGCCAAGCTGACCTTCCGCACCGCTGCCGCCGGCAACTACAACATCTGGATCGGCACCGCCTCGGCCACCGACGAGCGCCCGCAGGCCATCCTCGGCTTCTCGGAACTCGGCGAGACGGTCAAGGAGTGACCGCCATCCCGGGGTGATCCGCTCCAGCTCCTGCCAGAGGCCGCGCGCCGCCTGTGCCTCCGGGCGCGGGCGGCGCGCGTGTGTTGGGGAGCTCGGAAGGGCGTGCGGGCGTGCGAAGGTGGCGCGAAGCGGCGTTGGGCCGGGCGGCCGCGCTATCTTCGGCGGTTCACGTGTTCTCCAAGCCCCCCGCTTCCTCCGATGGCCCTTTCCGCTCCTCCGCGTCGTCGCGCGCCGCCGTCGGAGACCGCCGCTGGTCGCGGTTTCTTCGGCCACCCGAGTGGTCTCGCGACGCTCTTCTTCGACCGAATGTGGGAGCGGTTCTCCTTCTACGGGATGCGCAGCGTGCTCATCCTGTTCATGACCGCCGCCGTCACGCCGCCAACGGCGGCCTCGGCTTCGATCGGTCGGTGAGTCGACGGCGATCTACGGGCATCTATACGTTCTTCGTCTACGATCGTCGCCCTGCCGGCGGATGGATCGCGGACAAGCTCGGGCGCGCCAGACGCTCGGCTTCGTCGGCGGCGTGATCAGCATGCTCGGGCACATCGCCCTCGCCATCCCCTCGAGACGGAGCGTTCTTCGCGGGCTTGGTGCTGATCGTCGTCGGCACGGGCTGCTCAAGCCCAACATGTGCGCGATGGTCGGCGACCTCTACCCGGAGGGGGGCGCGCGGCGCGACGCGGGCTTCTCGATCTTCTACACCGGCATCAACATCGGCTCTTTCTCGGGACGACGCTCGTACGGGCTATCTCGGCGAGGGGTCGGCTTGCACTGGGGGTTCTGGCGGCCGCCGTCGGCATGTTCCTCGGCCTCGTGCAGTACAAGGTCGGCGACCGGCACCTCGGGACCGCCGGACGCCTCACCGACGAGAGCCGACGCGGCAGCGCGCGAGTGCGGACGCAGCGGTTCTACATGGTTGCCGCTGCCGTCACTGATCGATTGTCCTCGTCGCTCGGGTACCTGCTCTCCACCGACGGCGTGGCAGCACGATCCAGCAGTTCGCCGGCAAGTACCTCGGCTATATCGTCGTCGCCCTCGCGGCGCATCTACTTCTCCTACCTCTTCGTGCGGGCGGCCTCACCGCATCGAGAAGAAGCGCGTCGCCGTCATCGTCTGTGCTCTTCATCTTCGCCGCGATCTTTTGGAGCGGGTTCGAGCAGGCGGGCTCGACCAGCCTCAACCTCTTCGCGCAGCGACTTCACCGACCGCCGATCGGGTGGCTTCGAGATGCCGGCGACGTGCTGCAGAACGATCAATCGCCTTCGTCATCCTCTTCGCCCCCGTCTTCGCGGCGATCTGGGTGAAGCTCGGGGCCCCCGCGACCCTCGGCCCGACGAAATTCGTCATCGGCCTCGGCCTCGCGGGCCTGGGCTTCGCGATCTGATGTTCGCCGCCAACTCGTCGTGGCCAGTGGCGGCGCCCTAAGGTGTGGGACGTCGTGGCTTGTGTTCAGCTACTTCTTCCAGACCTCGGCGAACTCGCGCTCAGCCCCGTCGGCCTCTCGTCGATGACCAAGCTGGCCCGGCGGGACGTCGTGAGGCAGATGATGGGCATCTGGTTCTGGCAGCGCGCTATCGGCAACTTGTTCGCGGGCTCGTCGGCGGGGTGGACCTCGAAAACCTGGAGCAGATCCGACCTCTTCCGCGACGCGGTCTCTCTTCATCGCAGCGCGGCATCTCGGTCGCGCTCTGTCGGCACCGTTCATCCAAGATGACCAAGTGCCACCGAAGGCGATCGAGTAACGTCCGCTCTCCGCCGTTCTCCGCGCAGGGACGGTCTTCGGACCGTCCCTGCGCTGTTCGCCCGTGCAGTTGCCCCGCTGCGGCCGCCTATCTTACCTTCGTGCCCCTTCGCGTCCCCCTGCGCCGTCTCCCCGAGGCCGACGGCCTCGACCTCCCCGCCTACGCCACCGACCACGCCGCCGGCCTCGACCTCCGCGCCGCCGTGCCCGAGGATGCGCCCGTCACGCTCGCCCCGCTCGGGCGCGCGCTCATCCCGACGGGCCTCACGCTCGCGCTCCCCGAGGGCGTCGAGGCGCAGGTGCGGCCCCGCTCGGGCCTCGCGCTCAAGCACGGCGTGACGGTGCTGAACAGCCCCGGCACGATCGACGCCGACTTCCGGGGCCACGTGCACGTGCTCCTCGTCAACCTCTCCGCCGAGCCGTTCACGGTCACTCGCGGTGAGCGCGTCGCGCAACTCGTCGTCGCCCGCCACGAGACAGTCGTCTGGGACGAGGTGGACGCCCTCCCCGAAACCGCGCGCGGTACGGGCGGCTTCGGCTCGACCGGGCGCGGGTGATGCAGGGGCGGATGCCGGGGCGCCTGGCGCTGAAGCAGAGCCGCAGCGATGGGCGAGCCGTCGGTCGCCGAACGTCTGTCCAACGCTGACGGCCCACCATCAACAACCAACAATCAACCCATCACGCCTCAGGCGCGCGTGTCTAGCCAGAGCGTGTTGACGCCGACGGTGTCGGCGAGGCGGTAGCCGTGGCGCTGCAAGTGCGCGTGCTTCTCGGCCTCCGACGCGTCGTCGGTTTCGGTGATGAGAACGGCGGGGCGGAAGCGGTCGAGGTCGAGACCTGCGAGGACGGCGAGGTCGTGGCCTTCGGTGTCGACCGAGAGGACGCCGAAGCGCTCGGGCACGCCGTGGGCTGCGAGGAGGTCGGTGAGGCGCTCGACGCGCACCTCGGTCTGGCCCGTCACGACCGACGTATCCGAACCCCGCGCGGCCGTGGCGCCGGGGTGGAGCGTGGCGAACAGGCCCGCCTCGTCGCCCTCGAACGTGCGCAGCGTCATCGTGCCCGGCGCATCCGAGCACGCCGCCTCGACGCACGTCACGCCCGCTGCGCCTCCTGTGTTGGCGACGAGCCGCGCGAAGAGCACCGGGTTGGGCTCGACGAGCAGCGCCTGCCAGCCGCGCCGCACGAAGTAGCGGCTGTTCGAGCACCGGACGCCGTCGTTCGCGCCGACCTCGACGACCCACTGCGGCGTGCCGTCGGGCACGAGCGCGGCGGCGGCGAGCGCCTCGCCGAGTTCGGACGTGTCGCCGGTCAGGCGCTGCCGGAGACGGTGCACGAAAAGGCGCGCGTCAGGGCCGAGGAGTGGCTGGAGAAGGCGGTAGAGGCGCACGAGGAGCGCCTGCAGCGTGGAGGAGACCGGCACGGGAAGCAGAAGGGTGACTGCCGCGCAAGCTACGGCGCCGCGCTGCCTGCGCCTCCGGTTCGTCTCTCCGCATCATTGCCGCATGGTCGGCCCTCCGTTCAGCGGCGGAAGTCGGCGCCTCCGAGGTCGGCGAGGGGCTGCCACGGGCCGGTGTGGAGAGGCGGCGTGATCGGCGTCCACGCCGGGAGGCGCGGCTCGACGAGGCGGTCGGCGCGGCGCCAGGCGGGCAGTTCCGGCGGCCCTGCCGCGCTGCCGTCGCCCTGCTCGGTGCGCACGCGCAGGCGTCCGGGCTGCATCGCGTGGATGCCGGTTGCCGGGTCGCGCAGGAGATCGGCGATCTCGGGGCGCACGTGCGGGGCTTCGAGCATCGTGCGCTGCAACTCGTCGTCGTCGGGGAGGCCGCTTTCGGCGAGGCGCGGGCAGTGCATCGGCAGGCTGCGGCGCGTGAGCTCGCGCAGGTGCAAATAGCGGCGGCGCGGGTCGACCTGCACGACGTAGCCGAGCGGCACGAGGTGGCGGCTCAGCCGCAGCAGCGACTTCTGCGCGACGACCACGAGCGCGAGCGTGCCATCGGGCGCCCAGACCCATCCCTCGACCCCGCCGATGCGCATCCCGAGCGCGTCGAGCACGCCGTACCCGACGAGGCCGTCGGGCGAGGCCGGGGCGGTTTCGTAGCACCAGGGGGGCATCGGAGGGAGGAAAGCGAAAACATACGGCGCCGGACGTGTCAGCCTCTGCAGGCCGGTCTCTTCCTGAGACGAGAGCATCTGCCGTCGCCGCCGCAAACATCGCTCCACCCCGACGCCGTATCACGCCGCGTATCTCACCGTGTGTTCGCACGCGGCTTGAGGCCCGCGAAGAGTGCCTCGAAGCGGTCGGCGATGGCGCCGATGTCGAAGGCGCGCTCGGCGTACGCACGCCCGGCATCGCCCATTCGCGCGCGAAGATCGGCGTCGGCGAGGAGGGTGCGGGCGGCGGCGGTGAAGGCGTCGGGAGGACCGGGCGGCACGACGATTCCCGCCGGGTGCTCGCCGTCGCCCCGCGCGACGATGCGGGCGGCGAGGTTGTCGGGCGGGACGGCGAGGAGGACGGGGCGGGCGGCGCAGAGGTAGGAGAGCACCTTGGAGGGCACCGAGAAGACGCCCGCGTCGGGTTCGAGGAGGGCGACGAGGACCGTCGCGGCGCCCATCACGTCGGCCATCGCCTCGAAGGGCTGAAACCCGACGACGCGGAGCCGGTCGAGGCCGCGCCGTTCAGCTTCCGCCCGCACGACATCGGCGCCCGCGCCCTGACTCGTCACGACGACCTGCACGTCCGGGTGGTCCCGGAAGGCTTCGGCGAGGGCGACGAGCAGCATCGGGTCGTGCTTCATTCCGAGCGTGCCGGTGTAGACGAGCGCCGTCTGCCCCGCGAGGCCGTGCGCGCGGCTCCATTCGTTGTCCTGTGGCCGCACCGGCACGTCGGCGATCGGACCCCAGTTCTCGACGACCGACACGCGCGCGTCGTCGACGCCCATCCGCGCGAGCGGTGCCCGGAACGCGTCGGTGATGGCGACGACGGCGTCGCTGCGTCGTAGCATCCGCGCCTCGCGTGCCGTGTAGACGCGCCCGACGAGCCGCCCCGCCGGGCCGAGGCGCGCGCCGAGCAGACGCTCCATCGCCTCGCCGATGAGGTCCTGAAGCCAGAACACGAACGGCGCTCCGGTTTCCCGCGCGGCGCGCATCAGCGGCCCCTGCGCGTCGATCGGCGTGTCGGCGGAGAGGATGAGGTCGGGCTGGATCTCTCGGGCGGCGCGGGCGATGCGCTGCCCGTAGGCGCGTTCCTGCCGCCATCGCGTGACGAGCGATGCCTTGTCGAGCGGTGTGTCGAGGGCGACGGGCAGGAACGCGAGGCCATCGGGGTCGCCATCGCGCTGCGTGAGGCTCCCCGACGGGTTCGACGTGATCGACGGGCAGTAGGCGTGCGTGACGCGATGCCCGCGCGCGGCGAGTTCGCGGCTCAGCGGAATCACGAACGGGTAGCCGCAGAAGTCGTGGACGAGGAGGTGCATCGGCGTGGGAAAGCGGCTCAGGCGAGGTTGAGCAGGCGCATCCACGCGGCGCGCACAGCGTCGGGGCTGAACTGCGCGTCGAAGCGGGCGCGGGCGGCCCTCGACGCCGCGAGCCACGTCTCGCGGTCGGCGTAGGTGGAGATCGCCTCGGCGAGCGCGGCAGGGGCGCCGCTCGGCACGAACCGCCCCTCGACGCCGTGGTCGAGCATCTGCCCGATGGCGCCAATCGGCGTCGTGACGACCGGCATTCCACAGGCGAAGGCTTCGAGCAGCACGAGCGGCTGCGCCTCGGTGGCGTAGCGCGACGGGAAGGCGAGGACGTCGTGGTCGAGCATCAGGCGGCGCACCGCCTCGCGCTCGCGCACGGCGCCGATGTAGGTCACCGCAGCGCCCGCGCCGCTGGCCTCGACGAGATCAGTGAAATGCTGCGCCTGCGCATCGTCTGGCCACGCCCCGGCGAACGTCGCCTCGACGGCCACACCATCGCGGCGCAGGCGTCCGATGGCGCGCACGACATCGTCGTAGCCTTTCTCGGGCAGCATGTTGCTGAGGAAGAGCACGCGGAGAGTCCGGCCCACGGCCCACGGCGCGCGCCGGGCGTCGAGTTCGGCGCCGCTCGCAATGACCTCGCCAGAGACCGTGTTGGGCACGACGAACCGCTTGGTGTCGGGGATGAAGTCGGCGCAGGCGTCGGCGAGGCCTCGGTCGAGGAAGACGAAGCCGTCGAGCCGCGCGACCATCCGCGCCACGAGCGGCTGCATCCACCGGACCGCGCCCAGTTGCGCGAAGATGCCCCAGTGGACGACGCCGAAGACGCGCTGAGTCGGCGCAAACGCTGGAAGCACGAGGAGGGAGTCGCGCAGGTGCCCGGCGATCTTGGGCGAGACGCTCGTCCAGAGCACCGTCGTGTTCGGGTGCCGCCGCAACTCCCGCCGCCATGCGAGCGCCGAGCGGGCGTAGCCACGTGCCCCTGCGAGCGTCGGCGGCGCCTCGGCGCGCAGTTCGAGGCCGTGCGTCCCCTGCAGCGACACGCGGGCGACCTCGCAGACGGGGCCGAGCAGCGATGCCACGCGCTCGGTCGCGACGGCCTGCCCGGTGGCGGGCGGCGGGAAGTAGCCAGCGACGACGAGGCGGGGCGAGGCGGCGGATGCAGAGTCAGTCACGGACGGCGTGGAAGGTGGTGGCCGAGCGCGAGAGCACGCGCAGGGCGCGGAAGATGAGTCCGGCGACTGGGTCGAGGCCGCGGTTCGAGGTGGCGCGCCCGGCGTCGGCGAGGTCGAGGAAGGCGTCGGCGAAGACCTCGGGCGTCCACGCGGCGATGGCGCGGCGCCCGGCCTCGCCCATCGCATGGCGGTCGGCAGTCGGCAGTTCGGCGATGCGGGCGAGTGCGTCGGCGATGGCGTCCGTGTCGTTGGGATCGAACGTCCATCCGGTCACACCGTCCTCGACGAGGTCGGCGGCGCACCCGGCGGCGCGCGAGACGAGCACCGGCAGGCCCGCCGCCATCGCCTCGTTGACCACCAGGCCCCACTGGTCGTGGAGAGCCGGGTGGACGAGCGCCGCGGCGCGTCCGTAGTGCGCCGGGAGTGCGTCGACCTGAACGAACCCGCCGAAATGAACCTGCCCGCGGGCTTCGACGCCTGCTTCCAGGCTTGCCCGCTCCGGTCCGTCGCCGAGAAGCACGAGGGGCCACGGCGCGTCGCCCTTCGCATCGACAGCCGCGGTGTAGCGCGCGTGCGCGTCGATGAGGGAATGGAGGTTCTTGCGCGCGACGAAGCGGTTGATGGCGAGGAAGTGTGGCGCGTCATCCGCCCCGTCCGAACGCGCGGCATCGGCGCCATGGGCGAAGGCTTCGTTGTCGACCACGTCGTAGCCGGTACGCACCGGCCCGGCGAAGCCCAGCCCACGCACGTAGCTGGCCGAGGCCGTCCCGCTCACGAGCATCGCGTCGAACTGCCCGACGATGCGCGCCTTGATTGACTCGCGCCAGCGGCTGCGCGGGCCGTCGTCGGCCTTCGTGTCGGTCATGCCGACGGCCACGCGGCGGCTCTGGCGTGCCCATTCGAGCGTGGCGAGGGCATCGGGCAGGCTGTACGAGTTGACGCCGACCGCGTCAGGACGGAGCCGGTCGAGCGCGCGGCGCACAGCGTCGTGGACGGCGCGCGGCGGGATCTCCTCGAATGTGGCCTCGGGGAAGAGCGTGAGTCGCTCGAAGCCCTCGTGTGCGGTTTCCTCGCGCACATCGGCATAGACGGCCTCGCGCCTGGCCGTCTCGACCGCCGTCACGCGGATGCCGCGCTCCGCCGCGGCCCGCCCGAGCGCGGCGAGCCGCGCGAGGTGGTAAGGGCCGAGTCGCGGCCACTGGAGCACGAGATGGCGGATCTCAGGCATGGGCGGTGAAGGCACGGCCGAGGCGGGTTGAGCACGTCGCGTGCGGCAGCGTCCGAGTTGAAGGTGCGGTCTTAGCGACGACGCGTGGCGAGGCGGCGGATGCAGAGTCAGTCACGGACGGCGTGGAAGGTGGTGGCCGAGCGCGAGAGCACGCGCAGGGCGCGGAAGATGAGTCCGGCGACTGGGTCGAGGCCGCGGTTCGAGGTGGCGCGCCCGGCGTCGGCGAGGTCGAGGAAGGCGTCGGCGAAGACCTCGGGCGTCCACGCGGCGATGGCGCGGCGCCCGGCCTCGCCCATCGCATGGCGGTCGGCAGTCGGCAGTTCGGCGATGCGGGCGAGTGCGTCGGCGATGGCGTCCGTGTCGTTGGGATCGAACGTCCATCCGGTCACACCGTCCTCGACGAGGTCGGCGGCGCACCCGGCGGCGCGCGAGACGAGCACCGGCAGGCCCGCCGCCATCGCCTCGTTGACCACCAGGCCCCACGTGTCTTTGGTGGCGGGATGGACAAGCGCCGCGGCGCGTCCGTAGAGTGTCGGAAGCGCGTCGATTTGCGCGAAGCCCACGAACTGTACGAGGTCGCCGAGGCCGAACGCGGCGGCTTGAGCGACGAGAGGGTCACGGTCCGGCCCGTCGCCGACGAGCACGAGCGGCCACGGCATCTGGCCGCGCGCGGCCACATCGCCTATGTAACGCGCATACGCGTTGATGAGGCGCGGCAGGTTCTTGACGCCGACGAAGCGCGAGACGACGACGAAATGCGGTATGGGGTCTGTCGCATCTGCACGCACGGCATCGGCGCCACGGGCAAAAAAGTCATTGTCGACCACGTCGCAGCCGGTACGCACCGGCCCGGCGAATCCCAGCCCACGCACGTAGCTGGCCGAGGCCGTCCCGCTCACGAGCATCGCGTCGAACTGCCCGACGATGCGCGCCTTGATTGACTCGCGCCAGCGGCTGCGCGGGCCGTCGTCGGCCTTCGTGTCGGTCATGCCGACGGCCACGCGGCGGCTCTGGCGTGCCCATTCGAGCGTGGCGAGGGCATCGGGCAGGCTGTACGAGTTGACGCCGACCGCGTCGGGACGGAGCCGGTCGAGCGCGCGGCGCACAGCGTCGTGGACGGCGCGCGGCGGGATCTCCTCGAATGTGGCCTCGGGGAAGAGCGTGAGTCGCTCGAAGCCCTCGTGTGCGGTTTCCTCGCGCACATCGGCATAGACGGCCTCGCGCCTGGCCGTCTCGACCGCCGTCACGCGGATGCCGCGCTCCGCCGCCGCGCGCCCGAGCGCGGCGAGCTGCGCGAGGTGGTACGGGCCGAGTCGCGGCCACTGGAGCACGAGATGGCGGATCTCAGGCACGAGTAGCGAGTGCGTTGTCGAGAAGGTCGAGATAGCACCGCGCCGCGGCATCCCAGTTCAACCTACTTTCATAGTGTTCTCGTGCAGCACAGGCCATCGAACCTGTAAATGCTTAGGGTCTTTGAGAAGGGGAAAACAGGGCATCGGCATAGTCACCGCAAGGTGCAGTGGGAGAAAGTACAATTCCTGTCCTTTCCGAAACGAGACTGCGCACGCCTCCGACATCTGTAGTGATGCACGGTAGCCCGTAGGCCATGGCCTCTCCAATCACCATCGGGGTGCAGTCCGCGCGCGTCGGCATCAGAAACAGATCCGCGGAGTCATAAAGAGCGGCGAGAGCAGAACGGTCTGCTGCGATTCGTGAGTTTAGGGATCCTGCGTGATGCACCCACGGCTCAGAACTCTGAGATGCGTGAGGGCCGACCACCGTCAACGATGCATTGACCCCACGAGCCCGAAGGGCAGCCACGATTTGGAGAGCGAGCGGCCCGCCTTTGCGCACGAAATCCACTCCGACAAAGAGAAAACGAAACGGTTTCATGAACCGATCGCCTCAAGATTCCCGTCGTGATCAAGTCTTGGGGCGGAGGGTCTTCGACGTTTGCGCCATACGGAATGACGGCCACATTCGCTGCTTCAGCGACCAGTTGCAGCGCGCCGTCAGCAGCCCACTGCGATGAGTATCCGGCAAGGACGGCTCTGCGCACGAGCCGAACGTCTGTGTCATGCGCATGTCGGAGGGTCTTAAGGGGCGTAGGGTCGCAGCGCCGGGTACAGAGATCGCAACGTCTCGAACGGCGCGTCGGCCCAGTAGGCAATCGGTTTGGATGTAAGGTGAGAAATGGAGACGCCGAGCGGGTTGAAGACCACATCGGCCCACGCGATCACGGGAGCTGGGCGGAGTTGAGCTTCATAACCGCGCAGCAACCACGGACTTCTGAAGCGTTCGTACTCGCGTCCCCTCAGCCGTTCGAAGAAGCTTGTAGGGTTTCAAAGCCCATGATCCTCGGTCTCGGAGGGGCCCGACTGGAGTTACTTCCGCACCTGCGCGTTCGAAGGCCTTGAGGATGTGGGACGTCGTACCCGAGTAGGCCCTGCGATCCCCTGGAGCATGGGGTGTGACGTAGGCGATTTTCATTGTGATCTGGAAAAAAGCCTGTGGCCCAGAGACAGCAGGTCTGATTTTCTCATGGTGTACAAAACTGTGTAGTACGCAACGCCGAGACACAAAAGTACACCTGGACGCGCTACGAGCCCAGCGAAATGGACCAGAGCCATTGCAATGCAAAACCCCATCAAAAACCCCAGATCTACCGAAAATACGTCTTGTGGTCTTAGTTGGTGCTTGGTGTGGTAGAATGAAACAAGGATGCCGCCGCCGATCATCGTTGCGAACAGGTACGCCGTCACGACGCCCCATCCACCCCAGATCTGGCCGAGTGCCCAGCCGAGACTCGCGTTGAGCGCGGCCAGAACACAGAGGCTCAAGACATTCGGACGCAGGGTGCCTCGCCCAGCAAAGTCGTAGTAGGCGGGAAGCGAGAACGTGAGAGAAGCCCTCCCACGGCCAGAACCTGGATGAGAAGGGCCACCGGTGCTGTCGCTCGTCCATCCCACAGAAGCGCGCCAAGGGGCCCCGCGAGCCAGATCATGGGCAGAACGACGGCCATCAGCAAGAGCGAGGTCTTCATCGCGTGCACGTAAAGACCACGCAGGCGGCTCGGCTCCTGCGTGGCGAGTTGCGTGAGCAGGGGGAGCAGAGCCTGCTGTGCTGCGACGGCAAGGTTGCGCACTTGCAGGGCAATTCGCTGTGCGAACTCAGCATCCCCTCCAAAAGCAGCTCCACCGAAGCGCACGAGGAGAAGCTCAGAACAGAGGCTCGACGCACAAGTTGAGCCATGAGATGGCTTGCCACGAGCGTCCGTAACGCAGCAGCGCGAATGAAACCGGACGCGACCATCTCCATGGCACCCAGGCGAGTTCCGGGAGATGACGGCGCAGGACCAGCCATCCTGCTACGGCGAGGAAGAGAAACTGCGCAGCCTGCGCCATGGCAATCCCTTCGACGCCACGTCTCGGGATAAGCACCACGCACACGAGAGCGAACACGAGATATCCGACGACCCACAGGCTGTTGCGATGCGAGACCCGGTGAAGTGCATCAAGGGCCGACAACGACACGTTCGAAAGCGCGCTCAGCACCGGAAAGCATAGCGCCCACGGGAGAGTACGCTGTGCCTCGGCGACGAAAGAGTCTGGGCTGTCGGCGAGAACGCAGGCGAGAACGTGCTGCATAAAAGGAAATGCCATCGTGATGACGACAACGGCCAGGCAGACCACATTCAGCAGTGCGGTCTCGACGACGATGGCACTGCGACTGCAAGGTCCCGCGCGACTGGAAGCGCGACACGTAGCGAAGCGTCCCTCCTCCGAGACCTCGTCGACCACGACGCCCAGCATCGCCGCACCCGATACGGCAGCCCAGACGCCAAACCGTTCAGCGCCCATTTCGCCGCGTACAAACCTGTAAACGCCCAAAAGGAGCAGGCTCGACACCACGACCTGCCCGACAGATGTTGCCACGCCGAACAGGACACGGCCCTTCGTGGGGAACTGCATGTCTTACTGGGTCTGACGCCCCATTACGCGTGCATGCGCTCCCGCAGCAAGAGCCGTTGAAATAGCGACCACGAGAAAGCCGTCGGCATTGTGGAACGGATTCTCGGTGAGCGTGCCAACGAGCAGGCCGCAGCACATGGCCGCTCCAGCAAGGCCTGCCGCCCCTGCTAGGTCACCCGGAGGGGCTCTCAGATACGCCCGATAGCCGCGTCGGATGGCACTTGCGAAAACGATGGCCATTAGAATGATGCCCCAGATGCCATATGTATACAGGAGGCCAAGGTAGCCATTGTGGATCCACGTAGAAGTCCATATCTCCTGCGTAATGATGTCGTATTTGGAGTATGGAACGCCGAGCCCATGTCCAAGAACTGGGTTTTGCACAACTTGAGCCAGCACCGCCTCACCTTCGTAGATTCGGCTAAGCAGTGAAATGTCTTGCGTTGTCGAGGTCCGGATCGTTGACCAGCGTCCGAGCAGCCCACTCGTCACGATATCGATCTTATCCCCTGCAACAGTTACCGCTACCAAACTCAGCACTACGATCACCCCGATCGCGGCCATTGCAAAGCGGCGGCGATACTCTGCGCGACCTGCGAGAAAGAGCAGGAACACAGCTACGAGAAGAGCCAGCCACTGCCCACGGGACTGTGTAATGATCAGGGCTGGAACGAGCGCGGATACGCACAGCCCGGCTAAGATCCGGACACCTTTGTCCCGACTGGCAGTCAAGAATACAAGGGCCGCCGTTGATCCAGCAGGAAGAAATGTGAGGTTCGTGGAGACACGTCGTGTGCGCACGAAGTCAGTCAAAACCACCGCTGCCAGAAGCTCGCGGTACATAACCAGGTTCCGAAGCGCAACGGCCCCCATTAGCACAAGAACAGACACAATGACTAGTCGTAGTGCAGCGTCGTCTCGTGACATCTGGTGGCGAATCGGGAAATAAAGACCACACATCGAAACCGCGACCGCCATATTAATATAAGTTTGCGAAGTCGCCCTGATATAAAACTGTCATCACAACCGAAGCGGCGGCTCCGGCGAGAAAGGCAAGAAGGGCCCGGTCTCCCGCAAGAGGTGCGAGAGGCCTCCGGTGTACCCAGACTTGTGCGGTAAACCAGCAAAACAGATAGGCGGCAAAAAAAACCGCGAAGAGAACTTCCTGGGCCTGGATGCCCGGAGAGTAGTCAAGCATTACGAACGTCCCCAGAATCATCACCACGATCTGTGCCAGAGGAGATCGAACGAGCGGAATCGCTCCCGCTACGGCAAGCGCCATCGCAGCAACGGCAATACCCGACCACGGGCGACCCAATAGCGAGGTCGCAAATGGTTCCGCGCCCCCGATAATTCCACATCCTGCGATCACAAGCAGGCTGCCACGTCCAGACACGGGCACAGGGACAGATGAAGAGGCCATTGCTGCGTCAGCCTTGCGCTTCGCGCAGTGACTGCCGGAACGACGCGCCATGGCGACTCCACTGCCCGATTACCAACGCAGCCACGCAGGCAGCGAGAAGAGCTGACAGCGTGGAGACGACGATGATCACCGAGCGTTTGGGCCAGACTTTGCGCGTGGGTGCAACTGCAAGGTCCACGATCTGTACGGCATCAGTCACCCGGGTTTCCTCCACTTGGCCGCCTCGTACATAGGCGTGATCGCCTCCAGTGTCGCTTGCTGAATCAAGCGTGAGCGCTCGATCTCAGCGTACTCCCGAGCCACCGAAGGAACTGCTGCACGCGCGACAGGAAGGGACTGCTCGCTGCCAGCGAGAGCCTGCTCGTAGAGACGCGTTGCCTCTGCAAGCGCTTGGTCGGCAGACTGCAATTCTGGAGAATCCGGGCCGAGTTGGGCCCGAAGAGCTTCGCGCTCGACCTGTAGGCGTGCCTGCTGGGTTCGAAGAGCCCCGAGACTGGTAAAGTAGCTCTGTGTCTGCGCAGGCAGGTCGAACACGCCGTACCGACGCTGAAAGGCCTGAACCCGATCGAGGAGGCTGTCCGTCTGCGCGTTCGCCTGCAAGTACCGGGTCTCGATGAACGCTCGATAGGAGCGAGCATTCTGGGTTTGCAACTCCGAATTTTTGCGGTTGAGGAGGCGCACGTACATGTTCGTCATGTCCGCAGCACGCTGTGGGCTCTGGTCTTGAACAGACAACGACAGGAACTCGAACTCGTTATCAACTCCGAAGTCCGACCGTTCCTGAAGCAGGAGGATAGCATCTTCGCGAGGATGCTTTTCCTCTGCCAGATCGTAGACGCGAACCAAGTCGAAGCTGTCTACCACCGCTTCAGAGGCCGATCGGCTCGTCAGGATGGCGAGTTGCCGTGTGTACTGCCCGACCGTCGCGCCGCCGCCGAGAAACCGAGCAGCTGTGCGAGCCGAACTCGATCCCAGAATCGACGAGAGCATCCCCGAACTCTGATCCGGGGTGAGAACGCGCGCATAGGCTCTGTACTCGTTCTGTAGCAGCAGCGACAGTGTTACCGATGCCGCGAGAGCGATGCACGCAACCACTACAATGGTTCGGCGAAATCGAAGAACATCGACGAATGTCTGGGCCCAGAAACTTGCCACGGGCGTGGCATCAGGCTGGAAAGGGGCAGTTTCGACTTTGCCAAGAACCGGCACATCCCCGGTGGCGTCGGGCGTCCAGCGCTCAGTTTCCATTGCGGATCAGCAGGTAGGTCGTCACGAGCGCGACGGCGGTTGAGACGGTGGTGAGGCCGAGTGAAAGCGCCTGAAAGCGCGCCTGGCGGCGGTCCTGGCGATCCTGGAAGGCGAGCGTCTGGCTCTGGAGCGCAAGCGAGCGCTCCTGGAGCGAGAAGCCGTAGAGCTCGGGGCGCGTCGCCGGGTCGTCGGTGGTTACGAGGAGGACGTCGCCGGAGGTGAGGACGCGCCCGGCGGCAGGGGCGAGCGTCTGCGTGGCGACATCGACGACGAACACGTCGCGCGCCTCGCGCCGCAGCCCGCCCGCGTCGGCGAGGTAGGCGTCGGCGGTCGCGCCCGCGCGCACCGGCAGGTAGCCCGGCCGCCCGACAGCGCCGACGAGCAGGATCGTGCCTTCGTCGCGCGGCACGACGAGCACGTCGCCATCGAAAACCGGCAGGTCGCCGCCGGTGGCGAGCAGGCTGGTGACGGAGATGCGCGACTGGTAGAACTGGTCGGCGAGGGCGACGCGCGTCACGTACGGCAGGTCGCCGGGGCCCTGGAGGGTCGTCGCGTCGAACGGACGAATGGCGCCGCGCCCGCCGCCACGCACCAGGTAGGCGCCGCGTGCGAGGGCGTCGCTGCGGAGGCCGCCGGCAGCCTCAAGGACATCGCGCAACATCGTCCGGCCCTGCCGCACCGGGTAGGCGCCGGGCGCCACGACGGCGCCTTCGACGCGCACGATGCCGCGCTCCCGGTCGCGCTCGACGTAGACGGTCGTGCCTGCAACGAGGGGCTGCGTCGCTGCGGCGAGCGCAACTGCCGAGGCGCCACCGACGCGCACCGTCCGGCTGTCGGCGCCTGCGCGGGAGGGGCCGCTGGCGAGGGCCACGAGGTCGGCTGCGGTGTCGCCTGCGCGCCACTCGTAGAGGCCGGGGAGGGCGACATCGCCCATCACGCGGACCGCTCCGCCGAGGTCGAGGCTGTCGAAGCGGGCGACGGTGATGGCGTCGCCGTCGCCGAGGTACGGGTTCTGGCTCAGGTCGCCGAGGCGGCGGTAGCGCAGCAGGTCGTAGGTGGCCGTCGCGCCGCCGCGCGACTCGATGCGGACGCTCCGCAGCGCGGGCGTCGTGCCGATGTACTGCCCGAGGCTGTCGACGGCGAGGGCCTGCCGGAGGGCATCCTCCAACCGCGCGACGGGGGGCACGACGATGCGGCCCGGCATGGCAACGGCGCCTGCGACGTGCACGTAGAAGGCGCGCGGCTGCACGAGCGCAGCGTCGATGCCGCTCACGACGTACGGCCGCAGGGCGGCGATGATGCGCGCCCGCGCCGCGGCGAGCGTGAGACCGGAGACGCGGATCGCGCCGGCCTGCGGCAGCACGATCTGCCCGTCGGCAGTCACGGGGAGAGTCGCCTGCACGGGCGCGCCGCCGCCTGCGGTGACGACGAAGACATCGCCCGGTCCGACGCGGTAGGTCTGCTCGTCGAGCGCGCCTTCGAGCGGCGTCGTCGCGGGAAGCTCGATCGAGGTCAGGCCGCGGCTGCGCACCGATGCGGCGGCGCCGATGCTTCCACCCATCTGGCCCATACCGGTCGGCTGCGCGGCGACGGGCCGGATTCCCAGGGGAAAGACGGCGGCGAGCGCGAGGACAGCGGCAATCGCACGTGCGGCTCGTCTCCTGTGAGGAGCGCGGCGGGGAGGAGTGGCGGCGGAGCCACGAAACAGACAGAGCCTCATTCGATCAACGTTCAGCGTCAGGAGCGCACCGCGCGGGACATCGCCGGAAGAGACCGGACGGGCGCGGGCGTAAAAAGCGTAGCCAGAGGCCGATAGGCAGGGCGCGGGCGCAGAACGGACGGGGACGGGTCGATCGGGTGCAGGGCGATGCGGCGCGGCGTCTGCGGCCCCAACTTACGCTCTCCCCGCGACGACCGGCACACCCCGAGGGGCCGCTGCCGCGTTCTCCCGCCGCCTTCACTGTTCTCGCGCTCCCGTGTCCGACGATTCCATTACGCCCGCCGCGCCGCGCACGCTCAACGCGCCCGCCAAAGTCAACCTCGGCCTCCACGTCCTGCGCCGCCGCGCCGACGGCTACCACGACCTCGACACCGTCTTCGTGCCCATCGCGTGGCACGACACGCTCTCTGCTGCGCCTGCGCCGGAGATGCGCCTCGCCATCTCTGGCGCCGACGACCTGACTGCAACCGACGACAACCTCGTCCTCCGCGCCGCCCGCGCCCTCGCCGCGCACGCCGGCGGGGCAGACGGCGCGCTCCTCCACCTCACCAAGGCGATCCCGCACGGCGCCGGCCTCGGCGGGGGGTCGTCGGACGCGGCGGCGGCGCTGCGGCTGCTCGCGCATCTGTGGAAGGTGGACATTTCGTCGGACGATCTGCACGTGCTCGCCCGCGCCCTCGGCGCCGATGTGCCGTTCTTCCTCGACCCACGCCCGATGCGCGCGACGGGCATCGGCGACCGCCTGACGCCGCTTCTCGGTGCCGATGGCGAGCCGTACCGCCTGCCGTACCCGCTCGTCGTCGTCGTGCCCGCCGGGGTGCGCGTCGCCACCGCCGATGCCTTCCGCCACGTCACGCCCCGCGCCGACGGACGCGTGGACATCGGCGCCGTCGTGGCCTCGAACGACCTCGACCGCTGGCGCCGCGACCTCGTGAACGACTTCGAAGCGCCTATCGTCGCTCTCCACCCGGCCCTCGGCGCCCTCCGCGACGCCCTCGCCGATGCAGGCGCGGCGTACGTGTCGATGTCCGGCTCCGGCAGCGCCTTCGTCGGCGTCTTCGACGACACCGCCCACGCCCGCGCCGCCGCCGAGGCCCTCCGCCAGACCGGCCACGCCGTCTGGCATGGCCTCGCCGGTCTCGACGACCTGAACGGAATCGCGGGCGAGGATGCCGAGAACCTGACCGAGTCGGTGTAGGGGACGTGCGTGCACGTTTCGCCTCTTGTCCTCACGCCCGGGCGTCGCCCGGCGTCGCCACTGGAGCGCCCATCCCGCCTCCCCGCCTGCCCCCGCGCATCCTCCCGCGCCCGGCGCGCGTACATCCGCCCCGACGCGCCGCACCGCCCGTGGCGCCCCGACGTTCCCCGCATCGAATGCCCACGCAGGACTACTACACCACGCTCGGCGTCTCGAAAACCGCCACGCCCGAGGAGATCAAGAAGGCGCACCGCCGCCTCGCACGCGAACACCACCCCGACCGCAACCCCGACGACAAAGCCGCCGAGGAGCGCTTCAAGTCGGTGCAGGAGGCCTACGACACGCTCTCCGATCCCGAAAAACGCCGCACCTACGACTTCCGACAGGCCAATCCCGGCGGCTTCGGCGGTGGCGGCTTCGGCAGTGGACCGGCGGGCGGATTCGGCGGCGGCTACGACGACGTCTTCACCGGTCGCGGCGGCCGCTACCGCGCCTCGTCAGACGGCACCTTCGTGCGCACCGACGGCTCCGATGGCGACGACGACGGCGTCTTCGGCAATCTTTTCGGCAGCATTTTCGGCGGCGGCGCCCCGGCAGGCACGGCGGCCCCGCGCAGCGCCGAGGCCGATGTGCCGCTCTCGTTCGAGGAGTCGCTGCGCGGTGGGCCGCAGGAGCTTCGCGTCGGCGCGGAGACGATCCGGGTGACGATCCCGAAGGGCGTGGCGAGCGGCGCCCGCGTGCGCGTCAAGGGCAAGGGACCGGCGGCCGCGGGCGGACGGCGCGGCGACCTGCTGCTGCGCTTCGTCGTGGCCCCGTCGCCCCGCTTCCGCCGCGAGGGCGACGACCTCGTCGTCACCGAGACCCTCAGCGCCCTCGACGCGCTCCTCGGCACGAGCCGGACCGTCGAGACGGCCTACGGGCAGCGCGTCAAGCTCACCATCGCCCCCGGCACGCAGCCGGGCACGCGGCTGCGCGTCAAGGGCAAAGGCGTTGCGCACGACGACGGCGCACCCGGCGACTTCTTCGTCGAGATCGTCCTCACCGTCGAGCGCCTGAGCGATGCGCAGCGCGAGGCCATCGCCACCGCCGCCGAAGCCGCCGGGCTGCGGTGACGCCGATCTACGCGCGTTCCAGCAGAACCGCAAAGTGTGCGTGGTAGACCCGCGCCAGCAGCGGCCCGGCTACGAGCGGCAGCCAGCGGCGTGTGATGCTGCGCTGGATGCGCGTGAGGCGTGAGGCTCCCGCGTTCGAGAGGCTCAGCGCTTCGCGGTTCAGCACAGGCGCGTACAAACGCTCCGCGCGGATGGCGTACCCGCTCTCGCTGACGAGGCGGCGCAGGCTCGCACGGTCGAAAAACTGGACGTGGCCCGCCTCGTTGTCCATCCGGTCGCGGAAGCGCGCCTTCAACCGCCCTGCGGGCAAGTCTTCGAGCGGCACTTCGACGATCAGGCGCTCGAACGGCACGGCGCGCAGGGCACGGAGGAAATCGCCGGGCGCTTCGAGGTGCTCGACGACATGGCTGACGATTGCTACATCGTAGCGCGGCTCGTCGAACGGGTTCGGCGTCACCGTCACGTCGGCGGTGGCGGTCTCGATGGCCGGGTCGGTCTGCCTCAGGTGGGCGAGGGCTTCGTCCGAGAAGTCGACAGCGAAGTGCCGCGTCCCCACACCCCGGCGGCGGAGCGCGGTGATGACGGCTCCCGTCCCGGCCCCGATCTCGAGCACCGTCTCGACCGTTCGTCCGGGGCGGAGCAGGATCTCGACCGATTCCGCCTTCGACAGCCCCGAGGCCCGCAGCCACGCCGCCTCCCGGTCGAGGTCTGACGCGTAGATGCCCGCGTAATGGTCTCGCCCGGAGAGGCCGCTCGAAAGGGATGGGGGCGTCATGGCGGGCAGGTGGGCGAATGATTCAGATCAACAGGACGCTCAGGCATCAGGCGCGTTCGAGGGCGGCCCACTGCGTCTCGCCGGCGTCCGGGTGGCGGAGGAGTGGCCCGGCGGCGCCGAGCGAGCCGATGCCGTGGAGCACGGCCCACAAGCCCTGCGCGATGCGCCGCGCACTGCGTGACAGCGGCAGGCGTTCAAGGGCGGCGGCGACCGTTCCCTCCTGCTGCCGCGACCGCATGAACCGCTGCTCGACGTGCGCGCGCAACCGGGCGAGCCGGGTGTCCGACTCGACGCGGTGGTCGGCGACGCGCCAGCCGTGGCGCCCGGCGAAGGCCTCGAACGCCGACCGTGTCCAGCGCCCGGTATGATTCGGCGGCATGTCGAGAAGCCCGCCACACTGCTCCTGAAGGTCGATGCGAAGGCCGTTCGGCACCGAAACGTAGACGATGCCACCTGGCCGCAGCAGCCGGTCGAAGGCGCCGACGAGCGCGTCAAGGTCAGCCATGTGCTCGAAGACCTGGAAGAGGGCGATCACGTCGTAGGCGCCGTCGTGCTCGGGCCCGAGCACCCGCACATCGTCGGCGAGTACGCGGACGCCCTCGGCGGCGAGGCGTTCGCGCCCGTACGCCGAGTACTCGGTGCAGGTGATCTGCCCGGCCGCGACCGGCGACGGAGCGATGGTTCGGACGAACGCCCCGTCGCCCGCCCCGACTTCCAGAACACGGGGCGAGGCGGGGAGATCGCCCGAGGCGCGGCGCCGCGCGATGTCGTCGCGCGTGACGCCGAACTCCCAGCGGTGCTGCGGATAGGTGTCGCGCTCGTAGGCGAGGGTGTAGAAACGCTCGTCTCCGGCGACGAACGGGTCGCAGAACGTCAGCCCGCAGGTATCGCAGCGCACGAGCCGAGCCTCGTTTTTGCCCCACAGCGTCTCGATGTGCGCCTGCAACGCCTCGTGGCGCGCCGGGTCGGTGGCAAGGCGCACGTAATGCTGCGTCGCCTCGGCCGACATCGTGGTGTAGAGCAGGCGCCCGTCGGTGTGGCGGCACGCCGGGCATGACGCGGTGACGGGAGTGAGGGCATAGGTCATGGAGGCAAAAAGCAGACGACGAACCTCGGGCGCAGGCGTGAGGCCTGTCCCCGATCACGCGGCGACGGGGGCGTCGTAGAGCGGGAAGCGAGCGGCGAGGGCGTGGACGTCGGCCCGCACGGCGGCAGCGCGGGCAGGGTCGGTGAGGACGCGGTCGATGAGATCGACGACGGTGCGGAAGTCGTCTTCGCCCAGCCCGCGCGTGGTCATCGCGGGCGTGCCGACGCGGATGCCGCTCGTCACGAACGGGCTTTCGGTGTCGTAGGGCACCATGTTCTTGTTGACCGTGATGTCGGCCGCCTGCAAGGCTTCCTCGGCGACCTTGCCGGTGATCCCCTTCGAGCGCAGGTCGACGAGCACGAGGTGGTTGTCGGTGCCACCGCTCACGAGGTCGTAGCCGCGCTCGACGAACGCCTCGCCCATCGCGCGGGCGTTGGCCTGCACCTGCCGCGCGTAGTCGGCGAACTCGGGCTGCAGGGCCTCGCCGAAGGCGACCGCCTTGGCCGCGATGACGTGCACGAGCGGGCCGCCCTGCGTGCCGGGGAAGACGGCGCTGTCGAAGAGCTCCGACATCTGCTTGACGCGCCCCGACTTCGGCGCCACCTTGCCCATCGGGTTCGGGTAGTCCTCGCCGACGAGGATCATGCCGCCGCGCGGGCCGCGGAGGGTCTTGTGCGTCGTCGTGGTGACGACGTGGCAGTGCGGGAGCGGGTCGGCGAGGACGCCGCCGGCGATGAGGCCCGCCGTGTGCGCCATGTCCATCCACAGAAACGCCCCGACCTCGTCGGCGATGGCGCGGAAGGCGGCGTAGTCGAAGTCGCGCGTGTAGGCGCTCGCGCCGATCGAGAGCATCTTCGGGCGCACGCGGAGCGCGGTTTCGCGGACGCGGTCCATGTCGAGGCGTCCGGCCAGCGGACCGTCCTTCTCGACGCCGTAGAAGTGCGCGTCGTAGAGGATGCCGGAGAAGTTGACGGGCGAGCCGTGGGTCAGGTGGCCGCCGTGGGCGAGGTCGAGCCCGAGGAGGCGGTCGCCCGGCGTGAGCAGCGTCAGGTAGACGGCGGCGTTGGCCTGCGCGCCGCTGTGCGGCTGCACGTTGACCCATTCGGCCTTGAAGAGGCGCTTGGCGCGGTCGCGCGCGAGGTTCTCGACGACATCGGCGTACTGGCATCCGCCGTAGTAGCGCTTGCCGGGCAGGCCCTCGGCGTACTTGTTGGTGAAGACGCTGCCCTGCGCCTCCATGACGGCGGGCGTCACGAAGTTCTCCGACGCGATGAGTTCGAGGCCGTCGTTCTGGCGCTCGGTCTCGGCGACGATGGCGGCGAAGACGTCGGGGTCGGCGGTGCGGAGGTCGGGCGAAAGAGGCATCGTCGGGGGATGAAGGGCGTACGGGAAGGTACCGCCTCCGCCCGGCTCTGCCGCCACGCGCCCGGCTACGCGCCGCGCCGCATCAGCGCCCGGAGATGGCGTCGGGGCGGTGGAGCTCGATGAACTGCGTGGCGATGCCGAGGAAGCGCCACTCGTTGGCCGTGCCGGTCGGGCCGTCGAAGTCGACGGTGTAGACAGACCATGCGTAGTAGTTGTCGCGCCGCGTGACGCGCATCACCGCGCTGGCGCCGGCCGAACCGGCGACGCTGCCGAGGATGCGGCCGATGTCGCCGCCGATCTGGTCCTCGCCCATCTGCGAGAGGTTCTCGCGGGCGAAGGTTTTGAAGTCGTCGGTGTCCGGGTTGAAGACGGCGAGCAGGACGACGGCGATGACGAGCAGGATCAGGGTGCGCATCGGGGAGGCGGATCAGGAGGAAGCGGCGCGGATCGCACGAAGGTACGGCCCGCGGGCAGGACGGTGCGACGGGCCGGAAGAAGCGAGGTGTCCCCAAACTTTTTAGGAGGGGTATTGCGCACAAACTGGTTTGGGTGTAGCATTCCCGCGTCCTGACTGCAGCGGGGCACCACTCATCCTTCCACCTGGCCATCTACAGCCATGACTCTTCTTCGACGGCGGCTCTCCGTCCCGCTCCTCACTCTCACGCTTCCTCTGCTGGCTGCGGCAAGCATGGATGGTGGGGCTGGAACCTACTCCTGCTCCAGCCCCAACGAAGGCTGCACCCGTACCGTGATCAACGTAGACGGCGGCTGGCTCGGCTCCAACTACCACCGCGTCTGGGAAACGTGCGGAGGTGGATCACCCGAACTCGTTGGTACTGGACAGGGCTTCTTGGACACGCAGGCCTGCATCAAGCTCGACTAACACCCACTTCTCTCTTCCATCAGCTATGAAGACCTTCCTTCTCCTCGTCGTCGGTGTTCTCGGCCTCGCGGCCTGCTCCGACACTGTGGCTCCGTCCACGCCGGTCGCGGTGGTTGGGCAGACGCTGCTCTCGGCCGATGTCGGCACGCTCACCCAGGATGACATCCTCGCCATCGAACGGGCGGTGCAGCCGCTCGAACAGATGATCGCCCGCGATGGGATCGCGGCAAGCCGCCCGGCCATTCGCGAAGCCATCGCCGAGGCGAATCCGTCGACCCCGCGCGGCGCCATGACGGCAGCCCTGCTCGCCGAGCGCGTTCTCGACGCCGCGCAGCGCACCTCCTCGGCTTCGCAGGCGGACTTGGCCGTGGCCAGCGAGGCTGCCGACATCCTCGTCGGGATGCCCGGCGTTCGGTCGACGCTGCTCTCGGAGTTTCTCCTCAGCCGCCGCTCTTCGGTCGAACACCAGAAGTTCGAGTCGGCAGCCCGTCTCCTGATTGCATCCGCACAGGCAACGCCGATGCGCCCTTGCACCGGGTGCACCCCCGAACAGGCCCGCGTGAAGCGTGAGACCCAGGCGCGCTTTGACGCCTCCATCGCGGCGCTGGAAGCCGCCCTCTGATCCGTCCCGACGGGCGAGGCCAGCGGGGCCGGGTGCTGCGAAGCGTCCGGCCCCGCGTCGTTTCCGGTCGCACCGCATCCCGCCGCTCAGCGCGTGAGGGCGTAGGTGAGGAGGTTGACGCCCATCTGCAGGGCGCGCTCGCGGACCTCGGGCGGGTCGTTGTGGACGCCCTCGGGGTTCCAGCCGTCGCCGAGGTCGGCCTCGACGTCGTAGAAGACGCACAGGCGCCCGCCCTCGCACGTCAGGCCGAGCGCCTGCGGGCGTTTGCCGTCGTGCTCGTGGATCTTCGGCAGGCCGGTCGCGAACGTGTAGTGCGCGCCGAAGAGCGGGTGCTCGTAGCCGAGTTCGGCGAACGGCTGCTCGGGGAAGACCTTCGCCATCTCGCGCCGCAGGGCCGCGTCGAAGCCGTAGTCGTCGTTGGCGATGAGGAAGCCGCCGGCGTCGAGGTAGCGGCGCAGGCGCGTCGCTTCGGGCGGCGTGAGTTCGACGTTGCCGTGCCCGACCATGTAGAGCACGCTCACGCCGAAGAGGCGGTCGTCGAGAAGCGTCACGACCTCCGATTGCTCCGGCACATCGAGGAGCGTGTGGAGGCGCGTGTAGCGGAGGAGCGTTTCGAGGGCGCCATCGTCGCCGTACCAGTCGCCGCCGCCGTATTGCACGCGGGCGATGCGGAACGACTGCGCGTCCGCCGAAGGCGCGGCCATCAGCGACCGCGCCAAGGACCACGACGAGGAACGCGGCGGCGCGGAAGGCGCGCGGCATTCGTCTCCAGAAATGAGGCGACGCGGAGGTACTCAGGCGGTCGGGGCCTCGCCGTCCCACGTCAGGATGTCCTGCTCGGTCACGCCAGCGCTGCCGCAGCCTTCGAGCGGCTCCTTCTTCTCGGTGATGTTGTGGGCGGTCCACTGCTGCGCGAGGTAGGCATTCCACTGCGCGTAGTGCGCAAGGTGGGCGGGGAGTTCGTCGTCGGCGTAGATCGCCTCGACGGGGCAGACGGGCACGCAGGCGTTGCAGTCGATGCACTCGTCGGGATTGATGGCGAGGAAGTTGGGGCCTTCGTAGAAGCAATCGACGGGGCAGACTTCGACGCAGTCGGTGTGCTTGCAGGTGATGCAGGCTTCGGTAACGACGTAGGGCATGGCCAGCGTATGGGGCGAGGGGCGAGCGCGGAGGATCGGGACGGAGGGTAGCGCCCGACGATCTGAAAGGTTCGCCGCAAGAACGGGCCGAAACACGTCCGTCGCGTCGTTGTCGTGGAGGCTTCACCGGACCGGGCCAACCGCGCCGTCGGATGCTCGTTGCGACGACGATGCCCATCGACCCCTCGCACGACCTCCCGCCCGTCTCCGCGCCCGGCCCCGAGGCCGCGCCGCCGCTCGCGTTTCGCGCCTTTCCGGTGCTCTCGGCGCTCTGGCTGACGGTCTTCGCGGCGTCGAGCCAGGTCATCATCGTCTCGCCGATCCTGCCCGAGATCGCCCGCGCCCTCGCCGTCCCCGAGGCGCACCTCGGGTGGGTGGTGACGGCGTACGCGGCGTGTCTGGCGCTCTTCGCGCTCCTCGCCGGTCCCGTCTCCGACCGCGTCGGGCGGCGGCGGATCCTGCTCGCGGGGACCGTCGCCCTCGCCATCGCGCTCGGCCTCCACGCATTTGCGACGACCTTCGCCGCGCTTCTCGCCGTCCGGGCGGTCGCGGGCGCGGCGGGCGGACTGCTCTCCGGCGCCGCCGTCGCCTACGTCGGCGATGCGTTTCCGTACGAGCGGCGCGGGTGGGCCAACGGGTGGGTGATGAGCGGCATCGCAGCCGGGCAGGTGCTCGGCGTGCCCGTCGGCAAGGGCTTGGCGATGCACTACGGCTTCCAGGCGCCGTTCGTGGCGTTCGCGGGCGTGATGGTCGTCGCCGCCGTCCTCGTCTGGCGCCGCGTGCCGCAGCCCGCGGTGACGCGCTCGCACGCCGCCCTCACGCCCGCCGCCGTCGCCCGTGGCTACGCGGCCCTCGTGCGGCAGCGCGGCCCGCGCGCGGCGATGCTCGCCTACCTGCTGATGTTCGGCGGGCTCGGCCTGTTCATCCCGTATTTCCCGACGTGGCTGGAGACGAGCGTCGGCGTCACCGGCGGCGACATCGTCTGGCTCTTTCTCGTCGGCGGGCTCGTGAGCGTGGCGGCGGGGCCGGCGGCGGGGCGCCTCTCCGACCGCGTCGGGCGCCTGCCGATGATCTTCGCCTCGTGCCTGATCTTCGCCGCCGCGCTCGTCGGCACCACGTTCTTCGTCCACGGCCTCATCGGCGCCATCGTGCTCTTCGCCGTCATCATGCTCACCGTGGCGATGCGCCTCTCCCCGCTGCAATCGCTGCTGACGGCGCTCGTGCCGTCGGAGCAGCGCGGGATGATGATGAGCGCGGCGATCTCGGTCGGGCAGCTGGGGATGGCGATCTCGGCGGGCCTCGCCGGTCTTCTCTACGGCGCCTACGGCTTCCGCGCGAACACCCTCGGCGGCGCCCTCGCGATTCTGGCGATGGCCGCCGTCGTGCATCTGTATCTCGCCGAGCCGACGCCCGCCGCGCCGGTCATGGCGACGGGGTGAAGGGGGAAAGACGGTGGGTTTGGGAGATGTTGAGGGGGAGATTGGGCCGGCGGGGGCACTCCGGACTGTCCCCGAGCCTGTCGCCCTCCGAAGTGGACCGCGAAGCGAAGGGCCACGCGCGGGCTTCGACAGGCTCAGCCACCGGGGGGCCATCCACAACCAACAGTCACCACCACCACACACCACTCACCAACCCGCGACCCACCCCCTCACATCCCGACGCCGAAGAGGCGTTCGAGGTCGTAGCGCGAGGTGGCGCGGAAGGCGATGAGCGTTTCGCTGCGCGCGATGCCCGGCAGTTGCCGCACGTGGTCGGTGACGAGCGTGGCGAGGCTGTCGTTCGTGTGCGTGCGCAGGACCGCCACGAGGTCGTAGCGCCCGGCGACCGAGTGGACCTCGGCGACGCCGTCGAGCCCGACGAGCGCGTCGGCGACGGCGTTCGTCTGCCCGCGGTCGGTTTCGAGGAGGACGAAGGCGGTGACCATCGGGCGGAGCGGGGTTGGATCGGCGAGACGGCAAGATAGGCGCCCCGCCGGGGCGTCTCGGCCGGGCACAGACGCGCACCGGCACCTGGGGTCGGTGCACTTGCGAACCCCTGTCCTTCACAGTGGTTACGACGTCGTATCTTTCCTTTTTCACGTCTTCCCACCGGACCCTCGCGTATGGCCTCGACCGCTACGATCCCTCTTCTGCTCTTCGACATGGACGGCGTCCTCGTGGACGTTTCCGGCTCCTACCGCCGCGCCATCATCGACACGGTCTACCACTTCACCGGGCGCGAGGTCAAGCCCGCGCAGGTGCAGCGTCTCAAAGACCAGGGCGGCTACAACGACGACTGGCGCCTCACGCACGCGCTCATCGAGGAGGCGGACATGGGCGTCTCGTTCAGCCGCGTCGTCGAGGAGTTCCAGCGCCGCTACCGGGGCGACCGCTGGACCGGTCTCATCGCATCCGAAACACCGCTCGTCGATGTGGCGACGCTCGCCGCCCTCCGCAAGGGCCGCATCCTCGGCATCGTCACCGGGCGCCCGGAGGCGGAGGCGCGCTACACGATCGAGAAGATGGGCTGGAAGACGTTCTTCCCGCTCCTCGTGCCGATGGAGAAGCAGGAGCGCCGCGGCAAGCCCGACCCGTTCGCGCTCCAGCAGGCCCTCACGATGCTCGGCGCCGCAGGCGTCACGATCTCGCCGAACGAGGCCGCGTACGTCGGCGACCTCGGCGACGACATGGAGGCCGCGCGCCGCGCCGGGATGTGGGCCATCGGCCACGTGCCGCCCTACCTCGACGCCGGGCACGCAGGCACGCTCACCGAGCGCGGCGCCCACGCCGTCGTGACCTCGCTCACCGACCTCGGCGCCGTCCTCGCGGGGCTTGGCGTGGAGGAGGCTGTGGAGGCGTGAGATCAGGGGGCGCTGGCGGGCGCGCGCCATCCCCCTCGCGCAACCTTCGGTTGGGCAGCCGCCGCGCGGATAGGCCCAACCGTCAGTGCGCGCGGGGCAGCTTCTTGTGGCGGATGTCGAGCCCCTCGACGAAGAAGATGACGCTCTCGGCGATGTTCTTCGTGTGGTCGGCGACGCGTTCGAGCGACTTGGAGACCGTCACGAGGTGGGCGACGGCTCCGACGAAGACGGGGTTCGCTTCGCCGTAGGCGACGAGGGCGGCGAAGTTCTCCTTGTGCAGCCGGTCGACGGTCTTGTCGTGCGCGAGCACTTCGCGTGCGAGCACGCGGTCTTCCTTGGAGAAGGCGTCCTGCACCTCGCGGAGCATCGCGCGCGTCGCGTCGGCCATCTCCGGCAGGCGCGTCACGCCCAGGATGTCGGGCGTGTCGCGCAGGTAGATGGCGTTCTTGGCGATGTTCTTGGCGTGGTCGCCGATGCGCTCGAGGTCGGTCGTCACCTTGACGGCGAGGATGATGAGCCGCAGCTCGCTCGCCACCGGGTGGTGGAGCGCGAGGACGCGTTCGCACTGCCGGTCGATCTTCATTTCGAGCGCGTCGATCTCGTCGTCGCGGTGGCGGACCTGCTCGGCGAGTTCGACGTCGTGCGACATGAGCGCGTTCATCGCTTCGGCGAGCTGCTCGTCGACGAGGTACGACATTTCGAGGAGCAGCTCGCGGATGACGTTCAGTTCCTCGTCGAGGTGGCGGTGGATCATCGGGGCGTGGGAAGAGAACGGAAGCGGGGACGGGCGCGTCGGGCGGTGGCGGTAGGCCCCCTCCGCCCTTCGCTTCGCGGTCCCCTTCGGGGTTCGGGCACCTCCCCCGCTCGCGGGGGAGGACCGCCGCGGAGGCCGTTCAGGCCGCATCGGCAGGTGGGGGCACGCATCGGCAGGAGGGGGCGGGCGCGGTCAGCCGAAACGGCCGGAGATGTAATCCTCCGTCTGCTGACGCGAGGGGCGCGTGAAGAGCACGTCGGTCGTGCTCATCTCGATGAGTTCGCCGAGCAGGAAGAACGCCGTGCGGTCTGACACGCGCGAGGCCTGCTGCATGTTGTGCGTCACGATGACGATGGTGTACGCCTCCTTGAGCTGCAGAATCGTCTCTTCGAGCTTGGCCGTGGCAATCGGGTCGAGCGCGCTCGCCGGTTCGTCCATGAGCAGCACCTCCGGCTCGACGGCGAGGGCGCGGGCGATGCAGAGCCGCTGCTGCTGTCCGCCGGAGAGGCTGTAGGCGTTTTCCTTGAGGCGGTCCTTCACCTCGTCCCACAGCGCCGCGTAGCGCAGGCACCGCTCGACGAGATCGTCGGTGGCGCCCTTGTAGCCGTTGATGCGGGCGCCCCACGCCACGTTCTCGTAGATCGACTTGGGGAACGGGTTCGGCTTCTGGAAGACCATGCCGACGCGCCGCCTGACCAGCACGGGGTCGGTGCCGGGCGCGTAGATGTCCTCGCCGTCGAGCGAGACGCGGCCCTCGACGCGCGCCTCGGGGATGAGGTCGTTCATGCGGTTCAGGCAGCGCAGGAACGTGCTCTTGCCGCAGCCCGACGGCCCGATGAAGGCGGTGACTTCGTTCGGCGAGACGTCCATCGAGATGCCGCGGAGCGCCTGCTTGGCGCCGTACCAGAAGTTCAGGTCGGCGGCCTGCATCTTCGGCGGACCGCTCGGCAGCGCCGGGCGCGTGTCGGGCGCGGCGGGTCGGGCATCGGCGCGCACGGTGGGCCGCAGGTCGTGCGTCGCGGGGGTGGAAGCGGGCAGGGGCGTCTCGGCCATCGGGGCGGGGCAGGTCGGAGGGAAGGGCGCGAGCGTCGTGGCCAGCGGCGCGGTCAGCGCGGGCGGCTGCGCTCGAAGCGGTTGCGGAGCACGATGGCGCTGCCGTTGAGGAGCAGCATGAGCACCATCAGCACGGCGATGGCGGCGGCGGCGAGGCCGCGGAAGTCCGCCTGCGGCAGGCCCGTCCAGTTGTAGATCTGGATCGGGAGCGCCGTGAACGGGTCGAACAGGCTCTCGGGCGAGAACGCGAGGAACACGAATCCGCCGATCACGAGCAGCGGCGCCGTCTCGCCGATCGCCCGGCTCACCGCGAGGATGACGCCGGTGAGGATGCCGGGCGCGGCGACGGGCAGCAGGTGCGCGCGGATGACCTGCCAGCGCGTCGCGCCGAGGGCGTAGGCGCTCTCGCGCAGCCCCTGCGGCACCGCGCGGAGCGCCTCCTGCGTCGAGATCACGATGACGGGCAGGATCAGGAGCGCCATCGTCATCGCCCCCGCGATCAGGCTGCGGTCGAGGGCGAACAGGCGCACGAAGAGCGTCAGGCCGAGGATGCCGTAGAGCACGCTCGGCACGCCCGCGAGGTTGGCGATGTTGAGCTGCACGAGCCGCAGCACCCGCCCGCGCGGCGCGTACTCCTCCAGCCACACCGCCGCCCCGACGCCGAGCGGAACGGCGAGAATCGTGGTGAGCGCCATCAGCAGCAGCGACCCGATGAGCGCGCTCCGGATGCCCGCCCGCGCCGGTTCGAACGACATGTGGTTCGTCAAGAACCCGGCGCTCAGCCACGGCGCGGCCTTGCTGAACACCTCGACGAGGAGCACGCAGAGCACGACGATCCCGAGCGCGGTGGCGACGAAGAACAGCGCGGCGAAGATCGTCCCGCGCCGCTGCCGCGCGGCGATGCGAGGCTCGAACGTGCCGAGGTCGGGGTCGATGCGGTCAGGATCCGTGGGCATCTCAGTAGGCCTCCTTGTAGCGCCGGATGACGGCGTTGGCGACGAGGTTGAGCACGAGCGTGAGGACGAAGAGCGCGAGGCCGACGGCGAAGAGGCTCTGGAACTCGACGGTCCCCTGCGCCGCATCGCCCTGCGTGACCTGCGCGATGTAGGCCGTCATCGTCTGCACCGAGTCGAGCGGGTTGAGCGTCAGGCGCGGCTGCGCCCCGGCGGCGATCACCACGATCATCGTCTCGCCGATGGCCCGCGAGATGGCGAGGATGAACGAGGCCACGATGCCCGAGAGCGCCCCCGGCACGAGAATCCGCGTCACCACCTCGATCTTCGTCGCCCCGAGCGCATAGCCGCCTTCCGAGAGCATCCGCGGCACCGCCCGCAGCGCATCCTCCGAGAGCGACGCGACGAGCGGAATGATCATGACGCCGACGACAAGGCCCGCGCTGAGGGCGTTGTAGACCTGCAATGCGGGGATGATCGTCTTGAGGAGCGGCGTCACGAACGTGAGCGCGAAGAAGCCGTAGACGATGGTCGGAACGCCCGCGAGAAGCTCCAATCCCGGTTTGAGCCACCGCCGACGCGCTCGCTCGCGTACTGCGAGACGTAGATGGCGGCGGCGAGGCCGAGCGGGAGCGCCACGACGGCGGCGATGGCGGTGATGAGGAACGTGCCCGAGAGGAGGGGCCAGATGCCCCAGTTCTCGCCGTCGATCTGCCCCGTCCACTGCGTGCCGGTGAGGAAGTCGACGATGGAGACGTGGCGGAAGAAGCCGAGCGACTCGTAGACGAGGATCCCGGCAATCGACAGCGTCGTCGCCACCGTCAGCAGGGCGCACGCGCCGAGCGCGTAGGCGACCGCCCGCTCCGATGCGCTGTTCGAGCGGTTGCCGACGAGCGAGCGCGCCGGGCTGCGCGAGAGCACGCCGCCGCCAAACGCCAGCCCGACCGGCATCGCCGACTCACCGCCGGTGTCGTCGTCGGCCCGCGCTGTGTTCGCTGCGTCGCCAGGAGGCGTGCTGCCGGACACATCACCGGGCGGGAGGTCGTCGTCGAGGCGGTCGGTCATCGCGCGGCGCGGGTCGTGTCGGCGGGGGAGGCGGCGCCCGCGGAGGCGGCGCGGAGCACGTCGGCGATCTTGACGCCGACGGTCGAGCCGTGGAAGGCCGTGCCGGTCGTGACGCGCGCGAGGCGGTCGAGGGCGAGCGCGTAGGTCTCCGCCGAGAGCGGCACGTAGCCGACCTCGGGCGCGATCTCGTGGGCGTTCGTGAGGTAGTAGCGGAGGAAGGCGGAGATCGCCGGGTCGCGCGCACGGTCGGCGCGGACGTAGACGAACTCGGGCCGCGCGAGCGGCTGGTACCGCCCCGTCTCGACCGTCTCGAACGACGGCGCGACGCACCCGGCGCCCTTTCCGGCGTCGATGCCGACGGCTTTGATCGCGCCGCGGTTCTCTTCGAGGTACGCGAGGCCGAAGAAGGCGAGCGCGCCCACGTCGCCCGCGACGCCCTGCACGAGCACATTGTCGTCCTCGCTCGCGGTGAAGTCCGCCCGGCTCTTGCCCTCCTCGCCGACGATGGCGGCGGTGAAGTAGTCGTAGGTGCCGCTGTCGGTGCCCGCGCCGTAGAGGCGGAGCGGACGGTCGGGGAAGCCGTCGCGCACCTCGGCCCACGACTGGAGCGTACTGCCGGGCTCCCAGATCGCCTTCAACTCCGCCGTCGTCAGGCAGTCGACCCACGTCGCGCCCGGGTTGACGGCGACGACGAGGCCGTCGTACGACACGGGAAGCTCGACGAAGTCATAGCCCGCCGCGCGCAGCTTCTCGGCCTCGATGTCCTTGATCGGCCGCGAAGCGTTCGAGATGTCGGTCTCGCCACGCGCGAACTTGGCAAACCCGCCGCCCGTCCCGCTGATGCCGACCGCGATGCGGATGCCGTCGGTCTCGCGCATGAACCGCTCGGCGGCGCGGGCAGTGAGCGGGAAGACCGTCGAGGACCCATCGGCCTTGATCAGCCCCTCGATGTCGCCGCGCCCGTGGCACCCGGCGCCGCCGACGAGCGCGGCCGCGGCGAGGGCCGCCGAGGCGAGGCGCGCGGATGCGCGAGCGCGGAGCCGAGGGCGCATCGGGAGACGTGGGCGGAGAAGTAAGGACGGCAAGCCTCGAAACTTACGCCTCGCCGCCGCCGGGTCTCGGTCGCGTCGGGGAAAACACGTCGCGCGCACCATTACCAAAGCGTTAAGGCCGGACGCACCCGCCGGCCCGCCGCACGGCATCAGAAGGCATCGCTGCCGCCTCCGGGCGGACCGGGCAGGTAGCCGCCGGGCGGTCCGAACCCATCGCCGCCACTGCCGCCCGGCTGATCCTCCGCCCTCGTACCCGCCGCCATCGTAGCCGCCCCCTCCGCCGTCGTCGTAGTACGAGGCCGAGAGGTTGTCGAAGCGGGCGTACTGGTTGATGAACGCCACCTCGACGCTCCCGAGCGGCCCGTTGCGCTGCTTCCCGAGGATCACCTCGGCGATGCCGAGCGTCGAGTTGCCCCGGTCGTCGGTCGTGATGCCGTACTTCTCCGCGCGGTATAGAAACGCGACAAGATCTGCATCTTGTTCAATTGATCCACTTTCGCGAAGATCTGAAAGTTGCGGGCGCTTGTCACCGCCGCGGGTTTCGACGGCGCGCGAGAGCTGCGAAAGCGCGATGACCGGCACGTCGAGTTCCTTGGCGAGGGCCTTGAGCGAGCGCGAGATCTGCGCGATCTCCTGCTCACGGTTTGCATTTTTTCCGCCCGCCGAGCCGTGCATCAGCTGCAGGTAGTCGACGATGATGAGGCCGATGTCGTACTCGGCCTTGAGGCGGCGGCACTTGGCGCGCAGTTCCAGAATCGACAGCCCCGGCGTGTCGTCGATGAAGATCGGCGCTGCCGAGAGGCGCCCGGCGGCCCGCGCGATGGCGGCCCAGTCCTGGTCGGTCATCCGCCCCGTTCGCGCCGCCTGCGCATCGACGCGCGCCTCGCTCGTGAGCAGGCGCTGCGCCAGCTGATCGGCGGACATTTCGAGCGAGAAGTACGCCACACCCGCTGCGTTGGTCGCGCTCAGTGCAGCGTTTCGTGCAACTGCTAAACTGAATGCGGTCTTGCCCATGGAGGGCCTTGCTGCCACGATGATCAGATCGGACTTCTGCCAGCCGCCGGTGAGGGCGTCGAGGCGAGTCAGCCCGCTCGTGACGCCGGTGATGCCGCCCTCGTTGCCATGAATCGAGTCGAGGCGTTCGAGGGTCTTCTTGATGACGTCCTTCATCGAGAGCGCGGCGCGGCGCATCTGGCCGTCCGAGATCTGGAAGATGTCGCGCTCGGCCTCGTCGAGCAGCTCGAAGGCGTCGGAGGCGGGGTCGTAGGCCTTGCCGACGAGCAGCGTGGCCGTCTCGATGAGCCGCCGGAGCAGGCCCTTCTGCGCCACGATGCGCGCGTGGTGCTCGACGTTCGCCGCGCTCGCCACGCGCCCCGTCAGTTCGGTGATGTAGTAGGCGCCGCCGACCGCTTCGAGGGTGCCGTTGCGCCGGAGCTCGTGGGTGAGCGTGACGAGGTCGACCGGTTCGGAGCGCGCATACAGGCCCCGCATCGCGGCGTAGATCTGCTGATGCGCGGCGCCGTAGAAGACCTCCTCGGGCAGGATCTCGATGACCTTCGAGATGGCGTTGGGGTCGATCATCATCGCGCCGAGCACCGACGTTTCGGCGTCCGGCGCCTGCGGCGGCATCCGGCCGGCGGTCTCGTGGACGCGCTGCACGGCGGCCTCGCGCCCGCGCCGCCCGCCGCGCATGATCTTGTCGAGCGGGTACGGGCCGCCCGCGTCCGGGTCGATCCGGAGCGGCTGGCGCATGTCGTCGGCGTCGTCGGCCATCGGCGGCGGTTTCGTCTCGGATCGGGTGGGAACGGCGGTGCCCGGTCGGCGCGCGCGGTGCGGCGTCTCGGGCGATCAATCTACGCGGCCCGGTCTGGCCCGGTCGTCCCGAAGCCTGCGAAATCCGGCCGGGTGACGCGCGAATGGCGCACGTCTCGGCTCCTCTCAAACCGCACCCATCCTCCGGAAGGAGACGTGCTTGCACGTCCCGGTCGCACCCGTGCTCTCCGGCCCGTCGGCATCCCCCGGCCCACGGCGCCAGCAGATCGCCGATTCTGTACGATGCGGCGCGAGACGGCGGCGGCGGGGCAGGGCGCGGGACGTGCGAGCACGTCCCCTACGGCGGTTTTGCCCCCGCGCAAGGGTTACCTGCCGCCGAGTTCGTCGTAGCGGGCGCGCATCATCTGCACGTCCTCCCACGTCGGGCGTTTCCACTGCTCGTTGCGCAGCAGGGCCGCCGGGTGGTAGGTCACGAACAGCGGGATGCCGTCGTACGAGTGCTCTTTGTCGCGGAGGGCGCCGAGCGACGATTTGCGCCCGAGGAACGAGTTGCCCGCCGTCTTGCCGACGCAGAGGATCACCTTGGGCCGCACGAGGACGATCTGCTTGAGCAGGATCGGCATGTGCCCGGCGATCTCATCCGGCTCGGGGTCGCGGTTGCCGGGCGGGCGCGATTTGAGGATGTTGGTGATGTAAACCCGGTCGCGGTCGAGGCCGACGGCCGACAGGATCTTGGTCAGCAGCTGCCCCGCGCGCCCGACGAACGGCTCGCCGGTGCGGTCCTCGTCGGCGCCTGGCGCCTCGCCGATGATCATCAGGTCGGCGTCGTCCGGCCCGCTTCCGAAGACCGGCTTGATGCGCTGCGTGTCGAGCGGGATGAAGACGGTGCGGGAGACGATGGCGAGCAGCTCGTCGAGCGACTCGGCGTCCTTGACGGGCGAGTCGTCGGGGATGCGCGCCTCGATGCGGTCGTAGGGCGAGGCGGACGGGTCGTCGGCGGGGGGCACCGGGGTGCCGAAGAGGTCGGTCGGGGGCATGTCGTCGTCGGTGTCGTCCGCGTCATCGCCGAACGGATCGAAGGCGAGCGGGTCGAGGTCGTCGGGTTCGTACGCATCGCCCCGCCGCACGCTCCGCCGCGCGGGTGGCACGGTCGTGGTTGTTGCGCGGTCGTCGCCGGATGCGTGTTCTGGCGCTGCGGAAGGCGCCGCGTTCGAGGACGTCCCCCCCGTCACGGGCGCGGGCGCGTCGGCGATGTGCGGCGATGCGTCGGCCGTTCCCGCATCAGCCATCGTCCTCTCGGTCTCGTGGTCCATCCACACGTCGCTCTCTTCCTCCCCCGGCGCGTCGAACGCGTGGGTCGGCAGCGGGCGCGGGGCGGTGTCGACGTGCGGTACGAGGCGACCCCCGAGGCGGCGCTCGAACGTGAGGGCCTCGCGGAGCGCCGCCAGCGGATCGGCATCGGACTCCGGCATCAGAACAGCCGCTGCACGAACGTCGGGAGCGCGAAGGCGCCCGCGTGGAGGTCGGCATTGTAGTAGCGCAACTCGCTTATGAACGGCGCAAGGCGGGCGCGCGCGGCGTCGCGGTCGAAGTCGGCGCTCGGGTGCGGTCCTTTCGACGCCATCGCGAACGACCACGTGCCCATCGGGTACGTCGGGATGTGCGCGAGGTAGAAGGCGACATGCGCGAAGAGGCCGCCGAGCAGGCCGTGGGCGCTCGAAATCTGCCGCTGGAAGGCGGCGTCGAACGGCGACTCGGTCTGCGAGACGAGAATCCCGCCCTCGCCCAAGAGGCGCACGCAGTCGGTGTAGAAGTCCTTGCCGAACAATCCCTCGGCAAACCCCACCGGGTCGGTGGAATCCACGAGCACCACGTCGTAGTGGCCCTCGGGGGCGTTTTTTGCAAAGGCGAGGCCGTCCTCGATGCGCACCGTCAGGCGCGGGTCGTCGAGCGCGCTCGCGACGGTCGGGAAGAAGCGGCGGCTCGCCTCGACGACGAGGCCGTCGATCTCGACCATGTCCACCTGCTCCACCGATGCGTGGCGCAGCACCTCGCGCGCCGTTCCGCCGTCGCCGCCGCCGATGATGAGCACGCGCTTGGGGTTCGGGTGGAGGCAGAGCGCCGGGTGCGTGATCATCTCGTGGTAGACGAACTCGTCGCGCTCGGTGAGCATCACGAGGCCGTCGAGGAGCATCAGGCGCCCGAACGTGTCGGTCTCGACGACCATCAGGTGCTGGTACTCGGAGCGCTCGGAGAAGAGCAGATCGGCGACGCCGAAGGTGAGGCCGGTGCGGCCGTCCCAGAACTCGGTGAACTGGTGCTGGAAGGTCTTGGCGTCGGCGGACATGGCGCGGGGGATGGAGGAAACGCAGATCGGAGGGCGCGCAAAACGCAGGCGCGCCGCCGAAAGGTTCGCGCACCGTCCCGCCGCATCGGATGCCCGAAACGCACGCGAGGCCGCCCCGCGCAGGTGGCGGAGCGGCCTCGAAGGGATGTCGGAGCGGTCGCGCATCGCAGCCCGGCGTCGCTCGGCGGCTGCGGAGGCGGGCTCCTTCCGTGTGTCTGGAAAGACGTGGGGCGGCGTCAGCCGACGAGGACGGCGTCGTGCGCCATCTCCATCTCCTCGGCGGGTTTGTGGGTCACGGGGCCGTCGAAGAGGCCGCGCTTCATCTCCATCGACGAGACCTTCTTGGAGTCGAACGACTCTTCGAGGTGCTTCTGGATGACCCACGGGTTGATCGTCTCCCCACAGGTGAAGACGTCCACAGCGGCGTACCCGTATTCGGGCCACGTGTGGATGGTGACGTGGCTCTCGGCGATCACGACGACACCGGAGACGCCGTGGGGCGAAAAGGCGTGGAACGTGTCGGTGACGATGGTGGCGCCGCTACGGCGTGTGCCCTCCATCATGGCGTCGCGGATGGCGACGACGTCGTTGAGAACCTCCTTGTCGCAGTCGTAGAACTCGACGAGAATCTGGCGTCCGAGTGCTTGCATCGGGTACCTCCTTGATTTGCACCCCCCGCGCTGCCACGCGCGGAGAAACATTGTACAGGAATGAGGGCGCGCCATCTGGCATCGCCCCCCCATACAACCGCAGTCCCGTGAACAGTGAGGTGGGAGCCTCAAAGAGGAAAGCCGTATCGAGGCTCCCCGTGTTCACGGCCGCTAGCGCTTCACAACCCCCCGTGCCACGCGAAGCGGCCGACAGGGCGATTGCGACTAGGCGTTGGTTCGCGCGGTCTGGAAAAGAACACGGATCGTTCCGGGTGGCACCGGTCGGTGTCCGACACACACTGCACGGTCGCCGAGGCGGCCGGACAGGACCGCATCCCACGGATTCCCTCCTCCAAAGTTTCCCTCTACAAGTGCCGAGGGGGTGAACCGAACGTGAAACGACGGATCCGGAAGCGCTGTCAGGCGCTGCGGGGGGGTGGGAGGAGTGTGGATGCCGTGGGTGCGCGGTGCTCACACAGGCTTCAACGAGTCGTCTTGCATCGCCGTGGCGCGGCGCCGTACGTTTGCGCTCCCTCCCCGGCCAGGGGTCGGCCCTCGATCTCGTAGCTCAGTTGGTTAGAGCAGCTGACTTTTAATCAGCGGGTCGTAGGTTCGAGTCCTACCGGGATCACCTGTGAGAGAGACACCCGCCCGGGTGGTGAAATTGGTAGACACGCCATCTTGAGGGGGTGGTGCTCGCAAGGGCGTGCTGGTTCAAATCCAGTCCCGGGCACATGACGAAGCGCCTGCGTTCCCCCCGAACGCAGGCGCTTCGTCCGTTCACGAGGGGCCACATCCGCCACGGCTCGCCGGTCCTGCGGCAGCTGCGGACCGCGCCTCAGCGCGCTTCGAGGTCGGCGATGAGGGCTTCCATCTCGCCGATCTCGCGGCGCTGGGCCTCGATGATGCGGTCGGCGAGGGCGCGCACGCGCGGGTCGGAGAGGTCGGCGCGCTCGCTCGTCAGGATGGCGATCGAGTGGTGCGGGATCATCGCCTTCATCCACGCCACGTCGCCGACGGTCTGCTGGCTCCGCGCGAGCCAGAGGCCGAGCGCGAAGACGACGACGGCGCCTGCCACGATGGCCATGTTGGCGCGGCGGTTCTCGTACATCGACCCCATGAAGGCGAGCATCACGACCGCCATCGCCGCGCCCATGTAGAGCGCCATGTATGCCTTCGTACTGCTCCACCAGAGGTGGTCGGCCGCGTAGACGGTCGAATACATCAGCACGAACATGACGAGCGTCGAGGCGCCGATCATGGCGAAAAACCGGGCGTATGAGGTCTTCATCGAATGGACGGATGGATGGAGAGGCGGGCGGCGCTACGCCGCCTGCGGGAGTGTGACGACGAACGTCGTGCCTTCGCCTGGCGCGCTCTCGACGGCGATGGTGCCGCCGTGGCGGTCGACGATCCGGCGCACGATGGCGAGGCCCATGCCGGTGCCGTCGTAGGCGTCGCGCGTGTGGAGGCGCTGGAAGGGCGCGAAGATGCGCTCGGCGTAGCGGGCCTCGAAGCCGATGCCGTTGTCGGAGACGGTGATCCGCACCTCGCCACCTCGCTGCTCGGCATCGATGCGGACGACCGGCGCGGCGCCCTCGCGGTGGAACTTGAGGGCGTTGCCGACGAGGTTCTGCACCAGCTGCCGCATCTGCACCGGGTCGGCGGCGACCGTCGGGAGCCTCCCGCTGCTCACCACGGTGCCGCCGGTTTCGGCGATGCGCACCTCGAGGTCGGCGAGCACGTCGGCGAGGGTGTCGTGGAGGTCGACGGGCACGAAGGCGCTGGCCTTGGTCGTGACGCGGGCGAAGGCGAGCAGGTCGGAGATGAGGCGGCTCATCCGCGCGGCCGAGTCGCGGACGCGGTCGAGGTAGGCGGTGGCGCCGCCGGGGAGATCGAAGTCGGTGTCGATGAGGCTGGCGAAGGCCTGAATCTTGCGCAGTGGCTCCTGCAGGTCGTGCGAGGCGACGAAGGCGAAGTCCTGCAACTCGCGGTTGCGGATGTCGAGGTCGCGGTTCGTGCGGGCGAGCTCGGCCGTGCGGGCCTCGACGCGGGCTTCGAGGGCGTCGTTGGCGATGCGGAGCGCGGCCTCGGCGTCGCGGGCCTGCCGGTAGAGGGCGGCGTTGTCGGCGGCGATGCCTGCGCGGGTGGCGAACTCCTCGGCGAAGCGCAGGTCGCTCTCGTCGTAGTGGCGGCTGCCGTGGGTGGCGATGAGGATGATGGCGCCGATGGTGGCCGTGCGCGTGCGCAGCGGCACGATGATGACCGACGTCATGTCGAGCGTGCGCAGGATGTCGCGGTGGCGGTCGTCGCGCGCGGCGGCGTCGAGCATCTCGGGCGTGATGTCGCTCGCGAGCACGGAGGTGCCGCTGGCGATGACCTCGGCGGCGCCGCCGGGTTCGTCGAGGCGGGCGGGGTAGTCGGTCTCCAACTCACGTCCCCACGCGACCATCTCGGGGTCCACGTGGGCCGTCGCCACCGAGCGGATGTGGTCGCCGTCGGCGATCTGCACGGCGCACCAGTCGGCGAGCGTCGGCACCATGAGGTCGGTGACCTGCTGGAGCGTCTTCTCGTAGTCGAGCGAGGCGGCGAGGAGGTCGGAGGCGCGGGCGAGGAAGTCGCGCTGGCGCTCGCCGGTCCATCGCTGGTGGATGTCGGTGCACGAGCCGGTGAGGCCCTCGAAGGTGCCGTCGGCGGCGAAGCGCAGGCTTGCGCGCAGGAGCATCCAGCGGTAGTCGCCGTCGTGGCGGCGCAGGCGGTACTCGATCTCGAACGCCTCGCCCGTGTGCGCGGCGCCGTCGTAGAGGGCGAGCAGGCGGGGGAGGTCGTCCGGGTGAACGCCTCCGCGCCACCCGTCTCCCTTCTCGCCCTCAGGGTCACGCCCGGTGAAGGCGGTCCAGGCGTGGTTGAAGAAGACGCGCCGCCCGTCGGCGTCCGACATCCAGATGAGCACGGGGGCCGAGTCGGCGGTGGTGCGGAAGCGGGCCTCGCTGCGCACGAGGGCGTCTTCGGTGCGTTTCTGCGCGGTGACGTCGCGGAAGAAGATGACGAGGCCGCCCGCGTACGGGTAGGTGCGCACCTCGTACCAGATGCCGCGCTCGCCGTTGAGGCTCGTCAGGCGCGTCGGCGCGCCGGTCGTGCGCGCCTCCTCGATGGCACGCCGAAAGGGGGCGTCGTAGGGCACCGGGAAAACGTCCCAGACGTGTCGCCCGACGATGTCGTGCGGCGGCGTGCTGCAGCAGGGCTTCGGCAGCGGGGTTGACGAACGTGTAGGCGAGTGCCGCGTCGAGCACGACGACGCCCTCGTCGACGGCGGTCAGCAGATCGGGCGTGAGCCACGGGGGGCACTCGGCGGAGGCCATCGGCGTGGGGGGCGGTTACAGATCCGAAGGTACGCGGCGCCGCCGCGGAGCGTGACCGCCGCGCGCCGCAGCGGCGGGTGCCACTGGCGGGCGTCACCGTCTGCAGTGTTGGAGCGAAGCCCCGCCGCGCCCGACCTTCCCCGTCTTCCGCTTCTTCGCCTCACCGCGCCGCGTCGGCGCCTCCGCTCATGCTCTCTCCCACGATCGATCTCACCGGGCGCAGCGCCCTCGTCACCGGCGGCACGCGCGGCATCGGCCGCGCCGTCGTCGAGGCGCTCGCCGCCGCCGGGGCGCGCGTCGCCTTCACCTACCGCTCGTCCGACGCCGAGGCCGAGGCGCTCGTCGCGGCGCTCGCCGAGCGCGGCACCGAGGCGTTCGCCGTCAAGGGCGACGCGGGCGACTTCGCGCACGCCGAAGCAACCGTCGCCGATGTGGCCGCGCGCTGGGGCGGCATCGACATCCTCGTCAACAACGCGGGCATCACCAAGGACAACCTGATGATCCGCATGACCGAGGCCGACTGGGACGCGGTCATCGGCACCAACCTCAAGTCCGTCTTCAACTTCTCCAAGGCCGCCTACCGCCCGATGATGAAGCAGCGGCGGGGCCGCATCGTCAACGTGGCGAGTGTCGTCGGCGTGATGGGCAACGCCGGGCAGACGAACTACGCGGCGGCCAAGGCGGGCATCATCGGCTTCTCGAAGTCGCTCGCCAGAGAACTCGGCAGCCGTGGCGTGACCGTCAACGTCGTCGCGCCCGGCTTCGTCGAGACCGACATGACGGCGGCGCTCGGCGATGCGGCGCGCACGGCGATGCTCTCCGGCGTGCCCCTCAACCGCCCCGCCACGCCCGACGATGTCGCGGGCGCCGTCCTCTTCCTCGCATCCGATCTGGCCGCCTACGTCACCGGCCACGTCCTCCACGTCGATGGCGGGCTGGCGATGTGACGCGGTTGAGGATTGGGTATGGAAGATGGGGAACTGGGGATGGGGCGTGGCGCATCCGGGCGCGCGGGTGACGGGCGGAAGCGCGCGGTGGGCGGCGGACCTGGCGCGATGTTGGGCGGACACGGTTCTCCCCGATCGACCGATGCGCCTTCTCGTCTGCCTCCTGCTTGCCCTCGTCGCCGTCTCGCCCTCGTCGGCGCAGCAACGCCCGACGACCGAGCAGGCGCTTGCGGTCGGGCTGGCGGCGACGGCGGGGATCGGCCGCCGGGGCGGTCGGTGGCGCGTATCTCGGCGGTGCGGTGTGCAGCGTCGACGATGGGGCGTGCAGTGGCTTCATCCCCGGACCCGTGGCGGTGGGGTTCATCGCGGGCGGACTCGCCGGGGTGGCCGTCGGTGCCCGGTACGCGCATCGGCGCGTCGGCGGGACAGGGGCGTGGGCCGACGGCGCGAGCGGCGCAGTGATGGGGCTGCTCGGCGGGGCAGGCGTGGGGGCGGCCGTGGGGGCGCCGCTGCCGGGGGCCATTGCAGGCGGCGTGGCGGTCGGCGCGTTGCTTTACACGCGTCCGCTGTCGGGACGGCGGGCGTCGTCGCTCGTCGTGGTGCCGGGGCGCGTCGTGTTCGTGCGGCGCTTCTGAACGGGGGGATAGGACGAGCCGTCGGGCGGCGTCGCGCGGCAAATGCACGGGCACGGGTGGAGCCTTGCCCCTCTCGCCGCGTACCTTGGGCGCACAATTGCATCCGATGTCCAACGACTTTCCGCGCAAGCGCCGCTTCGCCGCGCTCCTCGACCTGACCACGCGCGCTCAGGAAACCGCCAAGAACGACGCCGCCGTCGCGTCGCTCTCCTCCGAAGCGACCGCCGAGCCGGCCGCCGACACCGACCTCGCCGACGCCCCCGAGGCCGTCCGCGAGGCCGTCGCGCGGGCCGGGTGGCCGGGGCTGATGCCGGTGCAGGCGCGCACGATGGCCGCGATGCTCGCGAGCACCGACATCATCGTGCAGTCGAAGACCGGCTCCGGCAAAACCGGCGCGTTCCTGCTGCCGCTCTTCGTCACGCTCGACGCCAGCATCGGCGCCCCGCAGGCGCTCGTGATGACGCCGACGCGCGAGCTCGCCCGGCAGATCCACGAGGAGTTCGGGCGGCTCAGCGGCCCCGACAGCCCGTTCCGCGCCGCGCTCGTCTACGGCGGCGTCGGCTACGGCGAGCAGGCCGACGCGCTCAAGGCGGGCGCGCAGCTCGTCATCGGCACGCCGGGGCGCGTGCTCGACCTGCTCGAGCGGCGCACGTTCTCGCTCGACGCCCTCAAGACGCTCGTGCTCGACGAGGCCGACGAGATGCTCTCGATGGGCTTCCTCCCGGCGATGCGCAAGCTGCTCAACTACCTGCCCGAGCCGCGCCAGAGCACGATGTTCTCGGCGACGATGCCGCCGGGCGTCCGCGCCCTCGCCCGCAGCTTCCTGACCGAGCCGCAGTTCCTCGCCCTCGCGGGCGGACACGTCAAGGTCGACGCGCTCGAACACCGCTTCTACACGCTCTCGGGCCTCGACCGCGACCGCGCGCTCGTGCGCATCATCGAGCTCGAGAACCCGGAGTCGGCGATCGTCTTCGCCAACACCAAGCGCGACGTCGAGTACCTCGCCGTCTTCCTGCGCAACTACGGCCACGACGCGGGCGAACTCTCGGGCGACCTCAGCCAGACCGCGCGCGAGACGATCATGCAGCGCGTGCGCGAAGGCCGCCTCCGCTTCCTCATCGCCACCGATGTCGCCGCGCGCGGCATCGACATCTCCGACCTCACGCACGTCATCCAGTACGACGTGCCGCAGGACCCCGAGTACTACGTCCACCGCGCCGGGCGCACCGCGCGGGCGGGCAAGACCGGCACGTCGATCACCCTTGCGACGCCTGAAACCAAGGCCAAGCTCCTCGCCATTTTCCGCCGCTACGACTTGGACTTCGACGAACGCCCCGTGCCCACCGAGGAGGAGGTGACCGACCGCGTGCGCGAGCGCCTCACCGTCCTCCTCGAAGACCGCTTCCGCGACACCCGTCGCATGGCCCGCGAGCGCGCCTCGCGCTTCGAAGGCCTCGCGCAGGAACTCGCCACCGAAGAGCCGCACCTGCTCGCGATGCTCCTCGACGGTCTCTACCACGACAGCCTCCACGCGCTTCCGCAGGCCGACATCATCGCCGTCACGAAGAACCGCGCCACCGACAGCCGCTTCGAGGAGGACAAGCCGCGCGGACGCCGCGAGGACAAGCCCCGCCGCGACGACCGTCCGCGCCGCGAGGACCGCCCGCGCCGCAGCGACGACGAACCGGCCGATGCGCCTGTTTCTGACGATTCGGCCGCCGCCGCCATCCGCGCCGAGCGCCGCGACGACACCGACGCGCACGACCGCAGCGACGCCTCCGGCGCCGACACGAGCGTCGATTCGGGCGATGCCGCGACCTCCGACGCCACGGGTGAGGACGGCGAAGGCCGCCGCCGCAAGCGCAGCAAGCGCCGCGGCAAGAGCAAGGGCGGCGCCGCCACGTCCGACGAGACGCGCGACGACGATTCGGACGACACCGCCGCGCCCGATGATGCCCGCCCCTCCGACGACCGCGACCGCGACGACGACTCCAACGGCGACGATGCCGACGGTGGCGACGACCGTCCGGACGACGACGCCCCGGCCCCGACCGCCCCGACCGCCGATGCCGGTTCAGACGCCGACGCCTCCACCGACGACGCACCGCGCTCGCGGGGCCGCCGCGGCGGACGCGGGCGCCGCGGATCGCGCGGCGACACCGATGCGCCCGACAGCGGCCGTGACGGTGGAGACCTCGCACCCGACGGCGTGACCGACGCCACCGAAGCGGCCGTCGAAGCCGCGCGCGAGGAAGCCGCCCCCGAGGCGTCGCTCCCCGAGCCACCCGACGGCGAATCGGAGCGGGACGACCGCCGCAGCGACGACCGCGACGACCGCCGCCGCGATGCGCCGACCTCCGACGACGACCGAGGCCCGCGCTCTGCGAAGGCCTCCGGGCGGAGCCGCGCGGCGGGACTGCCGTCCGGCCCGTTCAAGATCTCCGATTTGAAGGCGATGTCGGGCACCACGCTGCGCGCCGTCGCCGCCGATCTCGGCGTGACCGATGCCGAGACGGCGCGCCCCGACGACCTCCTCTTCTCCGTCCTCGAAGCGCAGGCCGAGCGCGAGAGCGCGAACGCCCGCCTCCGCCCGTCCGAGCGCGCCGAAGCCGCCCGCAGCCGTGGTGGCCGCGGCGGACGGGGCGAAAGCAGCGGACGTGGGGAGTCGCGCTCGTCGTCGCGCAGCGGCGGACGGGGCGACTCGCGCGGGTCGTCGAAGACGTCGGACAAGCCCGAGAAGAGTGGCGAGCGCAGCAGCGACAAGGCCGAGCGCCCGTCGTCGCGCTCCGGCCGTCCGCAGCCGACGGACCGCAAGCCAGACGCGCCCCGCGACGCCCGGCCCGAGCGCCCGGCCCCGGCGCCGCGCACCGCCGAGAGCAGCGACGAGCCGACCGCCTCCAAATCGTCGCGCCGCCGCCGCGGCCGCCGTGGGCGTGGCGCCGACCGCGAGATGCCCGAGGGCGCCGAGATGGAGACGCCGCTCGTCACGACCGGCGCTGATATGCCGCAGGATGCATCGGACTCCGATGCCCCGCAGTCCCGCGCCGACGACACCGCAGAGGAGGGCGGCGAGACCCGCTCGCGCCGCAGCCGCGGCGGCCGTGGCCGCAAATCGTCCGAGCCGACGGCAGACGCCGCCGAGGGCGGGACGACCGACGACGCACGACCGACGACGGACGACGCCGACGGGATGAGCGACGCGCCCGCGCCGAAGTCCCGCTCGCGCCGCACGGCTGCCGCTGAGACGGCAGACGACGGACGACGGACGACCGACGACGCTGACGCGCCCGCCGAGCCGAAGCGCCGCAGCCGCGCCAAGGCCGCCGATGAGTCGGACGCATCCACCGAAACGCCCGCATCCGACGACGCGCCGAAGCCCCGCGCCCGCCGCGCGAAGACCGCGCCGTCGACTGAGGAGGCCCCGACCTCCGATAGCGAGACCTCCGACGACGCGCCCGCACCGAAGCGCCGCACCCGCGCCAAGGCCGCGACTGCCGAGCCGGACGCCTCCGCCGAAACGCCCGCCTCCGACACCGCCGCGCCCGCGCCGAAGCCGCGCGCCCGCCGCACGACGAAGGCCGATGCTGCCGAGACGACCGATACCGCCGAAGGCGATGCCGACGCGCTCGCGCCGAAGCGTCGCAGCCGCGCCAAGGCCACGCCTTCCGCCGCCGACACCGCGCCGACCGACGAGGCGTGATGCGCACGCTCTCCCGCGCCGTCGCCGCGCTCGTGCTCCTCGCGGCCCTCGCCGCGCCGCTCGTCCGGACCGCCGCCGCGCAGCGCGTCTTCACGTCCGACGGCACCCCGACGACCCTCGATGCGCTCGTCGCCGCCGGGGACCGCGCCGAGGTCGTCTTCCTCGGCGAGCAGCACGACGACTCGGTCGCCCACGTTGTGCAGGCCGATGTGCTGCGCCGCCTCCACGCCGCGCGCACCGCCAACCGCGTCGCCGGGACCGGCGCGCGCGGGCCGCTCGCGCTCTCGATGGAGATGTTCGAGACCGACGTGCAGCCCGTCCTCGACGAGTACCTCGCCGGTCTCATCAACGAACGGTCGTTCCTCGCCGCGAGCCGTCCGTGGGACAACTACGCGCGCGATTACCGGCCGATGGTCGAGTTCGCCCGCGAGCACGCGCTCCCGGTCGTCGCCGCGAACGCGCCGCGCCGCTACGTCAACCGCGTCAGCCGCCTCGGCCTCGCCTCGCTCGACAGCCTCTGGGCCGACGCCCGCGCGACGCTTGCGCCCACGCCCATCCCCTCCGCGAGCCCCGACTACCGCGCCAAGTGGAACGCCCTCATGGGCGACGGCGCGCAGCACATGGGCGAGGCGGGCGAGCGGATGCTGATGGCGCAGACGCTCTGGGACGCCACGATGGCCGACCGCATCGCCCGCACGCTGCGCCGCGAAGATGGGATGCTCGTCGTCCACCCGGTCGGACGCTTCCACGTCGAGCGCCGCAGCGGCACGCCCGAAGCCCTCGCGGCCGCGCGTCCCGGTACGCGGATGCTCGTCGTCGTCCTCACGCCCGAATCGGCGTGGAACGCCACGATGCACGCCGGACTGGGCGACTTCGTCGTGCTCACGCGCTGACGGCGCTCAGGCGGACTGCCCTCGCGGCGGCGCCAGACGTCGAAGGCGAGCTGGACGGCGATGTAGCCGCACGCGCCGAAGGTGACGGCGTAGAAGACGGGCTCGTTCGCCTTGTCGAAGAGCATCCGCATCAGGAAAGCGGTGACGCCCGCGCCGAGGCCGCCCGCGAACATGAACAGGACGACGAAGGCGGGCCAGGCGACGAGGGCGCGGGTGGCGGAGCGGGTCATGGGACGTGGAGGTGGGTGAGCCGCAAGATCGGCCGCGCCGCATCCGCGTCAGTCGGCATCGCCGCCGTCAGATCACCTCCACGTAATCGAGGTCGGCGTCGAAGCGCTCGGGGAGCCACCAGAGGGCGATGAGCGCGAGGGCGGTGGCGACGGCGCCGACGGCGAGGGCCGCGCCGGGCAGGCCGAGCGGGCCGCGCAGCGACGTCAGGCCGAGGGTCATGAGCACGAGCGAGCCGCGCACGAAGTTGGGGACGGTCGTCGTCACGGTGGCGCGCAGGTTGGTGCCGAACTGCTCGCTCGCGTTCGTCACGAAGACGGCCCAGTAGCCCGCGAGAAAGCCCAGGCCGAGGCAGAACACGTAGACGGCGGTTGGCGAGAGGCCGCGCAGGTTCAGGTAGACGGCGGCGAGGGCGAAAAGGGCGGCGGCGAACCCGCCCATCACCACGCGGCGGCTCCGCAGTGCCTGTGAGAGCGCCCCCGACGCCACATCGCCGACGGCGAGGCCGACGTACGCCCACAGGATCGCCGACCCCGCAGACACGTCGCCGGTTGCGCCGAGCGCCGCGGCCACCTCGGGCGCGAGCGTGATCGGGATGCCGATGGCGAACCAGATCGGCAGGCCGACGGCGATGCAGGCGAGGTATCGTCCGAGGCGCCGACGGTCGGTGAACAGGGCGTGGAAGGCGCCGAGACGTGCCGGACCTGCCTGCGCCGCCGCGAACATCCCCGACTCCATCACCCCGACGCGCAGCAGCAGCAGCGACAGCCCGAGGCCGCCGCCGACGAAGTAGGCCGTCCGCCAGTGGAACGCCCCGGCGACGAGCGCGGCGGTGATGGCGCCGAACATCCCGAAGGCCGCGACCATCGTCGTGCCGATGCCGCGGCGGCTCCGGTGCATCGTCTCGGCGACGAGGGTCACGCCCGCGCCGAGTTCGCCCGCGAGGCCGACGCCCGCGATGAAGCGCAGGACGGCGTACTGCGGGATCGTCTGGACGAATCCGTTGGCGAGGTTGGCGAGCGAGTACATCAGGATCGACCCGAAGAGGACGGTCTTGCGCCCGCGCCGGTCGCCGAGAATGCCCCAGAGGATGCCGCCGACGAGCAGGCCCACCATCTGCACGTTGAGCAGGAAGATGCCGTTGTCGGTCACGTACGCGTCGGCGCCCGCTGCGGCGCGCGAGGCGAAGCCGCCGATCTCGAGCACGCTCGGCACCCGGACGATGCCGAAGAGCAGCAGGTCGTACAGGTCGACGAAGTAGCCGAGCGCCGCCACGACGACGATCAGCCACGCCCCGCGCGACATCGCCTCGGGCAGATCGGAGGAGGCGCCGGGAGGCGGGAGCGTCGGTGCGGCCATCGGAGCGAGGGGCGGTGGGGCAGGGGACCGGGAGCGGTGGCGCGAAGGTAGCGCATCGACTTCCGCACCGCGGGAGCGTCCACGATGTGGCACGGAGGGCGCGGCTGGACGGCGGCCGGACGTGCGCGGACGACAGACGACAGTGGCCGGACGACGGTGGCCGGACGACGTGTGCATCGTCTTCGCCGCCTCTGCGCCGGATCGCCACGGCGCCGCGGTGGCGCGGGCGTTCGAGGCGCCAAACCGCCCCCTTCCGATGGACCTGACCCTCGCCACGCCCGCGCTCCTCTTCGGCGCGATCTCGCTGCTCATCCTCGCCTACACGAACCGCTTTCTCGCCATCGCCGCGCTCATCCGAAACCTGCACGCGCGCTACACCGGCACGCACGACCGCCTCGCGCTGCAGCAGATCGTCCACCTGCGAGGGCGTCTGAGGCTGATCCAGGCGATGCAGTGGTTCGGCGCGCTCAGCTTCCTGCTGTGCCTGGTCACGATGCTCGCGCTCTTCGGCGGCGCCGTCGCCCTCTCCAAAGCGCTCTTCGTGGTCAGTCTCGCCCTCCTGATGCTGAGCCTCGCCCTCTCGATGCGCGAGATCCAGATCTCCGGGCGCGCCCTCGCGCTCCAGCTCGCCGACCTCGAAGACGACGCCCCGCCGCGCCAGCCCCACGCCGACCCCGCCGCCCCACGTCCTCTGCCGTGACGGCCCGGCTGGTCGGTGCTGACAGGCACAAACGGCGACCGCCACGGCACTCCGGGGAGGCGCCGTGGCGGTCATGTAGGCAAGGGCGCATGCCGGGCGTCAGCGCGAGCCGGTCGTCGGGGCCGGGCGTGCACCGGCGTTCTTGACGTAGCGGTCGAGCCACGTGTCCATCTCCCAGAGCATGTGCAGCACGCTCTCGCGGGCCGCGTAGCCGTGGCTCTCGCTCGGCAGCATCACGAGCCGCGCGGTGCCGCCGAGGCCCTTGACGGCGTTGTAGAGGCGCTCGGACTGGATGGGGAAGGTGCCGGGGTTGTTGTCGGCGATGCCGTGGAGCATGAGCAGGGGCTCGTCGATCTTGTCGGCGTTCATGAAGGGCGACATCCGGTCGTAGACCTCGGGCGCCTGCCAGTACGTGCGCTCCTCGTTCTGGAAGCCGAACGGCGTGAGCGTGCGGTTGTAGGCGCCGCTGCGCGCGATGCCCGCGCGGAAGAGGTCGGAGTGCGCGAGCAGGTTGGCGGTCATGAACGCGCCGTAGCTGTGCCCGCCGACGCCGACGCGCGAGGCGGTCCACCACGCCGCGCCGCACGCCCTCGTCGATGGCGGCCTGCATCGAGGCGACGAGCTGTTCGATGAACGTGTCGTTCGGCTGCGCCGTCCCTTCGCCGACGATGGGCACCGATGCGTTGTCGAGCACGGCGTAGCCGCGCAGCACGAACGGCACCGCGCCGCTCGCGGCGATGCGGGTGAAGCGGTACGGGCTGCCGCTCACCTGCCCGGCAGCGCCGGCGTCCTTGAACTCGGCCGGGTAGGCCCAGACGAACGTCGGGAGCGGGCCGTCGCGCGTGCGCGTCGTAGCCCGCGGGGAGGTAGAGCGTCGCCGAGAGCGGCACGCCGTCGGCGCGGGTGTAGGAGAGCACCTGCTTCTGCACGCTCGCGAACTCGGGGTACGGGTGCGCGAAGGCGGTGATCTGCTGCGGCGCGATGCGGCGCACGAGGTCGCGCAGCCACACGTTGGGCGGCTCGGTCGGCGTCTCGCGCTGCGTGAGCACGCGGCTCTCGTCGAGCATCGTGACGACGCTCTCGTAGGCCTCGCCGGACGAGCGGAACAGCTCGACCGTCTCGCCGGTCGCCGGGTCGAAGCGGCGCACGAACGGACGGTCGCCCTCGGCCGAGGCGCCGCCGCCGGTCATGAACAGGCGGCCCTGCGCCGTCGCGGCGCAGCACGCGCGTGCCCTGCGGCGTCATCCGCGTGACGGGCTGGCCGGGGTTGCCGTAGCGGTCCTCCGACGAGTACGCCAGCATCTGCGTCAGCACGCCGGGGCGCGAGGGCGCCATCCGGTAGACGCGCACCTGCCGCGTCGCCTGCCACGACTCGGCGACGAGCGCGAAGTCGTCGTCGCCCCACGTGACGCCCGCGAAGCGGTAGGGCAGGGTGGCGAGGACGACGGGCGCGGCGCGTGAACGGCGCGGCGTGCATCATCACGCGGTCGCGCTCGGCGGCCACGCGGCGCCCGTCGCCGCCGTCGAGGGCCTCGGCCCAGACGAGCGTCGCCGGGGCGTCGGCGCGCCACGAGACGCCGCGGACGCCTTCGGTCGTCGATCCGAACGAGACGGGCACGTTCTCCTGAAGCGGAAGCGTGGCGACGGTGCGGACGCTCGCGCCGGTGCGGGCGTCGAGCACGTCGATGCGGAGCGGGAAGCGCCCGGCGGGCACGAGGTACGAGTACGGACGCTCGATGCGCTCGGTGAGCACGTACCGCCCGTCGGGCGAGGGGGCGATGCGGCGGATGAGGCCGGTCGAGCCGAGCCGCGTCACGACGCCGGTCAGGCTCACGCGCGCGGGCTGCGCGGTGGCGAAGTACGCGAACGTCGTCCTCGTCGGCGGGCGAGGTGAGGAGGTCCTGGTAGGTGCGGCTCGGCGCGGCGCGCCCGCTCGTCTCCTGCACGACCGGCCCGCTCGGAGTCGTCGTCTCCGCCGGACGCGCCGGGCGCCCGGCGGGCACGGTCGGCACGAGGAAGCCGTCGGACGAGGGCAGCCACTCGAAGGCGCCCGCGAGCGTCTCGTTGACGGCGATCGTCCCGACGCGGCGCGCGCGGCCCGCAGCCACCTCCATCGTCCACAGCTCGATGCGGTCGTCGGCGTCGTGGGTGAAGGCGACGCGGCGCCCGTCGGGCGAGAACTCGACGTTGCGGATGCGGGCGTTCGCGGGCAGGCCGGTTACGGCGCGGGGCGTCCCGGAGGCGTCGGTCGTGCCGATGCGCAGGCCGGTGGCGCCGCGGGCGCGGCTCGGGCCGTTGGTGCGGGGGTTCATGCGCAGGCCCGCGAGGCGAAGCTCCGGCATCGACAGCTCGGCGATGGTCGGCGCGTCCGACTGGTCGAGGATGAGCATCGACGTGCCGGTCGGCGAGACGATGATCCCCGGCGTGCCGGGCGCGTCGACCAGGCGCGCGAGTTCGGGCGCGGGCATCCGGTAGCCACCCTCGGCATCGCCGACGCGGATCGGCCGCTCGACGGGCGGAGGCGGCGGGTGGACGGCGTGGGCGTTCGGGTCGGCTGCGCGAGCGCACCCGCAGGCACGGACGCGAGGCCGACGGCGGCGAGTGCGACCGCAGCGGCGGCGCGGCGCGGACGGAAGAGGCGGAGATCGGTCATCGGAGGCCGGGGATGGAGATGGGGACACGCGGGCGGATGTGCAAGTCTACCACGTTCCTTCACCGATTGTACGCGCCTCCGGCACGCCGAGCACCCGAAACGCAACACGTCGCCACCGTTGGGCCGCCCGCGCGGCCATTGGACGTTCAAGTACGTCGCCTACGGAAACGATGGCCTTCGGACCGCTCGCGTCCCGTCGCCACACGCATCGGCGCGGACGCAGCGCCGCCACCACGGCGGCAGGTACAGCGACCGCGCAAACATGGGCGCGCACGCCACATCGACGTCCCACCCGTCGAACCCGGTGTCGGTGTGCGAGAGGGCGCGGTGCCGGGAGCGGCCCCTAAGCGTCCAGAAACGAGGCATCGGCGCAAGCAGGAGTGAGCATCTCGAAACCTCGCCCCACCCCACTGCCGAACCGGACGCCGGACGTCCGGTGCAGAACCAGGAGATTCATGAGATAGTATAGGGGGGCACCCTATCTATGCACGGCCCGATGCCCTATCCCCCCGACCTGAAAGCCGACCTCACCCGACGACTCGCCCGCATCGAAGGGCAGGTGCGCGGCCTTGCGCGCGCTGTCGAGGACGACCGCTACTGCGTCGATCTGCTCACGCAGGTCGCGTCGGTGCAGGAGGCGCTGCGCGGCGTCTCGCGCGCGGTCACCCGCAACCACCTCGACACCTGCGTCACCGACGCCCTCCGCAGCGGCGACCCCGACGAGGCCCGCCGCACCGTCGACGAACTGATGACGCTCGTAGACCGCCAGAAACGATGACCGATCCCCAGACTTTGGCTCTCGAAGCGGACGCGCACGACGAGTCGCTCGGCATCCTCGGCATGACCTGCGCCGCGTGCTCCGGACGGGTCGAGCGGCGGCTGGCGGGCATTCCGGGCGTCGAATCGGCGTCGGTCAACCTCGCGACGGAACGGGCGGCCGTGCGGGCGGCGCCGTCGGTGACGCGGGCGATGCTGGAGGACGCCGTCCGCGCCGCCGGGTACGATGTGATCCCGCAACCCGCTTCCGCCGATGCCTCGACGGGCGACGCGACGGCCGATCCCGAAGCCGCCGCGCGGGCCGGGGCGACGCGGGCGCTCGGGCGGCGCGTGCTCGTCGCCGCCGCGCTCGACCCTCCCGCTCTGGATTCTGGAGATGGGCACGCACCTCATCCCCGCGTGGCACCACACCGTCGCGGCTCTCGTGCCGACGCCGGTGCTCTGGCGCGTCTTCTTCGTCCTCTCGACGCTCGTCCAACTCGGCCCCGGTCGCGGCTTCTACCGCGGCGCCCTGGCCGCCCTCCGCGCCCGCGCGCCCGACATGAACGTGCTCGTCGCCCTCGGCACGACCGCCGCGTGGGCCTACTCCGCCGTCGCCACGTTCGCGCCCGCTCTGCTGCCCGCAGGCGCCGTCCACGTCTACTACGAAGCCGCGGCGACCGTCGTGACGCTCGTGCTCGTCGGCAAGTGGATCGAGGCGCGCGCGCGGACGCGTTCGTCCGACGCGCTCCGGGCGCTTCTGCGCCTCCAGCCCCCGACGGCGCGGCGGGAGGGAGATCCGACCGACGTGCCCTGTCTCCGCCTCGTCGTCGGCGACCGCGTGCGCATCCGTCCGGGCGAGCGCGTGCCGGTCGATGGGACGGTCGAGGAGGGCACGTCGTACGTCGACGAGGCGATGCTGACGGGCGAGGCGGCGCCGGTCTCCAAGGCCGTCGGCGCGGACGTGACGGGCGGGACGGTCAACGGCTCCGGCTCGCTCGTCGTCCGCGTGGCCCGCACGGCGAGGCGACGACGCTCGCGCGGTTGGTGAAGATGGTCGAGGACGCGCAGTCGTCGCGCCCGCCGATCCAGGCCGCCGCGGACCGCGTCGTGGCGGTGTTCGTGCCCGTCGTGCTCGCCGTCGCCGCCCTCGCCTTCGTGGCGCACCTGATCTGGGCGCCCTCGCCGGCGCTCCCGTCGGCGCTCGTCGCGTTCGTGTCGGTGCTCGTCGTCGCCTGCCCGTGCGCGGTCGGCCTCGCGACGCCGGTGGCGATGCTCGTCGGGACCGGACGTGCGGCGACGCTCGGCGTGCTCTTCCGCCGCGCCGACACCGTCGAGGCGCTCGCCAGCGTTCGCACCATCGCCTTCGACAAAACCGGCACGCTCACCGAGGGCCGCCCGGTCGTCGTCCGCCGCGTCGCTGCGCCCATGTCTACTGTGGACGAGGCGACGGCGCTGCGCCTCGCCGCGGCGGTCGAGGCGGCGTCCGAGCACCCCGTCGCGCGGGCGATCGTGGCGGCAGTCGACGGAGCGGTGCCGTCCGCAACCGATGTCGAGGCCGTCGCGGGCGAGGGCATCGCGGGCACGGTCGAGGGCCGGCGCGTGGCGGTCGGGTCGGCGCGGATGGCGGCCCGCGTCGGCGCGTCGGTCGAGGCGTTCGCGGCGACGGCCGACGAGATGGCGGAGCCGCCGAAACGCTCGTCTACGTCGTCGTCGATGGCGCGGCCGTCCTCCTCATCGGCGTCGCCGACGCCCTTCGCCCGGATGCGGCGGCGTCGATTGAGGCGCTCCACCGGCTTGGCCTTCGCACCGCCCTCATCAGCGGCGACGCCGCGCCCGTCGCCCGCGCCGTCGCCCGCACGCTCGGCATCGACGATGTCCGTGCGGGCGTGCTGCCCGGCGGCAAGGCCGACGCCATCGCCGAGATCGGCGCCGCGCCACGGCCCCGTCGCCTTCGTCGGCGACGGCCTCAACGACGCCCCGGCGCTCGCAAGCGCCGATGTCGGCCTCGCCGTCGGCACCGGCACCGACGTGGCGATCGAATCGGCGGGCGTGGTGCTGATGTCCGACGGCGTGGCGGCGGTCGTGCGGGCGCGGGCGGTGGCGTCGGCCACGATGCGCGTCGTGCGGCAGAACCTGTTCTGGGCCTTCGCCTACAACGCGCTCCTCATCCCCGTCGCCGCGGGCGCGTTCGCGTGGGCGGGCGTGCGCCTGACGCCGGTGATGGCGTCGGTGGCGATGGGTCTGTCGAGCCTGTTCGTCGTCGGCAACGCGCTGCGGCTGCGGGGGGTGAAGGCGCCGGTGGTGGGGTGAGGCGGGGGAGTTGGGTGTTGATGGTTGGTCGTTGATTGAGGGAGGGGATGGAGGCGACGGTGCGCGGGTCGGATGGCGCGCCCGCTCGGGCCTATGCCCGGTGGCTGAGCCCGTCGACGCCCGCACGTCGGCCCTTCCATCCTTCGACAGGCTCGGGGACCGGCCCCTGGCATCCACCCCATCCACAAACGACCCACCCCAACGACCCACAGGCCCGTCCCCTACATTCGGGCGAATCTGCCGCCTGACTCTGATGCCGTCTGTTTCGTCGTGGGATGCCGCCCGGGTGGGGCGCATCGTGGGGCCGCTCGTCGCCGGGGCGATGCTGCTCGTGGCGCCGCCCGAGGGCCTGTCGGTCGAAGGGTGGCGGACGGCGGCGGTGGGCGTGTGGATGGCGGTCTGGTGGATGACCGAGGCGCTCCCGCTCGCCGCGACGGCGCTGATTCCGCTCGTCGCGTTCCCGCTCCTCGGGGTGCGGACGATGGCGCAGGCGTCGGCGCCGTACGCGAATCCGCTCATCTACCTCTTCCTCGGCGGCTTCCTCGTCGCCCTCGCCATCGAGCGGTGGGGCCTGCACCGGCGCCTCGCGCTCGCGGTTCTGGCCCGCGTCGGCGCCTCGCCGCGGCGGCTCGTCGGGGCGATGCTCGGCGTGACGGCGCTGCTGTCGATGTGGATCTCGAACACGGCGACGGCCCTCATGATGCTGCCGCTCGCCCTCTCGCTCGTCCGCCTCGCCGCGCCCGAGGGGGAGGACGAAGCGTCCGAAGTGGGCACCGACACCGTTCGCCGCGCCCGCCCGTCGCCGGATCGCTCTCGACGGCCCTGCTGCTCGCCGTCGCCGTCGCCGCGAGCATCGGCGGGATGGGGACGCCGATCGGGACGCCGCCGAACGCCTTCTTCGCCGCCTACGCCTCCGAGACGCTCGGGCTGCGGGTGAGCTTCATCGGATGGATGGGCGTCGCCCTGCCGATCGTCGTCTCCGGCCTCCTCGTCGCCTACCTCCTGCTCACGCGCGTGCTGATCCGCGTGCCCGCCGAGCCCCTCCCCGGCGCCGCGGCCCTCATCGCCCACGAACGCGCCCGCCTCGGCCCCATCGCCGCCCCCGAACGTCGCGTCGGCGTGCTCTTCCTCCTCGTCGCGGCCGGGTGGATGGCAATGCCGCTGCTGTCCGACGTTGTGCCCGGTCTGGGCGAGCCGGGCCTTGCGATGCTCGCCGCGCTCCTGCTCTTCCTCATCCCCGCGGGCGACGGCACCGACGCGCGGCTCCTCGCCGGTGCCGATGTCGAGCGGCTGCCGTGGGGGGTGCTGCTGCTCTTCGGCGGCGGCCTCAGCCTCGCCGCGGCGCTCGAAGGCTCCGGCCTCGCCGAGTGGATGGGCGGCGGGTTCGCGCACATCGGCGACTGGCCGCTTCCGGCGCTCCTGCTCGCGCTCGGCATCGTGATCGTCGGGCTCGGCGAACTCGCGAGCAACACGGCCCTCGCCGCGGCGCTCCTGCCGGTCCTCGCGCCCCTCGCGCCTGCGCTCGGCCTGCACCCGCTCGCGCTCCTCGTGCCCGCGACGCTCGTCGCCTCGGTCGGCTTCGCCCTGCCCGCCGGGACGCCTCCGAACGCCATCGCCTACGGCACCGGCCTCGTGCCGATGCGCGCGATGGTGCGCGTCGGCCTCTGGCTCGACCTCGCCCTCATCGTCCTCGTCGCCCTCTTCGGCGCGGCGCTCGTCGGTCCGGTGCTGGGGGTGTGAGCCGTTGGTGGGTCGAACAGGCCATCGCGTCACGACCGATCCACGACAAACGACCCACGACCGACGACAATACTCGGACGATGGCGTCGGCGCCCGTCCCCTACATTCGGCGCTTCACCTCCGCTTCCATGGCCGCCGCTCCGCCCCCCGTCTCCGCCTCCTCGCCCCTCGACACCGACGGGGCGCCGCGCACCGGGCGGGCGTTCGCGGTCGTGACGACGCTGTTCTTCATGTGGGGATTCCTGACGGTCCTCAACGACATCCTGATCCCGCACCTCAAGGCCATCTTCGACCTGACGTACGTGCAGGCGGCGTTCGTGCAGTTCACCTTCTTCTCGGCGTACTTCGTCATGGCCCTCCCGTCCGGGCGCGTCGTGGAGCGGCTCGGGTACAAGGGGGCGATGGTGGCCGGGCTTCTCGTCGCCGCCTTCGGGGCGCTCCTGTTCTACCCGGCGGCGGCGCTCGCCTCGTACGGCCTCTTCCTCGGCGCGCTCTTCGTGCTCGCCACCGGCATCACGGTCTTGCAGACGGCGGCCAACCCGTACGTGACCGCGCTCGGACGGCCCGAGGGCGCGTCGGCGCGGCTCAACCTGACGCAGGCCTTCAACAGCCTCGGCACGACGCTCGGGCCGTTCGTCGGGGGGGCGTTCATCCTCTCGGAGACGCTCAAGACGCCCGCCGAGATGCAGGCGATGGCACCCGCCGCGCTCGGTGCCTACCGCGCCGCCGAGGCCGCGTCGGTGCAGACGCCCTACATCGTGCTCGCCCTCGCCCTCGCGCTCCTCGCGGGCCTGATCCACCTCTCGCGCCTGCCGCGCCTCGCAGGCGTCGAAGACAGCGCCGACCGCGGCACTTTCGCCCAGGCGCTCGCGCACCGGCCACTCCTGCTCGGCGTCGTCGGCATCTTCCTGTATGTCGGGGCGGAGGTGTCGATCGGCTCGTTCCTCGTCAACTTCCTCGGCGAGCCGCAGATCGCCGGACTGTCGGAGAAGGCGGCGGCGGGCTTCGTGTCCTACTACTGGGGCGGGGCCATGGTGGGCCGCTTCGTCGGCGCCGCGATCCTTGCGCGCGGCGGAGCCGGGCGCATCCTCGCCGGTGCCGCCGTCGTCGCCGCTCTCCTCTGCGGTGCCGGAGCGCTCCTCACCGGCAGCGTGGCCATGTGGGCGGTTCTCGCGATCGGCCTCGTCAACTCGATCATGTTTCCGACCATCTTCGCCCTCGCCGTCGCCGGGATGGGGCCGCTGACCGGCAAGGCGTCGAGCCTGCTCGTCATGGCCATCGTCGGCGGCGCCGTCCTGCCCGTCGCCATGGGCGCCCTCATCGACAGCGTCGGCATGCAGCCCGCCTTCGTGCTTCCGCTCGCCTGCTACCTGTTCATCGCGTGGTACGGCGCCGTCGGAAGCCGCAGCGGGGCGGTCGCCGTGTGAACCGCTGGCCATCGAGGCATCGGTCGTCAGGCGGTGTCGGCTTTGTAGCGCCGGAGGTAGCGATTGCGCCGCGTGGCCTTCTTCTGCCGCGACGTGAACGTCTCGGTCTGCGAGTGGCAGTTGGGGCAGAGGAGCCGGAGATTGGCCGGCAGGTTGTGGTCCGAGTTGCCGTCGATGTGGTCGAGTTGGAGGGTGAGCGGGCGTTCGTTGTGCACAGGCGGTGCGCCGCAGAGCGCGCAGCGGTGCCCACGCACGCGGGCGAGGTAGCGCTTCAGCGTCTTCGGCTCGCTCACCTCGCCCCGCTGATCGCATCGGCCCCATCGACGACGTGTGTTCGCCTGCGCACTCGAGCTTGCCGTGCAGCCTCGATACGTTCCCGGCGGGTCAAACTGCGTCCAGTCGGATGAATGGGTAGTGGCACGCGTGTAGTTGAGCGTCGCACGAACATCACCGCCGATGACGCGGGTGTTATCAGATGGAGCGAGTGAGCAACTCGGTTGGGCAACGTTGTTGAGCGTCGCCGCGCACGACCGGCTGCAGAACACGCGCCGGGGCCCGATCGGGGCGTTGCACTGCCTGCAGGTGCTCATCTCAGAAGCCGTCCGGAGGAAGGAGGGGTGGGTCCGGTCGGGCTCGAACCGACGACCTTTCGGATGTAAACCGAATGCTCTAACCAACTGAGCTACAGACCCGAGGGGCAGGGCGTGCTGCCCGCCCTGAAACTACGAAGGGGGCCTGGCGCGGGCCAGACCCCCTTGCGGAGCGGGAAACGGGACTCGAACCCGCGACATTCAGCTTGGGAAGCTGACGCTCTACCAACTGAGCTACTCCCGCAGTCGGAGGCCGAACATACGGCAGGTTTTCGGCGAAGAACAAGAGCCGCCCGCCCGGTGCGCCGCGCCGTCGTATTTTCACCGGCCTGTCTCCGTCTGAACTCCGGGCCTCCGCGCCCCACACGCCATGAAACGCACTTACCAGCCGAGCCGCCGCAAGCGCGCCAACACGCACGGCTTCCGCCTGCGCATGTCCACCAAGAACGGCCGCAAGATCCTCGCCCGCCGCCGCGCCAACGGCCGCATGCGCCTGTCGATCAGCGACTCGAAGCCGAGCAAGTGAGCCGCGACGGCGGCGCCGCTGCCGCACCTGCCGCCGCACTGTCCTCTGGTGAGCGGCCTGCGCCGTCGGCGCGGTTTCCGCGTCGGCTGCGGCTCAAGCAGCGCCGCCTGATGCGCCCGCTCTTCGCGCGCGGCCGCGGCGCGTCTGCATCGAAGCAGGGGCCCGGTGAGCGCGTCTCGGTAGCGCCGGGGGGAGAGGTGGTGACGGCGGCCGCGGGCTGCGTCCGCCTGCTCGCCCGCCGCTCGCCCGCGTCGGTGATCGCTGCCGGTCCGTATCCGGGGACGCCGCTCGGAGTGCCGATGCAGGTGGCCTTCGTGCCCGGACGGCAGCCGTCCGCCGTCGTTCGCAACCGCGTTCGCCGCAGTTTCCGCGAGGTCTACCGCGTCCACCACGGACGTCTGGTGGACCTCGCGCCGTTTCAGGCCGTCGCGGCCGTCGGTGACGGCCTTGTCGTGGCGATCCTGTTTCGCGGCACCGTCGGGGCCGATCTGCACGCGCTCGTCTCCCGCGACCTTCCGCGCGCGTTCGAGAGGCTCGGCCCGCTCCTCGCGTCCGTGCCCGCCACGTCGGCACCGGCGCCTGACGCACCTCCCGCCGCATCTTCGCACAACCGGCCCGCGCCTCTCGCGTAGCCGCTGCGTTCCGTTTCCGCCTGCGCCGACGCGCGCAGGCCCACTTTCCGCGCCCGATGGACCGCAACACGCTCACGGCGACCGCCCTCATCGCCCTCATTCTCGTTCTGTGGTTCACGGTCTTCCGTCCGACGCCGCCTGCGCCCGGGCCGCCCGCCGCTGCTGACACGACCGCCACGTTCGCCGATATGCCGGCATCGCGCGTCGATGCGCTCGCCGCGGCCGACACGACGCTCGGCGCCGCTGCGAGTGGCGAGGCCCGGACGGTGACCGTCGAGACGGAGCGCTACACGGCGACGTTCTCGACGAAGGGCGCCACGCTCACCGGCTTCCGCCTCAAAAACCACACGCGCCCCGACCGCACGACGCCCATCTCGATCGTCGATACGGCGCAGGCGGGCGCCCTCGGCCTCGTCTTCTCGACGCCGCAGAACCGCACCGTCGACACCCGCGCGCTGTTCTTCGAGACGACCGCCCCGGCGACGGTCAGCCGTCACCGCCGACTCGGTCGTCGTGCCCTTCGAGGCGCGCATCGCCGACGGCGGCGTGCTGCGGATGAGCTACGTCTTCCACCCGGACGACTACCTCGTCGGCCTGCGCATCGAGCGCGAGAACGCGGCGGCGTACGCGAGCGGCGGCTACGAGGTCGTCTGGTACGGCGCCGTGCCGTTCGCCGAAGACGAGCACAAGGACGAGGTGATGCGCAGCGGCGTCTTCACGCGCTCGGCGGGCGAAGTGCTCGGCTTCCACATGACCAAAGACCCGACGACCTCGAAGACGTTCTCGGGGCAGGTCGACTGGGTGGCCGTCAAGAACAAGTTCTTCATCGCCGCCCTGCTGCCGTCCCGCGAGACGCGCAGCGCCGAACTCGAAGGCATCCGCACCGGCGAGGCCGGCGCTGAGGACGCCACGCTCGACTTCTCCGCCCGCCTCGACATGGCGCCCCTCGCCGACGGCGCCGTCGACCGGTACCGCCTCTACCTCGGGCCGATGGAGTACCTCGGCCTCCGGCGCGTCGGCGGCGACCTGTACGACACGATCGACTTCGGCTGGGACTGGATGGAGTGGATGACGCGGCCCATCGCCAAGCTCGTTTTCGTGCCGTTCTTCTCGTTCTTCGGCGGCCTGTTCGGGAGCTACGGCCTCGTCCTGATTCTCTTCGCCTTCGCCATCAAGTTCGTCACGCACCCGCTCACGCGGACGCAGGCCAAGTCGATGCTCAAGATGCGCGCCGTCGGGCCGCGCCTGAAGACGATCAAGGAGCGCTACAAGGACGACCCGCAGAAGCAGCAGCAGGCGACGATGGCGCTCTACAAGCAGGCCGGCGTGAACCCGCTCGGCGGTTGCCTGCCGATGCTGCTCCAGTACCCGGTGCTCATCGCGCTCTACCAGTACATCCCGCAGTCCATCTTCCTGCGGCAGGCGCCGTTCCTGTGGGCCAAGGACCTCTCGGCGCCCGACCCGATCCTGCACCTGCCGTTCGAGGTGCCGCTCTACGGCCACTCGGTCGCCGGTTTCACGCTGCTGATGGGCATTGCGCTCGTCGTGCAGATGCGCGTGCAGATGAAGAACCAGCCGGTGAGCAGCCCGGAGCAGGAGGCGCAGATGAAGATCATGCAGTGGATTTTCCCCCTCATGCTGTTCGTCTTCTTCAACAAGGCCGCGTCCGGACTGAGTCTCTACTACCTGTTCTACAACATCTTCTCGGCACTCGAACAGTGGTGGATTCGCGCGTCGACGCCCATCGCCGAGCTTCCCGACGAAGACGCCGAGCCGGTCGCCAAGGCGCCGTCCGGTCCGCGTTCGACGCCGCCGAAGCGCAAGCTCGAAGCGCAGGTCGCCGGTGCCGCCAAGGCGACGCCCTCGAACGGCCGCCGCAAGTAAGCGCCGCCGCCCTCCGCCGCCGAACCTGGCAGGTCCTTCCGATCTGTCAGGTTCGCTCGTTTCACCCCCGCCCGATGCTCACCGACACCATCGCCGCGATCGCCACGGCGCCCGGACGCGCGGCCCTCGCCATCGTCCGGGTCTCCGGTGTGGATGCGATCGGCGTCGTGGACCGGTGCTTTGGCGGGCGTCTCGCTGCCGCCGAGTCGCACACAGCGCACGTCGGGCTGCTGCGGCACCCGGCGACTGGTGAGCGGATCGACGAGGTCGTGGTGACGGTCTTCCGCGCGCCGCGCACGGCGACGGGGGAGGACGTGGCCGAGGTGACGACGCACGGCGGCGACCTCGCGCCCGCGCTCGTGATGGACGCGCTCGTGGCGGCAGGCGCGCGTCCGGCGGGGCCGGGGGAGTTCACGATGCGGGCATTTCTGAACGGAAAGCGCGACCTGACGCAGGCGGAGGCCGTCGCCGACCTCATCCACGCCTCATCGGTGCGGGCGCACCGCGTCGCCCTCGCGCACGTCCGTGGCGACTACGCGCGCCACCTCGGGGGCCTGCGCGACGGGCTCGTCGAGCTGGCGGCGCTCGTCGAACTCGAACTGGACTTCGCCGACGAAGACGTGGCCTTCGCCGACCGCGCCGCCCTCGCCGCGCTCCTCGACCGCGCTCACGCGACGCTCTCCGACCTCGTCGGCTCGTACCGAACGGGCGCCGTGCTGCGCGACGGACTCAGTGTGGCGCTCGTCGGGCGGCCGAACGCGGGCAAGTCGACGCTCCTGAACGCGCTCGTCGGCCACGACCGCGCCATCGTCTCGCCGACGCCCGGCACGACCCGCGACGACATCGAAGCCGAGGCCGAACTCGGCGGTGTCCGCATCCGCTTCGTCGACACCGCCGGCCTCCGCGACACCGACGACGCCATCGAGGCCGAAGGCGTGCGCCGCGCCCGCGCCCGCGCCGCCCGCGCCGACGTGCTCGTCTACGCCTGCGACCTCACCCGCGCTGCAACAGACGGCGACGCGCTCGACGCCGACGAGCGCGCGTGGCTCGCCGACTACCGCCGCGCGCATCCGGAGACGCCCGTCGTGATCGCCGCCACCAAGCGCGACCTCTCGCCCGGCGCGCCGCTCCCGGACGCGCCCAGCGCCGCCTCGGTCGTCGGGTTGGCCGCTGCAGTGCCGGACGATATGGGCGTGCGACGCCTGATCGAGGCCCTCGTCGCCCTCGCCGTCGGCGCCGACCGCGACGAGCGCCCGGTCGTCACCAACGCGCGCCACCAGCACCACCTGAGCGCCGCCCTCGCCGCCGTCGAGCGTGCCCGCGCGGCCCTCGGGGCTGACATCGGGCACGGCGGCGACCTTCTCGCGCTCGACCTCCGCGCCGCCCTCGATGCGCTCGGCGAGATCACCGGCGCCGTCACCCGCGACGACATCCTCGGCGCCGTCTTCGGCCGCTTCTGCATCGGCAAGTGACGGCGCACTCGGCCCGTTTCGGACCGCAGCCGCCGCTGCTGGCGTTCAGGCCCGCATGATGCATCTCACAGACACAGCGCATGACTACGACGTGATCGTCGTCGGGGGCGGCCACGCGGGGGCGGAGGCGGCGCACGCGGCGGCGCGGCTCGGCGCGCGGACGCTGCTCGTGACCGGCTCGCTCGACCGGATCGGTCAGATGTCGTGCAACCCGGCCATCGGCGGCGTCGGCAAGGGGCAGATCGTGCGCGAAATCGACGCGCTCGGGGGGCTGATGGGACGTGCCGCCGATCAGACGGGCATCCAGTTTCGGATGCTCAACCGCGGCAAGGGCGCCGCCGTGCACAGTCCGCGCGCGCAGTGCGACCGGATGCGCTACGCTGAGGCCGTGCGCGCGCTCCTCGAAGACACACCGGGCCTGTTCATGCGCGCCGACACGGTCGTCGACCTCGTCACCGAGCCGACCGAAGACGGACGGCACGCGGTTCGAGGCGTCGTGACCGGTCTCGGACGCACGATCCGCGCCCGAGCGGTCGTCCTCACGAGCGGCACGTTCCTCGGCGGCGTCGTCCACGTCGGCGAGCGGCAGCAGGGCGGGGGGCGGATGGGCGAGGCGCCCGCGCTCGGCCTCACCGCCGCGCTGCATCGTCGGGGCATCGAGAGTGGACGCCTCAAAACGGGCACGCCGCCACGCCTCGACGGGCGCACGCTCGATTACGCGCAGATGGACGAGCAGGTCGGCGACGCCGATCCGTCGCCGTTCTCGTTCCTCAGCGACGCGCTCCCGTCTCGCACCGTCTCATGCTGGATCACGCACACGAACCCGGAGACGCACGCGATCCTGCGCACCGGCTTCGACCGCAGCCCGATGTTCGCCGGACGCATCGAAGGGCGCGGGCCGCGCTACTGCCCGTCGGTCGAGGACAAGATCGACCGGTTCGCGGACAAGGACCGCCACCAGCTGTTCGTCGAGCCGGAGGGCCTCGCCACGCACGAGATCTACCTCAACGGCTTCTCGACGAGCCTGCCCGAAGACGTGCAGGTGGCAGCGCTGCGCACGATTCCGGGCCTGGAGCGCGCCCACGTGCTCCGTCCCGGCTACGCCATCGAGTACGACTACTTCCCGCCGCATCAGCTCCGCTACACGCTGGAGACGAAGGCGGTCGACGGCCTCTTCCTCGCCGGGCAGATCAACGGGACGACCGGCTACGAGGAGGCTGCGGGGCAGGGGCTTCTCGCAGGAGTCAACGCGGCGCGTCGGCTCTGTGGGGATTACGGACTCGTGCTGCGGCGCGACCAGGCCTACCTCGGCGTCCTCGTCGACGACCTCGTGTCGAAGGGGACGGACGAGCCGTACCGCATGTTCACGAGCCGCGCCGAGCATCGTCTGATGCTCCGTCACGACAACGCCGACCTCCGCCTGACCCCCATCGGCCACGAACTCGGCCTCGCCTCCGCCGAACGCGCGGCCCGCGTCTCGGCCCGACGTGATGCCCTCAGCCGATTGCTCTGCACTCTGCGCGAGACCTCGGTGCAGCCGGACGACGTGAACCCGTTTCTTGAAGCGTCCGGATCGTCGCCGATCCCGCAACCGGTCCGGCTGTCGACGCTTGCCCCTCGTCCAGAACTGCCGCTCGGTGCGCTTCTCGATGCGGCGGGGCAGGCCGCGCTCGTCCCCGGTCTGCCGGGTCTCGACGATCTCGTGCGTCTCGCGGAGACCGAGATCAAGTACGCCGGGTACCTCGAACGCGAAGCCGTCATTGCCGCTCGGATGCAGGCGATGGAGGCGCAGCGCCTCCCGCTCGCGCTCGACTACGCCCTCCTCACTGCTCTCTCGTACGAAGCCCGCGAGTCCCTGACGCGTATCCGTCCTGGCACGCTCGGGCAAGCCTCGCGCCTCCCCGGCGTCCGCGCCGCCGACGTGCAGGTGCTGATGGTGCTGCTCCGTCGGGGCGGCGTTTCACGTGAAACAATCTCTGTCGAATGACCTCCATAGCCGTTCTCGTCCGCCGCGCAGGCCTAACGCTTCCCGATGGTGCCGCCGAGCGCCTCGACGACTACGCCGCACGGCTCGCCGACGCCAACGCCCGCGTCAATCTCGTGGCCCGCACCGATGTGCGCCACATCGCCGAGCACCACGTCCTGCACAGTCTCGTGCTCACGCGGCGCTCGTTTCCGGACGGCGCGACGGTCGTCGATTGGGGCACGGGAGGCGGACTGCCACTCATCCCGCTTGCCATCTGCTTCCCCGAGGTGGCGTTCGTCGGCGTCGATTCGGTCGAAAAGAAGACGCTCACTGTGCGGGCGATAGCACGGGCGATGGGCCTGACGAACGTCGAGACGTGGCACGGACGGGCGGAAGACTACCATGAGCCGCACACGCACTCGGTGAGCCGGGCGACGGCTCCCCTCGCCACGCTCTGGTCGTGGCACGCGCCGGGCGCAGCCGAGGCCGATGCCGTGGAGGGCGCGTGGCCGCCGGGCCTCGTCGCGCTCAAAGGCGGCGACCTGACCGCCGAGATCGACGACCTCCACACCAACGCGCCGGGCTTCGTTGCCGATGTCGAGCCGGTCGGGCTGCCGGGGGCCTACTTCGCCGACAAGCACATCGTGACGGTGACGCAGGTGCGGGGATGAAGGGCCTTCGCCGTTCGGAGATCGGAGGTGGAGTTCAATGTGGCGATGACGCGCGGCGTGGAGACTGCTCAGGCGAAACCCACTGGCTCGACAAGGCGCAGGTTTGCGGTGTGACGCGGGAGACGTTGCCGCGCTGGCGCGTATCCTAGACCGGCTTCACCCTTCGCCCCGATGCCCAACGCCGAGCGCGTGCTCAACCGGACCGAGCGGCTCTTCGCCCTCGTCCTGCTCCTCCAGCAGAACAGCAACCTGACTTCGCGTGGGCTTGCGAAGCGGTTCGCCGTCTCGCGCCGCACCATCTTCCGCGACCTCCGCGCCCTCGCCGAATCCGGTGTGCCCCTCACCTACGCCGAGGGCGGCGGCTACGAGATTCTGGAGGGCTACCAGCTGCCGCCGCTCATGCTGACCGCACGTGAGGCGGCGACGCTGCTCATCGGCGCCGAGTTCGTCAAGCTCCAGCCTGATGTGTCGCTGCGCAAGGATGCCGATCAGGTCGGGCTCAAGATTGCCCAGGTGCTTCCCGACGAAGTGCGGACGTACGTCGAGCGGCTGCGCGATGCGACCGTCCTCGACCCGTACTGGCTCCACACGAGCGAGCCGGCCGACGACGAGCAGGGGCGCTGGTACGAACTCTCGGAAGCGGTCGCCCGGCAGCGGTCGGCGATGATGGATTACTACGTGGCGAGCCGCGACGAGGTCACGCGCCGCAAGGTCGACCCGCTCGGCCTCGTCTACTACAGCGACCACTGGAACCTGATCGCCTACGACCACCTCCGCAAGGACATCCGCAACTTCCGGCTCGACGAGATCCGATGGATGCGCATCCTCACCGACACCTTCCTGCGACCAGAGGGCTTCGATCTCGCCGCGCACCTCGAGACGCGCGGCGCCAACCTGCGAAACGAGCGCATCGTCCTTCGCTTCTCACCGCAGTCGTACCGCTGGGCACGCCGCGCGATTCCGGCCCGCATCGAGGAGGAGCGCGAGAGCGAGAACGAGGTCGATGTCACCTTCTACTTCGACAACCTCGACTACGTCGCCAAGTGGCTGCTCCGCTACGGCACGCAGGTCGAGGTCGTCGGCCCGGAAACGCTGCGCGCCAAGATGCGCGACGCCGTCGGCGAAATGGCGGTGCTCTACCAGAAGTAGACCGATTCTGGACGGCGCATGCTGAAACAAGCCACGTGGCGCCCCGTCAGGCGATTTGAGGTCTTGACGCGGCACTCGTGCTGGACCGGTGCCGGTTCGGGCCGTCGTGAGGCGCGTCGCGCGGGATTTTGGATTCCATCACGCAGCCTTTTCCTCGGCAGCGACGGACTGCGTGAGGCGAGCGACGAGGTCGCGGGCGAGGGCGAGTTCGGGGACGTTCTGCACGATGACACGCAGCCGCTTCCCGGCGATGTCCTTGAGGACGTACCGGTGGCCGAGCGCGTCGAGGCGGGCGAGGAGCGGCTGGAAGACGGTCTCGTAGAAGTAGGCGTCGTCGTCGGGTCCGGGCGTGTCGATCCAGAGGCGCTCGTTCTTGAACTGCACGCGGGCGAGGCGCAGGCGCTGGGCGTGCAGCCGAAGCTCGGCGCCGACGAGCAGATCGTCGACCTGGTAGGGCGTTGCGCCGAAGCGGTCTTCGAGTTCGGCGCGGATGCCGTCGAGGCCCTCGCGTCCGTCGGCGTCGGCGATGCGGCGGTAGAGGTTGAGGCGCTCGACGCTGTTGGAGACGTAGTCGGGCGGGATGAGCGCGTCGGCGTCGATGTCGAGCACGGTCTCGCTCGCGCGCGGCGGCGGCGCCTCGTGGAAGAGGCCGTGGAACTCGTCGTGCCGGAGCTCCTGCACCGCCTCCTCCAGAATCCGGTGGTACGTCTCGTACCCGATGTCGCCGACGAAGCCCGACTGCTCCGCGCCGAGCAGGTTGCCTGCGCCGCGGATGTCGAGGTCGCGCATCGCGATGTTGAAGCCCGATCCGAGGTCGGAGAACTCTTCGAGCGCCTGCAAGCGGTGGCGGGCCTCGCGCGTCATCGCGTGGATCGAGGGCACGAGCAGGTAGGCGAACGCCTTCCGGTCGCTCCGCCCGACCCGCCCACGCAACTGGTGCATCTCGGCGAGGCCGAAGCGCTCGGCGTGGTTGACGATGATCGTGTTGGCGTTCGACACGTCGATGCCCGACTCGACGATGTTGGTCGAGACGAGCACGTCGAACTGCCCGCCGATGAAAGCCATCATCACGTCTTCGAGCGCGTCGGGCGGCATCTGGCCGTGAGCGGTGCGCACGCGCACGCCGGGCACGATGGCCTGGATCGTCGCCGCCATCTCCTCGATCGACGCGACGCGGTTGTGGACGAAGAAGACCTGCCCGCCGCGCGTCGTCTCGTGGAGGATGGCGTCGCGGATGAGCTCCTGCGAGAACGAATGGATCTCGGTGACGATGGGCTGCCGGTTGGGCGGCGGGGTCTGGATGACCGAGAGGTCGCGCGCGCCGAGAAGCGAGAACTGGAGCGTCCGCGGGATCGGCGTGGCGGTGAGCGTGAGCGTATCGACGTTGGCGCGGAGCTCGCGCAGGCGCTCCTTGACGGCGACGCCGAACTTCTGCTCCTCGTCGAGGATGAGCAGGCCGAGGTTCTTGAAGGGGATCTTCTTGCCCGCGATCCGCTGCGTGCCGATCAAAATGTCGACCTCGCCCGCTTCGAGCTTGGCGAGTGTCTCCTTCTGCTCGGCGGCGGTGCGGAAGCGCGAGAGCTGCTCGATGCGCACCGGGTAGCCCTCGAGGCGCTTGCGAAACGTCTCGTCGTGCTGCGCGGCGAGGATGGTCGTGGGCACGAGAACGGCGACCTGCTTGCCGTCCTGAACCGCTTTGAAGGCAGCGCGGACGGCCACCTCGGTCTTGCCGAAGCCGACATCGCCACACACGAGCCGGTCCATCGGGACCGCCTTCTCCATGTCCGCCTTCACCGCTTCGGCGGCAGCGCCCTGGTCGGGCGTGTCTTCGTACTCGAACGACGCCTCGAGCTCGCGCTGCCAGAGCGTGTCTTTGGGGAAGCGGTGGCCGGGCGCGGCCATGCGGCGTGCGTAGAGGGCGATGAGGTCGCGCGCGATGTCCTTGACGCGCTTCTTGGTGCGCGCCTTCGTCTTCTCCCACTGCCCCGAGCCGAGTTTGGTGAGCTGCGGCTGGTGGCCCTCCTGCCCGGTGAAGCGCGCGAGTTTGTAGAGCGCGTTGACGTTCACGTAGAGCGTGTCGCCACCGAAGAAGAGGAGCCGCACGGCCTCTTGCGTCCGCCCGCGCACCTCGATCGTCTCCATCCCGGCGAACTTGCCGATGCCGTGGTCGAGGTGGACGACGAAGTCGCCGGGTCGCAGGTTCTGCAGGTCGCGCAGGCTCAGCCCGCCGACGCGGCGGCGGCTCTTGTGAGCGCTCGGGCGGTGGTAGCGGCTGAAAATCTGGTGGTCGGTGAGGAGCGCGATGCCTGCCGCAGGCAGCACGAAGCCCTCGTGGAGCGTCTGCGCGTGCAGGCTCACCATGCCCTCGTCGATCTCTTTCTCCAGCAACTCGCCGAGCCGCGCCCGCTGGCTGGCGGTATCGGCGAAGAGCGAGACGGACAGCTCCTGTGTCTGGAAATCGCGCAGCAGCCCGCGCAGCACCTCCATCTTGCCTCCGACCGGCGGCTGCGGCGTGGCGCCGAGCGAGACGGCCTCGCCCTTCGACGCGACGCCGAACGTGCCGATGCGCACGCGCACGTGGTGGGCGATGGCGGCGGTCGCGTCGTCTTCGGTGAGGAACAGCGTCTCGGGAGGTGTGGCCTCGGGGGCGCTGTCGGGACGGGCGGCGAAAGCGACGCGGGCGGCCTCGCCGATCTCGCCGATGCGGGCGAGGAAGCGGCTCTCGTCGAAGACGACGACGTGGGCGTCGGGGTCGAGGTAGTCGAAGACCGACTCCGACGGCGCGGCGGTGCGCTCGCGCAGGTCAAGGTTGGGCAGCAGGCGGGCCGTTTCGAGGCGCGCGACGGAGCGCTGCGTGGCCGGATCGAACTCGCGGATCGAGTCAACATCGTCGCCAAAGAGCTCGATGCGCACCGGGTACTCGCCGACGAACGGGTAGACGTCGATGAGGCCGCCGCGCACGGCCAGTTCGCCGGGCTCCTCGACGAACTCGGTGCGTGCGAACCCCTGGCTGTCGAGGCGCGCGAGGAACGCCGCCACGTCGAGCCGCTCGCCGACGTTGACGATGGTCGCCTCCGAGTCGAGGGCGGCCTGTGCGGCGACGCGCTCGGCGACGGCGTCGGCGGAGGCGATGAGCAGCGGTGCGGTGCCTGCGGCGAGTGCTTGCAGGACTTCGGCGCGCGCGATGAGTGGCCGCGGGTCGGCGACGGCGTCGGTGTCGTAGGGCTTCTGGCCCGTCGGGGGCAGGTGCGATGCGGCGATGTCGAGGTGTTCGAGGTCGCCGAGGAGGTAGCGCGCGGCGTCCTCGTCGGGCATCAGGACGACGAGCGGACGGGCGCCGGGTGCGGCGGCGAGGGCGGCGAGCAGGAATGCAGGCGACGAACCGGCGGCGTCGCGCACCTGCACCGGCGCGTCGGCGTGGGCGGTTGCGAGGGCATCGCGGAGGGCGGCAACGCCGGGCGAGAGGGCGAAGCGGCGGAGGGCGTCCTTGAGGGTCACGGGCGAAGGGCGGTCACAACGAAAAGCGAGGCAGGCCGGGCTGCCGGAGACGAGACGTGCTCGCCACAGCCGCAACGGCGGAAGCGGGACGGCCCACTGAGCCGCCCCGCAGGCACACGTGCAAACGCCGGAGCCGGTGCATCGGCCCGGCGTCGCCGGTATTTCTCAGACCGGATGCCGATGGACGGACGGGCGCGCGTCCTGCCTCTGAGGCCAGTGCCTCTCACGCTCTCACCTCCCGGTGCCCTCTACGATCTCCGCAGATATGGAAGGGTGAGATGCGCGCCAGCACGTCATCTACGCGGGGGCGTCCGGACGCCGCCACAGCAGCGAGACTACGACGGCGGCAGCGATGCCGGTCGGGGAGGCGAGGCCGAGAGCGACGACGAAGAGCCAGCCGCTGAAATAGGCCGAGGCGTCCGTCTTCGCTGCGAGCCACGCAACAGCGGCCACGAGGACGAGTGTGGTGAAGGCGACGGCTCCGGAGAGCGCAGCGGCGTGGACGCGCGACGTGCGAGCGAGGGCTGACGGGAACGCGACGGCCCCGATGATCGCCGGAATCCCGGCCAGGAGCGTGAGTGGGACCGCTGCCGAGGCGAGCGACGCGCCGCCTTGAAGGTCGTAGAGGACGACAGCCAGCGGAAGCGCGCCAAAGGCGACGGCGCCGACGATCCGGGCCAGCGGGCGCCCGACAGTGGAGCGCCTCACAGCGCGTCGGAGGTCGAGGGCGCAGACGTGTCGGCGATGGCGTAGCGGACGAATCCGTTGGCTTTCGCGAGCCGCGTCCGAGCCTCGTCTGGCGTGACGCCTCCGAGGAGGGTGACAAGGGCCGTCTTGACGTGGCCGTCCGCGGCGGCGAGGGCCGCGCTCGCGGTGTCGTAATCCTCGCCCGTCACTGTCATCACGATGCGTTTCGAGCGCTCGACGAGCTTGGCGTTCGTCATCATGAGGTCGATCATCATGTTCTCGTACGTCTTGCCCATCCGCACCATCGCCGCCGTTGTGATCATGTTGACGACGAGCTTCTGCGCCGTCCCCGACTTCATCCGCGTCGATCCCATGAGCACCTCCGGGCCGACGACCGGGCAGATGGCGACATCGACCTCGAAGGGGATTGTTTCACGTGGAACGCAGGTGATGAACAGCGTCGTCGCGCCGATCACGTCGCGCGCGTGGGCGAGGGCACCGACGACGTAGGGCGTCCGGCGGCTTGCGGCGATCCCGCAGACGACATCGTTCGACGTGACTCCGGCGGCGTCGAGGTCGCGGGCGCCGTTCTCGGGCAGATCCTCGGCGCCCTCCTTGGCTTGAAACATCGCCCCCTGTCCGCCGGCCATCAGGCCCTGAACCATCTCCGGCGGCGTGCCGAACGTGGGCGGGCACTCGCTCGCGTCGACGACGCCGATTCGTCCACTCGTGCCCGCGCCGATGTAGAAGAGGCGTCCGCCGGTGCGGAAGGCGCTCACGACACGGTCGACGGCCTGCTCGATGTACGGCAGTTCGCGGCGCACGGCGATAGGCACGAGGTGGTCTTCGGTGTTGATCAGCTCGACGATTTCTCTCGTCGAGAGGGCGTCGAGGTGAGTCGAGTGCGGGTTTCGCTGCTCGGTGGCGAGGCCGCGGATCTCGTCGAAGAGGGCGTGGGTGTCGGTCGGAGAGGAGGCGGGGGCGGTCGAAGCGGGCATCAGGGGCGGTGGAAGCGTCTGCGGGACGCTACGACGGCGACGGCGGTGAGAGCAAGCACGATGACGAGAAGGAGCGGACGATACGGGCGCGCGGGATTCGGTGGGAGCGCTGGAAGATCGAGGGCGCGCGTGTCGCCGTAGAGGACGGGCGCGGCCCACGTCGCCGGGTCAGGACTGAGACGACGCACCGCGCGCTGCGCGTCGCGGAGAGCGTCATCGCGCCGCTCGCCGCGCAGCAGGGCGTCGTAAAAGGCGCCCATCAGGTTCGCCGTCGCACCGTCGGGCACGCGCCAGAGCGTGGCGACGACGCTTCGGGCGCCTGCGGCGCGAAGGCCCGATTGCAACCCGGCCATCCCTTCGCCGGGAACGAGATCGCCGCGTGCGGTCTCGCAGCCGCTCAGCACGGCGAGGTCGAGCGGGAGCGCGTGCGACTGCAACTCGTGGAGGCGGAGCACCCCGTCGCCGTCGTCTCCATTTCTCGCGCCTGCGACCGGCGCGAGGTAGAGCGCCGCGCTGAGCGCATCGCCCGCGGCGGCATGCGTGGCGACGTGCCAGATGCGCGCGCCGCGCAGGGCCGCAAGGACGCTGTCTTCGGTCGCCGCGTCGTCCTCGAACATCCGCACGCGCGGCAGGCGGTCGCGCACGCCTCGGAGCTCACCCGCGACGCCCGGCAGGTCGGGGAGAATGCCCGCAAACTGCCCGCGCCCGGCGACGACCGCGAACGCTTGTCCGGGCCGCGCGGGCGGGCGGACCGGCTCGGGCACGAGCACGAGACCGGCGGCCACATCGGTCGAGACGGCAATCTCATCGACGAGGAAGAGCGCGCCGTTGTAGTTGAAGCCCGCGCCGCGCGTGGCGAGGGCCGCGAAGGGGAGGGCGAAGAGCGCACCGTCGGGGACGACGGTCAGCCGCCCGGCACCACGCCAGAACGGGCGCGAGGGCGCGACGAGCCGGTCGTGGAGGCGCCGGAGCGCGTCGAGGCTCATCCCCTCGCCGTCGCCATCGCCGGGAATGCCGACGGCGGCGAGGTCGGCGCCGAGGCCGAGTGTGTCGAGCGGAAACGAGGCGACGGTGTCGGCGGTGACGACGAAGGCGAGCGAGGCGCTCTCGCGCGCGAAGGCGGCGTCCGGCGTGTCGATCAGGTAGGCGACGAGCACGCGCGACTCCTTGCCGAGCCTCGATTGCAGCGCGGGCACGTCGAGCGGGACGAGGCGCGGGAGTGGCGACGCGTCGGCGAGGCGGGCACGGAGGGCTTCGATGCGTCCGTCGAGAGCGCTGAGGCTGTCGGGCAAGGCAGAGGTGGCGATGTGGACGCGGCGGTCGCGGGCGGCGGCGAGGTCGTCGAGGAGAGCGCCGAGGTGGCGTCCGTCGGGCGTGTCGCGGGCGAGGGTCTGGGCGCGGTCTCGGGCGGCGAGGAGGAGACGGGCGCGCGAGGCGTCGAGGGCGACGAGCGCATCGACAGGGCGTCCGAGGCGGGCGAGGAGGCGGGCCAGGCCGCGGTGCGGGCGTTGCAGGATGGCCCGCTCGCGCTGCCACGCCTCGTCGCTGCCGGTCGCGGCGGTGAAGGCGTCGAGCGCGGCGATGGCGTCGCGGTAAGCGGCGAGGGCCTCGTCGGTGCGTCCGTCGGATTCGAGGGCGCAGGCGAGTTCGTAGCGCATCTCGTGGGCGTCGGGCTGCGCGCCGGCCTCAGCGATGGCCTCGCGGTAGCGGTCGACGGCCTCGCCGAAGCGTCCGCGCCGCGTGGCGAGGCGCGCCAGACTCCACCGCGCGAACGCCCCGACGTCACTCTGCACGAGCGGCCACAGCGACGCCTCGGCCTCGTCGAACCGTCCGAGACCGAGGAGGGCGTCTGCGCCGACGAGCCGGGCGATGGCGCGGGCGTCGCGGTCGCCGATCGTCGCCGCGAGCGAATCGGCGGCACGGGCGAGTGCCAGACCGTCGCCGAGACGACGCTCCGGCTCGGGGAGGCCGCCGTGTTCGTGCCAGAGGACGAGGTTGCTCGCGCGGTCGGAGAGCGCCCGGAGCAGCATCGGCGCGCGGTGCGGCGGGGGCACGCGGGCATCGACGAAGCGCACGAGAGCCGCCCCGGCGCGGTCGGTGGCGTCGAAGTCGGCGAGGCGCTCCCCGGCGATGACGCGGGCGCGGAGGACGGCGGCGTGCTCACGCGGCATCGCCTCGGGCACCATCCGCACCGCCCGCCCGATGTCGGCAAGTCCTTCGCTCGCGCGCCCGAGGTAGACGCGGGCCACGCCCACGTGCGCCAGAGCAACGCCAAACTCTGCGGGCGAGGCATCGGGCGTCCGCCGCGCCAGCACGTCACCGAGCGCCGCCGCGCCACGCCAGTCCTCGGCGTTGAACCGCGCCCGCGCCTCCATCGACAGGAGCGACAGGGTGGTCGCCGCACTGGCCGAGTCGAGGACCGAGGTCGGCCCTGCGTCATCGATGCACGAACGGGCGGCGCGGGCCGCATCGGCGGCGGCGGCGAAGTCGGCGCGAGCGTCGTAGAGTGCGCGGGCGCGGGTGGCAGCGCGGGTGCAAGCGGGTGAGATCGTACGGACCGCCGAATCCACAGCGGCGCGGGGTGCCTGGAAGGACGCAGGCGCGGCGGTGGCAAGAGCGAGGACGAGGCCCACGAGCGCGGGCACGAGGGCAGGCAGGCGCGAGGGCATCGTGAGGGAGAGCAGGAGGCTCTGCGAACGTACGCACGCAGCGTTGCCCACGCACACCTCTCACCAAGATTCAGCCTCGGGAAGATCCTGCCCGCGCGCGGGCGTGCAGGGCAGGGGAAGCGATCTTGTCGGCGCCGTCGTCTCCTTTCCGCCGTCTTCCGCCGTGCGCCTTCTTCGCCTCTCCGTCCGCGACTTCCGCACGCACGCCGCGCGCACGTTCGACCTCGGGCCTGGCGTCAACCTCTTCCACGGACCCAACGGCGTCGGCAAGACGAACGTGCTGGAAGCCGTCCACTACCTCGCGCTCACCAAGAGCTTCGTCGCATCGAGCGACGAGGTGGCAGTGCGGGTCGGGGCGGCGCAGGCTGAGGTGACGGGCGCGTTCGAGGGCGAGCGGCGCGGCGCGTTCCGGGTGCGAGTTGCCATCGCGCGCGGCGCCAAGCGCGTCTTCGTGGGGAGCGTGCCCGTGCCGACGCTCGCCGAGCACGTCGGGCGCGTGCCGCTCGTGGTGATGGCGCCGCAGGACTACGTGCTCACGAGCGGCCCGCCGGACGAGCGCCGCCGCTTCCTCGACAATCTCCTCAGCCAGGCGCGCCCGCTCTACCTCGGCGACCGGATGCGCTACGCCCGCGCGCTCAAACAGCGCAATGAGCTTCTCGCCGCCGCCCGCAGCCGCCGCGTCGCCCTCAACGCCGACCTGCTCGGCGCGTGGACCGATGAACTCGTCTCCCTCGGCGCCCGCGTCGTCCACGCCCGCGCCCGCGCCCTCGCCGACTTCCACGGTTACCTCGACGCCGCCTACGACCGGCTCGGCGAGCGCGTCGAAAAGCCCTCGTTCACCTACGACGGCCCGGTCGACGTCGAGCCGGGTGCGACCATTGACGATGTGGCCGAAGCCCTCGGCGCGCGCGTCGCCCTCGCACTTCCGCGCGAGCGGGAGACCGGGCGGACGCTCGTCGGGCCGCACCGCGATGAGGTGACGTTCCGTTTGGGGACGTTCGAGGTGCGCCGCTACGCCTCGCAGGGCCAGCACCGGACGTTCGGCATCGCCGTCCGTCTCGCCCAACTTCTTTTCCTGCGCGACCTCACCGGCGAAATGCCGGTCCTCCTCCTCGACGACCTCTTCGGGACCCTCGACCGCGCCCGCACGCGCGTCCTCACCGGCCTCCTCACAGACGGTACCGTCGGACAGAGCCTCGTCACCCACCCCGAGCGCACCGACCTCGCCCCTCTCGTCGATTTCGGCGATGACGCCCCCAACCGCGCCTTCGATCTCACCCGCCCGGCAGACGGCGCGCCGATCGCGGACGAGGCTGTGGGGACGGGAGATGACGAGGTGCCGGAGGGTGACGCGCCGGAAGGCGAGGCGGAGGACTGAATCCGTGGGACGGTCCCAATGTCTTCCCAATGTCTAGCGCGCTGGCGGCCGGGTGGCGCGAATACGCCCGAAGCACCTTCGAACGCCCGTAACAACGGTCTTGCAAGTCAAGGGGCGAGGCTCAGATTTGGCTCCCAACGCCCCCCATCGAGCCCCCGAACACGCCCATCCGCACCCAGCTACCGCCGTTTTGTTGCGTCTCCGGACCTTCTGGTCGCCCGTTGCGCTGCTCGTGCCGCCTGTCCTGCCGTGCCGCCGGATGCACCCCGCCGGTGTCGGCGTGGCCCGCTTCGCCCGCATCCTCATGCACCGTTGCCGACGTGTTACCGCTGACGGATCGGCGCCGTCGGTACGTTCGGGACACATCACATCCTTGCTCTCATGATGACACCTCTCGACTCTCGATCCGGCAACCCCGCGTTTCACGTGAAACGTCTCCGGTTCGCCACCCTTCGCGTGCTCGCGCTCGCCGTTCTCGTCACCCTCGCCAGTGGGTGCGCCGTCACCTCGCGGGACATCGTGACGGGCAAGAAGCGCGGATTCGGGTACTCATGGGAACAGCAGGTGCAAATCGGGCGCGAGTCCGACCCACAGATCGTCTCGCAGTTCGGCAAGTACGACCAGCGCACGCTCGACACGTACGTCGATGGCATCGGGCAGCGACTGCTTGCGGTGAGCCACCTGCGGCGGGCCGAAACGAGTGCTGAGGTGCGCAACACGCGCTTCACGTTCCGAGTGCTCGACAGCCCGGTCGTCAACGCCTTCGCCCTCCCCGGTGGCTACATCTATGTGACGCGCGGCCTGCTCGCACACGTTGAGAATGAGGCGCAGCTTGCCGTCGTGATCGGCCACGAAATCGCGCACGTCGCGCGCCAGCACTCGGCACGGCAGGCATTTGAGGCGCAGCGCTCACAGCTCGGACTCATCGCGGGCGCGGTCGTCGGGCAGGCGGTGCTGGGCGGAAACACGGCCGAGAACGTCCTCAACATCGGCGGGCAGGGGCTGCAACTGCTGCAACTCAAGTACGGACGCGACGATGAGACCGAGGCCGACCAGCTCGGCGTCGAGTACGCGACGCTCGCCGGGTACCGCGCCGAGGAAGGATCGGATTTCTTCAACTCGCTCAAACGCCTCTCGCAGCAGGGCGGCAGCACCCTCCCCGAGTTCCTCTCGACGCATCCCGACCCCGGAAACCGCGAGGTGCGCGTTCGCCAGCTCGCGCAGGAATGGGCCTCGCGCGCCCCGACGCCTCCGACGGCGGTCCGTGAGGCCGAGTACGACGCGCAGATCGACGGCATCGTCTTCGACGAGAACCCGCGTCAAGGGTTCGTCGAGAACGGCACGTTCTACCACCCCGACCTGCGCTTCCAGTTCACCGTTCCGCAGGGCTGGCAGCTGCAGAACGACGCCGCCCAGGTGCTCCTCGGGCCGCAGGGCGGGGGGGCGATCGCCCAGATGACGATCTCCAACCAGCCGAGCGCCGAAGCCGCCGCCCGCGCCGCCAGCGCGCAGCAGGGCGCGACGCTCGTCAACTCGGGTGCGACGACGATCAACGGGCTGAGCGCCTACCAGGTCGTCATCGACGGGCAGACGCAGCAAGGCGTCATTCGGGCCGCGTACGTATTCATCGAGTACAACGGCGCCGTCTACCAGCTCGCCGGGCAGTCGACGCAGCAGGGCTTCTCGCAATTCCAGAACGCCTTCTCGCAGTTCTTCGGCAGCTTCCGCGCCCTCACCGACAGCCGCATCCTCGCCGTGCAGCCGGTTCGGCTGAGCCTGCGCGACGTGACCCGCGCGGCGACGTTCCGTTCGCTCCTGCCCTCCAACCTGCCCGCAGGTGTCACCGCCGACGAGCTCGCCATCGTCAACCAGACGACTCTCGACGCACAGGTCCCGGCCGGAACGCGCATCAAGACCATCCAGCGCTGACGCAGCTCATCGGAACGCGACGCGGCGCCGGGGGAATCGCTCCTCCGGCGCCGCGTCGCGTTCGAGCGGTCACGCAGCCGTGCGAGGCGGCACGAGGACGGCCTCTCCGGCGGCGGCCATCTTCTTGTTCTCGCCGTAGATCCACGCCTTGACGCGGATGTGGCCGAAGCGCTCGATCTTCTCCTCGACGCGCACCTCGATCGTGATCTCGCTGCCGACGGGCACCGGGCGCAGGAACTTGGTCGAGAGCGAGACGGCGACCGACCCGGCGCCGGGGTAGTCGTGTGCGAGGACTTTGGAGAGCACGGCCAGCAGAAAGACGCCGTGGACGATGGGGCGCCCGAACGGCGTCTTGGCGGCGGCGGCTTCGTCGAGGTGGATCGGGTTGTGATCGCCCGAAACGTCGGCGAAGGCCTGCACGTCGGCGGCGGTGATCGTGCGGGAGAACGTGGTGCCGTCGCCGACCTGGATGGTGTCGTAGGTGCGCATCAGAGCGTGGAAAAGATGGAGAGGAGGCGGTCGGCGGTGGCGTCCCACGTGAACGAGGCTGCGCGCTCACGTCCGGCCTGGCCGAAGCGGGCGCGGAGGTCGGGGCGCATCAGGAGCGTGCGCAGGCTTTCGGCGAGGACCACGGGATTGGATTCAGGGACGAGCAGGCCGGTCTCTCCATCGACGATGGCGTCGGGGATGCCGCCGCTGCGGGAGCCGACGACCGGAAGGCCCGCCGCGCCCGCTTCGAGATAGACGAGGCCGAAGCCCTCGACGTCGATGGAAAGTGTTCGCGGGGTCATCACGAAGATATCGGCGGCACCATACCACGCGGCCAGCGCAGCGTCGCTCTGGCGCCCGGTGAAATGAACGTTGGCCGAAACGCCGAGGACTCGTGCGAGTGCCTCCAGACCCGCCCGCTCGGGCCCATCGCCAACGACGACGTAGCGCAACCCCGGCCACTCGCGAACGAGCGGAACGAGCGCCTCCAGCACATCGCCCACACCCTTGCGCTCGACGAGGCGCGCCACGGTGAGCAGAAGCAACCCGTCGCCGCCGAGGGCCTTGGCATCAGGCCCTCCGGTGGCGTTCTGCATCGCGGCGAGATCGGGAACGGAGGGCACGAGCGGGAGGCCGCTTCCGTTGGGCACGACCGTGCACCGGGCGCCGTCGACCCCGAGGGCGCGTACGAGGGAGGCGGTGTAGGTGCTCACCGGCACGACGTGGTCGACGCGGCGCAACATCGCGCGCCGCAGCGCCACGAACAGCGCGCCGAGGCCGGGGGGACCGGGCAGCAAAAGCTCGCGCCCGTGCGCCGCCGCAACGATCCCGCGCACGCCGCCGCCGGTGCCACACCGACGGTGCGAGCGTCTGCCACTGCGCGTGGAAGGCAACAGCGCCGCTCTGGCGAGCCAGCACGCGCCCGAGATGGGGCGCCAACCCGAGCAGGTCGGGGCGTACGGGAACGCGGACGACATCGAGGCCGCGAAGACGGTCGAAGGCCGCCGCCTCGGGATGCGCCGGTGCCACGACGGTGATGGCGTCCACGCGCCGGGCGAAGCGGGTGGCGAGTTCGTCCGTGTAGGTCTGGATGCCGCCCTCGGCCGGGGGATAGTCCTGCGTGACGAGGATGAGGCGCATGGGGAATCGGCACGCTGTTAGCAGCGCGTCAACGCAGTCCGGAGTGAACAGTGCCCCCGGCCCGGCGGCCGCAACTGCGCGGCTCGCCACCGCGTTGCCGGGCGTCATTCGCGGTGAACCCCTTGCCCTCCTTGCCCCTCTCCGAGCGTGTCCGCGCCGCCGCTTCGAGAGCATCGGCGTGGCTCTCCACGCCGATGGGGCAGAGGACCGGTACGTGGGCACGACGCGCGTTCACGGCCGGGCTCGTCGCTTTCCTCGTCTGGAACCTCGCCCGCAGGGGCATCACCGCAGGCGACGTGTGGCGCTCGCTCCCGTCGACGCCGCTCTTCTACCTCTTCTGGCTCGCGCTCTACGTCCTCCTGCCGACCGTCGAGACGGCCATCTACGCGCGCATCTGGCGCCTGTCGCCCCGCGAACTCGTGCCGGTCATGCTGCGCAAGCGCGTGCTCAGCCAGGACGTGCTCGGCTACTCGGGCGAGGTTTTCCTCTACGGATGGGCACGTCAGCGCCTCGGCCCGCCCCCGCCCGACGGCACCGGGCCGCCGGTCGCGCTCCACATCAAGGACAACATCCTGCTCTCGTCGTTCGCCTCGGTGCTGTCGGCGGCGGTCATCATCGGCGCGGTGCTCCTCACCGGGCACCACAACATCGCCGAGGCCTTCCCGAACCCCGGCCCCATCTACGCCGTCCTCGGCACCGTCGCGCTCGTGTTCGTCGTAACGATGGCGACGCGGGCGCGCAAGGCCGTTTTTACGCTCCCACCGCGCGATCTCGCCGTCCTCGCCGGGTTGCACGTGCTCCGGTTCACGCTCGCCAACATCTTCCTGCTGCTGCTCTGGGAGGTGAGCGTGCCCGGCCTCCCGCTCCGCGTCTGGGCGACGCTCCTCGTCGTGAACGTGGTCATCGACCGTGTGCCGTTCATCCCGGCCACCGACCTCGTCTTCGTCAACACCGCCCTCGCGCTCGCCGCGCCGATGGGCGTCCCCCCCGAAGCCATCACCGGCGTGCTCGTCGGCAAGGCTGCGCTCGACAAGCTCCTCAACGCCGCCCTCTTCACCCTCGCCCCGCTTCTGCGCCCACGCGGCACGGTGGATGCGGACGCCGTGGAACCGGATGAAGACGCGAAGACGTAGCGAATGCGTGTCTCGGGGGATTCGAGGCGCCCCACGGCACACGGCAGGCGAGCGCCCGTTCGTTGGCAGGCCATGCGACTTTCCCTGCCCTCCCGCGCGCTGCTGATCGCCGCGCCCTTCGCTCTCCTCGCCGCCGTCCCCGCCGGGCGCGTGCTCGACGACTTCAACCAGAGCACCGTCGGCGCCCTGCCCGACGGCTGGGTCTACATCACCGGCCAGGGCGAAGTGCGCAGGCCGGATTACGTCGACGACGCCGAGCGGCGCTTCCGCGTCGTGGAGGACGGCACCGGCAACCGCGTCCTCAAGATGACCACGCGTGGACGCCCGCACCGCCTGACGCTCCTCGTCAACCAGACCGCCGCGCCGCGCTGGGACCTCTCCGAAGACGCCACGCTCTCGTGGCGCTGGCGTGCCCGCGCGCTCCCGCCCGGCGCCCGCGAAGACCAGCGGCGCCTCAACGACGTCGGCGCGGCGGTCTACGTGACCTTCGGGCGCGACCTCATCGGGCGTCCCAAGCAGATCAAGTACACGTACTCGTCGACGCTCCCTGTCGGTACGACGCTGCGGCAGGGTGCGCTCCGCATCGTCGTCGTGTCGACCGGCGCCGAACCACTCGGCGTCTGGCGGACCGTCTCGCGCGACGTCCGCGCCGACTACGCGGCGCTCTTCGGCAACCTCCCGCGCGACCCCGTCGGCATCACCGTCTGGAGCGACACCGACGACACCGGCTCGGCCGCCGACGTCGACCTCGACGACCTGATGACCGGCTCCTGAGCCGTCCGAAATAGGACCCCCGTTGTGCGCGGGGTGAGCCGTAGGGGCGGGTTCCCGACCCGCCCGGTTGTGCAACCGGATCCCCGGCAGAGCGCCGATTCAACGTGAGAAGCGCGTCACGCGCCGCGTTGAAGCCCGCGCAGCACGCCGACGTAGCGGCCCGCGACGGCGTTCCACGAGAAACGTTCGCGCGTGGCGGCGGCGGTCGTGAGCGCGGAGCGCGGAGAGGCGGCTGCGGTCGGCGTCGAGCGCGGCGAGGGTGCGGACGAAGGCGTCGGCGTCGCCGGAGGGCACGAGGAGGCCGTTTTCGTCCGGCGTGACGACATCGGGGATGCCCTCCAGGTTGGCGCCGAGCGTCGGCGTGCCCGCGAGGCCTGCCTCCAGCATCACGATCCCAAAGCCCTCCATGTCGCCCGCGACGGGCCGGTTGGGCATGACGAACAGGTCGGCGGCGCGGTAGAGGCGCACGAGCGCGTCTTCGTCTACCTGCCCGACGAGCCGCACGCGGCTGCCGATGCGGTGCTCGGCGATCGCGGCGCGGATGGCGTCGGTCTCTGGCCCTTCGCCGGTGAGCACCCAGACGACGCGGCGCGGAAGGCGCGGGACGACCTCCGATGCGAACCACGCGAACCCCTTGCGCCGCACGTGCCGCCCGACACTGAGGAGCACGAGCGCGTCCTCGTCGAGCGTCCCGGTGAGGGGTTCGAGCGCGGTGCGAAGGGCCGCGCGCTCGGCGGGCGACGCCGGGGACATGCGACCGGTTGCGACGCCGTTCGGAACGACGGTCAGGCGGTCCGGGTCGGCGCCGCGGGCGAGGCACGCCTCGGCGGTGGCGCGGCTGATGGGGAGGATGGCGTCGAGGGCGCCGAAGACGCGCGGCACGACGCGGCGCTGGTAGGCGGCGACGGGCGTCGTCACGTCGAGGCCGTGGGTGATGGCGGCGAGGCGCCACCCGCGCGCCCGCAGCCGCGCCCCGACGAACGGCGCCGTCCACGCCGTCACCATCGACGAGTAGAGGACGATGCCCGGCGGTCCGCTCGCGGCGATCCTCAGCAGCCGCAGGGCGACGTAGGGCAGGAAAAACGGAATCCGCGCGTGCGTCGTCGCCCACGAAGTGCGCAGGACGATGGGCGTGAGATCGAGGTCGTCGCGCGCCGCGAGCGCGTCGTACAGTTCGGTCGCCACGCGCTGCATGCCGCCGATGTTGGCCATCGGGCGCCCGGTCGGCGGGAACGAGTGCGAGACGTAGACGAGGCGCATCGGCGAAATCGGGTGCGGAGGAGCCGGTGCGGTGGGAGCCGGTGCGGCGGGGGACAGGGCGGTGGTTGTAGGGGCGGGTCTGAGACCCGCCCCTACGGACGTTCGGATGCGGGTGGACCGTGCCCCCCGGTGTCACACGTCCGGCATCGCGGCCTACGCAGCCGTCCCATCTGGGGTGAGGCCGGTGAGGGCGGTGTATTCGGTGCGCATGGCGGCGAGCACGACGGGCCACGAGACGCGCTCGGCGCTCGCCCGTGCCGCGGCGGCCATCCGGCGTCGCGCGGCGTCATCTGCCACGAGGCCTGCGACGGCGTCGGCGAAGGCGGCGGCGTCGCGCGGTGGGCACAGGCGGCCGGTGACGCCATCCTCGACGAGCGAGCGGCTGCCGGTCGCGTCGGCGACGACCGGGACGACGCCGGACGCCATCGCTTCGAGCGTCACGTTGCCGAACGTCTCGGTCTCCGATGGGAAGACGAAGACGTCGGAGGAGGCGTAGGCGGTCGCCAGATCGGCGGCGTCGAGGTGGCCGAGGAAGCGCGTGCCCGGCAGCCGCGCCGCGAGCGCCGCCCGCACCGGCCCCTCGCCGACGACGACGCTCCGCACCGCCACGCCGCGCGCCGCGAGCCGCTCGACCATCTCCGCAAACACGTCGAGGCCCTTCTCGACGACGAGCCGTCCGACGTAGGTCACGGCCACGTCATCGGCCGCGATGCCATTCGCTGCGCGCCACGCCTCCGAGCGCCGCGCGGGCGAGAAGAGCCCGGTATCCACACCTCGTCCCCAGAGGCCCAGACTTCCCGGCACGTCGTGCTCGCGCAGCACGTCGCGCATCGACGCCGAGGGCACGAGGAGGCGGTCGATCTGCCCGTAAAACCAGCGCAGGTAGCGCCATCCGATGGCGTCGAGGCGGGCGAGGCCGTAGTAGGCGAGGTACGACGGGAAGTGCGTGTGGTAGGTGGCGACCGATGGCACGCCGCGCCGCCGCGCCCACGCGGCCAGGTGCACGCCGGTCACGTCGGGCGTCGCGATGTGGACGAGGTCGGGCTGCCAGTCGGCCAGCATCTTGCGCTGCCGGGGCCAGAGGCCGAGGGCGAAGCGGTACTCCGGGCGCCCCGGAATGGCGACCGACGGCACCGGGACGAGCGTCCCGGCGGCCACGACGGGCGGGTTTGCGACCGTCGGCGCGAACACGCGCACCTCGACGCCGTGCGCCACGAGGTCGCCGACGAGGCGGTTGAGCGTCCGCGTCACGCCGTCGGCGATGTGGTCGTACGCGCCCGAGGCGAGCGCCACGCGGAGCGGTCCGGGGCGGCGGTCGGGGCGGGGACGGGGCATCGGCACGGAGCGAGGGCGGCGGGAAGACGGGCCAAACGATGCCCCGGCGGGCGCGGTTCGGTGCAGCCGCGCCGGGCGCGCCGCCGCTCAATTGCCGCCGCGAGACGGGCGAGGGTAACGGCACCGAGTCGTCGGCGTGCGCCGAACCCGGATATGCCTTCCGAGCGTCACACGCACGTCCACCCTCAGCGCTTCGACACTGTCGCCTCTCTATCCCCCCCACCGCCGCACGACCTCGTGCCGCGCCTGCGCCCGATCACGGCGGTCGGAGTACCAGCGGATGGGGAGGTCGGCGTGTTCGGCCCTGAAGAGCGCATGGAGTTGATCGACTGGTGCCTCCTCGTCAAAGAGCGTATCGGTGGGCCGGACAGCACGGTCGTGATGCGGATGTCGCGCAGCACCTCCGCTTGGCCCTGAACTGCGCCGAGGGAGAACGCGCATTCGTCAGCGTGCGGAATCCTGTCCGCATCGACGCCTACTCAGAACCAGAGCCCGACATCGCCCTGCTGCGCCCGACGATGCGCCTCGGACGCGTGCCGACCGCCGCCGATGCGCTCCTTCTCGTTGAGGTGGCCGATGCCACGCTGGCGTTCGACCGCGGTGTCAAGCGGCAGCGCTACGCCCGCGCGGGCATTCCCGAGGTGTGGGTCGTCGCTGTCGCCGAGCGCTACATCGAGGTTGCCCGCGATCCACAGCCCGACGGCGCCTACGCCGAGATCCGCCGCGTCGGCCTCGACGGTCACCTCTCGCCCGCCGCCTTCCCCGACATCGCGCCACTCGCCATCGCCAGCCTGTTCGCCGGGTGGGCGGACGACGAACCGGAGTCGGACTACCGCTGCGCCGCAGGCGTGAGCGCACCATTTATCCGAGGGCGTCGATGAGGGCGGTGGCGCGGGTGAGGCGCTCTGCGGGGGAGCCGGTGAGGACGGTGTACGGGATGCGGCGCCGGTCGAGGTCGTAGAGGAGGAAGCTCTGGAAGACGCCGCGCACATCGGTGTCGACCGCCATCCGTTCTGCGCGAACCGCCCGTCGTCGCCGCAGACGAGGGTGAGGGCGTACCGGTCGGCGTGTCCGTCGGCGAGGGCGGCGAGGGCAGGCTCGGCGGTGCGCGTGAGCAGGTAGCTCCAGTGCAGCGTCGTCAGCGCGCCGGTGTCGGAGACGAGCACGCGGCGCACGCGGCCCTCGCGGACGGCGGTGTCTTCGAGGGCGATGTGGCCGTGGGCGATCTCGAGGTGGTGCATCGGGGTGAGCGTCCGGGCCTCGCGCTCGAAGACGAAGCGCCCGTACTCTTCGACCCACGCCGTCTCGTAGTGCGCCGCAAGCGCCGCCGCGAGCGTCGTCTTGCCGGTCGATTCGGCGCCCATCAGCACGACGCGCCGGACGAAGTGGGCGTAGACGCGCGGGTCGAGGGCCTCGCGGTGCGCGTGGACATCGGCGCGGATCGCGGTGCCGGAGACCGGGTGACGCGTGCGGTCCGGATCGACGCAGACGTGCATGGCGCCGAGGGCCGCGGCGAGGCCGTCGCCGTACGCCTCCGACGAGAAGACAGCGTCCACATCGACCGACCACGCGGCGAGCGTCGCCGCGGCGTAGGCCTGGTGCGTGGCGTCCGAGCCGCGTCCGGGGGCGGGTCGGGGGCGGCGGGGAGACGTCGGCGGTGGGAAAGAGCGTGCGGAGCCACTGGCGGCGCACGTCGGCGGGCATCGAGGGAAACTCCGGGTTCGCGTACGTCCACACGCTCACGCGGTCGCACGCCGCGAGCGCGGTCTCGATGACGTGCACGTGCCCACGGTGGAGCGGCGCGAACTTGCCGACGACGAGGCCGTGCCGGAAGCGGCGCGGCGGCTCAGCGAGGGCCGGTTGGGGCGGCGACGGAAACGCGGCGTCGGGCGGCGGCGCAGCGGGCGCAGTCGAGTCGGGCACGGGCGGGGCGAAAAGAGGGCGTGGCAGAGCGCCGAAGCTACGCCGGTACCGCCCGCGCGCCCGGTCCGCAGCCCGCATCCGCGTCAGCGCACGAGGCCTTCGCGCAGGGCGCGGCGCGTG
>CAVSDF010000008.1:0-488100 GCA_963726715.1 Rhodothermales bacterium
CAGTTCGTGACGACCGCGGTCCAGAACGGGCCTGAGGTCGCGCTACACAGGTGGCAGGTAGGCGAGCGATGGATTGGCCAGAAACGCCCGCATCGCTGCTCGCGCGATGGCCAGCTTGGCCTCGAAGTGACTCGTGCCCGTGCGCAAACGGTGCACCTCCAGGCGCACGAAGGCACGGATCGAGAGAAGCAGGTGGTTCACCTGACCCGTCGCCGAGCGCACGTGCGCGCCCTCGACGCCGCAGTACTGCTTCAGACTCCGGTGGTACGACTCGACCGACCACGCCTGACGCACCAGGCGAGGCGCGCTCCGCTTCGCTCATCTCGGTCTGGCTCGTCGCGCAGCGCTCCGCGCGTCCGTCTCTGGAGACCGTCCGAAACACCCGCACCAGCCCGAAGCCTTTCAGATGCACCACGCGCCCCTCAGGCCCGATCTCGATGGCCGAGACGTGCACGAGCCCCGTCCTCTCCGCGTTGACGAGCCGGTTGGGCCGAAGCTGCGTCAGCCAAGGCCCACCGGCAGTTTCTGACCGCCTTGAGGTTCTCCAGACTCGCGTACCAGGCGTCGAAGCACACGCACGAGGGGGCCAGGCCGCGCTCGTGGGCGGTGGCGAGCATCTCGCGGAAGCCGTCGTTCTTGCTCGGCCCGCCGGTGCGGTAGACGCGGAAATCGAGCGGAAAGCCGCACGTGCCGTCGCTCCAGACGAGCGTCTGGAGATTGATGCCCCAGACGACGCGTTTGTGCTTGCCCGACCAGTGGCGGCTCACGAGCTCGATACGGCGTCCGTAGGGCTTGTCGAGCGTCGAGTCGTCGGGCACGAGCAGGCCGCCCGCTCGCGCGACGAAGGGTTTCACTTCCGCCCACACGGCTGCTGGATCGAGCGGCACTCGCGTGAGCAGGCGCGTGAAGGCGTCGTGGGCGGGCGCGCGGTGGTGCTCAGGCTGGCAGCGTGCGGCCTCGGTGCACGAGAAGACGCGCTGGGCGGCGAGAAGGAAGGCGATGTAGTCGATCTCGGTGCAGCGAGGCGCATTCATGGCGGGTCCGGTCAAGGCACCGACGCAAACGCAAACCGGCCACACCAAGAGCCCAACTGCGTAAGACCTTGCAATGACAGCAACGGTGTACAGCTGCAGAGCGTAACGGCCGGCCCTACGGCCACGCAGGGGCGTCGGCGCGTGGGGCGATGAAACAGGGCAGGGGCGCGGCGGGTGAGCCGATCATGTCCGATCTGTCCTCCGCCACTTCGTCTGCGACCGCCTCCTCCTCCGTCGCCGGGGGCGCCGCCGAAACGCCGCAGCAGTGGGAGCACCGCGTGCTCGCGCCCGCGCCCGGCACGTGGCGGTACCGCGTCTACCGCGTCGTCTTCGACTCCGACACGCCCGGCGGACGTGCGTTCGATGTGGCGCTCATCGTGGCGATCCTCGCCAGCGTGGCCGTCGTGATGCTCGAGTCGGTCGCCGACGTGCGGGCGAACCACGGCGTGCTGCTGCGGGCACTCGAGTGGGGCGTGACGCTGCTCTTCTCGGTCGAGTTCGTCGTGCGGATGGCCGTCGTGCGGCGCCCGCTTCGCTACGCGACGAGCTTCTTCGGCATCGTCGATCTGCTCGCGCTCCTCCCGACGTACGCGAGTCTGCTGATGCCGGGCGCGCAGACGCTCCTCATCGTGCGGATGCTGCGCCTGATGCGCGTCTTCCGCGTGCTCAAGCTCTCGCGCTACCTCGACGAGGCCGAGCGTGCTGCGCGGCGCCCTCTACGCGAGCCGACGCAAGATCGCCGTCTTCGTCCTCTTCGTGCTGACCCTCGTGACCGTGCTCGGGGCGATGATGTACCTCGTCGAGGGCGGCGCCAACGGCTTCACGAGCATCCCGCGGAGCGTCTACTGGGCCGTCGTCACGCTCACGACCGTCGGCTACGGCGACATCTCGCCGGTGACGCCGCTCGGGCAGTTCCTCTCGACGATCATCATGCTGCTCGGCTACGGCATCCTCGCCGTCCCGACGGGCATCGTGACCGTCGAGATCGCCAACGCCGCGCGCCCGTCGTCGCCCGAGCGCTGCCCGCGCCACCCGGACACGCGCCACGACCCCGACGCGCGCTTCTGCCGCCTCTGCGCCACGCCCCTCGCGCCCGCCACTGCCGCCACCCCCGCAGCCTCCACCGAACCGTGAGCACCGCGCCGCATGCCCTCGCCCGCGCGCTCGCCGCCGCCGCCGCGCCGCTCTTCGAGATGGAGGGCGACGCGCGCCTCGCCAGCCCGTACGCCGCCGCCGATCCGGCGCTCGACCTGCCCGGCGCCGCCGCCACGCGCCGCGCCAACCTGATCGCCTCGTTCGCCGCCCTCGACCCGCATCCGCGCCTGCTCCTCGTCGCCGAGGCGCCCGGACCGCACGGCGCGCGCTTCTCCGGCGTGCCGCTCACGAGCGAGGCGCAACTGCTCGACCCGGACGTTTCCCTTCGACGGCACCCCGACCTCGGTCGATGCCGCGCACGGGCGTCCGCTCGACGAGTACAGCGCCCGCATCGTGCAGCGCGTGATCGGCGACGCCCGGCGCTCGGTCGTCATCTGGAACGCCGTGCCCTTCCACCCGCACCGCGAGGCCCAGCCCCGCAGCATCCGCCCGCCGACACGCGGCGAGATCCGGCGCTTTGCCCCGGCCCTCGCCGCCGTCGTGGCTGCCGTCCGCGCCGCCTCGCCCGCCGCCCCCATCGTGGCCGTCGGACGCGTCGCCGAGCGCGCCCTGGCGGACATCGGCGTCGCTGCCATGTACCTGCGCCACCCGTCGCAGGGCGGCGCCCGCCTCTTCGCCGACGGCCTGCGCCGACTGCTCGACGCCCCTCGTCCCCCGGACCTGCGGCCCGCCTCCGACCTGCCCTGACCCACCAGGCGCTCCGCCGTCCCCCACCGCTGGCACATCGTCGTCCGTCGTCCAACGTCCGTCGTCTCAACGCAAACGAGGCCTCCCGTCCAACCGGACAGGGGGCCTCGTTTGCGTTGGTGCGTTTCCGACGCGCGTCAGCCGACGTGCATCTGCAGCTCTTCGCGGCGGTGCTTCTGGCGCAGCTTGCGGAGCGCCTTCTCCTTGATCTGCCGCACGCGCTCGCGGGTGAGGCCGAAGCGCGTGCCGATCTCTTCGAGCGTGAGCGGGTGCTCGCGCCCGATGCCGAAGTACAGGCGCGTGATCTCGGCCTCGCGCTCGTGGAGCTGCGAGAGCGCCCGCTCGATGTCGATCTTCAGGCTCTCGTCGAGCAGCGTCTCGTCCGGCGCCTCTTCCTCCTCGTTGTGGAGGATGTCGAGCATGTTGTTGTCGTCGTCCTCGCCCGTGAAGGGCGCATCGACGGACAGGTGCCGACCGGTGTGCTGGAGCGCCTCGCGGATCTTCTCCGGGTCGACGTCGAGCTCCTGGGCGAGCTCCTCGATGTTCGGCTGGCGCTCGTACTGCTGCGCGAGACGCGCGCCGGCCTTGCGGATCTTCGAGATCGTGCCGATGCGGTTGAGCGGCAGGCGAACGACGCGGCTCTGCTCGGCGAGCGCCTGCAGGATGGCCTGCCGGATCCACCAGACGGCGTACGAGATGAACTTGAAGCCGCGCGTCTCGTCGAACCGCTGGGCGGCCTTGATGAGGCCGTAGTTGCCCTCGTTGATGAGGTCGGCGAGGGTCAGGCCCTGGCCCTGGTACTTCTTCGCCACCGAGACCACGAAGCGCAGGTTGGCGCGCACGAGGCGGTGGAGGGATTCGGGGTCGCCCTGCTTGATGCGCTGCGCGAGGAGAACCTCCTCGTCGGGCTTGAGGAGGACGATCTGCCCGATCTCCTGCAGGTACTGGTCCAGCATGCGTTGCTGGCGGGGGACGTACATGCGAGTGTGGATTTGGGGATGGAAACCGCTGCGCGGGCAGACTGCCCGGCAGGTACCCGGCGCGTGTGGCCGGTGGGGGGCATGTCGGCCCCCTCGAAAGGAATCACGGCGGGCGGCGAGCGACGGCGGTGGCGCGTCGGCCAGACTCGGTGTGCGCTGCGCCCGGTGACGCTCCCGTCACGCGCCCACAAAGCCCTTGTTCCGAGGGCCTGCCGTGGCGTAAGTTGAAATCTTTTGCCGTCGCCACCCCGAACGTCGCCCGAACCCACCTCCGGCGCCTCGCACGGCGCCCTCAGCGTCGTCTCAACCCGGCATCCGCGCCGCAGGGTCCGCGAGCGCCACGAGCGCATCGGCGATGGCTGGATCGTCGGCCACGCGTGGCACCTTCGACTGCGCCCCGACGCGCACCCGGTGCGCCCGTGAGATAGCGCCGGAACGCCGCCTCGGGCACGACATCGACGGTGGGCGCCAGCATCGCCGATGAGGCCCGGCGGATCGCGTAGTGCCGGTTGGCGTCGATGAGGTGCCGGTCGATGGCGCCTGCGAGCGCGGGAGCGATGTCGGGTGAAGGCGCTGCCCCCGCGAGCGCGACCACCCACCGGTGCTGCGGACGCGCGCCGCGCCCATCGGCGCCGACGTGCCAGTGCAGTAGGGTGAGGCCGAGCGTCTGCGCAGCGCCTGCGACCGCGGCGGCGGCCTCGTCGGCGGCGACGGCCTCGCCGTACCGGTCGAGCACCTCGCCGACCCGCCCGGCCACCACGATTCGCGGACGCCGCCCGGCCCGCGTCACGCGCACGACATCGCCGACAGCGTACGCCCAGAGGCCCGACGCCGTCGACACAACGGGCACGTACCGCTCGCCAACGGCGAGCTCGTGCGCACCGATGCGCGGCGCATCCGCGTCCCCGAGCCGGTCGGCGGGCACGAACTCGAAGGCGACGCCGCTGTCGAGGTCGAGTGCCATCGAGCCGTCGGCATCGCCCGTGTCGCCGGTCTGGCAGGCGAAGAAGCCCTCGCTCGCGCCGTACGTCTCGGCGAATCGCACCGGTGGCCCATCGCCGATCATCGCGTCGAGGGCGGCGCGGTACGAGGCGAGCGCGACGCCGCCCGTGACGACGGCGCCGAGGCGGGGCCAGACGTCGCGGAGCGTCGCGGCGGTGCGTCCGGTGCGGCGGCGGTGGGCAGCGCGCACAGCGTCGAACAGGACCGGCGCCCATGAGGGCACGAGCACGAGCAGGCGGATGTCCTGAGGCTCGGCGAGGGCTGCGGCGCGGTCGATGCGGTCCTCCCACGCGAGCGCGTCGAGGGCGCCGAGCGGCACGGCCTGCACCGCGCGCACCCACCGCGGCGCGGCGGCAGCGACGAGTCCGCTCACCTCGCCCATCCACACGCCAGCCCGCTCGGGATCGCGCGTCACCTGCCCCGGCAGCGTCAGCACCCGCGCCGACGGCAGGCCGCGCAGCACGAGCGGCAGCACCGGACGTGCCGCGCGCCGCCCGAACCGCACGTCGAGGCGCAGGTGCGCGGGCGTGCGCGGCAGTCGTTTGCCCGCGCCCGTCGTTCCGCCGGAGACCGCGAAGTGCCGCATCACGCCCGGCCACAGCACGTTGGCCTCGCCAGCGAGCGCGCGGTCGAGCATCGGCCGGAGCGTCTCGAACGCCTGCACCGGCACGCGCGCCCGGAACGCCGCCGCCACATCGCGCTCGCGCACGGCCCCGGCGAAGTCGTGCGCGCGTCCGAACGCCGTCGCACGGGCGCGGAGAAGCAGGCGGCGCAGCAGGCGGTCGGACATCGAGATGGAGGGTGTGCCCGTGGTTCGACGCGTCGCCCCACCACGTTCCGCCCAGACCGAACGGTCGGTGGGCGGGGCTTGCCTCTGGATGGGCGCACGGTTACATTCCGACCGACCGGTCTTTCCCGCATCCTCAATGAGCCGCGCCGCTGCCACCCGCCTTCGCATCCTCAGCGCCGCCGCGCCGCTCTTCAACCGGCAAGGGTATGCCGCCACGTCGGTCGCCGACGTGATGGCGGCGACGAAGATGGAGAAGGGGGGCCTCTACTACCACTTCACGGGCAAGGGCGAGATCGGCGTCGCCGCGTTCGAGCACGCCGTCGGGCAGGTGGGCGAGGCGATGGACCGCGCCGCCGCCGCCGCCACCGATCCGCGCGAGCGCCTCTCGCACCTCATCGACGCCTTCCGCCTCCACGTCACCGACCCGGTCGTCGCGGGCGGCAGCCCGGTCTTCAACGCCGCCGTCGAGGCCGACGACAGCGCCGACGCCGCCCTCCGCGAGGCGGTGCAGGGGGCGGTCGAGCGGCTGCTGCGGTTCGTGCAGCGCACCGTCGAGCGGGGCGTGCGGGGGGGCACGTTCGCGGCCGACACCGATGCGCGGGGCGTGGCCGCGTTCTTCGTCGCCTCGCTCGAAGGGGCGGCGGTGCTGGCGCGGCTGTCGGGGGATGTGGCGGTGTTCGACGCCGCCGCCGGGCACGTCCGGGCGCGGATCGAGGCGCTGGGGGCGTGATGGGGGACGGAGTGTGGGCGCGGGGAGTGGGGCGGTGGGGGGCGGGTCGGGGACCCGCCCCTACGGGGGCCGCTGTGGCTATTCGACCTTGTTTTCCAGATCCGATGCCTGATTCGTATCCCGACTCCGCCGACCTCGCCCGCGGCCTCACCGGGCGACTTGGCATCGAGGTCGTCGAGGCGACGGCGGACCGCGTCGTGGCGACGATGCCGGTCACGCCCGACCATCACCAGCCCTTCGGCTTCCTCCACGGCGGCGCGACGGTGGCGCTCGCCGAGACGGCGGCCAGCATCGGCGCGTTCCTGCGCGCGCCGGACGGGCTCGACGGCGTTCGGGATGGAGATCAACGCGAACCACCTCCGCGCCGTCCGCAGCGGCACGCTCACCGCGACCGCCACGCCGCTCCACACCGGGCGCACGACGCAGGTCTGGGAGATCGACATCCGCGACGGCGCCGGGCACCGCGTCTGCATCAGCCGCTGCACGCTCGCCATCACGCCGATGAAGCGGCCGGGGTGATGGTGGGTTTGTGGGTTGGTGAGTAGGGGAGGATCGGCGCATCAGCCAAAACGACCTGCGGCCCGGCCCTCGACGTGAGGACCGGGCCGCAGGTCGTTCGGACGAGCCGGCTCAGGCAAACCGCTCAGGCAGCGGATTCGAGGCGCGGGCCGGCCTGGCGGACGGACTCCGGGACGCTGTCGGCGAAGGCCTCGAAGTTCTCGGCGAACATCCGCTGGAGCGCCGTCGCCTGCGCGTCGAAGGCGGCGGTGTCGGCCCACGTGCTGCGCGTGTCGAGGATCTCGGAGGGGACGTTGGGCACCGATGTGGGCACGGCGAGGCCGAAGATCGGCTCGGGCGTCGTCTCGGCGCCGTCGAGCGCGCCGGTGAGGATGGCCTCGATCATCGCGCGCGTGTTGGCGAGGTGGTGGCGGTGGCCGGTGCCGTAGGGGCCGCCGGTCCAGCCGGTGTTGACGAGCCAGACCTGGGCGCCGTGCTCGCGCATCCGCTCGCCGAGGAGGTCGCGTAGTCGGTGGCGCGGGCGCACCATGAACGGCCCGCCGAAGCAGGCGCGAGAACGTCGCTTTGGGCTCCTTGACGCCGCGTTCGGTGCCCGCGACCTTGGCCGTGTAGCCGGAGAGGAAGTGGTACATCGCCTGCTCGGGGGTCAGCTGCGCGATCGGGCGGCAGCACGCCGAAGGCGTCGGCGGTGAGGAAGACGACGTTCTGCGGGTGCCCGCCGACGCCGGTCTCGCTGGCGTTGGGGATGAACTCGATGGGGTAGGCGGCGCGCGTGTTCTGCGTGATGGCCTCCGATCGTAGTCGACGACGCCGTTCTCGTCGAGGACGATGTTCTCGAGGATCGCCCCGGCATCTGCGAGGCGGCGTAGATCTCCGGCTCGCCCTCGGGCGAGAGGCGGATCGTCTTGGCGTAGCAGCCGCCCTCGAAGTTGAAGACGCCGTCGGCGGACCAGCCGTGCTCGTCGTCGCCGATGAGGGTGCGGCGCGGCGTCGGCGGAGAGGGTGGTCTTGCCGGTGCCGGAGAGGCCGAAGAAGAGCGCCGTCACGTCGCCCGCGTCGGCATCGCCGGTCGTGTTCGCCGAGCAGTGCATCGGGAGGACGTCGTGGCGCGGGAGGAGGAAGTTGAGGGCCGAGAAGATCGACTTCTTGATCTCGCCCGCGTATTCGGTCCCGCCGATGAGCACGAGGCGGCGCGTGAGGTGGAGCAGGATGAAAACGTCGGAGCGGGTGCCGTCGCGCTCGGGGTCGGCCTTGAACGAGCAGGCGTCGATGACGGTGAAGCCGCGCGGGGCATCGCCCGCGAACATCGACGCGTCGTGCTCGGGGTACTGCCCGCTCGGCTCGATGAACATGTTGGCCGCGAACTGCGCGTGCCACGCCTTCTCGGCGACGACGCGGACGGGCAGGCGGTAGCGCGGGTCGGCCCCGGCGACGGCGTCGATGGCGAACAGCTCGCGGGTGCCGAGGTAGTCGAGTACGCGGGCGAGGAGCGCGTCGAAGTGCGCTTCGTCGATGGGGCGGTTGACCTTGCCCCAGCCGACCTCGGCCTCGGTGCCCGGCTCGCGGACGATGAAGCGGTCCTCGGGCGAGCGTCCGGTGTAGGCGCCGGTCGAGGCGTAGAGCACGCCGTGGTCGGTCAACTGGCCCTCGCCGCGCTCGATCGCGTGGCGCGTGAGTGCGGCAGCGTCGAGGTTGTAGTGGAGCGTCGGTTCGGCGTCGAGGCCGAGGGTGCGCAGGTGGGCGAGGACAGCGTCTGGACGGGACATCGCGGAAGCGGGGGAAAGGCAGATAATGAGTGGACGCGCCGCCGCCGGGGGCGATGCGAGGGCTGGAAGCGCTTCCGAAAAAGATAGCCGGAAGGGCTTTCGGGACCCACCGGCGCTACCGGCCAAGAAGCGGCGAAGTTTCGGGCGCAGGCGTCGGGGGAAGGGTGCGGGGGAGGGGCGGCGGTCGTGGGGGCGGGGGTGTCGGGGGTGCGGAGGCGGTCGTGTGGGCCTGGAACGGACGATGGCGCGGGTGTCGGCGTGCGGTGCGTGGACGTTCGGGGGGCGGGCGGGTGTTGCGAGGGGCGCGAACCGGGGCGGGCGAACCGGGGCGCGGGGCGGGTGTGGAACCGACGTTTCCTCTGCCCGCGTGCGCCCGCTCGCCTCCTTCCACCACATCCCGCTCGTCGCCCTCGGCCTCATCGCCTCGACGGCGGCGGTGGCGGGGCGAGACCTGCCGCTCGCCCTCTACGCCGCCGCCGCGTGCGGGTCGTGGGCCGTCTACGCCGCCGCGCGACTGGTGAGTGAGGACGACAGCGCCGACGACGATGCGGGCGCGCTGTGGACGTGGGTGGGCCTCGCCATCCTCGCCGCCGTGGCGGCCCTCGGGCGCCTGCCGCGCATCGCGTGGGTCGTCGGGGCCGTGGTCGCGCTTCCGGCCGCGCTCGATGCGCTGCGTCGCCGCCGCGCGCCGTCGCCGTCGGATGCGTGGGCCAAGCCGCTCCTCATCGCCGCCGGGTGGACGGGCGGAGGCGTCGTCCTGCCGCTTGCGGCGCTGCGCGGCGCTCTCCCCGACGCGGGGCTGCTCGCGTGGCACGCCGCCGCCGTCGTCGCCACCGTCGCCGCCAACGCCATCCTCGCCGACGCGGCCGACCGCGCCCTCGACGGTGCCGCCGGGCGCGTGACGCTCGCCACGCGGTGGGGGGAGGCGAGGGCGCGGTGGGTCGGTGGGGTGCTCGCGGTTGTCGGAGGCGCCTGCGCCGTTGGAGCGGGCGTGGGCCTCGGGGAGGGTGCGCGCGTCGCGCTCGTGGCGGCGCCGCTCGCGGTGGGCCTCGCGGCGCTGCGCCTCGCACGGTCGCGGGGGGCGCGGGTCTGGCTCGATCTGGCCGTCGGGGCCGGGGGGCTGGCGCTGCTGGTGGGGATGATGGGGTATGGGTGATGGGCGGGCGGAGGGTGAGATGCAGGGCAGGGGGCGGGTTTGGCGGATGCGGGGCGGGGTGCCGATGATGGTGCCGGACGGTTGCGCGGTGGCGGGGGCGTGCGTACCGTTGCGGTGCCCTCGCTCGCCTGCCCGATCTGCCCGATGCCCGACGTCGCCTCTCCGCCTGTCTTGCCGCGCCGCGCGGCGCCCATCGCCCCGCCCTCCACATCGGAAGATGCGCCCGGCACTGCTCGTCCGTCGGCGGCGCCGCCGGTGGCGGCGGGGAATCTGCTCGCCGCGCCCGCGCCGACGCGGCTCGTCTCGCTCGACGCCTTCCGCGGGCTGACGATCATCGGCATGATCCTCGTCAACAACCCCGGCACGTGGAGCGCCATGTTCGGGCCGCTCGCACACGCGCCGTGGCACGGATGGACGCCGACCGACCTCGTCTTCCCCTTTTTCCTCTTCATCGTCGGCGTCTCGATCGCCCTCGCGTACGCGCGCCCGCTCGCCGAGAACCGGCCGCGCGGACCGCTCGCCGCCAAGGCCACGCGCCGCGCGCTCTGGCTCTTCGCCCTCGGCGCGCTCATGGCCGCCTACCCGTTTTTCTCGTTCACCGACGGCGCCGTCGTCGGGCGCGACTACTCGATGCTGCGCATCATGGGCGTCCTGCAGCGCATCGCCGTCTGCTACCTCGCCGCCGTCCTGCTGCACCTGTACGCCTCGCGCCGCGCCCTCTGGGTGACGCTCTGGGCGATTCTCGCCGGCTACACGGTCCTTCTGCTCTTCGTGCCGGTGCCGCTGCTCGGGCGCCCGCAGATCGACCTCGCCGGGTCGACGTGGCCCGCGTGGCTCGACCGCCAGATCCTGACGCCGAACCACCTCTACGCCGGATCGACGCCGTCGCGCACGTCCGACCCCGAGGGCCTCGCCTCGACGCTTCCCGCCATCGCCTCGACGCTCTTCGGCCTCTGGGCGGGCCTGCGCCTCCTCCGTGACGATCTCACCGGCGAGCAGAAGGTGCTCCACCTGCTCCTCGCGGGCGTCGGCCTCGTGACGCTCGGGTATCTGTGGAGCTGGGCGCTGCCGCTCAACAAGCAGCTCTGGACGAGCTCCTACGCCGTCTTCACGGCCGGGCAGGCGCTCTGCGGCCTCGGCGCCTTCTACTGGCTCTTCGACCTGCGCGGCAAGGGCCGCTGGGCGCACCCGCTCGTCGTCTACGGCGTCAACGCGATCACGGTGTTCGTGCTCTCGGGCATCGTCGCCAAGACCCTCGGCGCCATCCACCTCACGCCCGACGTGTCGCTGCAAAAGGCGATCTTCGACACGATCTTTCGCCCGCTCGGGCCGATCAAGGTCGCCTCGCTGCTCTACGCGCTCACGTGGATCGGCGGCTTCTACGCCCTGCTCTCGTGGATGTACCGGCGCCGCTGGATCGTCAAGGTGTAGCCGACGGGCCACGAGCGAAGGCGCCGAGCGCACGAAAAGAGGCGCCGAAAGCGCTTGACAGCAGACCGTCGATAGTAGAAATTGCCTCCGCTCGTTGCCTCGTCGGGCGACTCCGGTCCTCACTTCCCAACCCCCGCCATGCGCCGACTCGCCTTCTCCGTCCTTCCAGCGCTCGCGTGCGCGGCCCTCGTGGGCGTCGGCGCCGGGTGCGGCGCCTCCCGCCCGTCCACTGCCGACGGCGCCGGGCCGGACCGGCGCGATGCGGCTCGTCGTGCCGAGCGAGTACGGGCGCGCCAGCGGCAGCCAGAACGTCAACATCACCGCGACCGGCGAATCGGTGTGCCTGACGACGACCTGCGACGTCAAGGGCATCCGCCTGACGTTCTCCAACGCCTCACGCCAGCAGGCGCAGCTGCGCGTGCTCCCGGCCGTCATCACGGCAGGCGCGCGCTCGTTCACCGTGCCCGCCTCCGACCTCCCGCGCCAGCAGGACTTCATGCCGTCCGGCCCCTTCCTCTCGACGCTCGTGCGCGGCGACTTCGTCGACGCCCTCGCCACCGACCGCGACGTGACGGTGACCTTCGGCTCGACGAGCCTCGTCTTTCCCTACGAGTCGCGCCGCCCGCTGCGCCAGCTCCTCGAAACGATGCGCGAACAGGCCCCGACGGCCCCGCCGGAGACGCCGCAGGGCCGCTGAATCCGCGCCCGCGCTCGGTGCAGTCTAGACGATCGGCTCCGTAAGGAGCGATATCGCGCCCGCTTGGACAGGGGCTTTCCTCACTCCTGTCCCCGCCCGCCGCCATGACCACGCGCCGCCGCCTCGTTCTCGTCCCCGTCGTCCTCCTCGGCCTCGCCGTGCTCACCATCGCCGCGCTCGTCGTTCGCGGCGGGCACCTCGCGGCCACGCGATACGCCGTGCCCGCGGCGGGGCTGCGTGCTCGGCCCGACTCCGCCGTCGTCGCCCGCGGCCACCACCTCTCGCTGGCGATGGGGTGCCGCGAGTGCCACGGCGCCGACCTCGGCGGCCAGGTCCTCGGCGACGCGCCCCCGTTCCGCCTCGTCGCCACCAACCTCACGCGCGGACGCGGCGGCGTCGGGGCGTCGCTCACGCCTGACGTGGTCGAGCGGGCGCTGCGCCACGGCGTCGGGCACGACGGGCGCGGCCTCTGGGTGATGCCGACGGCCGGCTTCCGCCACTTCAGCGCTGCCGACATCGAGGCTCTCGCCGCCTACCTCGCCACGGCGCCCGCCGTCGACCGCGACAGCGGCGGTGTCGTGCTCCGCCCCCTCGGGCGCATCCTCTACGCTGCGGGACAGATGCGCCCGGAGATCTTCCCCGACCCCGCCCCCGGCCCGGCGACGACCCCCGCCGGTGTGGAGATGGGCCGCTACATCGCCGACATCGGCTGCCGCCACTGCCACGGCGCCGACCTGCGTGGCGGGCCGCACCCCGAGCCCGGAGGCCCTGCCGTGCCATCGCTCGCCGCCGCGGCCGGGTGGACGCTGCCGCAGTTCACAGACGCTGTGCAGACCGGCGTGCGCCCGTCCGGTCCGGCCCTCGACCCCCGGTGGATGCCGTGGACGGCCTTCGCGGGTCTGGCGCCGGACGAGGTCGCCGCCCTCCACGCCTACCTGCGCACGGCCTTCGCCACGCCGCGCTCGTGATCGCCCGCGCGGCGTCCACAAACGACACCGCCGCCCGCCGCTCTCCGATTGGGGATGCGACGGGCGGCGGTTCCGTGTCGGGGTGAGCGCGCGGCTCAGGCGCCGTCGCCGCTCGGGGCTTCGGTGCCGTCGTCGGGCGTGAAGTCGAGGGCGGCAGAGTTCATGCAGTAGCGGAGGCGCGTCGGGCGCGGGCCGTCGTCGAAGACGTGGCCGAGGTGGCTGTCGCAGCGCGCGCACCGCGTCTCGACGCGCACCATGCCGTAGCTGCGGTCGCGGATCTCGCGGATGTGGTCGGGCGAGACGGGCTGGAAGAAGCTCGGCCATCCGGTGCCCGACTCGAACTTGGCGTCGGAGCGGAAGAGCGGCAGGGCGCACAGGCGGCAGGCGTACGTGCCGGTCTCCTTGGTGTGGAGGAGCAGGCCGCAGCCGGGCCGCTCGGTGCCGTGGTCGAGCAGGATGTGGCGCTCCTCGGGCGTGAGCCGCGCGGCGAGCCGCTCGATCTCGGCGGGCGAGGGCGGCGTCAGGTCGTAGCCGAGGGTGGACGTGCGGGAGGATGTGGAGGTGTCGGACATGTAGGCAGATGGAAGGATGTTGTCGTCCCCGCGAACGGAGCATCGCTGGGCAGGCTCCGCCCTCCGCCGGTGACGATCCGGCCGCGCCGCAGCGTCACACCCGCCGACTGCCGCGCCGCAGCATCCCGAGACCGAAGGCGAGGAGGGCTGAGCCGAGGACGGCCCAGATGACCGGGAACGCCCGTCCGCCGACGCTCAGGCTGAAGATCTCCGGCAGGCCGAGTTGCCCGGCCAGCCACGCGCCGAGCCAGGCCCCGACGAAGCCGACGAAGATGGAGACGAGGCACCCGCCGAGCGAGTATCCGGCGAGCGACTGCCCGATGGAGCCGCAGATGCCGGCGACGAGCAGGAGCAGCAGGAGGCCGATGGGGTCGGTGATCATCGTCGGGGGTGGGTTGGGTGAGGCGCAAAGGTGCGCACGCCACCGTCCCGGCGCCACTGCCCGCCGCTCGCGAAGCCGCATCGTTACGTCCTGTCCTGCGCGGCCGCTTTGCGCCCGGATTCGCCGCAAACGCACTGCCTCGCCGGACCCGCCGCGGGGCGGTGCGCGTGGTTCTGGGCTGACACCAATTTCTCGCTTTTGCCGCGTCTGCGCCTCTTTCCGGCGCATGTGGCCCGCTTCTCCCCATGGCCCGTTCGATCCGCAACATCGCCATCATCGCCCACGTCGACCACGGCAAGACGACCCTCGTCGATGCGCTTCTCTGGCAGGCCGGCACCTTCCGCGACAACGAGCACATCGCCGAGCGCGTCATGGACTCGATGGACCTCGAGCGTGAGAAGGGCATCACCATCATGGCGAAGAACACCGCCGTGACCTACCCCGCCGACGACGGAACGGAGGTCACGATCAACATCGTCGACACGCCGGGCCACGCCGACTTCGGCGGTGAGGTCGAGCGCACGCTCCGCATGGTCGACGGCGTGATGCTCCTCGTCGATGCCGCCGAGGGTCCGCTTCCGCAGACGCGCTTCGTGCTCCAGAAGGCCCTCGCGCTCGGCCTGCCCGCGATCGTCTGCATCAACAAGATCGACCGCTCCGACGCCCGCCCGCAGGAAGTGCTGAACGAGGTCTACGACCTCTTCATCGACCTCGACGCCACCGAGGAGCAGATCGACTTCCCCGTCCTCTTCGCCGTCGCGCGCGACGGGCAGGCAACGACCGAGCTCGGCGGCGAGATGACCGACCTGCGCCCGCTCTTCGAGGCCATCCTCACCCGCGTGCCCGAGCCGACCGGCGAAATCGACGCCACGCTGCAGGTGCTCGTGACCAACGTCAAGCCCGACAAGTACCTCGGGCCGATCGCCATCGGGCGCGTTGTCAACGGCACGATCAACAACAAGCAGTGGGTGGCGATGTGCCACCGCGACGGCACGATCAAGAAGGCGCAGGTGACGAGCCTCTTCGGCTTCCAGGGCCTCAACCGCGTCGAGATCGACACCGCCGGGCCGGGCGCGATCGTGATGGTCGCCGGGATGGGCGGCATCGGCCTCGGCGAGAGCCTGAGCGACGCCGACAACCCCGATCCGCTGACCGCGCTCCAGATCGACGAGCCGACGCTGTCGATGGAGTTCCGCGTCAACGACAGCCCGATGGCCGGGCGCGAAGGGCCAGTACGTGACGAGCCGCAACCTGCGCGACCGCCTGATGACCGAGGCCGAGACCAACCTCGCCATGAAGATCGAGGCGACCGACTCGCCCGACCGCTTCCTCGTCTACGGACGCGGCGAGCTTCAGATGGCGATCCTGATCGAGCAGATGCGCCGCGAGGGCTACGAGTTCGCCGTCGGCCAGCCGAACGTGATCACGCGCGAGGTGGCCGGCAAGACGCACGAGCCGTACGAGCAGACGCTCATCGACGTCCCCGAAGACCACGTCGGCGTCGTCGTGCAGAAGCTCGGGCAGCGCAAGGGCCTGATGGTCAAGATGACCAACCACGGCACGGGGCGCGTGCGCCTCGAGTTCGAGATCCCGGCGCGCGGCCTCATCGGCTACCGCACCGAGTTCCTCACCGACACCCGCGGCACCGGCATCCTCACGCACCTCTTCGACGGCTACCGCCCGTGGGCCGGCGAGATCGTGCACCGCCAGACGGGCGCCCTCGTCGCCGACCGCACCGGCCCGGTGACGGCGTACGCGATGCTCGGATTGCAGGACCGCGGCGAGCTGTTCGTCGAGCCGACCGAGGATGTCTACGCGGGCATGATCGTCGGCGAGAACGCGCGCGAGGGCGACCTCGACGTCAACATCGTCAAGGAGAAGAAGCTCACGAACATGCGCGCGAGCGGCTCCGACAGCTACGAGAAGGTCAACCCGGCGCGCAAGATGTCGCTGGAGGCGTCGATCGAGTTCATCCGCGAGGACGAGCTGATCGAGATCACGCCGAAGTCGATCCGCCTGCGCAAGCGCCACCTCGACATCAACGACCGCAAGCGCTTCGCCGCCACGCAGAAGGCGCAGGCCGGCAGCTGAGCGCCGACACCGCCCCCAGGACGTTTCGTGTGTGAAGACGGGGCGGGATGCGAACGATAGGAGTGGCCTGGTAGGGACTGGAGAGCCGAACGAGTGCTGCAATGCGCTGAACGAATTGTGGGGCTTGTGTAAAGATGGCGCGAGCAGCCGTACTCCTTGAGTACCGGCTGCCCGCAGCCTTCCGTCCACATTCGTTCCTCCACGGTACATGACCCCTCGGTCCACCTTCCGCACCGGCCTTCTGGCCTCCCTTCTCGCGGGCGTTGCCCTCACCGGCTGCGACGCCGGCGTCGACTCCGCCGTCCCCGCGCCCGTCACCGGCCCGAGCGGCGCCGTCGTTCCCGGCCGCTACATCGTCGTCCTGCGCGCTGACGGGGCGAGCAAGAACGCCGCCGCCACGCTCGCCGCGGTCGAAGACGCCTCGGGCGCCGATGTGGCCCTCCGCTACGACGGCGCGGCCCTGCTCGGCTTCGCGGGCGACATGAGCGGCGCCGAAGCGGCCGCCATCGCCGCCGACCCGCGCGTCGCCTACGTCGAGCCCGACCGCGTCGTCGCCCTCGGCAAGCCCACCGGCGGCGGTGGCTCGCAGCCGACGCAGACGACGCCGTGGGGCATCACCCGCATCGGCGGGGCGCGCGACGGCGCCGGCAAGACCGCGTGGGTCATCGACACCGGCATCGACCTCGACCACCCGGACCTCAACGTCGATGTCGCGCGCAGCCGCAGCTTCGTCTCGACCGAGTCGACGCCCGAGGACCTCGAAGGCCACGGCACGCACGTCGCGGGCACCATCGCGGCGCTCAACAACAGCATTGGCGTCATCGGCGTGGCGCCGGGCGCGCGCGTCGTCGCCGTCAAGGTGCTCAACCGCCGCGGCTCGGGCAGCTACTCCGAGATCATCGCGGGCGTCAACTACGTCGCCGGCGCGGCGGCCTCGGGCGACGCGGCCAACATGAGCCTCGGCGGCGGCGCCTCGCAGGCGCTCGACGACGCGGTCATCGCCGCCGCCGGGCGCGGCATCCGCTTCGCCCTCGCCGCTGGCAACTCGAGCGCCGACGCCACGACGAGCTCCCCCGCCCGTGCCAACGGCCCGAACATCTGGACCGTCTCGGCCATCGGGCAGAACGACTGCCTCGCCTCGTTCTCCAACTACGGCACGCCCGTCGACGTGGCCGGTCCGGGCGTCGGCGTCTACTCGACGACCAAGGGCAATGCCTACACGACGCTCTCAGGCACCTCGATGGCGAGCCCGCACATCGCGGGTCTGCTGCTCTTCGGCGCCCTCGGCAGCGACGGCGTGATCTGCGGCGACAAGGACACCTCGCCCGACCCGATCGGCCACTTCTGATCGCGCGATCATACGACTGCGGCGCCCCTCCGGCTCAGGCCTGAGGGGCGCCGTGCGTTTCGGGCGAGCGCCGCGCCAGGCATGACGGTCCGTCCGGGTGGCCGTTGCGTCCATGTGGCCAGTGGCATCGGCAGGGGCGAGGTGAAGGCGAGAACGCCGCGACGCCGGTACCTTGCCGCGTCCTCTGCCCCGTGTCCATGCTCCGCGTCTTCGCCTCCATCGCCCTCGCCGCGCTCGCGCTCGGCGTTACCGGTTGCCGCGACCGTGAGACCTCCGCGTCGCCCGGTGGCGTGGCCTCCGCCGCACCGGGCGGCTCGGCCACGGCGGACGTCCCGACGGGCTTCGCGCTCACGCGCGAGGAAGGCGCCGATGTGCTGACGCTCGCGGATGGATCGCGGTTCGTGCTCGTGCCGCACGATTCCACGCCGCCTGTGGGCGTCGCCGGGACGGTCGTGCGGGTGCCGGTGCGGCGCGCGGTGGCGCTCTCGACGACCCACCTCGGCTTCGTCGAACGGCTCGGGGCGGCGGCGGCGCTCGCGGGCGTCGCAGGGGCGGAGTGGGTGGTGAGCCCGTCGGTGCGGGCGGGCCTCGACAGTGGGCGCATCGCGAACGTCGGCGACGCGGCGGGGGGCGTCAACCTCGAAGCGGTCGCGGCGGCGCGGCCCGACATCCTCCTCACGTCGGCGGGCGACGACGCGCTCATCGGGCGGCTGGCCGTCGTCGGGGTGCCGGTCGTGGCGCTCGGCGAGCACCGCGAGGCGACGCCGGTCGCGCGGGCGGCGTGGCTGCGCGTCGTCGGGGCGCTCACCGGCACGCAGGCCCGCGCGGACACCGCCGTGGCGGGCATCGCTGCGCGCTACCGCGCGCGCTCGGCAGAGGCACGTCAGGCGATGCCGAAGCCGACGGTCGTCGTCGGGGCGCCGTACCGGGGCGTCTGGTACGTGCCGGGGGGCGGCACCTTCACCGCCCGGCTCGTCGCCGACGCGGGCGGCGACTACCTCTGGGGCGGCGACACGCTGCGGCAGGCCCTTCCGCGCTCGCTCGAAGACGTCGTCGCAAAGGCGCAGGCGGCCGACGTGTGGATCGACCCCGGCGCGTGGCACCGCCTCGCCGACGGCACCGCCGACGAGCCGCGCGTCGAACTCTTCGCCGCCTTCACGAAGGGCCACGTCTGGGCGCCCGACGCGCGGTTGTCGCCCGGCGGCGGCTACGCGATCCACGAAACCGGCGTCGCCGAACCCGACGTCGTCCTCGCCGACCTCGTCTGCATCTTCCACCCGGCCCTCCGCCCCGGCTGCCGCCCGTCGTACTACCGGCGGCTCGAATGAGCGGGAGTTGGTGAGGATGTGAGTCGGCGGGATCGTGAGTGCGCGGCGGTCACCGCCCGATGTCGTCGGGGAGGCGGAAGACGGGGAGCGAGAGGCGCCACGCGATGGCGGCGAAGCGGAGGCCTGCGACGAGTGCCATGCCGGTCACCGCGGCCCCGTCGCGCCCGACGCCGACGGCTCCGAGGGCGAGGTAGAGGGTGATGCCCGCGACGACGGTCGTCGCGTAGAGGCGTCCGCGCCGCAGCACGAGCGGGATCTCAGCGGTGAGGACATCGCGGATGGCGCCGCCCGCGGTTGCCGTGACCGTCCCCATCACCAGCACGAGCGGCCACGACAGCCCGGCGGCCTCGGCGATCTGCGCGCCGCGGATGCCGAAGAACGCGAGCCCGAGCGCGTCGGCGACGAGAAGCGGCCCTTCGACGCGCTCGACGGGCCGCTCGCGCAGGTGGACGTAGGCGATGGTGGCGAAGGCGGCGGCGAGAATGACGCCGAGGTAGCGCGGGTCGTCGATCCAGAAGACCGGGTGGCGGTCGAGGAGCACATCGCGCAGCGTGCCACCCCCGACGGCGGTAACGAGCGCCAGCACGACGACGCCGAACCAGTCGAGGTGCTTCCGGCCTGCCGCGAGGGCGCCCGAGGCAGCGAAAACGGCCACGCCGAGCAGGTCGGCGGCGAAGGCGAACACGGGCATGGGGGGTGGAGGGTGGTGAGGTGGATGGGGGCGCGGCGAGCGCGGCGCGAGGGTCGCCACCGCAGCAACCCCTCCCTTCGAGAGAGGTGGACCACCGCGAAGCAGTGGAACGGTGGGTGTGCGGCGGTTCAGAGCTGGCGGGACCACCCCACCCCGCCTTCGGCGGGGAGCCCTCAAGGGGGCGGTTTGGGGGGCACCTCCTTTGAGGTCAGATGCCCCCAACGACCCACGATCAACCACGAACGACAAACGACCCGCGCCGCGCCCGGCGTCTTCGGGGGCGGTTCAAGCGCCCCACGGTCGGAGGCGATCCGCGCGGGCGCTACTTTCACGGTGCGCCGCCCTTTCCTTCGCACCACCAGCCGTGCCCGCCCCGCCGATGTCCGCTGCCCCCGTGCGTCCACGCGCCGCGTCGCGAGACGACGGACGACGAACGACGGACGGCGACCCGGCAGCGCTGTCGTCAGGTTCGGAGCAGGCGTCTTCGCCAGGTTCGGAGCAGAGCGGACACCCCGCGACCCGCCACCAACCCCCAACCACCGACCACCAACATCCCTCGCACGACGCCTTCGACGTGTCGGTCGTGATCGTGAGCTACCACGTGCGGGCGTTTCTCGAACAGGCGCTCCGCTCGGTCGAACGCGCGAGCGCGGGGCTGCGCGTCGAGACGTTCGTCGTCGACAATGCCTCGTCGGATGGGACGCCGGAGATGGTGCGGGAGCAGTTTCCCGGCGTCCACCTCATCGCCAACGAGGCCAACGTCGGCTTCGGGGCGGCCAACAACCAGGCGATCCGGCGGGCGCGCGGGCGCTGCGTGTTCATCCTCAACCCCGACACGATTCTGGAGGAGGGCACCCTGTCGGCCCTCGTCGGCTTCCTCGACGCCCGTCCGGACGCAGGCGCCGTCGGCCCGATGATCCTCAACCCCGACGGCACCTTCGCGCCCGAGAGCCGCCGCGCGTTCCCGACGCCCGAGGTCGCGCTCTACCGCATCTCCGGCCTCTCGCGCCTGTTTCCGCGCAGCCCGCGCTTCGGGCGCTACAACCTGACGCATCTGCCGCGCGAGGCCGTCTGCGAGGTCGACGCGCTCTCCGGCGCCTGCATCATGGCCCGCCGCAGCGTCCTGACGGCGATTTCGGAGGGCGACCCCCCAGAGGCGTTCGACGAAGGCTTCTTCATGTATGGCGAAGACCTCGACCTCTGCTTTCGCATCCAGCAGTCCGGCGCAGGCATCTTCTACACGCCCGAGACGCGCATCATCCACTACAAGGGAGAGAGCACGAAGAAGGGTGAGCTTCGCTACGTGCGTCTGTTTTATGGGGCGATGCTGCGCTTTGCGGAGAAGCATTTCAAGGGCGACAGCGGCGGCGCGCTCCTCGTGCTGGCGATTCGGATGGCGATCGTGGCGCGGGCGGCGATCGGTGCCCTCCGGCAGGCGGCGGCGCGGGCACGCGGCCCGGCCCTCGACGCATTCCTCGCCGCCATCGGACTCGGCACGGCGGCGCTCGTGCGCCTCGGCCCGGAGCGCGTCGGCGCGCGGTTCGTGGCGACGGTCGGGCTGACGTTCGTCGCGGCGGCGGTGGCGGGCGTGGCGCTCGCGGGCGGCTACCGGCGGCGCGCGCGGTCGGCGTCGCGTTCGTCGGTCGTGCGCGAGGCAGTCGGGGCGGCGCTCGTCGCGCTCGCGGTCGTCTCGACGCTCTCGTTCTACTTGCCGGCGATTGCATTCTCGCGGGCGACGGTCCTGCTCGGCGCGCTCCTCACGTTTGTCGTCGTGGCGGCGCAGCGGATGGCTCGGCGGACGCGGCGTGGGCCGAGGCGGGCGGTCGTGGTCGGCTCGGCCGACGAGGCGGCACGTCTGGCGGTGCGCCTCGCCGCGCAGCCGCGCCCGCCGTTCGTCATCGCGGGTTACGTCGCCGAGCGCCGCTCGAAGCGCGCGGGCGCCATCCCGTACCTCGGCCCGCCCCGTGCCCTGCGAGATCTGGTCCGCTTCGAAGGCGCCTCCGACGTCCTGTTCTCCGCGACGACGCTCCCGGCGAGCGTCGCCTTCGCGCACGTCCAGGACCTCGCCGACCTGCCCATCGAGATGCGCATGATCGCCCCCGACGGCGCACGCGTCATCGGGAAGGCTTCGGTGGACGAACTGGGGCTGGTGGACGCGGACGAGGTGTGGTAGGAGAGGTGGTCTTGGGTTCGTGAGTCGTGGGCTTGTGGGGAGGGACGGAGGGCGGTGATGTCTGGCGAGTGACCGGGAGGGCGCGCCGACAAGCCACTGCCGGAGCGCACGGTGCGGCGGCGCCGCATCCTGCCACGCCTCGCCCCTCACCAACTCACGACCCCCCAACTCACAAACCCACCATCGCCCCGCCATCCCGTACCTTGCGCCCCGACCCGCCGCCGATGCCGATGCCTGCCCCCGTTCTGCTCGACTTCGAGAAACCCATCGCTGAGCTCGAGCTCAAGCTCGACGAGATTCGCCCGATCGTCGGGGCCGATTCGCCCGAGGTGCGCGCGCTCGAAGCCCGCGTCCGGCAGCTGCGGGCGCAGGTCTACGGCAGCCTGACGCGGTGGCAGCGCGTGCAGATCGCCCGCCATCCGCAGCGGCCCTACACGCTCGACTACGCGGGCGACGCTCCTCGACGGCTTCACCGAACTCCACGGCGACCGCGCCTTCGGCGACGATCCGGCGCTCGTCGGGGGCTTCGGGACGTTCCGCGGGTCCGCCTACGGCTCGCGCGACCGCACCGTCCTGCTCCTCGGCCACCAGAAGGGGCGCGACACCAAGAGCCGACGCCTGCGCCGCTTCGGGATGCCCAACCCCGAGGGCTACCGCAAGGCGCAGCGCCTGATGGAGATGGCCGCGCGCTTCCGCAAGCCCGTCGTCTGCCTCCTCGACACCCCCGGCGCCTACCCCGGCTTGGAGGCCGAGGAACGCGGACAGGCGGAGGCCATCGCCCGAAATCTGATGGTGATGGCGCGTCTGCCGGTACCGATCGTCGTCGTCGTGATCGGCGAGGGCGCGTCGGGCGGGGCGCTCGGCATCGGCGTCGGCGACCGCGTGCTGATGCTGGAGAATGCGTGGTACTCGGTGATCGCGCCCGAGTCGTGCTCGTCGATTCTCTGGCGCTCGTGGGAGTACAAGGAGCAGGCCGCGCGCGCGCTCCGCCTCACCGCGCCCGATTTGCGCGAAGTCGGCGTGATCGACGAGATCCTGCCCGAGCCGCTCGGCGGCGCCCACCACGACGCCGCAGCCACGATGGCGACTGTCGGCGCCGCCATCGCCCGCGCCCTCGACGATCTGGGGACGAAGGACACCGACACGCTCCTCGCCGAGCGCCTCGCCAAGTTCGACGCGATGGGCGTCTATGCCTGATTCGGCCCTGCCCGACGCCGCCCGGCGCGTCTCGACCGGCGGCCCGTGGGAGGCGGCCTACGGCTACGCGCGGGCCGTCCGCCGCGGCGCCACCGTCGCCGTGAGCGGCACGACGGCGAGCGCCCACCCGGACGTGATCGCGGGCACCGCGCCCCTCCCGCCCGACGCCGCCGCTCAGGCGCGCCTCGCCTTCGAGGTCGCCCTCACCGCCCTCGCCCGCCTCGGCGCCACGCCCGCCGATGTGGTCCGCACGCGGATGTTCGTGACCGACATCGCCGCCGACGGCGACGCGGTCGGGCGCGTCCACGGCGCGCTCTTCGGCGCCCATCCGCCCGCGGCCACGATGGTCGAAGTTGCCCGCCTCATCCGCCCCGACCTGCGCGTCGAAGTCGAGATCGACGCCGTCGTGGCGGGGTGACGGCAGAACCGGCGGCCCGGCTGCGCCTCCGAACGTCCCGTAGGGGCGGGTCTGGCCCCGCCCGGTTGCACCCCCACCGCCCCGGCAGGCCGCGCCCCAACGACGCACCGGCAAACCGCCGATTCCGTATCAGGCACGCGCCACCGGAAACGGAACCCCCTGTCAGGTCGAGAGACCTGACAGGGGGTTCGCAGCAGCGCAGTGCGGATCAGCCCTTCTTGCCGTGGCCGCGCCCGCGATTCTCGCGGTGGTCGTCCCGCCGGTCGTCGTCATCGTCGCGGTCGCGATCGTGCCGTCCCTCCGGTCGTCGCGGCGGTCATTGGCGCGGCAGGTGCCGATGCGGTCGCCGTGGCGCAGGTGGGCGCGAACGGCGGACTCGGAGACGGTGATCGTGTTCTTGTCCTTGTGGCAGAGCGTGACGCGGTCGGCGCGGCGCTCGCGCCCGTTCTCGGCGCGGTCCGGGATGCCGTCGCGGTTGCGGTCCTCGTAGACGCGCCCGTCGGGCGTGACGATGACGTTGCCGTTGGGCGTGCGGATGACGCGCCCGTCGGGAGACGACGAACGGGACGACGAGCAGGCGGAGAGTCCAAGAACGAGGACGGCCCCGAGGAGCCAGCGGTGGACAGAAGTCATGGCGGTAGGCCCGAGGGCCGGAAAAACGACGGTGGCCCCAACCTCTTGCAAAGTCGGGGCCACTGTGGGTCCGGGGCGGACTGCCCGGCCGCTTCGTCGCATCTGCCGGGAGTCCGGCGCGTCCGCTCAGCGCGTGCGGACGAGGGCGACCTGGACGTCGTCGGGCGCCATCGTGGCGGAGACGTTGAAGCTCGGGACGCCGCCGGGGAGGCGGAGTGCGCGCTCGCTGCGGCGCAAGCGGTTCTCGAAGGCGCGGTCAACGTCGAGCGTCGGGCCGTCGAAGCCGCCGAGGGCGAGGCGCAGACCGCCGGGCGAGATCGGGTTCTGCTGCACCGTCGGCGCGCTCACACCCGCGACGGCAACGGCAATCCGCGCCGATGGCACGGTCGTCGGGCTGGTGGCGGTCGCATTGTTTGAGGCGAGGAGCGTGTTGACGGGGATGACGGTGTAGTCGGCGCCGCCCGCGACGCATCCGGCGGCGGCGCCTGCCGGGAGAATGCGCACCTCGCCGAGGGCGAGCGAGATCGGCGTTGCGCACGAGGGCACTGCCGCCGCCGTCCCATCCACACTCACGCGAAACGTGCCCGTGTTGCCCGCCGCCACGCCGAAGCGCACGTACGCCGCGCTGCCCGGCCGCACCGTCAGGTCCGACGTGCCATCGGTCGAGACGACGACGACGGCGAGCGGGTACTGCGGGTAGGCCGGGGCGCCGCCGCGCTGCAGGGCGGCGATGATCGACCGGAAATTCCACGAGACGCCCGCGAACGCGCCTGAGGCGCCGTTCAGGTCGTCGGTGAAGAGGTGGACGTTCCAGTCGCGCACCAGCTCCTTCACGTCGCCGCCGTAGACGGCTTGCAGGTTGGGGATGCCGCGCGTGGTCGAGTTGACGAGCGAGCGCCAGTAGGCCGTCTGGCTGCCGCCCTTGCGGTCGGCGCTGTACCGGAGCAGCCACCACGCCGCCCCGCGCGTGGCGAGGTCGGTGTCAAGGTCGTAGGCGCTGTTGTCGTTGACGCTCTGCAGGTGCGTGATCGCGCGCCCGAGGTTCGAGTTCTGGTAGGCGTTGAAGGCGTCGAGGGTGGTCTGCGAGGCGCGCAGCTCGTCGATGCCGATGTTGCCGCCGGGCGCGCTTCCGGCGGCGTCGTAGTACGAGAGCTCCTCGGCGATGTGCGCGAGGCCCTCGTCGAGCCACGAGGCTTCGCTGCCGCCGCTGCCCCAGCCCGCCCCGCCATTGGTGTAGAGGCGCCGCGAGGCGTTGATGAGGTGCTGGAACTCGTGCGCGAGCGTCGCCACGGTGACGCCCTTGACGAAATCGACCGCGCGGCGGTTGCCGTTGACCTCGCCGTTGGGGTCCGGCGCGAGCATGTAGAACATCTCGCCCTGGTTGCTCCCGGCGCACGTCGTCTCGCCGAAGCTGGTGCCGAGGAGCGTCCCGCCGTTCTTCGGGAACAGGTCGCGGGCGAAGAAGAAGCCGCCGATGTACGACGACGAGTTGGCGACCGTCAGCTCGTTGACGGCGCGGGTGTAGAGGATGTTGACCTTGCCGTTGCCGTCGATGTCCTGCGGCTCGCCGAAGTTGGTCGTGTTGACGCGCCAGACGAGGCCGTCGAAGGCCTGCGAGAGCGCTTGATAATCGGCGGTCGTGAAGCCGCCAGCGGGGTTGGATGTGTCCTCGTAGAAGATGGCCCGCGTGCCCTCGGCGACCTTGCGGAAGCTGCGCACGTCGGGCGTGGCGCAGGCGCTCGTGCTGCGGACGTTGAAGGAGACGGTCGTGGTTGCCGTCGTCGAAACCGTAACCGAGGCCGTCGCGGTGCGGCCTCCGGAGGTCGCCGTGATCGTCGCCGAGCCGATGGCGACGGCCGTCACGAGTCCACTCGCCGACACGGTGGCGATGGTGTTCGCCGACGACGACCACGTGGTCGTCGCCGTGATGCCCGCGCCCGAGGCGTCGCGCGGGGTGGCGGTCAGCTGCCCGGTCTGGCCGGGCTGGAGCGCGAGCGTCTGCGGCGCCACGACGACGGATGCAACCGATGCCGATCCGCCTCCACCGTCATCTTTCCCGCTGCACGCGGCGAGGGTGAGAGCGAGCGCGAGGGGCAGAAACCGGAGGGAAGGCGTCACGTGGAAACGGAGACTGTGAGACGAACGGGGAAAGGTGGCGCAGGCGCGCGAAACGCGGGCACCGGCGCACGGGGGGAAAGATCCGGAGGATCGCGCCGAACGGTCGTACGTTGCAGACGAACGGTTTACCTACTCGTAGGTGACTGTTTTTCAAGCCGAAAGGCCCCGAAGACTGGTGCGCGTAGCGACGCGCGGCAATGCCTCGGGCACCGGCCTCCCGAACCTCCGCCGCGCCCGTGAACGTCGCCATCTTCCTGTTCGTCGCCTACATCGTCTTCCGCGTGTGGAGGGCGACGCAGGCCGCCTCCACCGGCACGCGCTCGAACGAGCGCTCCGGGCGCGACCTCTCGGCCCGCATCGAGCGCCTGCGCGAGTGGGACGGCGAGACGCCGCTCGCCGCTCCGCCCGAGCGCCGCATCGCCGCGCCCCCCATCGCCCTCCCCGAGTCGGAGGACGACGCATCGACCGAAGGAGCCTCCGGGTGGCCGTCGGAAATCGTGCGCGCAAGCGAGCCTCCGGCCGCCGTCTCCCGCCGCGCGCACCGTTCGCCGCCCGACGCGATGCGCCTGACGGTGGACGCCCCGCGCGAGCGCCGCCCCGCCACACCCTCGTCTTCCCCACGCAGACCCGTCCCGCCGCCGTGCTGCCCGTGGCGGCGACGCCCGTGCCGCCGCCGGTGGCCGCGCCGGTGACGTCGGCGGTGGCGATCTCCCGTACCGTCGCAGCGTCCGCAGCGTCGCGCGCCGTGGCGCCTCCGGTAGTCGCGGCGCCCGTGCCTGCGGCGGTCGTGGTGGCGCCTGCCGACGCCGCCGTGGCCGTAGCCGCGCGTCCGGCGTGGGCGGAGGTCGTGCCTGCGCCGGTGGCGGTGCCCGAGCGCGCTCCGGCGGTGCGCGGACGTGCCAAGGCGCCTGCGGAGGCGTTCGAGGCGGCTCCGGCAGCAGCCTCGGCCGGAAAGGTCGGCAGTGGCGCGGCGCGGGCAGAGATGCAGCGGTCGATGCTCGGCAAGGCGCCCGCCACCGTGACCCCCGACGATGGTGCGGCGCGCGGCGGACGCGCCAAGGGCTGATGGACGGCGCCTCCGATGCGTCCGCTGAGCGGTCTCCGGCGGCGCCTGCGCGGGCGTGGCTGTGGGCCGCCGCACCCGACGACTACGGCGCGTTCGTCGGCGCGGGGACGCTCGCGCTCGCGCGCACCGGGCGCCGCGCCCTCCACGACATCGCCCCCGGCGACACCGTCTTCGTCTACCTGACCGGGCGGCAGGAGATCGCCGGATCGTTCGAGGCCACCTCGCGCGCCTTCGACGACGCGACGCTCCTCGTGCCCGGCCGCCACCTGCCACACCGCCTGCGCGTCCGTCCGCTCGCGCTCCTCGACCCCGCCGCGCGCCTGCCGATCGGCGCCCTCGACGGGCACCTCGCCCTCGCCGCCGCGCCCGGCGGATGGCGCGGAGCCGTCGCCCGCGTCGTCGCCCCGCTCGGCGCCACCGACGCCCGCGTGCTCGGCTTCCTCGTGCGCGCCCGCGAGTCCGGATCGGTCGAGCGCGCCCTCGACGCCTACACCCGGCTGGGCGCCCTCGCTGCGGATGATGTGGTGGGGGAGGAATCGGACGACGAACCGGGCGATGATGGCGCATCCGACGACGCGACCGGCACGACGGACGCCACCGCGCGCCTTGCCGAACGTCCGCGGCGGTACCGCGCGCCTGCGCCGCATCCTCACGGCGAGGCCGCCGAGGCGCTCGTCGGTGCCCTCGCCGCGACCGGGTTCGCCTACGCCCCGTGGCGCGTGGCCGCGTTCGTCGCGGCGCTGCGGACGCGCCCGTTCGTGCTGCTCGCCGGTCCGACCGGCACCGGCAAGACGCGCCTGCCGCTCCTCGTTGCCGAGGCGACCGGCGCCGCCGCGACGCTCCTGCCCGTGCGCCCCGACTGGGCCGACGGCGCCGAGACGATGGGCTACACCGACCTCGGCGGACGCTTCCGCGCGGGCGCCGTCCTCGCCGCCGCCCGCCGTGCCGCGCTCGACCCGGCGCGCCCGCACCTGCTCGTGCTCGACGAGATGAACCTCGCGCGCCCCGAGCACTACCTCGCCGACGTCCTGAGCCGCCTCGAACAGCGCTCGCTCAGCGGACGCCCGGCGCCCGCGCTCGTGCCCGACGCCTCCGACCCCGCGTGGGCCGACGTCGCGTGGCCGCCGAACCTCGCGCTCGTCGGCACCGTCAACGTCGACGAGTCGACGCACGCATTCTCCGGCAAGGTCCTCGACCGCGCCTTCGTGCTCGAACTCGACGCGCCCGACCTCGGGCGGTGGCAGGCGGCGAGCGCGGCGCTCCGCACCGCGCCGTGGTCCGCCGACGCCCTGCGGCCCCGCGCGACCGCCCTCGCCACCCTCACCGGCGCCCTCTCCGACGCCGACGCCATCGAGATCGCCCGCGCCGTCGCCGCCGTCGCATCCGCCGACGCCGCCCTCGGCGGCGGGCACATCGGCTACCGCACGCGCGACGACGTGGCCCTCTTCTGCCTCCACGCCCGCCCGCTCGTCGGCACGTTTCGCACGACCGACGGCCTCCGCATCGACCCGCTCGACGCCGCGATCACGATGAAACTCCTCCCGCGCCTCGGCGGCAGCCGCGCGAGCATCGGCGCGGCCCTCCGCGGGCTCGCCGCGTGGGCCTCCGAGTCTGGCCCGAACGAGGCGCCGCGCTTCCCCCTCACCGCCGCCCGCATCGAGCGGATGCGCGAACGCCTCGCCGCCGACGGCTTCACCTCGTTCTGGGCGTGACGGCGGGCGGGACGACCGACGACGGAGCGGCAGACGACGCGCAGGCGGCGCCGCGCACGCAACCTGACAGGTCTCTGCACCTGTCAGGTTTCCCGCGCGGCGATCTCCAACCGCCAAACGTCGCCCCATCGCTCACCGTCGAAACCGCCAACCTGCGCCTCACGCTCGCCGCCTCACACGCGCATCCGGCGGGCGGGACGGCGCGGATTCGGGCGTGGGGGGCGGATGGGACGGCGCTCCAGGTAGGTGTGAGCGCGGGCGCGACGGCGTTCGCCGAGGAGACGACGCTGCGCCTGCGCATCGACGCGCCGCCGACGGTGCATCCGCGCGTACGGGCCGACGACCCGGCGCTGACCGCCGAGATCGACTCGGGAAACGGGTGGGCCGCCGGGCCGGTGCGCATCGGCAGCACCGCGGGATGGCTGCGGCTCGACGTGTGGGCGGGCGATGCGGATGGAGACGGTGCCCGTCCGGCGCTGCGCCTCGCCATCGAGATCGTCCCGTCGAAGCTCGACTACCGCCGCGACCTCGCCGCCCTCACCGCCGACATCGAGCGCCTGTCTGGAGACCTCGCCGCCGCCCTCGTCGCCCCCGCCGCACCTGACGGTGCTGCCCTCGACGCCCCCGCGCGTGGCAGCCTCGCGCCCCTCGCCGCGCTCGACGCGCTTGCCGACGACCTCGACGCCGCCGTCCGCGCCGCGCTCTCCCGGCCGCTCGGCGCCGACCGTCGCATCCGCATCGACGCGCCCGCGCACCGCGCGCGCCACGCCGGTCCCGCCGTCGTCCGCGCCCTCGCCCGCCACGCCGACGCCGCGGCGGTCTTCGGCGGTGCAAACTTCGGCGACGCCCGCCTGCGCGTGCCCGCGCTCGCCCTCGACCCGGCGCTCGACACGCCCGAGCACCGCTACCTCGCCGCCCGCCTCTCCGCCGCCGCCCACGCCGCCCGGCGCGTCGCCACCGCCTATGCCGGACCCGGTGCCCGCGTCCGCGCCGCCCGTGGCGTGCTGCTGCGCCTCGCCGCGCGCCTCGACGCCCTGCTCGCGCTCGCGCCCCTCGCCGCCGTGCGCGGCCTCGCGCCCCCGGCCTCGCCGCCGCTCCGCGCCACTCTGGCGCCCGGTTACCGCGACGCCCTCGCCGTCCTCGCCCGCGTCCGGCAGCGCCTCGTCGTCGCTGCCGCCGTCGCTGGCGTTGCCGATTCGCCCGGCGTGCGGCTGCGACCGCTCCACGCGCTCTACGAGACGTGGGCGTTCCTCGCCACCGTCCGCGCCCTCGGCACCGCCACCGGCGCGCCGCTCGACCTGCGCCGCGCGGTCCGCCGCACCGGCCCGGCCCGCCTGCCGACGCTCGCCCGCGCCCGCGTCGACGTGCGGATGGCGGGCGGCGTTCGTCTGCGGCTCCTGCGCGCGCCGACGCTCGCGCACGGCCTGACGCCGCAGCGCCCGGACCTGCTCCTGATGCGGCAGCGCGGCGACGACCCGCCCGTCTGGCACGTCCTCGACGCCAAGTACCGCCTCGACCGCCGCCCCGAAACCGCGCGTCGCCTCGGCCTCCCCGCCCCTCCGCCCGACGCCCTCGGCGCCCTCCACCGCTACCGCGACGCCCTCCTCGGCCCCGACGGCGCCCGCGCGGTCGCCACCGCCGTCGCCCTCTACCCGTGGCGCGACGAGGACGCACGCGGCGCCACACCCTACGCCGACAGCCGCCTCGCCGCGCACCTCGCCGCCCACGGCGTCGGCGCGATCCCGCTGCTCCCCGGCGCGACCGGGCATCTGGAGGCGTGGATCGCCGCCATCGTCGCGGGGGAGGTGTGAGGCTGGAATCGGCGGTCCGGATGTGCCTCCAAACGACCGTAGGGGCGGGTCCCCGACCCGCCCGGTGCGCCGAAGGATGCAAACCTGTCAGGTGCGGGGACCTGACAGGTTCAGAGCCGCGCCATCCCTCGCCGCGCGCCGCCGGATTATTTCGAGCGCCGAGGTTACGCCGGGGCCTCGGGCGACTCTTGGAGAGCGTCCACCCCGCCGCTCCTCCCGACACCTCCGCTCCGATGCGCCGCCCCCTGTTCGCCACGACCCTTCTCGCCCTCGCCGTCCTCGCCCCGCCCGCTGCCCGCGCGCAGGCGCTCGCCGACACCGTCATCGCGTGGCAGGGCTACGGGCAGACGAGCCGGTGCCGCGTCGTCATCTACCCGGCGGGTGAGGGCGGCGCCAGCGAGACGCGCACGCGCACCATCATCGTCCGCGAGATGGCCGACAACCGCGGGCCGTCGACGCTCGACGATGCGCGCTTCCTCGTCGAGCAGATCGGGCGATCGCTCGGCGTCGAACCGGCGTCGGCGTACTGGGTCTTCCACTGGGGCGGCTTCTCGTTCGAGAGCACCGCGGAGGCGCAGCCCGGCAAGGAGATCTTCCTGCGCGCCACCTTCCGCGCGACCGACCGCGGGCGCCTGACGCCGCCGTCGTGGCGCGTCGTCTCGCGCGCCGACATCGACGAGATCACCGACCGACGCTACCGCGGATGAGCGCGAGCGCGAGATGCGGGCGATGACGCGCGAGCGTTCCCGGCAACTTCGCCGCCGCGCGCGCCGGGTGACGCAGGCACGGGCGCTACCTTGCCGCCCCGCGGCCGGACGGCTGCGGGCCTCGACAGACGCCCCGCCCGACGCCTCCTCCGCCCGCCCGATGGCCGAACTCCTGCACTCCGCTACCCGCAAGTACGTCGCCATCGCCGGCAACATCGGCGCGGGCAAAAGCTCGCTCACGCGGATGCTGAGCGATTACTTCGGCTGGAAGCCGTTCTACGAGCAGGTCGACGACAACCCGTACCTGACCGATTTCTACGAGGACATGCGGCGGTGGTCGTTCAACCTGCAGGTCTTCTTCCTCTCGTCGCGCTTCAAGCACCAGCGCGCCATCGAGACGAGCGAGATGAGCGTCGTGCAAGACCGGTCGATCTACGAGGACGCCGAGATCTTCGCCCGCAACCTCTACGAGATGGGCCTGATGGCGCCGCGCGACTACGAGAACTACGTCGAGCTCTTCGGCATCATGACCTCGTACCTGCGCCCGCCCGACCTGCTCGTCTATCTCCGCGCCGACGTGCCGACCCTCGTTCGCCACATCCAGAGCCGCGGGCGCGACTACGAATCCGGCATCCGCATCGAGTACCTCGAGCGCTTGAATCAGCACTACGAGGATTGGATCGAGCGCTACGACCTCGGCCCCAAGATGATCATCGACGTCGACGACCTCGACTTCGTCAACCGCGAGGCCGACCGCAACACCCTCCTCCGCCGGATCGACAGCCGCCTCTTCGGCCTCTTCCCGTTATGACAGGCGGCGCGGCGCGCACGGCCTCTGCGCCGACCACCGGCCGTCCCGCGCTCGCGCCGTTTGGGTCTTGGGGATGGAGGATGGGGCGATGGGCCGTCTGCGCCGCCACTGCCGGGCTGTGCGCCCTGGCCGCACCCGCCGCCCGCGCCCAGACCCCGCCGCAGGCCCCGCGCGATAGCAGCGCCGCTGCACCCACGCCGCTGCTCCGCGCCGACACGCTCGCCGCCGACAGCCTGCGCCGCCTCGCGCGCCTCGCCACCGCCCGCGCGGCCCTCGCCCGGCAGGCCCCCGACCCGCTCGCCCCCGCCGACGCGCCCGCGCGCCTTCCAGCCGCCGATCTCGCCGCCGCTTCGCTCCTCGGCGGTTCTGGCGGTAGCGACGCCCGCTTCACCGCCGCGCGCGGCACGTTCGCCCTCCGCAGCGACGGCATCGGCTTTCCGCTCGCACTCGTCCGGTGGGGATTGGCGCCGACGGCGACGGTCGTGACGAGCGGCGAGGCAGCCCCCCTCCACGGCGCGCAGAGCCTCGCCACCGGCGCCGCGCGGCCGGATGTCGTGCCGCTCTCGGTGCTCGCCTCCCTCGCGTGGCGCGGCGCCGACCTCGTTGCCCCGCGCCGCCGCTTCGACGCGCCGCGTCCGCTCACCGAACTCCGCTACGCCGCCGGGGCCGGGCAGCGCGTCGAGGTGACGCACGCGCAGGCGCGCCGCCGCCGCATCGCCGGAGCCGACGGCATCGCCCGCCTCGCCCTCACCTACGCCGGTCGCGGCGGCGACGGCCCTGCCGACAACCAGCGCCTGACCCGCGGCCGCACCCTCGACGCCCGCCTCGCCTTCGACGCTGACGCGCCCATCGACGACTCGACCGCCCGCCCCACGACCCGCGCCGAACTCGGCCTGACCCACCACCGGGCTACGTTCGGCGCCTCCGGAGGCCTCATCCCGCCCGACGCCGCCGACCCGTACAGCATCTTCGACGGCCTCCGCGCCCGCGCCCGCGACGCCAATTCGTCGCGCCGCAGCCTCGGCACCTCCGCCACGCTCGACATCGCCCGCGGACGCGCCGCCCTCGCCGTCGGCGCCGACACCGAGACGCTCCGCTTCCACGCCGCCGCCACCGACGACGCACCGGGCGACACCACCGAAGCGCGCGTCCGCCGCCTCCGCGCCGCCCTCCGCCTGCCGCTCGGCCGCGCCGCTCTCGCCGCCGGTGCCGCCCTCGACGCTGCCTCGTCCGCCACCGTCCTCACCGCCACCGCGCGCCTCGGCACGGCTGTGTCTGCTGGACCGGCGCGCGTGCACCTCGACATCGGCGCCGACGTGGAAGGCTCCGTCCTCGTCCCCGCCGGGCGCGCCGACGCCACGTTCACCGCCGGACGCATCGCGCTCACCGCCGAGGCGTCGCAGGCGCTTGCGCCTGTCTCGGCGGTGCGGCGCGGTGGGTTCGGGCGGTTTCTTCCGGCGGCTGCGGATGACGACCGCGGCGCCGTCCGCGTTCGCCTCGCCCGCGTGGGCGCGTCGGTCGGTCGGGGCGACGGGCTGCGCGTGGGCGTCGACGCGTTTGCGAGCGAGACGCGCGGGTGGACGTGGCGCGTGGCACCGGGCGCCCTCGTGGCCGCGAGCGGCGGATCGGAGACGGTCCGCGCGACGGGCGCCGTGGCGAGCATCGGCCTGCGCGAGACAGCGCCGCGCGGCCTCTACGGCGCCGCGTGGGCGCAGGCGCGCCTCGGCTCCCGCCCCGACGGCGTGCCACCCGTCTTCGGCGACGCCCGCGCGGGCGCCCGCGCCGTCCTCTTCCGCGGCGACCTCGACGCCGACGCCTTCGTCCGCCTCCGCGCGTGGGGCGGCTTCGTCTCGCGCGTCCTCCACGAGCCGACCGGCCTGCTGCTGCTGCCGAGCGACGCCCTCGCCGCGACCGTCCGCGCAGGTTCGCAGCTCGATTTCGTCGCCACCGCCCGCGTCCGCACTGCGACGCTCACGCTCGCCCTCGACGACGCCCTCGCGGGCACCATCCTCACGCGCGGCAGCCTGACCGTGCCCGGCTACCCCCTCGCCGGGCGCCGCCTCCGCGTCAGCGTCTTCTGGCCGATCTTCGACTGACGCATCGCCCGAAAGCCGTCTCTGACGCCGACGATGGCGCATCCAGAGCGGGCGACGGCGTGACCAGACGCTCCAGATCTCATTTCTTGACGGAGCATCTTTCGGAACGAGGTCCGCTCCCCATGCGCCATTCACCCCTGCCGCACGCCGCTCTCGTCCCTGCTCCGGGCGCGGGTGTGCGCAACGAAGACATCGGGGGAGAAGGCCACACCGCCCACGCCCCATCGTGCGCGTTGCGCCTCCTCGTCCTCGGCGTGCTCGTGATTGCAGGGATCGGGTGCGACGGCAGTGTGGGCGATCTCGAGCCCATTCCCGACGCCCGGACGCTCCTTCGGCGCCAGCCAGGGGTGCCTGCGAACCGGGCGGTCGTCCGCGCGAGCGGCGAACGCGGAGAGCGCACGGGCGGGGCGGTGTTCTACACGTCTCGCTCGCAGCTTCCAGGTAGAACGATCTACCACGTCATCCTCGGGCTCGGAGGTGCCGGGGCGGATGGAAGCGCGCGGCCCGCGGAGCGCAGCATCGGCTCTGTGGATCTGTACGTCCCCGACAGCTTGATCGGGACGTTTCCAAGGCGCGGAGCTCCCGTGCAGGTGTACGGGTGGCTGCAGTACGATCCGGCCGACGGGGTGAGCCGGGCGCGGGGGTCTGCCGGGGAGCCGGGTACCTTCGTGCTTCGGCGCGTCGACTCGCTCCATGTCGAGGCGGCGTTTGCCGGGCTCGTACGCGATCCGCCGCCCGACATGTGCTTCCTCTTCTCTCTCTGCGAGCCCCGGCGCCTGCAATACGTCGAGGGTCGCTTCCACGCCGTACTCCGGGCGCCGGCGCACTGACGCGGTGTCGTAGTTTCCGGCGCACGGAGGGGTGGCCGAGTGGTTGATGGCTGCAGTCTTGAAAACTGCCGACCCGCAAGGGTTCGTGGGTTCGAATCCCACCCCCTCCGCCCTCTTTGACGCTGCTCTCGAACGTTCTCGCCGCCAGCCCACGGCCTGAGCGACGGCGCTCGGTGGCACGCGGTACGCCTCGCGTCTGTCGTGCCTACAACGAGGGCAGCGTGCAGGTGAAGCGCGAGCCGACGCCCGGCGTGCTCTCGACCGCGATCGTCCCGCCATGGCGCTCGACGATGCGGCGCACGATGGCCAGGCCCATGCCGGTGCCGTCGTACTCGTGCTTTGCGTGCAGGCGCTGGAAGGGTGTGAAGATGCGCTCGGCGTATTTCGCCTTGAAGCCGATGCCGTTGTCCTCAACGACCAGCTCCACGGCCCCGTCAGGCCTCCGGTGCCCGCCCACGCGCACGACAGGCGGGACGCCCTCGCGGTGGAACTTGAGCGCGTTGCCGACGAGGTTGAGCAGCAACTGGTGCATCTGCACCGGATCGGTCACGATCGTCGGCAGGGGGCCATCGGTGACGACGGTGCCTCCGGTTTCGCGCAGGCGCAGGTCGAGGTCGCCAAGGACGCTCTGGAGGCGTGCGTCGAGGTTGACCTCCTGCGTCGGGGCGACCTGTGTGGTGATGCGCGAGAAGGCGAGCAGGTCTTTGATGAGGCGGCTCATGCGCTCCGCCGAGGCCTGCATCCGCTCCACCATGTGGCGCCCGTCGTCGTCGGTCATCATCTCGGGCGCGCCGGAGAGGATGCCTGCGAACGACTGGATCTTGCGCAGCGGCTCCTGCAGGTCGTGCGAGGCCACATAGGCGAAATCCTGGAGTTCGCGGTTGCGCGCTTCGAGCTCGCGCGTCCGCTCGGCCACGCGGGTCTCCAGGGTCTGGTTGAGCTCCCGGAGTTCCACCTCCACCTGTCGGCGCCGGGCCAGTTCGTGGCGCGCCATCGCGTACGAGCGCTCCTTGTCGAGGGCGATGGCCGCCTGGTCGGCGATACCGGCCACGAGCGCCTCGGCCTCGGCGGTGAACACGTCGGTCCGGGCATGGCCGAAGAACAGGCCACCGAGCACCTCGCCCGAAGGCGACTTGACTGGAACGGCCAGATAGCTGCGCACGGGCAGGTGACCCTCGGGCATTCCCTTGTAGGGCGCGTTGTGGCCGTAGCGCGGGTCCTGCGTGATGTCGGCGATGCGGAGGATGCCCTCGCCGGTGAACGTCGGGCTGAAAACCTGCGTGTTGCGCGGCATCGGGAAGCGCGAAAACGCCTCGCGCGGGGCGCCCGAGAGCGTGTAGAGCGTCAGGATCTCCCCTCGATCGTCGAGCGTGTTGTAGAAAAAGGCGCCGAAGTCCGCGCCCGTGAGCTCCCTCCCGGCGTCGGTCACCGTCTGGATCATCGCGTCGAGCGTGGCGCCGCCGGCCAGTTCCGCGTTCACGCGGTTGACGATCTCCATCGTGTGCGTCTGCTCGCGCAGCGACGCCTCGACCGCCGCCCGCTCCTCGCGGGCCTGGATCTCGTCCTTGATGTCGCGCACCTCGATGATGGTGCCGACCGTCCGCTCGCCGTCGCGGATCGGGCTGGCGGTGAAGGCGACCGGGTAGAAGGAGCCGTCTTTGTGGATGAACACCTCTTCGCCCTGCTCGCGCATGCGTTCGGGGAAGGCGCGGTCGATGGGGCACTCCTCGATGGGAAAGGGCGTGCCGTCGGGGCGTGTGTGGTGCAGAACGTCATGGAGCGCCCGCCCGACGACCTCCGGGAGGATGAATCCGGTGAGGCGCTCGGCCGCCGCGTTCATGTAGGTGCACTGCTGCTGCTCGTCCATGATGAAGAGCGCCAGCGTGGCGTTGTTGGCGACCGTCTCGAGCTGACGGCGGTAGCTCTCCGCGTCAGGCACCGGGTCAGAGGGTGACTGGGGCAACGTGTAAGGGGTTTGCGGGCGCGCGCCGGCGCAGTGGAGACGACGCCTCTGAGACGGGAAGCGCTCGGGGCTGCGGACGATGCCGGGGACAACACGCCAGGAACGGCTCACACCGGGGTGACAGGAATGGAGCGGCGCCCACGATAGTGCGTCCTGCGGCCCCTCCGATCGTCTGAAGAGGCCTCGGGCCGGCGACGAAGGGATGATTACGGACGAATTACAGAACTCCTGCTCGCCAGGGCAAGAGGCCGGTGGACGGTCGCAGTGTCGTTGTGCCACATCACCCATCGCGGGCTCGCTTTCACGGCCCCGTTCCACGTCTGCATCCCGGTGCTCCGGACGATCGGCAGCACGTCCGAAGAGGTCACGGAGCAAGCCCCTGCCGCGCGTCAGAACGGGTCCAACCGGACCGACTGAACGACTCGTGCGCCTGCGACAACGCCCTTCGGCGATCCCACGCGGGGCGGAGGGCGACGCGGAGGCGAGATCGGACGTGCGATCATTTGCCCCAAGTGAAATATTTTTTACCACATAGAGGAAACGTCGCCTACTTTGGCAATCCCTCCCCGCTACTTACTCGCTTTTAAAAAATCCGATGCGCCCCTACACCGCTACTCTCCTCTCGCTGTCCGCACTTCTGCTCGTCCCGGCCGGGCAGGCGCAGGTCGGCCCGGCGCCCGTCAACCTCCGCACGGCGGGCCGGTACGTCGTCCTCGCCAAGAGCGCGATCTCGACCGTCCCCCCGTCCGCCATCACCGGTGACGTGGGCATCAGCCCCGCCGCGGAGACGTACATCACGGGCTTCACCCTCACCGATGCGACCGGCTACGCCACCTCGCCGCAGGTGACCGGGCGCGTCTACGCCGCTGACATGGCGACCCCGACCCCCTCCAACCTGACGACCGCGGTCAGCGACATGGAGACGGCGTACACCGATGCCGCCGGTCGACCCGAATCCCGAACTTCAGCGAGATCTACTCGGGCAACCTCGGCGGCAGGATTCTCGCGCCGGGCCTCTACAAGTGGGCGAGCACCGTGTCGGCACCGACGAGCTTCTCGCTCGCGGGCGGCCCGAACGACGTCTGGATCTTCCAGATCTCGGGCGACCTGTCGATGAGCGCGGGCGTGAACGTCACCCTGAGCGGCGGCGCTCAGGCGCGCAACATCTTCTGGCAGGTCGCCGGTGCCATCACCATCGGGGCGGATGCGCACGTGGAGGGCGTTCTGCTCTCCAAGACCGCGATCCACCTGATGAGCCGCACCTCGCTCAGCGGACGCGCGCTCGCGCAGACAGCGGTGACGCTGGACATGAACACGGTCACGCCTCCGCCGGCAGGGTCGACCACGAGCACCGACGCCGCAGACCGCATCTCGCGCGGGGTAACGCTCGACCCGAACACGCCCAATCCGTTCACGGGAACGACCCGCATCGGCTTCGATCCTGCCGGCGCCGTCGGTGGTCCGCCTGGCCGTCTACGATCTGCTGGGCCGTGAAGTGGCCCTGCTGGTATCGGAGTCTCTGCCGGCCGGTGCCCAGATGGCCGAGTGGGACGCGAATGCCATGCCCAGCGGCGTGTACGTCTACCGCCTGATCGCCAACGGACAGGTCCAGACGGGCCGGATGACGCACCTCCGCTGAGGGCTACCGCTGTGCGCATCCAGGGGCGGGTTCACATGCCGCGCCCGTCCACGACGGCAGCCTCCACCGCCCGCGTTGGCAGCGGACGCGTGGACCAGTGGGGAGCCGGAGCCGCTCTTTCTCCCCTCCGGCATCGTGGGCGCCAGAGCCACGTGCTCGGGCGAGACGTCGAGCGCCACGACCACGCCGCCCGCGCCCGCGCCATGTCGGCGGGTGAGGACGAGTCGGCAGGGGCGCGCATTTCCGCTTGACAGGCGCTGCATCCGTGCCGACCTTTGTGCCGTGCTCTGCCTCGCCGCGCCCGTGACCCCGACCGCCCGCCTCTCCTGCCTCCGCCCGGCCCCGCGTCGGTGCGTGCCGGATGTCGGCGCGCCGCTCGGCACCGGGTACGGGTTTTTTACCTATGGATTCGCCTCTCATGAGGAAGCGACGATGGCCTGACGCACCCCTGCTTCGACCGTACTGCCGCCCGCTTCCTCACCCGAGGACGCGGGCGTTTCTGGTTTCCGCCCCTACCGACGCCCCACCCCCGATGCCGCCCCTTCCCATCCTCGACGCCGCCGCCGCGCCGCACGAGCGCCTCGCCACCTGCCGCGAGGCCCTCGACCAGATCGACGCCCGCCTCGTCGAACTCCTCTCGATGCGCGCCGACCTCGCCCTCTCGATCGGCGCCGCCAAGCGCGAGGCGGGCCTTCCGATCCACGCCCCCGAGCGCGAAACCGCCGTCATCGCCCGCGCTGCGACTGCCGCGAGCGCCACGCCGAGCGCCCTGGACGGCGACACCGCCGCGCGGATGTTCGCCGTCATCGTCGCCGAAACCCGCGCCCTTCAACAGCGCCAGACTCCGTGAGGCGCTCGGCGATGGGAACGGCCCAGGAACAGACCGACCGGTCGGAAGGCCAGGGAGGCAGCCGGGAGACCGTTCGGTCGGATGGAGCGTCGGGTGCGTCGCCGGAGGAGGGCGTCGCCTATCAGGGGCGGCCGGGGGCGTTCGGGGACGGCGCGGCGCGGCGCGTGGGTGGGGCAGGGGAGGAGACGGTGCCGTGCGCGACGTTCGAGGCGGTCGTCGAGGCGCTCGTGTCGGGGCGGGTGCGGCGGGGGGTGCTGCCGGTCGTCAACGTGCTCGCGGGCGGTGTCGGCGCGGCGCTCGATCTGGTGGCGGCGCGGGGCGATGTGGCGGTCGTCGGCGCGGTGACGGTGCCGGTCGTGCTCGCGCTCATCGCGCCGCCGGGCGTGGGGATGGAGGCGGTCCGGCGCGTCCGCTCGCACCCGGTCGCGCTCGCGCAGTGCCGCGGCTTCTTCGGCGCCCATCCACAGATCGAGGCGGTCGCCGATTTCGACACCGCCGGGGCCGTCGAGGCGGTCGTCGCCGAGAACCGGGGCGTCGAGGCGGCGCTCGCGCACATCGACGCGGCGCGCGTCTACGGTGGATGCGTGCTCGCCCGCGCCGTGCAGGATCACCCCGCCAACGCGACGCGCTTCCTCGTCCTCGCCCGCACCGCCGACGCGCCGCCCGCGCCAGACGCATCGACCGACACGGCCGCCGTCGCCGTCTGGACCGGCCCCGACGCGGGTCTCGGCGCCGTCCTCACCGCGCTCGCCGCTGCCGGATGGCGCCTCGCGCACATCGAGCGCCGTCCCGCGCCCGAGCTTCTTCCGCCGGATGCAGCGGCGACCGGCGCCGCTCCACCCGGACGCTTCGTGCTCGAACTCGTCGGCACCGGTGCCCTGCCGCACGTTCCGGACCTCGTCGTCCGGGGTGCCTACGCTGCGTGATCGGGCGGGCGGGGCGTTGTCTTCGCGGGGAGTGGGGAGACGCGGGCGTAACATTCGCGCCGCCCCTCCGTGCAAGCTTGCCACGATCTCTCCCGACGGCCCTTCCCGACCGATGCTGCTTCGATGGCTTGCCGCCCCTCTGGTTCTCCCGGCGTTTGCCGCCGCGCTCGCGCTGCCCGCCGCCGCGCAGACGCCGACCACGCCCCCGGCCGACCGATCGGTCTTCGATGAGCCGCGGCCCACGGCGGGCGCGACGCTTGGCGTTCTCTCTGGTGATTCGCTGACGATCACGCTCGACGAGGCCCTCCGGCGGGCGCTCCGCGAGAACCTGACGCTCACCCGCGCCGACCTCACGGCGGCGCAGCAGAACGTCGCGCTCTCGCAAGCCCGCGTCGCCCTCCGCCCGACGTTGGCCATCGGCGGCGGGACCGGTCAGTCGTTCGGACGCTCGTTTCAGGAGCTCCAACTCGTCAGCGGCGCCACGACGACGATCAACACCGGCGTGTCGGCCAACCTGACGATCTTCGACGGCGGACGCGCGCGCGTCGAAACGGCGCAGGCGCTCGCCGGGGTCGCCGCGGCGGGCTTCAACCGCAGCCGCATCGAGCAGACCGTCGTTTTCAACGTCGTGCAGGCGTTCGTGACGGTGCTCGTGCGCCGCCAGACGCTCGACCTCCAGCAGCAGGCACTCGCCGACCAGCGTGAGACGCTCGGCCGCATCGTCGCGCTCATCGAGGCCGGGGCGCGGCCCGAAGCCGACCGCTACCCGCTCGACGCCGAACTCGCGCAGGCGCAGTACAATGTCGTCACCGCCGAGCGCGACGCGGCGCAGGGCGACCTCGACCTCGTGCGCCTGCTCCGCCTCGACCCGCGCGGCGACTACCGCTTCGTCGCCCCCGACGTGTCGGCCTTCGCCGGAACGACCGACGCGTCCACGATTGCCTTCGAAGACCTCGTTGCTCGCGCCCTCGGCGCCCGCACCGACGTGCAGGCGCTCGACGCCAACGTGCGCGCCGCCGAGCAGGCCGCGCGGCTCGTGCGCGTCGGGTTGCAGCCGCGCATCAGCGCGTCGTTCCAGTACGGCACATCGGCGGCGAGCGGCTACTCGCGCACCTCGATCAACCCGGCGACGGGCCAGTTCCAGAGCGTTCCGGCGAGCTTCTTCGAGCAGCTCGACCTGCGCCGCAGCGGCAATTTCGGCCTCAATTTGTCGCTTCCGATCTTCGACGGCGGCCAGGCCCGCGTCTCACGCACCCGTGCCCGCCTCGCCATCGACGACGCGCGCCTCTCGGCCGCTGAGCGCCGCGACGAGGTCGCCACGCAGGTGCGGCAGGCGCTCCTCGACATCCGCGCCGCCGAGAGCCAGGTGGCGAGTTCCGAGGTGCAGGTGACCGCCGCCGAACGCGCCCTCACCGCCGCCGAAGACCGCTACCGCTTCGGCATCGGCACCGTCTACGACATCGCGCAGGCCCGCTCGGCGCTCCTGCGCGCCCGCAGTGCCCTCCTCACCGCCCGCACGACGCGGCTCGTGCAGGGCCGCGTCCTCGACTTCCAGACCGGCACGCTCGACGTGAGCACGTTCGCCCGCTGAGACGCGCCCGCTGCTGCCTCTTCCGACCTTTCGGTCTGTTTCGCTTCCCCCGCGCCCCCTGCGGCGCATCGGCCTCTCTGCCGACCCTTCTCCCGGCACTTCCGTCCTCGCTTCGATGACCCGCTCGACCAAACGCCTTCTCATTTTCGGACTGATCGGTCTCGTTCTTCTCGTCGCCGTCGTTGTTGCCCTCGGGGCGCTCTTCGGCGGCGACGGCCCCTCGACATCGGTCGAGACGGCGGCGGCGCAGACGCGCACGATCACGCAGGTCGTCACCGCGTCCGGCCGCATCGAACCGGCCACCGAGGTCACCATTTCCCCGGATGTTTCGGGCGAGATCGTCGAACTGACCGTCAAGGAGGGCGACGATGTCGTGGCCGGGCAGGTGCTCGCGCGCATCCGCCCGGACCTGTACGCGGCGCAGATCGACCAGCTCTCGGCGGGCGTGCAGCAGTCGGAGGCGGGCGTCGGCCAGGCGTCGGCGGGCGTCGCGCAGGCCGAGGCCAACGTGGCGCAGGCGGAGGCGGGGCTTGCGCGGGCCGAGCAGGACTTCGCGCGGATCCGGCAGCTCTTCGAGCGTGGCCTCGTCGCGCGGTCGGAGTACGAGACGGCGCAGGTGGCGGTCCGGACGCAGACGGCAGGCGTTCGCGCGGCTCAGGCGGCGGTCGCGTCGTCTCGGGCCGGCGTCGGGCAGGCGCGCTACGGCGTGACGGGCGCGCGGGCACGCCTCGCGGAGGTGCAGAACCAGATCAGCCGCACGACGGTCACCGCTCCGATGTCGGGCACGGTCTCGATGCTCGACGTCGAACTCGGCGAGCGCGTCGTCGGCACGAGCCAGATGGCGGGGACGCCGATGATGCGGATCGCGCGCCTCGAAGCGATGGAACTCGTCGTCGATGTCAACGAAAACGATGTCGTCAACGTGTCGGTCGGCGACACGGCGCGCATCGAAGTCGACGCCTTCACCGACCGCCCGCTCCACGGCATCGTGACCGAGATCGCCCAGTCGGCGCGCGGCGCGGGCGGCGCGGTCCTGACGGGCGCGACGAGCGTGACGACGTTTCAGGTGCGCGTGCGCGTCGAGACGAGCGCGGCGTCGGCGTCGGTCGGCGGGGCGCTGTCGCCCGAGGTATCTGCGCGGCCCGATCCGTCGGTGCGCCTGCGCCCGGGGATGAACGGCACCGTGGACATCTTCACGCGCTCGGTGCGCGGCGTGGCGGCGGTGCCGCTCAGCGCGGTCACGGTGCGCGACCTCAACGCCGTCCGCCGCGACACCTCGAGCGCGGGCAGGCGCCGGTCGCGCCGCAGCGCCAGCAGCACCAGTGGTGGCACCGCCGCCGTCGGCACGCCCGAGGTGGAGGACATCAAGAAAGTCGTCTTCGTCGTCCGCGACGGCAAGGCGCAGATGGTGACGGTCGAGACGGGCCTCGACGACCGCACGTGGATCGAGATCCGCCGGGGCCTGCGCACGGGCGACATCGTCGTCACGGGCCCCTACGGCACCGTCAGCCGCACGCTCGCGCCGGGCGAGCGCGTCCGCATCTCCAACGACGCCGCGAAGACCGACTGATCGGTCGGAATCCTCCGCCTCGCCGGTCCTGGCATCCCCACGCTTTCCGACCGTTCGGTCGTTTCCTGCTTTCACGCCCGCCATGTCGATGATCCGCGTCGAAGACGCTCACAAGTCCTACCAGATGGGCGACCAGCTCGTGCGGGCGCTCGACGGCGTGGACTTCCGCGTCGAAGAGGGCGAGTACGTGGCGATCATGGGGCCGTCGGGGTCGGGCAAGTCGACGCTGATGAACCTGCTCGGCTGCCTCGACACGCCCTCGAAGGGGGCGTACTGGCTCAACGGGCAGAACGTGGCCGAAATGCGCGACGACGACCTCGCGAGCGTGCGCAACAAGGAGATCGGTTTCATCTTCCAGACCTTCAACCTGCTGCCGCGCGTCGACTGCCTCGCCAACGTCGAGCTTCCGCTCGTCTACGCGGGCGTGCCGCGGGCGGAGCGGCGCGCACGGGCTGCCGAGGCGCTGACGTCGGTCGGGCTGGGCGACCGGCAGCACCACCGCCCGAACGAACTCTCCGGCGGCCAGCGGCAGCGCGTCGCCGTGGCGCGGGCACTCGTCACCCGTCCGTCGATCCTCCTCGCCGACGAGCCGACGGGCAACCTCGATTCGAAGACGAGCGAGGACATCATGCGCCTCTTCGAGCAGCTCTACCGCAAGGGCCACACGATCCTCGTCGTCACGCACGAGGACGACATCGCCCAGCACGCGCGCCGCATCCTGCGCCTGCGCGACGGTCTGGTGGAGAGCGACGAGCCCGTCGCCGCCCCGACGCTCGCGGATGCCGACGTGAGCGGCTCGGTGATGATCGCGTGATGGAGCCGGTCTGATCCCAGCCTCGGTTCCGGTGCGCGTCGGCGTCCGCGGATTGCATCGGTGATGGATCAACGGGCGGGTCGGAGGGCGCCCTGTCAGGTTGCGAGGCCGACGGGGGTATCGCCGGGCCGCCGCACATCGCCGCGCGATGATGCCCGGTAGGGGTGGGGTTCAACCCCTCCCGTGCGGCCTCTGTCGTGTGTGCCCGCCGTGTCCAAGCGGTGAGAGTCGCCAGGCATGGACGAGGGCGTTTGCGCGCAGCGGAATTCTTAACACCGCACGTCGCGCTCGAATGGGACCGTTATCGGCGTGTTATCCACAGTCGATGTGTGCGGTCGGGGGTCTGTGGATGTCCAGTCGAGCAGGATAACGGTCTGAACCGGACGGCGAGAGCGCTTGAAAGCCCTGGGATGGCCGATCTGTGTGATGACCGTTATGATATGGAGTCTACACGATGTTGTCCACGGTGTGGATAAAAAGGGTTCGGATGTGGAGGCGTGACAGGCGAGATTGCGGCCCGCCCGCTTCCGAACGTGTTGACGAACCTGTCACGCGACCTTCATGTGACGCGCGAAGTGTCTGCCCGCTCCCGATCCATCCAACCGCCCCGACCTGCCATGCCGGACGTCTCCAAAGGCCTCTCCATCTCCCGCACCTTCACCGCCGACGGTGCCGGCTCGCCCTTCGACACGGTCGTCTGGGAGCGCCGCGACGCCGTCATCAAGGGGATGGGCGGCAAGACGATCTTCGAGCAGATCGGCGTCGAGTTTCCGGCCTCGTGGAGCGTCCTCGCCACCAACGTCGTCGCCTCCAAGTACTTCTACGGCGACATCAGCCGCGCGGGCGTGGCGCCCGAAGACGGCGGGCGCGAGTCGAGCCTGCGGCAGCTCATCCACCGCGTCACCCGCACCATCGCCGACTGGGGCGTCGAGGGCGGCTACTTCGCCACGAAGGCCGACGGCGAGCGCTTCTACGACGAACTGACGTACTGCTGCCTCCACCAGATCGGCGCCTTCAACAGCCCCGTCTGGTTCAACGTCGGCCTGCACCAGCAGTACGGCGTCCGCGACAGCGGCGGCAAGACGATCTCCGGCTGGAACGAGGCCGCCCGCGAGGCCGTCCCGGTCGACCCGTACGAGCGCCCGCAGGCGTCGGCGTGCTTCATCATCTCGGTCGAGGACTCGATCGACGACATCTGGCAGCTGATGGGCGAGTCGGCGCGGCTCTTCAAGTACGGCTCGGGCGTGGGCGCGGACTGGTCGAAGCTGCGCTCGTCGCACGAGAAGCTCTCCGGCGGCGGCATTCCGTCGGGTCCGGTCTCGTTCATGAAGGTGCAGGACGCGACCGGGGGCACGATCAAGAGCGGCGGCAAGACGCGCCGCGCGGCCATCATGCAGACGCTCAAGGTGGGCCACCCGGACGTGATGGAGTTCATCACGGCCAAGCAGGAGGAGGAGAAGAAGGCGTGGGCGCTCATCGAGCAGGGCTACGACGGCTCGTTCAACGGCCCGGCCTACGGCTCCGTCGCCTTCCAGAACGTCAACCAGAGCGTCCGCCTCGACGACGCCTTCATGACCGCCTGCGCCGACGGCACCGACTTCGGCCTCCGCGCGATCACATCGGGCGAAGTCGTCGAGACCGTCGACGCGACCTCGATGCTCCGCGCCATCTCCGAGGGCACGCACATCTGCGGCGATCCCGGCGTGCAGTACGAGGACACGATCCAGCGCTGGCACACCTGCAAGAACAGCGGCCCGATCAACTCGAGCAATCCATGCAGCGAGTACATGTTCGTGGACGATAGCGCGTGCAACCTCGCATCGCTGAACCTGCGGACATTCCAGCGTGCCGACGGCTCGTTCGATGTCGAGCGGTACCGGGCGGCAGCGCGGCTGTACATCACGGCGATGGACATTCTCGTCGACAACGCCGGCTATCCCTCGAAGGGCATCGCCGAGAACAGCCACCGCTTCCGCCCGCTCGGCCTCGGTTTCGCCAACCTCGGCGCGCTCCTGATGTCGATGGGCCTCGCCTACGACTCCGACGAGGGCCGCTCGGTCGCCGCCGCGCTCATGGCCATCGAGCACTGCGAGGCCTACGCCCGCAGCGCCGAGATCGCGGGCATCAAGAAGATCGGCCCGTTCGAGGGCTTCGAGGCCAACCGCGAGCCGATGCTCGCCGTCATGCGGATGCACCAGGCGGCCGTCGCCGACATCCACGTGTCGTGCCCGGACGACCTCCGGCAGGCCGCGCAGGAGTCCGCCGACCGCATGGTCGCGCTCGGCGAGCAGCTACGGCTACCGCAACGCGCAGGCGACCGTGCTCGCGCCGACCGGCACCATCGCCTTCATGATGGACTGCGACACGACCGGCATCGAGCCCGACATCGCGCTCGTCAAGTACAAGCTCCTCGCCGGCAAGGGCGAGGGGATGCTCAAGATCGTCAACCAGACCGTCCCGCAGGCGCTCGAAACGCTCGGCTACACCGCCGCCGAGGCCGCCGTCATCCTCGCCCACATCGACGCGAACGACACCATCGAGGGCGCGCCGGGCCTGCGCGACGAGCACCTGAGCGTCTTCGACTGCGCCTTCAAGCCCTTCAACGGCACGCGGGCCATCGGCTACCGCGGGCACGTGCTGATGATGTCCGCCTGCCAGCCGTTCATCTCCGGCGCCATCTCCAAGACCGTCAACCTGCCCGAAACGGCGACCGTCGAGGAGATCATGGAGACGTACGCGGAGGGGTGGCGCCTCGGCCTCAAGGCCGTCGCCATCTACCGCGAGAACTCGAAGCGCTCGCAGCCGCTCTCGACCAAGGAAGGCGGCAACACGAAGGGAAAGACCGTTCGGTCGGACGAGGTCGTGGAGGATACTGTCGAGGAGACCGAACGGTCGGAAACCGTCCACGCGTCGGGCGATGGGTCGGCGGTGCGCATCGCCGAGCCGGGGAACGCGGAGCCGATCGTGATCGAGCGGATCGTGGAGACGGTCGTCTTCCGGCCCGTCCGCACGCGCCTCCCCGACGAGCGGCCGAGCGTGACGCACAAGTTCTCGATCGCAGGCCACGAGGGCTACCTCCACATCGGCCTCTACCCGGAGTCGCGGATGCCGGGCGAGATCTTCGTGACGATGGCCAAGCAGGGATCGACGATCTCGGGCCTCATGGACGCCTTCGCCACCTCGATCTCCATCGCGCTCCAGTACGGCGTGCCGCTCGGCGATCTCGTGAGCAAGTTCTCGCACATGCGCTTCGAGCCGTCGGGCTTCACGAACAACCGCTCGATCCCGGTCGCGAAGAGCCTGATGGACTACATCTTCCGCTACCTCGGCGCCAAATTCCTCGACGCCCCCGTGGAGGCGGATGCCGGCGTGGCGGTGGTCCCTACGCGGTCCGCTGACGCCGCCCCGGCGCTCGGCGGCCTCGCCTCCCTCGTCTCCGACGCCCACCCCGACCTCTTCGCCGTCAACGACGCCGCGCGCCAGCCCGTCGATGTGCTCATCGGCGGCACGGTCGAGCAGTTCCTCTCCTCCACCGGCGCCGCACCGACGCCGACCTCGACGTTCCAGAACCAGGCCGACAGCCCGCCCTGCTACGTCTGCGGCACGATCACCGTCCGCGCCGGCGCCTGCTACGCCTGCCCCTCGTGCGGCGCCTCGAACGGCTGCGGGTGATTCTGCTCCTCCCCTCCACTAACACGGGCTGTGCTATGCAATGAGATGCGGAACAGCGGGCGGTCTGCCTGGCTGACGGACGGGCCACCACCCATCGCCGATGACAGACCTGCCCGCCGCTCCGACGCTCGATCCGACCGACTCGCCCGACGACTTGATCCTCCACCTCTTCGTCTTCGTCGATGATCTCTACGACGCTCTCGCGCCCGAACACATCCGCCGCCGCCCCGGACACCACCGTCTGCGCCTCTCCGACTCGGAAGTCCTCACCCTCTCACTCCTCCAGGAAGCGCTCTCGATCGACTCCGAGGCCAGCTTCTTCCGCCACGCACGACGCAGCCTGCTCCACCTCTTCCCGCACCTGACCAGCCGAGACCGCTACCACCGCCGCCGCAAGGCCCTCCGGTCGATGCACCAGGTCCTCTTTGCTCACCTGGCCGCCGAGGCCGAACGCGTGGCCGCCTACCTGGTCATCGACTCGGCGCCCGTCGAGACCGTCCGCTTCGCCAGATCGCAGAGCGGCCTGCGTTCGATCCCCGAGGCCCAGTACGGGCTATGTGGCTGCGCGCAAGCAGACCTTCTTCGGCTTCCGCTTCCACGCGCTCGTGAGCGATGGCGGGGCGATCGTCGAGTTTGGCCTTGCCGGCGCGGCGGTGCCCGAGAGGGAGGTGGCGCGCGAGCTTCTCGACAGTCGCGGTGGATCGGCTGTTCTGGGCGATCAGGGCTACTCGGGCGCGCCGCTTCGGGCGTACGCCGACGAGATGGGCATCGAGCTCGTCGTCACGGCCGCGCGTGTGCACGGAGGCGACCGGGGCGAGGGGGCGGCGCTTCGACGGTCATGGCGAAAGCGGCGCTCGCGCATCGAGTCGGTCTTTGCGGTGCTGGCCGATCAGTTTTCGGTGTCGCTCACGCGAGCGAGATCGACGGCCGGCGTGTCGATCCGGGTGCTGGCCAAGGTGCTCGCCTACAACGTCAGTCTTGCGATCAACACGATGCTCGGGCGCCCGCAGACCGCCATCAAAAGCCTCTTCGCATAGCACAGGCCGTACTAACTACCGGTAATGGAACGGCCGCAGTTGGTGGCCTATGGTCAGGGCGGATTATGCTAGACAAACACGTCCCAACGGATACGATCATCACGCTTGACCGCATTGGCTTCGATGTAGAGACAGTGGCTGCTAAGATGCCTTCCGCGAGTGATGAGGACGTTCTGAATTACTCAATCGCAAGCGGGAGACTTCTTGTTACGTCCGACTCTGATCTGAATCGGATGATCTATGTTAACAAGTGGCATGTGCCGGACGGATTGATTCTAAACCGAGATCCTTGGCCCATTTCCCTGGCAGGCTTGTGTGGGCTCTCCTCAACCATAGACGCAAGAATATGGTCATGGTGTTTGGAAGGGACGAGCTCAGAGCGTCAGCACCAATTAGTGAAAGACGATCGTCCCGCGTAATGGCCCGGCATCAGTACATCAAGAGGTCGTTTCCTGAGCACCTCATGGTGCGGTAGCATTTTCTGAGTCAGCCTCTGAACTGACTCTCGTGCCGCCCCAACGCAGCGCGCCCGGCCCTCCACTGCGGAGAGCCGGGCGCGTTCGGTTCGTGCCGATGTGGCGTCAGGCCGAGCGGCGGCCGCCGCCGGTGCGGTTCGGGCTGCGGCCGGTGGAGGAGCGGGCGCTCGCGCCGCCGCGCGGGCTGCTGCTGCCCTGCCGGCCGCTGTCGCCGTGGGGGCTGCGGCTGGAGGATGCGGAGGTGCGGGGCCCGCCGCGCGAGGCGCCGGACTGCTGGCCGCGTCCACCGCCGCCGCCGCCGCGGTGCTGGCCCTGGACGGGCTGCGGGATCGGGTCGGGGGCGTTGGCGGGCGGGGCGACGAAGCCGTGGAAGGCGGCGCGGGCGATGCGTCGTGCCGGTCGTCTTCTCGATCGCGCGCAGGTAGGCGTCCTCGTCGGGGCAGACGAAGGTGAGGGCGTCGCCGGTCATCTCGGCGCGCCCGGTGCGCCCGATGCGGTGGATGTAGTCCTCGGGGATGTTCGGCGTGTCGAAATTGACGACGTGCGAGATGCCGTCGACGTCGATGCCGCGCGCGGCGATGTCGGTGGCGACGAGCACCCGGACCGAGCCGTCCTTGAAGCCCCCGAGCGCGCGCTGGCGCTGGTTCTGCGAACGGTTGCCGTGGATCGCCGAAGCCTCGTGGCCGCTCTGCGCGAGACGCTTGGCGACGCGGTCGGCGCCGTGCTTGGTGCGCGTGAAGACGATGACCGAGCCCGTCGCCGCCTCTTCCTCCAGCACGTGGAGCAGGAGCGCCATCTTCTGCGACTGTGCCGCCACGCGCACGATGCGCTGCGTGACCGTCTCCGCGGGGTTCGTCCGCTCGCCGATGTCGATGAGGCTCGGGCGGTTCTGGATCGACGCCGACAGCTCCTGGATCGCGGGCGGCATGGTCGCCGAGAACAGGAGCGTCTGGCGCTCGCGCGGGACGGCGGCGACGATGCGGCGCACGTCCTTGACGAAGCCCATGTCGAACATGCGGTCGGCCTCGTCGAGCACGAGGATCTCGACGCGGCTGAGGTCGAGCGTCCGCTGCGAGAGGTGGTCGAGCAGGCGGCCCGGCGTGGCGATGACGACATCGACGCCCTTGCGGAGCCGCTCGATCTGCGGGCTGATGCCGACGCCGCCGAAGATGGCCGTCGAGCGGAGGCCGGTGTGGGTGCCGTAGACGCCGACGCTCTCGTCGATCTGGATGGCGAGCTCACGCGTCGGGGTGACGATGAGGCAGCGCACCGGACGGCCCGCGCGGCCGCTCGGGGCGGGCAGGAGGCGTTCGAGGATGGGGAGGACGAAGGCGGCGGTTTTGCCGGTGCCCGTCTGGGCGGTGCCGGTGAGGTCGCGCCCGGTGAGGACGGCCGGGATGGCGGCGGTCTGGATGGGCGTGGGCGTGGTGTAGCCCGTTTCGCGCACGGCGCGGAGGATGGGCTCGGAGAGGCCGAGCGAGTCGAAGGTCGTCATGTAGAGACGCTGGGGGCAGGCGCGGAGGCCTGCCGGGGACGCATCGGGACCTTGAAGCCGGTCGTTTCCGGGCGCGACCTCGCACAGGGGCGGGCACGCCAGGAACGGTCGTCCGGAGGGAAGGCCCCGACGCAGAGGTCGAGGGGTCCGCTTCCGAGACGTGCCGCGGTGCGCGAGAGGCGCGGGCGGCGAGAACCTGAAACGGCGTGCGGCACCGTTGCCGCAACAGCCACGAGGATACCGCGCGGCCCAGCCGCCCCGGTGCGTCCGGGGTGAAGACCCCGCCGGATTCGCAAGGAGACCGCCCTCTCCTGCCGCTGCGGCCTGAACCGAAGGTCCGCGAAGCGGCAGCGGCCTCCGCAGCTGTCGTCCCGCGCTTGCCCTTCGACGCTTCGACAGGCTCAGCGCGGGCTCCGCTCAGGGACCACGGGCGGGAGGTATCCCGAACCGACGAAGGAGGTCCCGAAGGGGAGGGCGGATGGGGCAGGGCCCGCGCCCGTCAGCGTTCGAGCAGGCCCAACCGCTCGCGCATCTGCGGCGTGTCAGCCAGGGCGATCTTTGCCACGGCGACGAAGTCGGAGAAGGCGCCGCGCAACGCGCCGACGGCGGTCTCTCGGGCGGCGGTGGCCTGCTGCGCCTCGCCCGTCTCGCGCGCCTGCTCGGCAAGGGCTGTGCGCAGGCGCTCGACCGCGCCCTGCCCCTCGGCAATGGCCGCCGCATCGACGCGCAGCGGCGCCAGCGGGGCGGCGAGGTCGGGCGTCGTGGCGAGGACGCGGTAGAAGGTGTCGGCCTGAGCGGCGAGGGCATCGTGGGCGTCGGCGACGCGGCCGTCGAGGGCGAGGGCGCGGTAGGCGGGCGTGCCGCGCCGGTGGGCGAGGCGGGCGAGTTGCCGGTGGCGGCCCAGCAGGGCGTCGAGGGCGCCACGGGCCTCTCCGACGCGTGCCGTCGCGGTGTACTGCTCCCCGATCTCGGTGGCCTGCGCACCCGCTCGCGCTTCGGCGGTGTCGACGAGGGCGAGCAGGTCAGCCAGCCGCTCGGCGTCGAGGCCGTAGGGCGCAAGGGCCGCCTGCACGTCGGGGGCGGCGGCGTTGGTGAAGGCCGTGCGGGCGCGTGAGAGAAGGGCGGCGAGCGAGAGGTTGGAGGGAGAGGGCATCGGGGCGGGGGATGGGTGGACCGAAGACGTCGCCGATCATACCGACGGCGCTCCACATCCGCAAGACCCTACGTAAATCCTGTACGTCCGCGTGTCACTCGCTCTCAGGAGGCGCTGCCGACGCCCTCGGTCGGTTGTGCTCCGGTCTGGCACAGTCGCCCCCGGTCCCACACGGATGCACAGCCGCTCGGCGCAGATGGGCCACCGATTCGCCCGGACACACCCCCGCTCGGAGACGATCCACCGCGCCTCTCTGGGGAGACGCCGCACCTCGGAGAGGATGCGCCGCGCCTCGGAGAGGATGCGCCACCGCTCGGGCGAGACACGCTGCGCCTCGGTAGAGACACGCCGCGTCTCGGCAGAGGCCCATCCCCTCTCGGCGAAGGTTCACCACCGCTCAGACATGACCCACCCCGCCTCGGGGGTCTTCCGTCGCCGGTGGGCGAGGCAGTGGAGGTGCGGGTGGATGACGACGGAGGGGCGAAAGCAGAGCGGGACCGCCCGCCCGCCCCCTTGCATCTCCGCGCTGCACGCGCTCCGACGCATCCCCCCACGATGTGGAGGAGCATGCCGACGTCCGAAGGGGGCACGTCGTGCCGCCGGACAGGATGCAGGGCGGAGGAGCGCCGTGGATAGGCCTCCGCGCACAGGTCTCCGCGTACAGGCCTCAGCGCACCACGACCGGAATCGTCTCGGTTGCGGTGGCCGTGCGGGCGCGCACCACATACACCCCCGGGGTCAGCGACGCGCCGACGGCCACCTCGCGCCGGCCCTCCACGCCCATGCGCTCAGACGAGAGGCGGCGGCCGAGCAGGTCGAAGACCTCCACGGTCACCTCCTGCGCGGGGCCCCCCATGTCGATGCGCAGGCGGGGGGCTGCGGTGGCGTTGGAGAGCACGGTGAGGGCCAGATCGCGTGGGCGTGCGGGCGCCTCCGTCACACCGACCGACAGGTTGGTGCCCTCGGTATAGTAGGTGAGGAAGTCCGCCGGTGTGCCGTCGGAGGCCTCGGTGAAGGAGCCTCCGAGGAAGAGGGCCTTGACGGACGCGCCTGCAGGGAAGGTGGCCGCAGGGGAGGCAGGGGGGGCCTGCCCGATGGCAAGCGCACTGACAGATTTGTTGACGCCTCCCGCGAGTGCCTGCCAGGCCGTGCCGGTCCACCGGGCCACGCCGGGGGTGCCAGCGACGCGGTCTGTCTGGCCGGGGCTGTTGTAGGCAGCCGTGAATCGGCCTCCGACGTAGACATCGCTGCCGCTTACGGCAATCGCATAGATATCTCCGCCGCTGGTTCCGCCGCCGAGCGTCTGCCAGGCCGTGCCGGTCCACCGGGACACCCTCAAGTAGGTGCCTGCGACGTAGACATCGCTGCCGCTCACGGCAAGGGCATCGACGAAGCTTGTGGTTCCGCCGCCGAGCGTCTGCCAGGCCGTGCCGTTCCACCGGGCCACGTTGCGGGTGCCAGAGACGGCGCCTGTGCGGCCGGGACCGTTGTAGGCATTCGAGAATGAGCCTCCGACGTAGACATCGCTGCCGCTCACGGCAAGAGCACGGACGGTGCCGTCGGTGCCTCCGCCGAGCGTCCGCCAGGCCGTGCCGGTCCACCGGGCCACGTACTCGACAGCGACGGCGCCTGTCCCGTTGGGGCCGTTGTAGACCCTAGAGAATGAGCCTCCGACGTAGACATCGCTGCCGCTCACGGCAAGGGCATAGACGGAGCCAGCAGCCACTGGTGCCTCCACCGAGCGCCTGCCAGGCCGAGCCGGTCCACCGGGCCACGCCGTAGGTGCCAGCAACGACGCCTGTGCGGTCGGGGCCGTTGTAGGCAGTCGTGAATTGGCCTCCGACGTAGACATCGCTGCCGCTCACGGCAAGGGCATAGACGGGTCCGTCGGTCCCTCCGCCGAGGGCCTGCCAGGCCGTGCCATTCCACCGGGCCACGTGGTTGCCAGTCCCCGTACCTGCCAGATTGGTGAAGTCCCCGCCGACGATGAACTCCGTCGGCGAGAGCACTGCGATTGCACGCACGGGGCCGTTGGGCCCGTGGCCCGCTGGAGGCACTGCTGCGTGCCACATCGAGCCATTCCACCGGGCGAGCATGGAGGACCCAGTGACGCCGCCTGTCTGGCCAGGGCCGTTGTAGGCCGTCGTGAATCGGCCTCCGACGTAGACATCGCTGCCGCTTACGGTGAGGGCAGCGACGGAGCCGCTGGTTCCGCCGCCGACGGCCTCCCAGGCCGTGCCGCTCCACCGGGCCAGGCCGACGGTGCCATCAACGCGGCCTGTCCAGCCTGTGTTGGAGGGCTTCGAGGGGCCGTTGTAGGCACTCGTGAATGAGCCCCCGACGTAGACATCGCTGCCGCTCACGGCAAGGGCAGCGACGGGTCCGTTGATCCATTCGCCGAGGGCCTCCCAGGCCGTGCCGGTCCACCGGGCCAGGCAGAGGGTGCCAGCGACGCGGCCTGTCTGGCCGGGGCCCGCGTAGACGTTCTCGAATACGCCCCCGACGTAGACATTGCTGCCGCTCACGGCAAGGGCATAGACGGTGCCGGGGCTGGTCCCTCCGCCGAGGGCCTCCCAGGCCGTGCCGGTCCACCGGGCCACGCCGTGGGTGCCAGAGACGGCGCCTGGCTCGCCGGGGCCGTTGTAGACCGTCGAGAATGAGCCTCCGACGTAGACATCGCTGCCGCTCACGGCAAGGGCATAGACGTCTCCTTGGGTCCCTCCACCGAGTACCTGCCAGGCCGTGCCATTCCACCGGCTCACGGCTATCTGGCCTCCGACGTAAACATTGCTGCCGCTCACGGCAAGGGCATAGACGGAGCCGCAGGAGCCGCAGGCGCCACCACCGAGCGCCTCCCAGGCCGTGCCGGTCCACCGGGCCACGCTGCGGGTGCCAGAGACGGCGCCTGTGCGGCCGGGGCCGTTGTAGACCTTCGAGAATGAGCCTCCGACGTAGACATCGCTGCCGCTCACGGCAAGGGCCTCAACGGAGCCGTCGGTCCCTCCACCGAGCGCCTCCCAGTCCGTGCCGGTCCACCGGCCCAGGTAGTCGGCAGCCCCATTGCCTGCCAGATTGGTGAAGTCCCCGCCGACGATGAACTCCGTCGGCGAGAGCACTGCGATTGCACGCACGTTGCCGTTCACGTTGGTGCGGAAGGCGCCCGAATAGGCGCCCTCGGCGCCTGCGCGCACGAAGCGTGGTGCCTCCCCGGGGCGGGCGTCGAGGACGAAGCCGTCGGCGGAGAAGCTGCCCTTGGCCTCCGGGGAAATGCGCCCCTCGGGCGTCAGCACCGACTCGAAGGAGGGTGCCGACGCGCTGCCATCGGAGGCGGAGGGGGCGAGGGCGCGACCGAGACGGCCCGTGGGCGTGCCCGCGTCGAGGGCGAGCGTGCGGGGCGTGTTCTCAGGCGTCGCGGCCGGACGCCCGGGTGCTGCGGCGGTGAGCGGCAGGGCGAAGGCGAGCACGAGCGCGATGCGGCGCCTGGGAGCGCGGGAGGAAGCGGCAGACACGGAAATCGGACCGGAAAGAAGGGAAGGGAAGCCTCGAACGGACCGAGTACCGGGGTGTCTGGCACGAGCACACCCAATGGGGCGGCTCACATGAAGCAGAATGTAGAGACAGGATTCGCCAGTATGCCCCGTGTACGCGAAGCCCTTTTTCGGGCGAAGAGGCACGCCGCTGGCGAGGAGATCAGGGATGCGTCGGTGGACGATCCGTCACGGTGCTCTCGGTCAGCGCTGCGTGGCGAGCCATGCGACGAAGGCGGCGAGGGCGCGGGCGCGGTGCGAGACGGCGTTCTTGGCCTCGGGCGTCATCTCGGCGAACGTCGGCGCATGGTCCTCACCGGTGGCGCCGTCGGGGACGAAGAGGGCGTCGTAGCCGAAGCCGCGCGTCCATGCTCGGCGCGCAGGAGGCGTCCGGCGCAGTGACCGGCGAAGGTGTGGAGCGCGCCGCTCTCGTCGATGTAGGCGAGGACGGTTTCGAAGTAGGCGCGGCGCTCGGGGGCGCCGTCGGGGTGCGCGTCGAGGGCGGCGAGGAGGGCGGCGCGGTTGTCGGCGTCGGTGGCGGTTTCGCTGGCGAAGCGTGCGGAGCGGACGCCGGGCGCGCCGCCGAGGGCGTCCACGAACAGGCCCGTGTCGTCTGCGAGGGCGGCGGTGCCGGTGTGGGCGTGGAGGCTGCGGGCTTTCTTTGCCGCGTTGCCCGCGAGCGTGTCGGCGTCTTCGACGACCTCGGGCGCGTCAGCGGGGAGCGAGACGAGGGTGACGGCCTCGCCGTCGGCAGTGGCGACGCCTGCGAGCAGGCGTTCGAGTTCGCGCACCTTTCCGGCGTTGCGGGTTGCGAGGGTGAGGCGGGGCATGGGCGGGGAGTCGAGAGGGGGCGGAAGGTAGGAGGTTGAGGGAATTGATGGCGGGGTGTCGGTCGCCTCTCGCCTCTTGTCCGTGGTCTACACCTGTCAGGTCTCCCGGACCTGACAGGTTTCCCCTCGCCGTCACCACTCTGTTGCACCTACTTTCGAGCACACCCAACACCCGCCCCCGATGCGTCGCCCGATGCGCCTCTCGTCCTTCCTGCGCGCGGCAACGCTCGTGGTCCTCGTCGTCGGCTTTGCCGGGTGCAAGGGGTGCCGCGACGGCGACGGGGGGGTGACGACGGAGGACGGGCCGTTCGGCGTCAAGAGCGTCGCCTTCGAGGCGCCGACGGGCGCGGCGGCGTTCGTGCCGGTGCTCGACGGGCCGCTGCGCGTTCTCGCGGCGACGCCGTCGGGGTCGATGGTGGCGATGGGGCCGGGGCAGGGCATCGCGGTGACGTTCACCCGCCCGGTCGTCGCCCTCGGCACCGAATCCGCGCCTCCCGAGAACGCGATCCGCCTGACCCCCGCCATCCCCGGCACGCTGCGCTGGGAGGGCACGCAGACGCTCGTCTTCGACCCCGCGCGCCCGCTTCCCCCCGGCACCGCCTTCACCGCCACGCTCCGCGCCGCCGGCATCGCCGCAACCGACGAGGGCGACGGCGCCACCGCGCTCGCCCGCGACACCTCGTGGACGTTCGAGACGCCGCGCCCGACGCTCGTCGCCTCGGAGCCGACGGAAGGATTTTCGTTCGCCGGGCCGACCGACCCGCTCCGCCTCGACTTCAACCAGCCCGTCTCGGCCTCCGACATCGACGGATTCATCCGCCTCGAATCGCGCACCGGGCGCGCCTACGACCAGACCGTCGCGCAGTCGGGCGACTCGGCGGTCGTCGTGCGCCACGGCGCCTTCGCGCTCGGCGACTCGGTGCGCATCGTCCTGCGCGAGGGCCTGCCCGGACGTGGCGGCCCGCTCGGCAGCGCCGAGGAGCGGCGCGTCGCCTTCCGCGTGCGCCCGGCGGCGGCGTTCGAGGGCGTTGCGCAGCGCCGTGGATATGAGGACGACCTCAAAGCGCCCGGTCCGTTCGACCCCGAGCGCGGCATCACCCTCCGTTTCGCCACGCCGGTGCGCTTCGGCGCCGTCCGGCAGGCGCTGCGCCTCAGCCCCGCCGCCGCCTTCCCGCCCGGCGCAGAAGCGGGCGACGCCACCGAAGGCACCGAGCACACCGTCCGCCTCGATCTCTCGCCCGAGGCGTCGTACACGCTCGCGCTCGCGGCCCTCAAAGACGTCTACGGCCAGACCGTGCCCGCCGCGACGGCCACGTTCCGCACGACCGCACTCGCGCCGAGCGTCCGCGTGCCCGATGGCGTGATGGTCGTCGAGGCCGGGCCGCAGGCGGCAATCCCGGTCCGGGCGACGAACATCGAGGCGCTCACCGTCGCGGCCGAGCGCCTGACGGCGGCGACGCTCGTGCCGCGCCTGCTCGCCTACGACGAGACGCACTACTACGCCGAGCGCGGCGAGGACGCCGCCAAACCGCGCACGCCGCGCCGCCGCGTCGCCACCGGGATCGCGCGCAACCGCCCCGGCAAGGTCGCCCTCCGCTTCGACAGCCTCCTCACCGCCGCGCCGACTCGCGCAGGCGGTGCCCGCACCGGCCTCGTGGCGTTCGCCGTGCAGACGCCCGCGAGCGGACCGGGCGAGGAGCCGGGCGTGACCTCAGGCGTCGCGCAGATCACGCGGCTCGGGATCACCGCCAAGCACAGCGTCGTCGCCGGGATGGTGCTCGTGACCGACATCGTGAGCGCCGAGCCGGTCGCCGGGGCGCGCGTCGAGATCCGCGGGCTCGACAACCGGGTGCGCTGGACGGGCGCGACCGGACGCGACGGATCGGTCGAGACGCCGGGCACCGACGCGCTCGGCCTGACGTCGGAGAACGACTGGCAGCGGCCCGTGCAGGTCGTGATCGTCGAGAAAGACGGCGACCTCGCCTTCACGTCGAACCTCTACGAAGACGGCCTGGAGCCGTGGCGCTTCGACATCAACGTCGACTGGGCGCCGCTTCCGGTGACGTACGCGGGCACGCTCTTCACCGACCGCGGCCTCTACCGCAGCGGCGAGCGCGTCGAACTCAAAGGCTGGGTGCGGCGCCGTGCGGGCGGCGACTGGTCGGTCTCGCGCGACAGCGTGCGCGTGCTCGTCGAGGACGCCCGCGAGCGCGTCGTGCTCGACCGCCGCCTGCAACTGAGCGAGACCGGCGGCTTCGACCTCGGCCTCGACCTCGGCAGCGACGCCGCGCAGGGCGCGTATTCGATTCGCCTCGTCCGCGCCGCCGACACCGCCGCGGTGCGCGACCGCTGGCGCCGCGGCGGAACGCTCGCGAGCGGCAGCTTCCGCGTCGAGAGCTTCCGCGCGGCGACGTTCCGCGTCGATGCCCGTCCGGAGGCCGACGCCTACGTCGCCGGAGACCGCGTCGAGGCCATCGTCGAAGGGCGCTACCTGTTCGGCGCGACCCTCGGCGGCGCCCCGGCGCGCGTCGACCTGCGGCTCTCGCCCGAGTCGTTCGCGCCGCCCGGCTACGACGGATGGGCCTTCGGCGCGCTTCCGTTCGACTACGAGACCGACGAAGGCGACGACCCGAGCTACGGCCTCTACCAGACGCTCGCCGGCACCGATGCCACCCTCGACGCCGACGGCACGTACCGCCTCTCGCACGTCCTCGCGCCGTCGACGACCGGCATCCCGACGCGCCTGACGCTCTCGGCGACCGTCACCGACCCGTCGCGGCAGACGCAGAGCGACGAGACGAGCGTGATCGTTCACCCCGGCCTCTTCTACGTCGGCCTGCGCCCGCGCGCCGCCTACCTCGACCTCTCGAAAGACAAAGCCCTGGAGTTGGACCTCGTGACCGTCGATCCGGGCGGCGCGCCGACGTCGGGCCGCGTGACGGTCGAGCTGCTGCGCGAGGAGTGGATCTCGGCCCGCGAAGTCGGCGCCGACGGGCGGCTGCGCTGGCGCTCGGAGCGGCGCCGGACGCCCGCCGGGCAGCAGGCGATGACGATTGCGCGCGGCAGCCTCGCGCGCGTCTCGATGCCCGTCACCCTCGGCGGCACCTACCTCGTGCGCGCGACCGGCACCGACGTGCGCGGCAACGTCGTGCGCAGCGAGACCTACATCGTCGCCGCGGGCGAGGGCTACAGCGCGTGGCAGCGCCGCGACGACGACCGCCTCGACCTCACGCCCGACCGCACGACGCCGTACGTGCCCGGCGAGACGGCCAAACTGCTCGTCGCCTCGCCGTTCGAGTCGGCGCTCGCGCTCGTCACCGTCGAACGCGAAGGCGTGATTTCGCGCCGGATGGTGACGCTCACCGGCTCGGCGCCCCAGGTCGAGATCCCCGTCACCGAGGAGATGCTGCCGAACGCCTTCGTCTCGGTGATGCTGCTCACCGGCCGCGCGGCCGCCCCGACGGCCACCGCCGATGTCGGCGCGCCGGGCTTCCGGATCGGCTACGCCAACCTGCGCGTCGACGCCGAGGCGCGGCACCTGCGCGTCGAGGTCGAGCCGTCGGTCGGGGAGATTCGTCCGGGCGAAGAGATCGAGGTGACGCTGCGCGTCGTCGACCGCGACGGGCGCGGCGTGGCGGGCGAGGTGGCGTTCTCGGCGGCCGATGCCGGCGTCGTCGACCTGATCGGCTACCGGCTGCCCGACCCGTACGGCGACTTCTACGGCCCCCGCGCCCTCGGCGTCGTGACGAGCGAGAGCCGCTCGGTGCTCGTCGAGCAGCGCGCGTTCGGCCAGAAGGAGGAAGACGCAGGCGGCGGCGGCGGCGACCGCGACGCCCTCCTGCGCAAGGATTTCCGCCCGCTCGCCTTCTGGGCGCCGCGCCTGAAGACCGACGGCTCGGGCCGCGCGAGCGTCCGCTTCCGCGTCCCCGAACGCCTCACCACGCTCCGGCTGATGGCGAGCGTGGCGACCACCGACCACCGCTTCGGCGCGGGCGATGGCGAGACCATCGTCACGCAGCCGCTCGTGCTCACGCCCGCGCTTCCGCGCTTCGCCCGCGCGGGCGACGCCTTCGACGCCGGCGTGCTCGTCACCAACCGCGGCGGCGCCGACGGCGAGGCGACGGTCAGCGCGGCGGCGGTGGGCCTCGCGCTCTCCGGCGGCACGTCGCAGCGCGTGCCCGTTCCGCGCGGCGAGACGCGCGAGGTGCGCTTCCGCTTCACCGCCCCCGCAGGCGCGACGGCGCCCGGATCGGCCCGCGTGACCTTCCGCGCCAGCCTCGGCGGCGAGACCGATGCCCTGGAGACGACGCTTCCGCTCGCCCTCGCCGCCTCGCGCGTCGTCGCCGCCTCGTTCCACCGCGTCGACGACGCGACGGCCATCGGCCTGCGCATCCCCGACGACGTGATTTCGTCGGCCCTCACCGCGCGCCTCGCGCCGACCGTCCTCGCGGGCGCGGCGCCGCTCGCGCGCAGCCTCGCCACCTACCCGTACGGCTGCCTCGAACAGCAGACGTCGGCGGTGCGGCCGCTCTTCCTCGGTCGCGATCTGTTCGCCGCCACCGACGCCGCCGCCCTCGGCGACGACAAGGCCCGCGTGGCCGCGTGGGCGTCGGCGCTCGGTTCGTTCTGGACCGGCGAGGGGTTCTCGATGTGGCCGTCGTCGTCGGGCGGGGCGTACGTGCAGCCGTTCGTGAGCGCCTACGTCGTCCGCGCCCTCGCCGAGGCCAAGGCCGCCGGGTACGACGTGCCCGCGGCGCTGACTGCCGAGTCCGTCGCGTGGCTCGACGGCTACGTGCGCCGCGCGAGCGACCGTCCGGCGTGGATGCCCGAGACGGCGTGGCACGACAGCCGCGCCCTCATGCTCGACGCCCTCGCCCGCCACGGGCGCGTCCTCGACGCCGAGATCCAGGCGCTCGCCGCGCGTCCGTTGTCTGCCGAAGGGGAGGCGATGCTGCTGCGCGCCGCCACGAGCGCTGGAAACCGCCCGGCCCTCGCCGCGACCGTCGCCGCGCTCACGCGCCGCCTCACCGACCGCCTCCGCCTCGACGGCACGGCGGCGTACCTGAGCGCCGACCCGGCGAGCGCGATGGCGTTCGCGTCCGACCGCCGCGCGACCGCGCTTGGCCTCGCCGCCCTCGTGCCCGTCGTGGCGCCCGAGCAGGCGCAGATCCTCGCGGGCCTCGTCCGCACCCTCGTCGGCGGCGCCGGGGAGTCTGCCGATGGGATGGCGGCGGGAGAGCAGGTGTCGACGCAGGAGGCGGCGGCGATCCTCGACGGCCTCGCCGCCTATGCCCGCCGCTTCGAGCGCGAGACGCCGCGCCTGACCGCGTCGGTGCGCGCCGCGGGCCGCGATGTCGTCCGCGCGTCATTCCAGAGCCGCACGTTCGCCTCGACGGTAGGAACGCTGCGCGGGCTCGCGCCAAACGTCCGCACGGTCGATGTCGCCCGCAGCGGAAGCGGCGCGCTCTACGTCGCCCTCACCCTCGACGCCCTCGTGCGCATCACCCGCACGCCGCTCGACGCGGGCCTCGCGCTCGCGCGGACGGTCGAGGTGATGGACGGCACCGGCACGGCCCGTCCGGCACCGGTCGACGGAAGCGGCCGCATCACCGTCGCCGCAGGCGCGCTCGTGCGCGTGACGCTGCGCCTGACCAGCCCGACCGAGCGCGCGTACGTGGTCGTCGACGACGCCCTGCCCGCGGGCCTCGAAGCGCTCAACGGCGCCCTCTCGACCACCGACGGCGCGGCGCTCGACGCCGCCGGGGCCGGGCAGGACCGCTACTGGGGCTCGTTCAACCACACCGAACTGCGCGACGACCGCGTGCTCCTCTTCGCCGACCGCCTCGACGCCGGGCAGCACACCTACGTCTACCTCGCCCGCGCGACGACGCCCGGCACGTACGCCCTCCCGGCGGCGAGCGCCGAGATGATGTACCGCCCCGAAATCCGCGCCCGCACCGCGGGAGGCGCGTTCGTCGTGCGGCAGCCGTAACGGCGCTCGGTGCCGCGCCCGTCCTGAAAGACGGGATGGAAGAAGAGGCCGGGCGTTCGTTCCGCGTGGGCGGAGCGGGCCCGGAGCGCGCGGATCGAACAGCGCGGCGGGCGCCGTCTCAAACCGGGACGTTGCGTGAGGGGCGCGGATGTTGGGTGGTCCAACCGGTCTGTGAGCGCGCGGAAGGCGATTTCCGCCACGTGTAGACTCGGAGCGGCAAAAACGAACACTAGAGTGTTACGAAATGGCACGGCGATTGAGAAGCGGGTCGGCAGATCCCTCGCTTCCCCTCCGCGATGCCCTCCCGCTCTCGCTACGCCCGCGCCGCCGCCTTCGTCGCCGCCGCCGTCCTCGTGCTCGCCCTCCTCCTTCCCTCGGGAGCCAAGGCGCTCGTCTACAACGCGCTGCCCGCCGGGTGGTCGCCGCCCGCGGTGACGCTCGGCCTCCAGAAGCGCGTCGTCGGCGCGACGACGGTGGAGTCGGGCGCGCCGTTCCAGTACCGGCTGCTCTACAACTGCGTCTCGACGACCCAGGATTGCCAGAACGTGGTCATCACCGACGTACTGCCCGCCGAACTCTCCGGCGCCAGCGGCGACGTGACGCTCTCGTCGAACGCGCAGACGGCGAGCGCGGTCTACAACCCCGGCACGCGCACGGCGACGTGGACGCTCGTCTCGCCCCTCGCGGCAGGCTCGTCGGGTGAGCTGCTCATCACCGTCCGCTTCCCCAACGGCTCGACGCCGAACGGGACGACGACCGTCAACTCGTCGACGATCACGGGCTCGAACGCGACGGCGCCCGTCACGGCGACCGCGCCGACGGTGACGGCGACGGCGACGGTCGAGGCGACGCTTAGCAAGACCAAGCTCTCGGGCGTGCTGACGGGGGAGAACATCGTCTACCGCGTCCGCACGGTCGTTTCGAACGGCAGCACGGGCGCGCTCGACCTCAACAACGTCGTCCTCACCGACGCTCTGCAGGCGGGCGCCACCTTCGTCGCGGCCTCCAACGGCGGCACCTACGACGCGGGCACCAACACGGTCACGTGGCCCTCGTTCAACACGTCGGGCGGCGCCAACGTCGACCGCACCCTGACGGTGCGCTACGACGAGCCGACGTTCGCGTCGGGCCAGAGCGTCACCAACAACGCGTCGCTCACGGGCACGCCGGTCGGGCAGGCGGCGCCGATCACGCGCACCGACGCGGTCACCTTCACCCTCGCCGCGCCGACGTGCGCGGCGGGTGGCGTCACGCTCGCCTCGATCACACCGAACGAGGCATCGGTCGGCTTCACGACCGGCTTCCGCGCGACGGTCCGGAACACCGGCAACATCCCGATCAACGGCTACGCCTTCACGCAGACCATCCCCGCGCAGGTCGACGCGACGCGGCTCTACTACCGCGGCGACCCGGCTTACCCGGTGCGCGTGCGCTACCAGACGAACCTCGACGCCAGCTTCCGCCCGACGCCGGGCGGCCCGTACACGAACAGCAGCTCGGTGCTCGTCTCGGCGCTCGGCCTCGGCGCGGGCGAGTACGTGACGGCGGTGCAGTACGACATTACCGGCGCCATCCCGGTCGGCTACAACCAGAACAACTACGGCTTCGACGGCACCGTCCTCGCCATCGACCGCAACGGCAACGCCGTCACGACCTCAACGTCGATCACGACGAGCGCCGTTTCGGGCTTCTCGTGCGCCACGGGCGGCACGGGCGGCGGTCCGGGCGGATCGGGCACGGGGGGCGGCGGCGGAAACGGCGGCGCGGGCACCGGCATCACGCCGACCCCCGGCGGAATGGCCACCTCGGGCAACGTGCCCGTCGTGCCGCAGACCGCGTACCTCGACCTCAACAAGACGGCAACCTCGGGCAGCGACGTGATGCCGGGCGGCACCGTCACGCACCGCCTGCGCGTGCGCAACCAGACCTACGCGACGAACGACCTCGTCAACCCGGTCGTGAGCGACCTCATCGACGGGCGCTACACCTACGTCGCGGGCAGCGCCTCCCCGGCGCCGCTCGAGGTCGTGCCGAACTACAACGGCTCTGGCAAGACGCTCGTCCGCTGGGCGCTCAGCGCGACGCTCGCCGCGGGCCAGTTCGCCGACATCACCTTCAACACGACCGTCGCCCTCAACCAGGCGCCGGCGACGATCCCGAACACGTACTTCCTCACCAACGCCGACAACGGCCGCACGCGCGGCACCGGCACGCCGGACGTGAACGACCTCGACCGCGACGGCAACACGACCGAGACCGTCTACGGCTCGAACACGGCCAATGTCACCGTCCGCGCCGTCGTCACCGCCGAGTCGCGCAAGTGGGTCAAGGGATCGCTCGACACCGCCTACAACCGCTTCCCCGACGTCGGGCAGACGGTGCCCGGTGGTCTCGCCGACTACCGCCTCGTCGTCTTCAACACCGGCAACGTCGGGCTGACGAACATCAAGATCGTCGACATCCTGCCCTTCGTCGGCGACACCGGCGTGCTCGACCCGTCGCCGCGCCAGAGCCAGTGGCGGCCCAACCTGATCGGGCCGGTCGCCGCGCCCGCGGGCGTGACGGTCTCCTACTCGACCGAGCAGAACCCCTGCCGCACCGACCTCGGCGTGAGCGGCCCGGCGGGCTGCACCGGCCCGGTCTGGTCGACGACGCCTCCGGCGGACATCACGAGCGTGCAGTCGCTGCGCTTCGAGTTCGGCGCGATGACCATCGCCTCGCGCGACTCGGTCGAACTGAAGTGGTCGATGCGCGCGCCCGTCGGCGCGCCCGCCAACATCGTTGCGTGGAACTCCTTCGGCTTCGCCGCCGACCGCGCCGACGGGCAGGGCAGCCTGCTGCCGTCGGAGCCGATCAAGGTCGGCATCCGCGTCAACGCCTCCGTGCCCGCCGACTACGGCGACTTCGTCTGGGAGGACCTGAACGCCAACGGCGTCCAGGACCCGGGTGAGATCGGCATCAACGGCGTGCGCGTCGAGCTTACCAACGTCGGCCCCGACGGCGTCTACGGCACCGGCGACGACTACCCGGCGACCGACAACAACGGCAACCAGTTGCCCTTCACGATCACCGGCAACGACTTCAACGGCAACCCCGGCTACTACCTCTTCCCGTTCCTCCAGCCCGGCACGTACGTAGCGAAGGTCCTGCCGCCGGCCGGCTACGAGATCTCGCCCCGCAACGCAGGCGGCGACGACGCCAAGGACTCCGACATCGACCCGGCGACGGGCCTGATCGCCCCGCGCACCCTCGCCGCCGGTGACTTCGACCCGACCAACGACGCGGGCCTCTACCGCCGCACCTCGCTCGGCGACTTCTTCTGGCACGACCTCAATGGCAACGGCGTCCAGGACGCCAGCGAGCCGGGCATCGGCGGCGCGACGGTCACGCTCTACAACGCGGCGGGCGTAGCCTCGGGCACGACGACGACGGCGGCCAACGGCAGCTACACCTTCGACAACCTCCTCCCCGAGCACCTACTCGGTCGGCTTCTCGAACCTGCCCGCAGGCTTCGTCTTCACCGGCAACGACGAAGGCGGCGACGACACCAAGGACTCCGACGCCGACCGCACGACGGGCCGCACGCCTGCGCTCGCCGTCAACAGCGGCGTCCGCAACCCGACCTTCGACGCCGGTGTCTACACGCCCGCCCGCCTCGGCGACTTCGTCTTCATCGACGCGAACGGCAACGGCATCCAGGACGCCGGTGAGGCGCCCGTCGCGGGCGTCACCGTCACGCTCTACGGCGCCGACGGCACGACCGCCCTCGCCACGACGACCACCGCCGCCGACGGCAGCTACGCCTTCACCGGCCTGCGCCCCGGCGTCTACTCGGTCGGCTTCTCGAACCTGCCCGCGGGCTTCGTCCTCACGGCGAAGGACCAGGGCAGCGACGACGCGAAGGACTCCGACGCCGACGCCACGACCGGCAAGACGGCGCCCGTCACCCTCCGCTCCGGCGACAACAACACGACGCTCGACGCCGGTCTCTACACGCCCGCCACCCTCGGCGACTTCGTGTGGATCGACGCGAACGGCAACGGCGTCTTCGATGCCGGTGAGGCGCCCGTCGCGGGCGTGACCGTCACGCTCTACGACGCCACCGGCACCGCCGTCGGCACCCGCACGACCGACGCGAGCGGCAACTACCTCTTCACCGGCCTTCGCCCCGGCACCTACACCGTCGGCTTCTCGACCCTCCCCGCCGACTACGTCTTCACGACGAAGGACGCCGGCGGCGACGACGCGAAGGACTCCGACGCCGACCGCACGACGGGCCGCACCGGTCCGGTCGTTCTCGCCTCTGGCGACGACAACCGCACGGTCGACGCAGGCATCTACCTCCCGGCCACCCTCGGCGACCGCGTCTTCGACGACGCCAACGGCGACGGCATCCAGGAGCCGGGTGAAGGCGGCGTCGGCGGCGTGACCGTCACGCTCTACGCGGCCGACGGCACGACCGTCCTCGCCACGCAGACGACCGACGGCAACGGCAACTACCTGTTCACCGGCCTCACGCCCGGCACGTACGTCGTCGGCTTCTCCGGCATCCCGACCGGCAAGATCCTGACGAACGCCAACGTCGGCGACGACCGCTACGACAGCGATGCCGACCGCACGACCGGCAAGACCGGCCCGTACACGCTCGCCTCGGGCGACAACAACCGCGACGTCGATGCGGGCATCTCGCCTCCGGGCGCCGACCTCAGCCTGACCAAGTCGGTGCTGCCGGTCGTCTACGCCAAGGGGCAGACGCTCACGTACTCGGTGACGGTCCGCAACGCCGGTCCGCTCGACGCCACCAACGTCTTCGTGACCGACATCCTGCCGCGCGGCCTCGACGGCCCGACCGGCTCGGCCACCAACGGCAGCATCTCGATGCGCGCCTGGCCCGACACCTCGCGCTGGATCATCCCGTTCATCGCCGCCGGTGACTCGGCGACGTGGACCGTCAGCGCCACGCTCATCACCCGCGACGCCATCACCAACGTCGCCGAGATCGTCGCCGCCGACCAGTTCGACTTCGACTCGACGCCGGGCAACCACGACCCGACCGAAGACGACCAGGCGAGCGTCACCGTGACCGCCGGGCAGTCGTCCGTCGCCGACCTCTCGGTCGAGAAGACCGCGAACCGGACGCACGTGACCGCCGGTGACCAGATCATCTTCAACATCTACCTCCGCAACATCGGGCCCGCGGCCGGCACCAACGTGACCGTCCTCGACGCCCTCCCGGCGGGCCTCACGTTCGTCTCGGCGACGACCTCGACGGGCACCTACGACCCGGCGACCGGCCTCTGGACGCTCCCGACCATCGCCCGCAACACCCGCGAGCGCCTCACCATCGTGGCGACGTTCACCGGCACCGCGCCGGTGCGCAACACCGCGCAGGTGCAGACGAGCGACCAGCACGACCCGGACTCCACGCCCGGCAACGGCAACCCCGCCGAGGACGACCAGTCGAGCGTCATCGTCGGCCCCGGCGGCGGTGGCGGCGCGACCCTGATCGACGTGAGCCTGACGAAGACGGCGAGCGCCCAGACGGTCGCCATCGGCCAGACGGTGACCTACACGGTCGTCGCCCGCAACGCAGGCCCGGCGACCGCCACCGGCGTCGTCGTCCGTGACCTGCTGCCCGCCGGTGTCGACTTCGTGTCGGCGACGCAGACGGTGGGCAGCTACACGCCCTCGACCGGCCTCTGGCCCGTCGGCACGCTGACTGCGGGCCAGAGCCAGACGCTCACGATCACCGCCCGCGTCACCGCGAGCGGCGTCATCGTCAACACCGCCGAAGTGACCGCCCACGACCAGATCGACCGCGATTCGACGCCCGGCAACGGCAACCCGAACGAGGACGACCAGGCGTCGGCGCCGATCACCGGCGGCAGCGCCGCGAGCGCCGACCTCAGCGTCAACAAGACCGTCAGCACGCCCACGCCGCGCGTCGGCGATGTCGTGACCTACACCGTCAACGTCTCGAACGCCGGTCCTGCCGGTGCGACGGGCGTGGTGGTGCGCGACGTGATGCCCGCGGGCCTCGCCTTCGTCCAGTTCAACGGCACGCCCTGCGGCGACGGTGAGCGGCCAGACGATCACCTGGACCATCGGCAGCCTCGCCCTCGGGCAGACGGTCAGCCTCAGCTACCAGGTGCGCGTGACCGCCGCCGGGTCGTACGAGAACGTCGCCGAGGTCACCCACAGCGACCAGCCCGACCCGGACTCGACGCCCAACAACGGCAACCCCGCCGAGGACGACCAGTCCGGCGCCCCGATCACCACCGGCGGCACGTCGGGCGGTGGAAACGCGGGCGTCGAATCGGACGGCTCGATGGCGACGATCCTCGCGCGCCGCCTGATGCTGCGCCGCGAAGACGTGCAGGCCCGCGCCTCGCTCCTCGACGTTCCCGTCGTGGCCTTCGACGCCAGCACGACCGCCCCGAGCCTCTCGCTCGACGGCACCGTGTCGGCGGCGCAGAGCGGCGCAGCCTCGGTCCTTCGTCAGATCGTGCCGACCGGCGGCCCGCAGCAGACCGCCGCGATGGAGACGACGCCCGGCGACCTCGTCGGCGTCACGAACGCCCGCGAAGTCGTGGCGACGGACTTCATCCGCCCCGACGGACGGCGCCTCGCCGCCCTCTTCGGCGCCACGAGCCCGAGCGGCGTCCTCTACGACCACACGAAGAACACCTGCGACCGGCTGGGCGGTGGCCGCCTCGACTACGTGCGGATGCTCGACGTGAACGGCCAGCCGTTCGTGATGTCGAAGCTGGTGCAGGCGACCGGTGAGGTCGACTACGCCGTCTCGTTCGTCGCCTACCGCATGGCGGCGGGCTACATCGTCGAGTCGCGCTTCGCCACGGCGCAGTACGCGCCGCCGGCAGGCACGCAGGAGGTGCTCAACCTCCAGGTGTGGTCGGTCAGCCCCGAGTACACCGCCGGCCTCGTCGCCGACGTTCTCGCCCGCCTGCGCACGCAGGGTCCGGTCGAGATGCGCGGCGGCGCGACGCTCCCGTCGGTTTACGTCGTCGATGGGCGCTACGAAGGGGGCCAGATCCGCCTTCGCCTGCGCAACACGACCGGTGAGGCCGTGACCGTGCCCGTCGAGGGCAAGACGGCGACGACCGAGAGTGCGGCGACGAGTGGCCAGCGCCAGACGCTGCGCCGCGACATCACCGTGCCTGCGGCCACGCCCGCCGCGCCGCTCGCCGAGGTCACCCTCGCCGTCGGCAGCCTCTTCGACGGCACCTTCACCCTCGCCACCGACGCCTCGCGCGACCAGTTCTACGTCGCCGACGGCACGTGGGGCCAGAGCGCGGGCACGGCGACCGTGACGACCTTCACGACGACCGCGGAGACGCGGGCGCCCGCCGCGGGCACCTTCCTCGTCGAGCGCAACGCGCGCATCGCCGGGACGGTGACCGACTACGCGAGCCTCTTCCGCTTCCTCCGCGCCGGTGGCGCGCCGCTCGACCTCAGCGGCTACCACTCGCTCGAGCTCACCTACCGCTCCGACGTGCCCGTTCAGGTGCTCGTCGAGAAGGCCTCGGTGACCTCGTGGGCCGGCAAGTTCGTCGCCGACCTCCCCGCCAACCCGGCGGGCGGCCCGGTGCGCATCCGCTTCGAAGACCTCGCCCCCGCGGGCGGCCAGAAGGGACGCTTCACCGGTGAGGACGTGACGATGATCGCCTTCTACGCGATCGGCGACCGCAGCCGCAGCCGCAGCTTCTCGCTCGACCTGTCGGATGTGCGCTTCGTCACCGGCGCCGTCACCGGCGTCGACGACGGCCCGACCGCCGTCACCGAACTGGCGCTCTCCGAGGCCGCGCCGAACCCGGTGCGCGACCGCGCCTCGATTCGCGTGGCGATGCCCACCTCGGGCCGCGCCCGCGTGACGGTCTACGACCTGATGGGCCGCACCGTGGCAACGCTCCACGACGGCGACCTCGCCGCTGGAGAGACGCGCCTCGATCTCGACGCCGCGACGCTCGCCGCGGGCACCTACGTCGTGCGCCTCGAAACGCCGTCGGGCAACCGCACGCGCACGATCACCGTCGTCCGCTGACGCCACGCAGCCGGGCGGCGCGCTCCCTCACCGGGGCACACCGCGCTGCTTCCCTCCCGGCCTGCCGCGCGCGCTGAGGACCGCTTCTCGCACGCAGGCCACCGCATCGGGGCCGTCCGGTTCACGCCGGACGGCCCCGTGCGTGTTTTTAGGGTTGATGGTTTGTTGTTGGTTGTTGATGGTGGGGGACGGTGCCAGGCGGGGCGGTGGGTAGCCCGTCGAAGGGCCGTGCGGTGGATGGACCGTGCGGTGGCCGTAGGGGCGGGTCTCCGACCCGCCCCCCACCGACCGTCCTCCGCCGCCCACCGCCGCCCTCCGCCGCCCCGCCGCCCCGCCGCCCTCCGCCGCCCCGCCGCCCATCCCCACCTTCACCCGCCGTCTCGCCCCTGCATCCCCACAACCAACAACAAACGACCAACAAAACCGCCCGGCCCCCCATCACAGGAGACCGGGCGGCACCAGCACGACCCAATCACTCCTCGACGCGGGTGAAGACGACCGACGAGTTGTGGCCGCCGAAGCCGAAGCCGTTCGACATCGCCGCGCGGAGGGCGCGCGGACGGGCGCCGTTCGTCGTGTAGTCGAGGTCGCAGGCCGGGTCGGGCTCGCGGACGTTGATCGTCGGCGGGACGATGCCATTGTAGAGCGCCAGGACCGTCGAGACGGCCTCGATGGCCCCGGCGGCGCCCAAGAGGTGGCCGGTCATCGACTTCGTGGACGTGCACGAGATCGACGCCGCATCGTCGCCGAAGACCCCCTTGATGGCGTTCGTCTCGGCGACGTCGCCGAGCTGCGTGCTGGTGCCGTGCATGTTGATGTGCTCGATGTCCTCGGGCTGGAGCTCGGCGTCGCGCAGGGCGGCGTGCATGCAGGCGCGCACGCCGCGGCCCTCGGGGTCGGGGGCGGTCATGTGGTAGGCGTCGGCGCTGGCGCCGAAGCCCTTGACCTCGGCGTAGATGCGGGCGCCGCGTGCCCGGGCGTGCTCGTACTCCTCCAGAATGAGCGCGCCCGCGCCCTCGCCGAGCACGAAGCCGTCGCGCGTGATGTCGAACGGGCGGGAGGCGGTCTCGGGGCTGTCGTTGCGCGTCGAGAGGGCCTTGAGGGCGTTGAAGCCGCTGATGCCGAGCTCGGTGACCGAGCTTTCGGCGCCGCCCGTCACCATCACATCAGCGGAGCCGCGCTGGATGAGCATGAAGGCGTCGCCGAGGTTGTGGTTGCCCGTCGCGCAGGCGCTGACCGCGCTGTAGTTGGGGCCGCGCAGGCCGTGGATCATCGAGATGTGGCCGGGCGCGATGTCGACGATGATCATCGGCACGAAGAACGGCGAGACGCGGTCGTGGCCCTCGGTGATGAGCACCTCGGTCTGCTTCTGGTACGTGAGCATCCCGCCCTGCCCGGAGCCGTAGACGACGCCGATGCGGGCGCGCTCGTCGTCGGTGAGCGTCGCCGTGTCGATGCCCGCGTCGCGGAGGGCCTCGGCGGCGGCGGCGACGGCGAAGTGCGCGAACGGGTCCATGCGCCGCGCGAGCTTGCGGTCCATGTGGTCCTCCGCGCGGAAGCCCTTGACCTCACCCGCGAACGTCGTCGCGTAGCCGGTCGTGTCGAACTTGGTGATCGGCGCGACGCCCGACGTGCCCGCGAGCGCGGCGGCCCAGAACGACGGCGCGTCGTTGCCGATGGGGGTGATGGCGCCGAGGCCGGTGACGACGACGCGGCGGGGGGCGATGGGCATGGCGGCGGTGGGGCGGGCGGAACGGAAAGGGGCGGCGAAGGCGCGGGCGTGACGGGCACGAACGCCGCAAGCGCCGCGGAGGCTTCAAACGCGACGCGGCGCCCTCTCCGGGGGTCGAAGAGGGCGCCTGCGCGGAATCGGCGGCGGGTGAGCGCCGCGCGGGTCTGAGGTCAGGCCTCGACCTTGGCGTCGATGTACGTGACGGCGTCGCCGACGGTCGAGATCTTCTCGGCGTCCTCGTCGGGGATGGTGATGTTGAACTGCTTCTCGAACTCCATCACCAGCTCGACGATGTCGAGCGAGTCGGCGCCGAGGTCGTTCGTGAACGACGCGTCGTGGTTGATGTCGGCCTCGTCGACGCCGAGCTTCTCGACGATGATCGCCGTGACCTTTTCTTCGACCATGCTCATGGATGCGGGGGAGATGCCAGCGCGAGGCTGGCGGATGGCCGGGCAGGCGGCGGGTCGCGCGGAGGCGTGGAGCCGGTCTGCCGGGCTTCGTGGGAGGGAAACATCGGCGCCGGAGGCCCCTCGCGGGGTGCGTTCGCGGTGCGGTGCAAGGGGCCAAGCTACGGCACGGCGCCGACGGCGCGCAATCGCCGCGGCGCAAGGGCCGGATTCTGTGTTAAGTCGCGCCGCGCCGCCGGGCCGCCCCGGCGCACGCACGTATCCTTGATTCGCCCGCGCGCATTTCGCCGCGCCACGGGCTTCCGCCCTTCCTCCATACCCCCGCTTCCGCTGCGCCCATGGCCTACCTCTTCACGTCGGAGTCGGTCTCCGAAGGTCACCCCGACAAGGTCGCCGACCAGATCTCCGACGCCATCCTCGATGCCATCCTCGCGCAGGACCCGAAGTCGCGCGTGGCCGTCGAGACGCTCGTCACGACCGGCCTCGTCGTCCTCGCCGGTGAGGTCACGACGACGGCGTACGTGGATGTGCAGGAGATCGCCCGCGGCGTCATCCGCGAGATCGGATACACCGACCCGCGCCTCCGCTTCGACGCCGACTCGTGCGGCGTGCTCTCGGCCATCCACGGCCAGAGCCCCGACATCGCGCAGGGCGTCGACGAGAACGCGGGCCTGCACGACGAGCAGGGCGCGGGCGACCAGGGGATGATGTTCGGCTACGCGACGACCGAGACCGAAGAGTACATGCCCCTCGCGCTCTCGCTCTCGCACCGCATCCTCCGCGAGCTCGCCCGCATCCGCAAGGAGACCGACCTGATGCCGTACCTGCGCCCGGACGCCAAGAGCCAGGTGACGATCGAGTACGAGGACGACCGCCGCACCCCGCGCCGCGTCCACACCGTCGTCCTCTCGACGCAGCACGGCGAGGAGGTGGAACTGACGCAGATCGAGGCCGACGTGCGCGAGCACGTGCTCCCGGCCGTGCTCCCGGCCTCGATGGTCGACGGCGACATGATCCTGCACGTCAACCCGACGGGCAAGTTCGTGATCGGCGGCCCCCACGGCGACGCGGGCCTGACCGGGCGCAAGATCATCGTCGACACGTACGGCGGCAAGGGCGCCCACGGCGGCGGCGCGTTCTCCGGCAAGGACCCGTCGAAGGTCGACCGCTCGGCGGCGTACGCGGCACGCCACGTGGCCAAGAACATCGTCGCCGCGGGCCTCGCCGAGGAAGCGCTCGTGCAGATCGCCTACGCGATCGGCGTGGCAAAGCCGGTGTCGGTGAACGTCAACACCTACGGCACCGGCACGCTCTCCGACGTGCGCCTCGGCGAGATCGTGAACCAAGCCTTCGACCTTCGTCCGGCGGCCATCACGCGCTCGCTCGACCTGCTCAAGCCGCGCTACCAGCAGACCGCCGCCTATGGCCACTTCGGCCGCGAGGGCGACGCCTTCACGTGGGAGCGCCTCGACCGCGTCGACGACCTCAAGGCGCTCGCCGCGAAGGGCTGAGGCCGCTTCGCCTGTCTCTCGGAGGCGCCGCTCGGGTTCGGGCGGCGCCTCTGTGCATCTGGGGATGCCGCCTGCCCCACCGCGCCCGCTCCGCAAACGTAGGGGACGTGCTTGCACGTCCCGCGCCTCGCACCAGACCCGATGAGCGGAGCGGCAGCGGGTAGCGCGATGGATGGGGGTGCGGTGTCCGGCTCCGCATCGCCAGAAATGGGGATTGACGCGCCGACGGATTCGGCCGCACCTTGACACGTCCCCTCGCCCTCCGATCCCCGGTCCCGATGTCCCGCTTCCCCTGCCACCTGCCGCGCGCCGCGGCCTGCGTGCTTCTGCTCGTCGCACTCGCCGCCTGCGGGCCGACGACGAAGGAAATCGCGCGCGAGAGCAACCGCCGCGCCCAGGCCCTCGAATCGTCTGGCGACCTCGACGCCGCCATCGAGAGCTACGCCGCCGCCGTGCGCACCGCGGGCCGCGCCGACGCCCGCGCCGCGTACGCCCGCCTCGCCGCCGCGCGACTCGACCGCCGCATCGCCGAAGCGTCGGCGATGGGCGACCGGCAGCAGTTCGCCGAGGGCATCGGCCACCTCGGCACCCTCGACACGTGGATGCGGGAGTCGGCCGCTCTCGGCGTCGCGCTCGGTGAACCGGCGTCGGTGCCGGTGCTGCGCCTGCGGTTGCGCACCGGCGCCGCCGAACAGGCCCTCGCAAGCGCCCGCGATGCGTTCGCGCGCGGCGACGACGACGCGGCCATCGGCAGCGCCACGAACGGACGCCGCTACGACATCGGCGGCACGACGGACGAAGGACTCGTCGATGTCGAGGTCCGCGCCCGCAACCGCGCCGCCACCCGCGTCGGCGACGAGGCCGCGGCGACGCTCCGCGCCGGTCGTCCCTTCGACGCCCTGACCGCTCTCGCGCGGGCGTACGCCTACCAGCCCAACGACGGCGCCGTCGTCGCCGCGCTCAACCAGACGCGCACGGGCGCCAACCAGCGCGCCGCCGAAATCCGCCTCGCCGAAGCCGACGCCGCACCGCCCGACCGCGCCTTCGACATCGCCACCGACGGCCTGCGCTACCCCGCCTCCCGCGCCATCGCCGACCGCCTGCGCGCCGCCTACGACCGCGCCGCCATCGCCGCCGTCACCGAGCGCATCGCCGCCGCGAACACCTCCGCCGACGCCGGGCGCGCCGACGAGTCGCGGCAGGCCCTCACCGACGCCACCCGCTTCGCCGTCACCGACGCCCTGCGCGCGACGCTCGGCACCGCCCGCGCCGACATCGGCGCCCGCGTCATCGACAGCGCCTTCTCGGACGCCCGCCAGAGCGCCGAGCGCGGCGATTTCCAGGCCGCCTACCGCCTCCTCGACAGCGCCCGTCCGTTCCGCGAAGGCGCCCTCACCGGACGCTTCGACCAGGCCCGCGGCGACCTCGTGCTCGTCCACGCCGACGCGCTCGACACCGGCGGGCGGCCCGGCGACGCCCTCGACCTGCTCCGCGGCGCGACCCTGCCGACCGATGCGCAGCGCCGCCGCGCGGGCACGATGATGCAGGGGATGCGCCTCCACGCGACCGATCTGGCCTTCGAGCGCGCCGACGCGTGGGCGCGCGAGGGCCGCATCGGCGCCGCCGACACCGCCCTCGCCGTCGCCGCCGCGTACGGTGTGCCCGGCCTCGCCGCGCGCCTCGATTCCGCCCGCGCGCGCCTGCTCCTCGACCGCGCCCAGGACGCCCTCACCGCCGGACGTTTCCGCGCCGCCCTCGACCTCACCACCCGTCTCGACACCGCCCGCCGCGCCCTCCCGCGCGGCATCCGCGCGCGGCAGTCGAGCCTGCGCGGCCAGATCGTCGAGCGCGGGCAGATGCGCGTGCTCATCGTCCCGTCGCGCGGTGGGGAGGGCGTCGATGCGGCCACGCTCAGCGCCCTGAACCTGCGCATCCGCGCGGCCTACGGCGACGCCCACCCGCTCGTCGCCTTCGTACCGATTGCCGAGAGCGACCGCGCCCTCGCCCGCCTCGCCAACCCGGACGCTCTCGCCGACGGCGACGCCCTCGCCCTCGCCCGCACGCTCCGCGCCGGTGCCCTCGTCATCGTCGATGTCGCCGCCGCCGACAGCGTGGGCGGAGCCGCCAACACCGACGCGACCGCCGCCGACGGCCCGGCTGTGCGCCGCATCGAGACGACGTACCGGATTTTGCGCGTGAACGACCGCCGCGAACTCGCCCGCGAGACCGTCGCCGCGCGCGGACAGGCTGGCCTCGCCCCCGACCCGCGCAACGACGCCATCGCCGCCGCCCTCCTCACCCGCCTCCTCGCCCGCCTCGAATCGCTCGTGCCGTGAGGGGGGAGCGGGGTTAGGGAGAAGGAAACCTGTCAGGTGCGGGACCTGAGAGGTTGGGCAGGCCGGAGAATCGGAGCGCTTCAGCTGGCATTTCAGCGCGGTTTCAGACCGTTCGGTCGGTGAACAGGGCGCCGCGCGCCCCGATGCCTGGACCTGTCAGGTCCCGTACCTGAGAGGGCTTGCGCCCACAGACCGTTCGGTCGGTTAAGGCGTGGGGCGCCGGGTCGATATCTTGCGCGATCCTTCCCCCGCCTCCCGTGCTGAACCGCCTGCGCCCGGCTGCGCTCGACATCGCCGCCTTCGTCTTCCTCCTCGTCGCCCTCTCGACGCGCATCGGGTGGATGTTGACGGTCGCGCTCGTCTATGCGGGCCTGATCGTCGTGATGCGCATCGCCACGATCTTCGCGCGCATCGCGCCGCCGGTCTCGGAGACGCCGGAGGGCATCTTCCACGCGCTCTACGGCGGCAGCGTCGTGGCGTCGGCGCTGGCGCAGGAGTGGACGCTTGCGGCGGCGTGGGTGGCCGTCTGGGGGCTGTCGTTCGTGTCGTCGCGCCGCGCGTCGGCGCCGTCGGCCATCGCGGTGGCAGCGGCGGACAAGGCCGCGCGCATCACCGGGAGCAAGGGCGTGAAGGACGGCCGCTCGAAGGGTGCCGCGACGCCCGTCAGTTCGCGGGGCAGTCGGCGTTCGGGCTGATCGAGATGCGCAGCGAGGCCGCGGCGCCGTTTCCGGGCGTCAGCGACACCGCGCCGCAGGCCTCGGTGCCGATGCGGATCGGCATCGTCTGGTCGAGCCGTCCGCCCGAAGCGGTCGTCACGCGCACGAACAACTCGTGGAGGCCCGGCGCGGCCGCCACGCGCAGACGCTCGGCAAGGGCGGGGTTCGTCGTGTTGGCGACCGCTTTCCGCACGACGCGGACGCCGTCGAGGCGCACGTCCACCTGCTCGCCCGAGAACGTGCGCGTGAGGTCGAGGACGAAGACCTGCGCGTTCGGCGGGTACGTCGGCGGGACGTAGGTCTCGCCCGAGTTGCGCGTGTCGGTGCCGTCGTAGAGGCCGCAGCCGCTGAGGGCGGCGGCGAGCGTGGCGGCGGTGGCGGCGAGGCAGCGCGCCGAGGGAAGCGTGCGCATCGTGAGAGCAGGAAAGAACGTCAGGGGCAGGTGTCGGGCGTCACGATGTTCAGGCGCGACTGCTGCGGGATGGCGGCGTTGCGCACGAACGTGACCGTCGCGCAGGTCTTCTCGCCGATGCGCACCGGCAACTCGTCGGACACGTTGTAGTCGATCGTTCCGACGCGCACGAACAGCTTGCGCAGGGCGGGCGTGGCCGCGAACCGCGCCGTCGCCGTGACCGTCTTGCCCGGCGGCGTCGTCACGTTGTTGCGGTAGATCCGCTGCCCGTCGACGCGGATGTCCACCTGCTCGCCGTCGAACTGCTGGAGGACGGTGACGGTGAAGAGCACCGACCCCGACGGCACACTCGGCGAGACGCTCACCGAATCGGCACCGGGCGGGCGGATGGCGTTCGCGTCGCCGACACGCGGCCAGCAGCCGCCGAGCACGACGCTGCACGCGGCGAGGGCCACGAGCGCGGACGCCGACGAGGCGGTGGAGCGGAGGGAGCGGGCAGGGCGCATCACGAGGGAAGAGGCGGGCAGGCGGCGGTCAGCGCGGGCAGGTGGCGGGCGGAGGCAGCTCGATCGACAGGGTCGAGAGCTGCGGGATGTCGTTGTTGATGGCGAACCGAACCGCCGCGCACGGCTGCGCCGACACGTTGACCGGCGTCTCGGTGTTGACGTTGAAGGTCTCGTTTCCGACGCGCACGTAGAAATTGTGGAGACCGGGCGCAATCGGAATCCGCACCCGCGTCGTGAGGGCCGAGCCGGGCGCGGTCGATACGCTCTTGCGGTAGTAGCGGACGCCGTCGAAGCGCAGATCGACCGACTCGCCCGCGAACTGCGTCGTCACGTCGACGATGAAGACGACGGCGTCGGCGGGGTACGACGGTGGGTTGGTGATGATGGGAATCGCCTCCGTTTTGCCGTCAGCGGCATCTCCGACGAAATGGACGCCGCAGCCCGCGAGCACGAGCGGCGCGGCGGCGAAGGCCGACAGGAGCGGGCGGAGGAAGCGCATCGGGGGCGGGCGGTGTCTCGATATGGAGCAGATCACCACATCGATTGAGTGGCATCAACGAGCGTGCCAAGCGTGTCCGCGTCGGCCTCGCCGTAGTTCATCGCGAACGCGAGCTGCCCGCGCTTGTGGAAAATCCACGTCGACGGAATCCACGTGAGCGGGAGGCCGAGGAAGTGGCGGCGGCGCCCATCGCTGTCTTCGTGCGAGCCGTCGCCGCGCTGCACGATCTCGTCGACACTGCCGCCATCGCCAACGGTCAGGCCGTGTTCGGCAAGCATGTCGGCGCCAGACTGCCCGCCGTTCCAGACGGTCACGAAGACGACGGGCACGTCGGGGTGGCTCTCCAGGAAGGCGGGCCAGGCGGCGAGTTCGCGGCGTGAATTGCCGCACCACGGCGCCCAGAAATGGATGACGTGCGGCCCGTCGGTCCTGGCGATGCGGTCGCGGACGGCGACTTCGGCGTCGGTGGCGTGGGGTGGGAGCGAGGCGATGGTCATCGGGGAACGGCGGGATGGAAGATTGGAATCTGGGAAAGCGCACGGGTCAAGTGTCGTCGCCCGTATCGTCCGTGGTGTCGTCGGCGTCATCGGCACCGTAGTCGGGGGCACCGTCGTCGTCGGCACCTCCGTCGCGGTCGACCATCCGGCGTCGGCGTGGGGGCGGTTCGGCGCCCTCGACGATCAGGACGATCTCGCCCCGGACGCGGGGCTGGGCACCGTAGTGGGCGGCAAGCTCGGCGAGGGTGCCGCGGCGGACTTCCTCGAACGTCTTCGTCAGCTCGCGGGCGACGGCGGCGCGGCGGTCGGGGCCGAAGACGGCGGCCATCTCGCCGAGGGCGCGGACGATGCGGTGGGGGCTTTCGTAGAACACCATCGTCCGCGTCTCGCCGTCGAGCGCCTGCAACCGCGTCTGGCGGCCCTTCTTCTGCGGCAGGAAGCCCTCGAAGGTGAAGCGCTCGGTCGGGAGGGCGCTCGCGGTGAGCGCGGGCACGAACGCCGTCGCCCCCGGCAGCGCCTCCACGCGCACGCCCGCCTCGACGGCGGCGCGGACGAGGAAGAACGCCGGATCGGAGATGCCGGGGCTGCCTGCGTCGGTGATGAGGGCGACGGTCTCGCCGGCCATCATCCGGGCGACGAGGCGCGGCGCGGCGGTGCGCTCGTTGTGGGCGTGGTAGGCCGTGCGGGGCGTCTTGATGCCGTAGTGGTCGAGCAGGACGCCGCTCGTGCGCGTGTCCTCGCAGGCCACGACGGCGGCCTCGCCGAGGATGCGAATCGCCCGCAGCGTGATGTCTTCGAGGTTGCCGACGGGCGTGGGGACGAGGACGAGCACCGGGGGGAGGTCTGGTTCGGCCTGAATGTACGGGGGGCGGTGAGGGGTGGGTTGGTGAGGAGTGGGTTGGTGAGTTGTTGGTCGTAGGTCGAAAGACCGTGACCAGCCGGTCTCTACTCACCAACCCACCAGCCCAAACTCCCTCACACCGTGTCCTCGCCCAGCACGTACTCGATGCGCACGCCGGGCTGGCGCTCCATCCACCCGAGCAGGTCGCCGAGCCAGCGGGCGACCATGCCGCGCTCCCATCCCCAGCGCGTGAAGTGGTCGTGGAAGCCGACGGCGAAATAGGCCGCTTCGCCAGGGCGGCGCGGAAGCGCGAGGGCCGTGGCGAAGTCCGCGCGGGCGGCATCGAGGGTCGAGTCGTAGATCGCGGCGTCGAGCGCCCACGTGTAGTCGGTGAGGTCGGGGACGTACGAGAGCGAGTCGGTCGTCGTCGGGCGCGCGACGTCGGGGTTGGTGACGACGCGGAAGCCCAGTTCGCGCAGCACCCGCAGGCTCGGCGGCTCCATCTGCCGGTCGGTGCCGACGCCGACGTATTTGCCCGGCCGCACGCCGGTCGCGGCTTCGAGGATCGCGCGTCCCCGCGCGATCTGGGCGCGGATCGTGTCGTCGGGCAGCCACTGGCCGGTCGTGGGGTCCATGAACTCACCGCCCGTGCCGCCGGTCGGGGCGTGGCGGTGCGTGTAGCCGTGCTGCGAGACGCCGTGGCCGCGACGGAGCGCCTCGCGCAGGAACGCGGCCATGCGCCCGTCGGCGTTGCGGGCGCTCGTGAGGCGCGCGGGGATGACCGACAACTCGACGCGCGCGCCGAAGCGCTCGGCGACGGCGAGGAACGAGTCGATCTCCTGCGGCTGCACGCGCGTGTCGTTCATGAACACATCGTCGACGCGGAGGGCGACGCGGACCGTCGGCGTGTCGGCGACGCCGGCGCGCGGTGCAGGCGGCAGCATCGGCGTCTGGGCGGCGCAGGCGCTCGCGGCGAGCAGGGCGAGCAGCGGGAGGAATCGGGCGCGCATGCGAGGCATCGGTCAGGTCCGTGCGAAGGTAGGCGACGTGCTCGCACGTCCCGCCCGCCGTCTGCATTCTCGACCGGTGGCTGAGCCTGTCGAAGCCCGCGCGTCGGGCGCAGGCCACGGGTCCGGGACGTGCTCGCACGTCCCCTGCGACGGCGTCCGCATCATCCCCGGCGCCACGAGGTGCGGGCGAGGAGATAGGCGGCCACGGCGCCGATGGCCACGTTGGCGCTCCACATGACGAGCGCGGGCGGGATCCAGAGGTAGCGGTCGGAGAGCTTCTCGCCGATGACGAGCGTCACCCAGAAGACGAGGAAGAGGGCGACCGCGATGACGCCCGCGCGGGCCAGACCGCCGCCGCGGCTGCGCACGCCGAGGCCGAGATACGCCCCGGCGAGGGCGAAGACGAAGCACGCGAGCGCGATCGCCTGCTTCTTGTGGACCTCGACGCGCAGGGCGTTGGCCTCGCGCTGCGACCATTCCAGCCCGCGGATCAGGCCCTCGGCTTCGGCGCGGTGCGTCGACACGTCGGCGCTCGCGCGTTGGAGGACGAGGCCGCGCGCGGTCGTGTCGAGGCCGGCGAGGAGGTCGGCGCGGTGTGGCGGTGCGGACGGGCGGAGCGTGTCGGAGCGGGGCGCGTCGGGGCGGCCCTGAGCGGGGCGGAGGGCGCGCGCGTTGGCGCTTCCGGCGACGGTCGTGAAGATGGAATCGAGGCGGCCGCTGTCGCCGCGCTGCTGGCGGTCGAGGGAGTCGAGCTGGGCGAGGAGGGCGCTCGTCGGCGTCGTGCGGTCGTTGCGGAAGCCGTCGCTCGGGCTGCGCTCGAAGCGGAAGCCGCCGAGGTCGAGGCGGATGCGGAGCCGCTCGAAGCGCACGCGCTCGGTGCGCCCCGTCGGCGCGGCGGCGGCGGTGGCGACGGCCCCGCCGGTGTCGGTCGGGCCGAGCGGGACGGGCATCGCGCCGCCGGGCGCGTCGCGCTCGACCGATCCATCGTCGAGGACGAGGGCGACGCGCTCGCCGGGTTCGGGCACGAGGCGGCCCCTCGCGGCCTTGATGACGACGCGCGCGTCGGTGCCGCGCGTGAGGTCGTAGACGAGCAGGTCTTCCATGCGGTCGGCGCGGGGGATGCGCTGCGCGAGGATGGCGTAGCCGCTCAGCCGCGTGAAGAAAACGCCCGGACGCAGTGCAAACGCGGGCTGCGAGCGCCGGATGTCCTGCCACAGGCTCCGGGCGCGGAAGTTGGCCTCGGGGAGGACGACGTTGTTCACGTACACCATCGCCCCACTGGCGAGCGCCCCGACGAGCGCGAGCGGCCAGAGCAGCCGCACGACCGAGATCCCCGCCGCCTGCGCCACCGTCAGCGCCTGCGTCTCCGAGAGCCGCGCGACGGCCACGAGGGCGGCGAAGAAGACCGACATCGGCACGGCGAGCGCGAGGATGTACGCCATGTTGTAGGCGATCAACTCGACGACGATGCCGCCCGGCAGCCCGCGCCCGATGAGGTCCTTCGAGAACCGGATCAGGAACTGCAGGATGAGCAGGAAGACGAGCGTGAAGAGCGCCCCGAAGAACGGCGCCGGAAGCGCCCGCAGCAGCGTCCGGTGGAGCAGTGACACGGGGGCGGAGGGCACGGGGAGCGTTGGTCGTGGGTTGTTTGTGGGTCGTCGTTTGTCGAAGGGGCGATCCGATGTCAGCGGGCCGGGCGTGGACGTCGGCATTCCGTCGAGGCCGCTCGGGGCGGATGCCCGGCCGCCGATCGGGACGCTGCTGGGGGGCCACACAGACGGCAACGCGCGAGGCGCGGCGTCGGGTGCCCGAGCGTCGGTGAGAGGGTGCTCGCGCCGGTTGCCTTCCGTCGGCCGAGTCCCCCGCACGCCCTGGATTCACAAACGACCCACCACCAACCCATCCCGACCGCGTATCACGCCCGGCGGAGCGTGAGGACGGTGACCTCGGGACGGATGCCGAGGCGCAGCGGCGGGCCGGTCGTTCCGAGGCCGCGGTTGACGTAGACGTGCGCCGGGCCGCGGTCGCCGGTGTCGGTGTAGAGGCCCGCCCAGCGCGCGTACGAGAGCCGCGCGAGGCTCCACCGGAGGGCGTCCGGGTGCTCGATGCCGATCTGCCCGCCGTGCGTGTGGCCGGCGAGCATCAGGTCGAACCCGGCGGCGCGGGCTTCGAGGTCCCAGAACGTCGGGTCGTGGGCGAGGAGCAGGCGCGCGGCGGGGTCGTCGGCGCGGGGGGGAGGGCGGAGAGTGCGGCCGGGAGGTCGGCGAAGTGCTGCCGGAAGCCGGTGTTGTCGGTGCCGATGATGTGCAGGTCGGCGCCATCCACCCGAAGCGTGCGGCTCTCGTTGACGATCACGTCGATGCCGGCGGCGCGGACCCCGGCGAGCACGTCGGGGATGTCGGCGTAGTGGTCGTGGTTGCCGAGGCAGCCGACGACGCCGAGCGGCGCGCGCAGGCGCGGCAGTTCACGGGCGACGATGGCGAGTTCGGCGGCGTCGTTGTTGACGAAATCGCCGGTGAGGGCGATCAGGTCGCCGCGCTCCTGCAGAACGAGGTCGAAGGCGGCGCGGACGGGCCGGTGCGAGGGGAAGGAGCCGGCGTGGAGGTCGGAGACCTGCACGATGCGGAGGCCGTCGAGGGCGCGGTCGAGGCCCGCGATGGGCACGTCGATGCGGCGCACCTCGAAGTCGTAGACGGTTTTGAACAGCCCCGTCCCGACGCCCACGAACGGCACCGCCGCCGCCGCCCACCCGATGGCCCGCACGGCCTCGCGCCGCGACATTGCATCCGGCGTGGCGATTGGGGCACTGGCACCGCCGTCGTTCATCCCCAACGCATCGTCGGTCGTGGCGGGCACGTCGTCCATCCCCACTGCATCGTCGCCTGTCCGGCGCCGCGCGATCCATCGCCCGATCCACCCGACGCCGCGCACCGCGTCGACGACGAGGAGCCAGGCGGCGATGAGCGCCCGCGGCGCGTAGTGGAACGCCCAGAGGCCGATGATGAGGCCGCGCAGCACGCCGCCTTCCCACCACCGCGAGGCGAGCACGAAGCCGGGCATCACGAGCGGCATCACGCCCGCGAGGACGGCGAGGGGCACGAGCGTCCACCGCAGCCGCGGCCGCTCGCGGGCGAACCGCCGCCACCGCCGGTACACGTACAGGTCGATGGCCAACCCGATGAGCGTGGCCACGACGGCGAAGATGAGAAAGCGGGTGCGCATTCGGACGGCGAGAGCGAAACCAGCCGTACGGACGCATCCGCCGCCGGTTCGTGCGCGCACCAACGGTTCACGCAGCCGCGGCGCCTGCCGCGCCCACAGCGCGTCCCGCATCGCCGCCTTGCCTCCGCCCCCCGTCGTCTCCGCCCGTGTCATTGCGAGGCCCCGGAGGGGCCGCGGCAATCCGGGTCGAAGGCGCCCGTCGATCCGGATTGCCGCGTCGCTGCGCTCCTCGCAATGACAGGACTGGATGAGTCGCCGCTGAACCGAACGCCCCCGCGGCCACCGGCACCTGTCCGGTCGGGGGACCAGACAGGTGGCCCTCGACCGACGCACGGCTCGCCAACCCACCCACTCTCCCTATCCCTACGCCTCCAGCGCCGCCACGATCACCGCGAGTGCGGCGTCGAGCACGTCCCACGGGATCGTCAGCGGCGGGGCGATGCGGATGAGGGTGTCGCTGTGGAGGGTCCAGCCGAGGAGCACGTCGGCGGCGAGGCAGTGGCCGACGACGCGGGCGGTGGCGTCCCGGCTGGTGAGGTTGAGGCCGAGCATCGCCCCGCGCCCGCGCACCTCGTCGACGAGCGGGCGCCCGGTGAGGGCATTGCGGACGCGCGCCTCGATCTCGACGGCCCGCGCGGGCAGGTTCTCCGAGGCGAGCACGCCGAGCGTGGCGAGGGCGGCGGCGCACGAGACCGGGTGGCCGCCGAACGTCGTCACGTGGCTGAGCGGCGGGTCGCGGCGGAGGGTGGCGAGGAGATCGGGCGAGGCCACGAAGGCGCCGATCGGCATCCCGCCGCCGAAGGCCTTGGCGAGCGTCAGAATGTCGGGCACGACGGGCGCGCAGTTCGACCCCGCCGGGCCGTCGGCGTGCTCGAAGGCGTACATCCGGCCCGTGCGGCCCATTCCGCTCTGGATCTCGTCGAAGACGAGGAGCGCGCCGGTCTCGTCGCAGCGCCTGCGGAGCGCCGAAAGCCACCCCGGCGGGGGCACGCGGACGCCGCCCTCGCCCTGGATGACCTCGGTGATGACGGCGGCAGTGGTCGCGCTCGATGGCGCTGAGCGCATCCACATCCCCGAACGGCAGGAACGTGACGCCGGGCAGGAGCGGCCCGAACGGATCGCGGTAGACGGCGCGCCCGGTGACCGACAGGCTGCCGTGGGTGTCGCCGTGGTACGAGTTCTCGAAGGCGACGAGGCCGCTGCGTCCGGTCGCTTTTTTGGCGAGCTTGAGGGCACCTTCGTTGGCCTCGGTGCCGGAGTTGACGAAGTAGACCGACGAGAGCGAGTCGGGGAGGGTGGCCGCGAGTGCGGCGGCGCAGTCGGCCTGCGGGGCCTGCACGAACTCGCCGTAGACCATCACGTGGAGGTGGCGGTCGACCTGCCGGTGGATGGCCGCGACGACCGCCGGGTGCCGGTGCCCGAGCGACGAGACGGCGATGCCGCTGATGAGATCGACCATCCGCCGCCCGTCCGCGAGGTACAGGAACGGCCCCTCCGCCCGCTCGACGACGAGCCCGAGCGGATCGTCGCTCGTCCACGCCACGTGCCGCGCGAACCGCGCCGAGAGCGCACCGGGCGACGGGTCGAAGGCGACGGGATCGGGCATGGAGGAATCGGACATGGGGCGCAGGACAGCGGATGAGGCCGCAGAGCAACGCCCGAGCGCGGCGTGGCGGTCCAGCGTTTGGCACGGCGCGCGGAGCCGTCGTCCGTTGTCGGGGCTCCGTCGTCCGTCGTCACCGCGACGTTGCGCCGGGGTGGGCGGCGGGCGGCGATCTTGGGCGCGTCTATCCTCCTCCAAACCCTGAACCGAATGGACCTCCACGACCGCATCGCCGTCGTCACCGGCGCCTCGTCGGGCATCGGACGCGCCATCGCCGTCGCGCTCGCCGCCGAGGGGATGCGCGTGGCCGGGCTCGCGCGCTCCGAAGACCGCCTCGACGCCCTCGCCACCGCCCTCGGCGACCGCTTCCTGCCCATCGCCTGCGACATCACCGACGGCAAGGCCGTCGAGCGCGCCTTCGCCGCCATCGACACGGCCTTCGGCGCGCCCGACGTGCTCGTCAACAACGCGGGCTACGGCCTCATCGGGCCCATCGACAGCTTCGACGCCGACGCCTTCGACGCGCAGATGGCCGTCAACGTGCGCGGGATGCTCGTCTGCACGCAGCACGCGGTCGAAGGCGATGCGGGCGCGCACGGCGCGGGACAAATCGCGCGGCGCGGACGAGATCGCCGGGCACATCGTCAACATCGCAAGCATCGCGGGGCTGCTCGGCAACGCGGGCCTGTCGGCCTACAACGCGTCGAAGTTCGCCGTCCGCGGGTTTTCGGAGGCGTGGATGAAGGAGCTTCGCGCCGACGACATCAAGGTGACCTGCCTCTACCCCGGCTCGGTCGACACCGAGTTCGCCGCCAACGCGGGCACGCGCCCGTCGGGATCGGCGCCGAAGGGCGAGCCGATGCAGCCCGAAGACATCGCCGCGACCGTCGTCCACGTCGTCTCGGCCCCCGCGCGCTACCTGATCTCCGAAGTCGTCATGCGCCCGCTGCGGGTGGGGTGATGAGGTGAGGATGGTGAGGTGTGGGTTGGTGGGTTGGTGGGTCGTGGTCGTCCCCGCAGGCACACCGATGGGGGGTGGCGCGGGAGGCGGCGCGGGCGTACGTTCGGGATGTTCACACGCCGTCTCGCCGCCATGCGCCTCCTCGCCTGCTGCCTCGCCGCCGCCCTCGCCGCCACGACCCTCGCCGCCTGCGACGGCGCCGCCGAACCCCCAAAGGAGGTCGGCGCCGCGCGCACCTACGCGCTCGCCTACACCGTCGATGGCACCTACGCCGCGTGCACCGTCCGCTACCGGGCGGCGGACTACGAGACGCGCACCGTGGACGTCCGCCCGGCCACGTCGGGGCTGGACGCCGGGCGGATCGTCTGGCGCTACGAAGCGCCGCTGCGCGTGACCGCCCTCGACGGCGGCTTCGGCGCGAGCGTCGCCGCCACCTGCGCCGACGACGCGCGCAAGGGCAAGGTCACCGCGAGCGTCCTCGTCGACGGCCGCGTCGCCGATACGCAGACGACCGCCGATTTCGGCGCCACTGCCGTCGCCTCCGTCGACCTGCGCACCGGCAGCCGCTGAGGCGTCGTGCCGGATGCGGGATCGGTGGGTGAAACCGGTTCCGGTGTTTCGTGCAGGCTCGCGGGAGTCGTGACGGAATTGTAATGGAGGGGGCGCGTGCGTTATGTTCAGCCGTTCGCCTTGCCGTTCCGGACAGCCGCTCCTCGCAGGGCCGCGGCGGTGTCCGCGCCAGCGTTCGCTCCCTCCGTCTCCACCCCACACCTCTTTATGTCGAATCAGCAGCAGTCAGGCGAAGCCTGGGGCAGCCGCATGGGCCTCATCCTCGCGATGGCGGGCAACGCCGTCGGCCTCGGCAACTTCCTCCGGTTTCCCGGGCAGGCAGCCGCCAACGGCGGCGGCTCGTTCATGATCGCCTACTTCATCGCCTTCCTGCTGCTCGGCATTCCGCTGATGTGGATCGAGTGGGGCATCGGGCGCAACGGCGGACGCTTCCGCAAGGGCCACGCCCCCGGCATGTTCGCGGCCATCTGGAAGCACCCGGCGGCCAAGTACGTCGGCGTCGTCGGCCTCGTCATCCCCTTCGTGGTGCTCTGCTACTACACGATCCTGATGTCGTGGACGCTCGCCTACACGTGGTTCTCGGCGACGGGCGACTACTGGGGCCTGACGACGCAGGCCGAGATGTCGGAGTACCTGACGAGCTACCAGGTCATCCACAACGGCTCGGCGCACGACTTCTGGGTGCCGTTCCTCTTCTTCTTCCTCTCGATCGGCCCGACGATCTACATCCTTTCGAAGGGCATCTCGGGCGGCATCGAGAAGCTGGCGAAGATCGGGATGCCGATCCTCTTCCTCTTCGCCATCGCCCTCGCCATCCGCGTGCTCACGCTCGGGCCGGGCGAGAACGGCGTCTCACCGCTGCAGGGCCTCGAGTTCATCTACAAGCCCGATCTCTCCGGGCTGGGGTCGGCCAAGGTCTGGCTCGCCGCCGCCGGGCAGATCTTCTTCACGCTCTCGGTGGGCATGGGGACGCTGCAGACGTACGCGTCTTACCTCTCCCGGAAAGACGACATCGCGCTCTCGGGCGTGGCGACGGCCATCACCAACGAGACGGCGGAAGTCGTCCTCGGCGGCTCGATCGCCATCCCCGCCGCCGTCGCCTTCTTCGGCGTCGCCGGGGCGATGCAGGTCGCGCAGACGGGCTCGTTCAACCTCGGCTTCGTGGCGATGCCGGTCGTCTTCCAGCAGATGCCGTTCGGGCAGATGTTCGGGACGATGTGGTTCGCGCTCCTCTACTTCGCCGGCATCACCTCGTCGGTGGCCATGGCGACGCCCATCGTGGCGTTCTTCCGCGAGGAGTTCGGCTACAAGCGCGAGACGATCGCGTGGACGATCGGCGGCGTCGCCGTCTTCTTCGGCGTGCTGACGATGCTCGTCTTCGAATCGGGCTTCCTCTGGGAGTGGGACTACTGGGCCGGTACGTTCGGCCTCGCCGTCATGGCGGTCATCGAAGTCGTGATCTTCATGTGGGTCTTCAAGCCCGACAACGCGTGGGCGTCGATCCACGAGGGCGCGGACATCCGCATCCCGGGCGTCTTCAAGTTCATCATGACCTACGTGACGCCGCTCTTCCTCTTCATCATCCTCGGATGGTGGGCAGTGACGGAGGCGTGGCCGATCCTGACGCTCGCGGGCAACAAGTCCGCCGGTGGCGACATCCCCGCCGGGATGGAGATCTACGTGCACCTCTCGCGCCTGCTGCTCCTGGCCTTCATCGCCTTCTTCCTCGTCATGATTCGCCTCGCGTGGAAGAAGAACGGCTATGACGACTACAAGGGATTCGAGGAGGTCTACTCCGACTCCGAGATCCTCGCCCGCGCCGCCGATGAGATCGGCCCGCACACGGCACCGCGCGCCCACACCTCCACCCGCTGACCGACCCCCGACTATGTCCACAGGAGCTTTTCTCTTCATGCTCGTCAGCTGGGTCTGCGTCCTCGGGACGATGATCTGGGCCTTCTGGCGCATCCTCGGCTCGCAGGCCCAACGCGCCGCGACACCCGACCCCGACGACGACATGACCATCGACGAGCGCGTCCCTCCGACGGCCATCTGAGCCGCCGGGCCGCCGCGCCCTCCACACACGCCCGCGGGGCGGTGGCCCGTACCGGCTGCCGCCCCGCGCGGCGTTTCGGGGGATGCGGCGGGCGGATGCGCCGGCGGTCGGCGGGCCGCATCGACGGACGATCCCCGGTCCGCGCGCCGGGGCGTCCCGGCAACCGCTCATCCCGTCGGCGTGAGGCGGCGCCCGGCGCGTTGCGGGTGTACCTTCGGGGACGAGACCTTCACAGCCGCTCCATGCCCGACCCGCTCTCTCCGCCGCCGCGACGACATCTCCGGGGCGACGCCCGGACGGCCGGGGTGTGGAAAAGGAGCGTTCCGACGGGCGTGGCCGCAGGCGTGGCGGCGCTTCTCGGCGTGCCCCGTGCGGCTGTCGCACAGGCGGTGGCCGACGGGGCGGCGGTCACCGGTCCGGTCGCGGCCGGCGCCCTTCGTGGCCTCGCCGTTCGCGTCGTTCGGCTGGCCCGACGCGCCCGGCGCCGACATCGCGCTCGCGCTCCTCATCGCCGCCCTCGCCGCGTGGACGCTCGGCCTCGTCGCGCAGCGCGTTGGCGTGCCTGCGGCGCTCGGCGAACTCGTGGGCGGCATCGGGCTCGCTGCCTTCGCCCCCGCCCTCATCGGCATCGACGCCCTCGCAGGCATACTGCCCGGCGCGGCGGGAACGCCGTCGGGAGGCGTCGTGCCCGGTCTCGGCGCGCTCGCGGCGGTCGGGTTCGGCGCGGCGATGTTCACCGCCGGGCTCGACGGCGGACGGCGCGTGCCTGCCGAGCGCCGCTGGGCCGCGTCGGCAGCGGCGTTTCTCGGACCGCTCGCGGCGGCTGTCGCCGTCCTCGCCCTTGCGCGCCGCGTGCCCCCGCTCGACGCGGTCGGGCTCGGAGGCGCGCTCGTCATCGCGTGCGCGCTCGGCGCGGGCCTCGTCGGCGTGCGGAGCCGGGCGACGCGGCTGCCGCACATCGCGGCGCTCTCGTCCCTCCCGCTCATCGCAGGCGTGCTCGCGTTCGGAGAGCCGCACGTCGGCGGGCGCGTCGTCGGCCTCGTCGCGCTCGGCCTCGCGGCGTGGCTCGCGCGGGTGGCGCTCGTCGGCTCGCGGAAGCGGCTGCGCGGGCTGGGGCGGACGACGCTCTTCGTCGTCGCCCTCGTCGTCGCGGCGGCGCACGCGGCGCTGGCCGTCGTCTGCGGATTGCCGTCGGCGCTCGGGGCGGGCATCGCGGGCTTCACGATGGGGCGCGTGCTGCGCGGAACGCCCCTCGCCGACGCCCTTGCCGACCTCACGCGCACGGCCGTCACGGGCGCCGCGACGCCGCTTCTGTTCGCCGCCGCCGGTCTCCACGTCGCCCTTTCGTCGGCGATGGTCGCGCTCGGCGTCGTGCTTGGCGTCGCCGTCGTCATCGCTCGCGTGCTTGCGATGGCGCTCGCCGCCCCGCTCGACGGGCAGACGCGCCGCACCGGCCTCGCCACCGGCCTCGCGCTCGCGCCCCGCGGTGTCGTCGCCGTCTACCTGCCGCTCGCCGCCCTCGCCGACGGCGTCGTGACGCCCGGCCTCTTCTCCGCCGCCCTCGTGGCCGTCGCCACGACGCTCGCGCTCGACCCGCTCGCGCGCCGCGTGGCCGCCCGCCTCGACGGCAAACCCTCCGGCCCCGCCACCGGAGGCGCCCGCGCGGGCGTGCTCGTGATCGGCGCCGGACCGCTCGCGCGGCGCCTCGCCAGCCTGGTCAGCGGCCCCGTCGTCCTCGTCGACCGCAACGAGCGCAACGCCGCCCTCGCCGAGGCCGAGGGCCTGAGCGTCGTCTCCGCGAGCGCCCTCGACGCCGAGGTGCTGCGCGAAGCGGGCGCCGCGCGCGCCTGCTACCTCGTCGCCCTGACCGGCAACGCGCAGCTCAACCGCGCCGTCGCCGACATCGCGCGCACGACGTTCGGCATCCCCAACGTCTTCGAGCCGGACCTCTCCGGCCGCGCCGCCGCCCTCGACACCCCGGACACGCTCTTCGGCGACGCCGTCACGCTCGGCGAGTGGGAGTACCACGCCGCCCGGCGGCAGGTGCGCGTCGAGGAGAGCGCGCTCGTCGAAGGCCGCCTGCCCGTGCCGACCGCCGACCGCCTGCCGATCGCCATCCGCCGCGGCGCCCTCGTCGTGCCGTATGCCCGCGCCGTTGGCGTCGAGGAGGGTGACGCGCTCGTCTCGCTCGTCCGCACCGACCCCGACGCCGACCCGGCGCGCGGGCGCTTCGAAGCCCTCGTGCGCACCGCGCCGGTGCTCGAACTCGACGGGCCGACGCCGATGGTCATGTTCTTCGACCGCGTCGGCAGCGTCCTCGCGCCGCGTCTCGGCCTCGACCCCGAGCGCCTCTCGGTGCTCCTGATGCAGCGCGAGGCCGACTCGGGGACCGTCGTCCTCCCCGGTCTCGCCATCCCGCACGTCTCGATTCCGGGCGAGGGCGCCTTCGAGATGGTGATCGCGCGGGCGCGCTCCGGCGGCATCCTCTTCCCCGACAGCGCCCCCGTGCGCGCGGCCTTCGTGCTCGTCTCGACGCCCGACGAGCGCGGCTTCCACCTGCGCGCCCTCGCCGGCATCGCCCACGCCGCCAACCGCGACGACTTCGACGCCCGCTGGGCCGACGCCCGCACCCCCGACGACCTCCGGGCGTTGCTGCTCGACACCGACCGGTGACGGAGGCGAGCCGGGGCACCGCGCGATTTCGCGCGACGCGGATTCACACAACGGGAGGTGCCGCGGGTTGGACGCCGCGCAATGTCCGAAGGACACCTCGTCAGGGACTCGGGGCCTGGCCAGGGTAGCGTCGACGCCGGATGCGCGGACCGGCGGGGTTATACTGACCGGGATCCGTACTCAGCCCCGGCCTGCGCCGGACCCCCGCGATGGATGTCTCCTACGCCCTGTTCGGCAGCTTCGGCGCCCTCGGCCGCACCGTGCTCGTCGGCGTGCTCGGGTACGCGGCGCTCGTCGCGGTGCTGCGCGTGTCGGGGCGGCGGACGCTGTCGAAGATGAACGCCTTCGACCTCGTGGTCACGGTCGCGCTCGGCTCGATTCTCGCCTCGATGCTGCTCAGCAAGGACGTGTCGCTCGCGCAGGGCGTGCTCGCGGTGGCGGTGCTGATCGGCCTGCAATTCGTCATCACGTGGACGAGCGTGCGCGTGCTGTGGGTGCGGGGCGTGGTGACGGGCGAGCCGGTGCTGCTCGTCCACCGCGGCCTGTTTCTCGAATCGGCGATGCAGCGCGCGCGCGTCCATCCCGAAGACGTCCTCTCGGCCATTCGCGCCCAGGGCATTCTGTCGCTCGGTGACGCAGAAGCGGTCGTTCTGGAAACCGACGGCTCGTTCAGCGTCGTCAAGCGAGGCGATGATGGCGCCGTCCCCCTCGGCGCCTCCAGCCTGCGCGGCGTGCCGGGCGCCGACGGTACAGGGGTGGGCGATGCGGGGCGGTGAGCCGGTCCCTGCGGGCGCAAATGGTGACGGCGCCTTGACGCAGCGAGGCGGAGGCCGTATCGTGAGCGGGCAGGCGCACGTGGGTCCCTTCGGCGCGCCGACGATTTCTGTTTTCCGTGTCCGTCCCCCCGGCGTCGTGGTTTCCCCCCTCCGAGACGACTGGAGCGCTGCTCCGTTGACGCTCCCGCGCGCGCCGGTGCCCCGCACCGAGTTCCGCGCTGCGTCTCCCGAGCGCGCCGCAGTAGCGGGCCGAATGGCCGCGCCCGCGCAGATCGTGGAGCCGGTGCCCGATGCCGCCGTGGCCGTCGCGGGGGCGGTGACGTGCCGGGGCGTGACGGCGAAAGGATTCCCGTGCACCCGCGACGCGACCGTCGGGCGGTACTGCGAGACGTGCATCCGGCGGCAGACGCCCGTGCGCAGGCCCTCGCTCGCGCGGGTCTCGCCGCTCGGCGCGGTGCTCGTCATCGCGTTCGTCTACACGATCTACAAGCTCGTGACGACGGGTGTTTACCTGCGGATGTTCGACTTCTGAGGCGCCGGGCGCAGGCGCTCAGGGCGCCTCGGTGTCGGCCGGTGGCGGGGGTGCGGTGGGCAGGCGGCGGTCGTCGGCGGGGCGCTCGGCGTCGGTGTAGAGGAAGCGTCCGCGGCCTTCCTCGCCTTCGCCCGGCGCCTGAATTCCGCGGTTGCGGAGCTCGCGGTTCCACGCCTCGCCGCGCCGTCCCTCGCGCACGAGGAAGCGGTACGTGGGCCACAGGAGCGCGATGGCGAGCGCGAAGAAGCCGACGAGCGTCAGGAAGATGGTGGCGGCGTAGGACTGTTCCATCGGAGCGGGGCGCCTGTGCGGCGCGAAGACGTGGCGGCAACGCGTGATGTGGTGTGGGGATCGGGGAGGGTGTGCCGTTGACGGGGTGTCGTTTGTCGTCGGGCGATGATCGTGCGCCGGTGGCGGATGGCGATGCAGGATGGCGGGGCGGTGGTGCGCGCGACGTTGGCGCGCGGGTGGGGAAGGGCGTAACCTTCACGCGGTCTCTGCCTCCTCGCCCCGGTCCCCACCGCTCTGCCCATGCCTGCTCGCTCCGCCCGTTTTGCCGCCGCCCTCGCCACCGCCACGCTCCTCGCCGCGCCGTCCGTGCTCGCGCAGCGCGACGCGTCACGGATGGAGCGGAATCCTCGCGCCGTCGCGGCCGCCGAGGCGCCATATGGCATCGAGCCGGAGGCGTTCGATACGGCGTTCGCGTCGTCGTGGCTGCGGTTTCGCGGCATCGGACCGCACCGCGGCGGACGCGTGGCGGCGGTGACGGGCGTGCCGAACTCGGCGACGACCTACTACATGGGCGCGACCGGCGGTGGCGTCTGGAAGACCGTCGATGGCGGCTCGACGTGGGCCAACGTCTCCGACGGCTTCTTCGGCGGCTCGATCGGCAGCGTCGCGGTCTCCGAGAGCGACCCGAACGTCGTCTACGTCGGCGGCGGCGAGGTGACGGTGCGCGGGAATGTGTCGCAGGGGACCGGCGTCTACAAGTCGGAGGACGCCGGGCGGTCGTGGCGGCCGATCGGCCTCGCGCAGAGCAAGATCGTGCCGCGCATCCGCGTCCACCCGCGCGACGCCGATGTGGCGTATGCGTGCGTGCTCGGCGATCTGTTCAAATCCAGCAGCGAACGCGGCGTGTACCGCACCACCGATGGCGGCGGGTCGTGGGAGCGCGTCAAGCATGTGAACGACGACGCGGGCTGCTTCGACCTCCACTTCGACCCCTCCAACCCGCGGACGCTCTACGCCTCGTTCTGGCGCGTCCGCCGGACGCCGTACAGCCTCGAGTCCGGCGGCGAGGGATCGTCGATGTGGCGCTCCGACGACGGCGGCGTGACGTGGCGTGACCTGACGGCGGCGCCGGGAATGCCGCGCGGGACGGTCGGCGTGATCGGCCTCGCGGTGTCGCCCGCCAACCCCGACCGCGTCTGGGCGCAGGTCGAGCACGCAAACGGCGGCCTCTTCCGCTCCGACGACCGCGGCGCCTCGTGGCGGCGCATCAACGAGGACCGCAATCTGCGGCAGCGCGCGTGGTACTACAGCCGCATGACCGCCGACCCGGTCGACGAAGACGTGGTCTATGGCCTCAACGTCAACCTGTGGAAGTCGAAGGACGGCGGGCGCACGTTCTCGCCGATTGGCTCCGTCGGCCACGGCGACACGCACGATCTGTGGATCGCCCCGAACGACCCGAGCCGCATGATCCTCGGCGACGATGGCGGGGCGGAGGTCACCTTCGACGGTGGCGAGAACTGGTCGACACTCCTCAACCAGCCGACGGCGCAGTTCTACCGCGTCACCACCGACGACGTGTTTCCGTACCGCATCTACGCGGCGCAGCAGGACAACTCGACCGTCCGCATCCGCCACCGCAGCGACGGCGGGTCGATCTCCGACCGCGACTGGGAGCCGACGGCGGGCGGCGAGTCGGGCTGGATCGCGCCGACGCCAGGCAATCCGGATGTCGTCTTCGGCGGCTCGTACGGTGGCTACCTGACGCGCCTCGACCACAAGACCGGGCAGGAGCGCGACATCAACCCGTGGCCGGACAACCCGATGGGCCACGGCGCGGCGACGATCAAGGAGCGTTTCCAGTGGAATTTCCCGATCGTCTTCTCGCGCCACACCACGCCGGGCCAGCCGCGCCGTCTCTACGCCGCGAGCCAGAACCTCTTCGCCACCACGAACGAGGGCCAGACGTGGACGCGGATGTCGCCCGACCTGACGCGCAACGACACGACGCGGATGCGCCCGTCGGGCGGGCCGATCACCAAAGACAACACGTCGGTCGAGTACTACGGGACGATCTTCGCACTCGCGGAAGGCTCGGAGCCGGGCGTGATCTGGACGGGAAGTGACGACGGGCGCGTCTTCATCACCCGAAACGACGGCGGCACGTGGGCCGACGTGACGCCGCGCGCGATGCCCGACTGGGCGCTCGTGAACAGCATCGAGGCGGACCCGCACCGCGCGGGCGGCCTCTACGTCGCCGCGACGCGCTACAAGGACGGCGACGAGCGCCCGTACCTCTTCCACACGTCAGATTACGGGCGCACGTGGCGGACGATCACGCGCGGCATCGCGCCGACGCACTTCACGCGCGTCATTCGCGCCGACCCCGAGCGCCGCGGCCTCCTCTTCGCCGGCACCGAGCGCGGCCTGTACGTCTCGACCGACGACGGCGAGACGTGGCGCAGTTTCCAGCAGAACCTGCCGCTCGTGCCCGTCACCGACCTCGCGATCAAGGACGGCGACCTGATCGTGGCGACGCAGGGCCGGAGCCTCTGGGTGCTCGACGACCTGACGCCGCTGCGCCGCTACGAAACCGCGCGCCCGCAGACCGGCATGGCCCTCGTCGCGCCGACGCCCGCGATGCGCGTCGGCGGCGGGCAGTCGCCGCCCTCGCGGACGGCGGGGCAGAACGCGCCGTCGGGCGTCGTGCTGCGCTACTGGCTGCCCTCGGCGCCCGACTCGTCGGCGCTGCGGATGGTGCTCACCGATGCCTCCGGCGCCACCGTGGCGACCGTGACGCCCAAGACCGAGCGCGCGCCGCTGTCGGCCCGCGCGGGCGCCAACACGTACGTCTGGCCGATGCGCCTCGACGGCGCGACGACCTTCCCCGGCCTCATCCTCTGGGGCGGCGGGATGCAGGGGCCGCGCGCGCTCCCCGGCGCGTACCGCGCGCGGCTCGTGAGCGGCAAGGGCGCGGCGAAGGACTCGGTCGAGGTGCCGTTCGAGATCGTCGCCGACCCGCGCGCCGGAGCGACTGAGGCCGATTACGCCGCGCAGGCCGCCTTCCTCAACGCCGTTCGCGACAAGATCAGCGAGACGCACCGCGCCATCGTGCGCATCCGCAACGTCCGCGAGCAGGTGGCGTCGGTGAGCGCGCGGCTGCCCGCCGGGGCCGCGTCGGACAGCGTGAAGGCGCAGGGGCGGCGGATGCTGCGGGCGATGACGGAGGTCGAGGAGGCGCTCTACCAGACGAAGAACCGCGCCGGGCAGGACCCGCTCAACTACCCGATCCGCCTGAACAACCGCCTGAGCGGCCTCGTCGGCAGCGCCAGCCAGGGCGATTTCCGCCCGACCGACCAGCAGGAGGCCGTCCGCGCCGAGGTCACCGCCCTCATCGACGCCCAACTCGCGCGCCTCGCCTCGCTCGTCTCGACCGATCTCGCCGCCTACAACGCCGCGGTCCGCGCCCTCGCCCTCGACGCCGTCGTCGTCAAACCCGAGCCGAAGTGACGCCGCCGGTCGTCCGCCGCCGGTGGCCCGTCTCGCCGGTCGTCGTCGCCGCCCTCGCTCTCGGCGCCTGCCGCGACGTCGCCTGCACGCCCCAGTACGACGCGCCGCCGTCAGCGGGGACGGACACCTCCGCCGCCCCATCGCCAAGCCGCAGCGGCGCCGCCTTCGACGACAGCACCGCCCTCGCCGCCGGTGATCTGCCCGCCGCTGACGCGCCATCGCCCGACAGCCTGCCGCTCGGCGCGCGTCCGATGCCCGACGCGCCGGTGACGCCGTCGGTGACGCCGGAGTCGCCTGCGGTTCGGGCCGCGCGCCGCGACTCGCTCCTCGCCGCCGCGCCGCGCGTGCCGGTGCCCGCCGGGCGGATGCGGACGGCGCAGGCACCCGGAAGCGCGCTCGTCGTGCCCGTCGTCGGCACCGCGCCCGCCGACATCCCCGACACCTTTGCCGACGCGCGCAGCGAAGGCCGCGTCCACGACGCCGCCGACCTGATGGCGCCGCGCGGCACGGCGGTCGTCGCCGCCGCCTCCGGGACCGTCGCGCGGCTGTTCGTGAGCGAGCGCGGCGGCCTGACGGTCTACATCCTCAGCGACGTGCCCGCGCCGGTGCCGGTGGCGCCGCCCGCGCTGCCGGGAGCGGTACCTGTCGTCGTCCCGCCCGACCCGAAGACCGTCCACTACTACGCCCACCTCGACGCCTTCGCGGCGGGGCTTGCCGCCGGGCAGCGCGTCGCAGCCGGGCAATTTCTCGGCACCGTCGGCGAGACGGGCAACGCGGCGCCCGGCAGCCCGCACCTGCACTTCGCCGTGTGGATTGCGCCGTCGGCAGCGCGGTTCTGGGACGGTGAGAACGTCAACCCGGCACCACTGCTCTGGGGGACGGTGCGGCGGTGATGGGGGATGGCGGATGGGGCGGCACGAAATCTGCACGGATGTGACGCGCCTGTCCGATCTTGCCGTGTGCGTGTCGTTCCGGGCCTTCGGGCCTGCCGCGCGTCCTCGTTTCTCCCTGCCGATGTCGTCCGTTCCCGTCTCCGCCGCCCTTGCCGCCGCCGCGCTCCTGCTGACCGGCTGTGCTGCGACGGCGCCCGCCGCCCACACCGGTCGCGACCGTGCGGGCGAGGTGTGGACCGAAGCACGGGGCGCGCGGGTCGTCGGCGGCACGGCACGGAGGGTGCGCGATTCCGACCTCCGCGCCAGCGCGGCGCGGCGGCAAGCCGCTTCCGACGGCGACGACCGCCGCGACGATGACGCGGTGACGGTCGTCGCCGAGAGCTACGAGATCTCCACCCGCGCCGTCGCCGAGACCTCCGCCGACCGCCTCATCGCCGCCGACCTCTTGCGCCTGACGATGCCCGTCGATGGATTCGCGCGCGGGCGGCTCCGCGACACGTTCGCCGCCGACCGCGACGGCGGCGTGCGGCGCCACAACGCCATCGACCTCGGCGCCCCGACCGGCACGCCCGTCCTCGCCGCCGCGCCGGGCACCGTCCGCAAGATCCACACCAGCACCAAGGGCGGGCAGACCGTCTACGTCCTCGGGCGCGACGGGCGCACGGTCTTCTACTACGCGCACCTGAGCCGCTACGCGCCGGGCCTCCGCGAGGGACAGCGCCTCGCCGCAGGTGACCGCATCGGCGACGTCGGCGCGACGGGCAACGCGCAGGGCGCGCACCTGCACTTCGCCATCTGGAAATCGCCGTCGGCGGATGCGTTCTGGAGCGGCGCGGCCCTCAATCCCTACCCCTACCTCCGCGGCGACATCGCCCCGCCCGCGCCGCTGATCGTCGCCTCACGTCCCATCGACGTGAACGATGAGCGCCCTCCACTGCGGCCCGCGCCGCCCCGCACCGGGACCGTCCGCGCCGAGCCATCTCCCGCGACGCCGCCTCGCGTCACACCACCGTCGGCGCCACAAGCGGCGCCTCTGCCGCGTCGGGGCGGGTGGTGAGCGGTTCAGGGGGGCTGAAGGACCCGGCAATCGGATGGGCCGCGAGTGGCTCGGGCGCGTCTTCGCGGTCGGCGACGGAGGCGAGATCGTCGAGGTAGGCCTCGTGGTCGTCGCGCAGGCGCAGCGCCGCCGCCCCGAGCGCGACATCGGCCGCGAACACCAGCGTCGCCGCGCCGATACCGACGTTCAGGTCCACCGTGCCGGGGGACGCGAGTCCGATCCACGCGGCGAACGCGGCGAGCAGCACGACGCCCTCGACGAGCACCGGCGGCGTCGGGGCATAGAGCGCCGCGAGGCGCCGTCGACGCTTCGGCGCAGGCGTCGCGCGGGCCACGCCGAGCGCGCGGAGCGCCACGCAGGCGCCGTAGACGTGCTGCCGCGAGACGAGGCACCGCCGCAGGACCGCCTCGGGAAGGCGCTGCCGCAGAAAGAGAGCGTCGAGGCGGTAGGCGCGGTCGAGGCGCCGCGCGTGCCGCATCCGCCCGGCCCGCACCGCCGCGACGGCCCAGAGCGCGACCGCGATGGCGACGTGCGCCGACAGGTTGGGGAGGGCGAGCGCGACCACAGCAGCGCCCGCGACGATGACGAGGTCGAGTGCGAGCAGGACCGCGAACCGCCCGGCCCGGCGCACGAGGGCCGTCGGGCGCAGGAAGAGCAGGCCGAACGGCAGGTCCACGGTGGCGGAGAGAAGCGGCGGCAGCAGCAGCGCCACCGCCCGACGAACCCCCGCCGCAACGGGCGAGTTGCCCGCGCGGTCGCGGCGCCCCGCCGCGTCTCCCTTGCTTCCGTCGTCGGCGCCGTCCGTCCCCCCGCTGCCTTGCGCCCTCGCCTCGCCCTCCTCGCCGCCGTCCTCCTCGGCCTCTCCGCCGCCGGAGGCTGTCGCGGCCTCCGCCCGGACCGCCCGCCCGGCACCGTCGACGCGCCCGCGTTCGACAGCGCGGGTGCGGCGCGATGGGGCGCCGATGCGCTCGCCGGTGGCCCGGAATCCACCGCCCGACGGCTGCGGCGCTTCGGTCTCCCACCCGTCGGCGCCGACAGCGTGCCGCTCGGATGGGTCGCCGGGCGCTACCCGCTGCGCGCGAGCGAACTCGTCGTCGTGGCGGTCGAAGACGGGGCCGATGCGGCGACGCTCGGCGCGTGGCTCGAACGTCGCCCGCCTCTCGTCGCGCCTCGCCCCGTGGCGCCTCTACCCCGAACCGACGCTCCTCTTCGCCGCTCTCGGCCCCGATTCGGGTGATGGCATCGACGGCCTGCGCCGCCGCGCGCTCTGGGCGCCCGACTCGGTGCGCGCTGTCGTGTGGATCGGCTCGGGCAGCGGGGATGAGGCCGCCGCGGCCGCTGCGAGGTGGGGCGCGCGCTTCGTCGCCGTGGATGCGACGGGTACGGTCGGTGGACGGTCGGCGCGTCTTTTCGAGGCCGTGCGGAGCCAGGCGTGGGGGCTTGGCGCGCCGTCCGACACGCTCCGCGTAGAGCGATGAGCGGAGGGGCCGACCGGCCCTGACGGGCCTGAAAAGGCGGACAGACAGGAAAATTGCAAGCCGATCGCAAGAATTGCGCGAGCAACCGTACTCTCTTTTTACTCCGTCTTCTGCCGTGCCGCGCTCCCGTTACACCCTCCCCGTTGTCCTGCTGCTGGCGCTGGCTAGCGCCGTCGTGGCCTTTGCCCTGCGCGCGCCGTCGAACACTGCGTTTGCGGGAATGCCCGCCGCGCCCGCGGCGCACTGGTCGTGGGTGGCGAGCGCGCAGCCCGCCACCGCAGAGAGCGTCGAGAGCGGCCTCGCCCTCGTCGCGCGGCAGCCGGAGTTCGGGTGGACGTATGTGCGCGTCGCCGATGCCTGTGTCGAAGTGGGGATGGCCGACCGCTGCCGCGTCGTCCTCAGCGGCCTCTCGCCCGCCGCGCCCGAGGCCCTCGCCTACCGCGCCGCCGCCCTCGCCGTCCTCACGCCCGACGCCGACGCTCGGAGCGCCGCCTGGCAGGCCCTCGCCGCGCACGTCCGGCCTCGACCTCCCGCTCGCCCGCCGCCTCGCCGATGCCGCCCGTGACGGCGAGTGGACCGACGCCCTCGCCGCCGAGTGGACGCGCGCCCTCGCCGCCCGCCCCGCCGACGCCGCGCCGCCCTTCGGTCTCTCCCTCCTCGCCACCGCCGCTGGCGACCTCGACCGCACGTCCGCCCTCCTCGCCCGCGTCCGCCGTGTCGCCCCGACCGCTCCCGATCTCTACCGCGAACTCGGGCGCCTCCACTTCTCGCGCGGCGAGATCGCCGAGATGACGCGCGTGCTGCGCGAGGGCCTCGCCGCCGCGACGACACGCTACGACGCCGAAGCGGCGCTCATCCTGCGCGGCAACCTCGCGCTCGCGCTCTTCGAGCAGGTCGGCGACCTCGACGGCGCCGAGACCGCCTTCCGCGACGCCCTCGCCGACAGCCGCCGCCTCGGCGACACGCGCCGCGAGGCCTTCAACCACTACCGCCTCGGCCTCGTGGCCGTGCGCCGCCAGCAGTTCGACGCCGCCATCGCCCGCGCCGACTCTGCCGCGCGCCTCTTCCACGCCCGCAAGGACCCGGCGGAATCGGAAGCGCTCGTCCTCGCGGCTTCGTCCGAGCAGGCTCTCGCCCGCTTCTCCGACGCCGACGCGACGCTCGACCGTGCCCGCGCGGTGGCGGCGACCGTCCCGGCGCGGCAGCAGATCCAGCTCGCGCAGGCGCAGTTGTGGCGCCAGATGGGCCGCTTCGCCGATGCCCGCGCGCTCGCGCTTCGCCTGCGCTCCGAGGCGGGCGAGAGCGGCGCGGTGCTCATCGAGCTCTCCGCGCTCACGATCCTCGCCGAGATCGAGCAGTTCGAGGGCAACTTCGAGCAGGCGCGCGTCCACTTCAGCTCGGCGCTGCGGCAGGCCGAGGCGAACGAACTGGGCGACCGCACGCGCATCCTCTACGGCGCCCTCGGACGCCTGGCCCTCGACGTGCAGGACCCGGAGACCGCGAAGGCGATGCTTGCCCGCGCCTCCGACGGCACGCCCGCTTACTACGAATCGCTCGGGCGCGCCTACGCCCAGTTCGGCAACCTCGACGAGGCCATCCGCTACTACGACCTCGGCATCGCAGCCGCGCGCACCGAAGGCGCCGACGTGCCGCGGCTCATGGTCAACAAGGCCCGCGCCCTCCTCGACAACGGACGACTCGACGACGCGGAGCGGATGATCGCTCAGGTTCTCGACCGGAACAAGGAGAACCTTGGCTGGACGGCGCACGCGTGGTATGTCCGGGCGCTTGTTGCCCAGAAGAAGGGGGATGCAGCCGGCTCCCTTCGCTTTCTCGATCGCTCGGAAACGTCGCTCGGCGACGTGTCCAACATGAACGCCCTCTGGGAGGTGGAAGCCCTTCGCGCCGACCTTCTCAGGAGTACGGGCCGGGTGGCCGATGCCGAGCGGTCCTACCGTCGTTCCATCGGCACGATCGAGGCGCTGCGGACGAACCTCTACACCATCCAGCAGCGTGCGACCTTCGCCCGCGACAAGCAGGAGGTCTACGAAGGCCTCGCCGCACTCCTTCGCGGACAGGGGCGTCTCGACGAGGCGTTCCTCGTGACCGAGCAGGCGCGCGGGCGCAGCCTCTCCGACCTTCTTCTCACCTCGCAGCAGGGCGGCGCACGGACGGCGACGACGACCCGGCTGATCGAGGCGCAGCGCCGCCGCGAGGCCATTGCGCGGATGATGGACGAGACGACGACGGAGACGGGCGAGGACCGGACGCGCTCGTCCTCGCTCCGGCGCGAATGGCGGCGCGCCGACTCGCTCTACGCCCGCGCCTCGTCGGACCTGCTCAGCAACCGGTCGTTCGCGCTTCTTGCGCGCCCCCGCACCATCGCCGACGTTCGGCGCGTGCTGACGCCCGGCGAAGCGCTCGTGCTCTACACCGTCGGCGAGACCGCATCGAGCGCGCTCGTCATCACGCCGGGCGGCGTACGCAACGTCGCGCTCCCGTTCGCTCTCGGTGGCTCCGCAGACGCGGTGAGCTTCTTCCGCGACGCGCTCAAGGACACGCAGGCCCCCTGGCAGGGCGCTTCGCGGCGCCTCTACCGCGAACTCGTGGCGCCCGTCATGGCGGCGCTCCCTGCCGGGACGACGCACCTGCACCTCGTGCCCCAGGGCGTGCTGCACTACGTGCCGTTCGCCGCTCTTCAGGACGAGCAGGGACGCTTCCTCGTCGAGCGCGTCACGCTCTCGTCGGTGCCGTCGGCGTCGGTGCTCGTCACGGCGCGTGAGCGGAGCCGCGCCACCGGCACGCGCTGGCGCCGCATCGTGGCCCTCGGCGACCCCAACGGACGCCTGCCCGGCGCGCGCGTCGAAGTGCAGCAGCTCGCCACGCTTCCGCAGGTCCGAACCGACGTGCTCGTCGGCGATCAGGCGACGCGGGCCAACCTGACGGCCATCGCCTCGGAGGCCGACATCCTGCATTTCGCCACCCACGCACGCTTCGTCGGGCGCACGCCGTGGGCGTCGCACCTCGAATTGCGCGACGGGCCGCTCAGCGTCGGTGAGATCGCCAACCTTCGCCTCGACCGCCCTTACCTCGTCACGCTCAGCGCCTGCGAGACTGCCGTCGGCGGCACGGGGGCCTCCGACATTCCGGCGGGCGACGAGTGGGTGAGCCTGAACAACGCCTTCCTCGCCGCCGGCGCGCCGTCCGTGCTCGCCACGCTGTGGTCGGTCGATGACCGGGCGAGCACGCCGCTCGTCACCTCCTTCTACCGGCACCTTCTCGAAGACCGGGGCAAGTCGTACGCTCTCGCACAGGCCCAGCGGGAGATGCTCCGGTCGCCGTCTCTCCGCCACCCGTTCTACTGGGCTGCTTACACCCTGACGGGCGACCCTCGCTAAACACCCCCCCACACCCATGACATCCCTCCGACTGCTCTCCGCAGCCGCGCTGTCGCTCGCCCTCGCGAGCACCGCCGATGCACAGGTCGGGCTGACGCGCGACAACGGTGGAGTCCGCCTCCAGACGCCGGGGATCGGCGCGCTCACGCTTGCGCGCAGCGCCTCCAAGTCGGCATCCGGAAGCACGTGGACGATCACCGACAGCCAGGGGTTCTCCTACAGTGCCGGCGGGTACGACGCCGACAACGATAGCACTGGCATCGGCGGCGGCGGTGGGACGCGCCCTCCGGGCGGCGGCACGTCGGGCGGTGGTGGCGGCCCGATCATCGTCGGCGGGTACGACGAGGCCCCCGATGGCGGCGGTGGCGGCGGCACACGTCCTCCGGGCGGCGGCACGTCGGGCGGTGGTGGCGGTCCGATCATCGTCGGTGGGTACGACGAGGCGCTCACGTTCATGCGCACGAGGCGCGGGGCGGTCGTGCGACACGACGCGACACTCGGCGTCGATCACATCAACTTCCCGGGCCAGTCCGACCCGATCGGCTACTTCTTCCAGATCGTCGCGCAGGACTCGCTCCACGGGCAGCCGCTCTACCGGCTCTTCCGGATGATCGACGTGCCGAGCCGCGGCACCTTCGACCCCGTGGCGGCGGATCTCGCCAAGACGGCCGCGCCGCGCTTCTTCTTTCCCAACGACGAACTCTACCGCTTGCAGTGGGGCCTCGCGCCGACGCGTCTGATGCTCGCGCAGTGGCACCCGGCGGCGGCGCGCAAGGCCATCCAGGTCGGCCTCATCGACAGCGGCGTCGGCACGGCCGAGCGAGGCCACACCGGCCTCGACGGTGTTCAGATGCGCTACACGCCGATCGCACCGACGACCGGCGCGCCTGCCTCGCACGGCCTCAGCCTCGCCACGCTCCTCGGCGACCGCAGCAACGACGGCTCTGGCACGGTCGGGCTCATCGGTGGATGGGGGCAGACGAGCTGCTTCCCGCAGCCGCCCCTGATGTCGCAGGTGCAGCCGACGCTCTCGGTCTACAACGTCGGCGACTTCGGGCCGGACACGTACAGCGTCGCGCGCGCCCTCTACGCCGCCGCCGAGGCGGGCGTCGATGTCGTCAACCTGAGCTTGCACGTCGCGCCCTCGCCCATCGTCGAGGAAGCCGTCGAGGCAGCCATCAAGGCGGGCGTCATCGTCGTCGCCGCCGCGGGCAACTACGGCGCGGGCGTCTCCTACAAGCCCGCCCGCTTCCCGGCGTCGCTGCCCGGCGTCATCTCCGTCGGCGCCGTCGATGCGACGATGGGACCGGCGTCGTTCTCGGCCCGTGACGGCGTGGACATCTACGCGCCCGGTACCAACATCGTCGTCGGCGGCCCGAACGGAACGTGGGTGTACGGCAACGGCACGTCCTACGCCGCGCCGCACGTCGTCGCCGCGCTCGCCCTGATGCGCGCCGCCAACCCGGCGCTGACCGGCGCCGACGCCCTCGCGGCGCTCAAGCGCTACGCGACCTCGCCCGGCGGCGTGCCGGTGCTCAACGCGCTCTCGTCGCTCAACGCCGTCCTGCCCGCCGACGCCCGCATCCGCCTGCCGTCGCCCCTGCCGGGCTGCGCCGCCGGCGGCGCCTTCTTCGGCAAGGACGACGAGCCGGTCGCGGCCGTCGCCTACAACGACCGCGTCGACGACGACCTCTTCGCCGACGCAGCCCCGACGGTGACCGCCATCTCGGGCATTTTCCCGAACCCGGCCCGCGGCCGTGCAACGGTTTCGGTCGATCTCGCCGCCTCGCAGGCCGTCCGCGTGACGCTCCACGACGCCCTCGGGCGCGAGGTCGCCGTCCTCGCCGAGGACCGCCTCGACGCAGGCTCGCACCGCATCGCCATCGACGGCAGCGCGACTGGCGTCGGGCGTCTACCTCGTCCGCGTCGTCGGCGAGCGCGGCACCTTCACGCGCGCCGTCACCTTCGTGCGCTGAGCCAGCACATCCAGCGGTGCCCGCGGGGCGCTCTTCCGGTCCGGAGAGCGCCCCGCGGTGCGTTTCGGGCAGTCGGACAGATGCCGCCGTGCCCGATCTTGGCGCCGTTTCCCGACCTTACAACCCTGATCGACATGCTGCCCCTCGACTACGGCGACCTCGAAGGCGGCCTCGTGCGCATGATGGAGCGCCACCGCACCGATGGCACCCTGACCGGCGACGCCGAGGCCGACGCCTTCCTCCGCGCATCGCCCGAAGCGCTCCTGCTTGGCCTGCTCTTCGACCAGCGCGTGCGCGCCGAATCGGCCTTCATGGGTCCGCAGCGCCTCCACGCGCGGCTCGGGCACCTCGACATGGCCCGCATCGCCGCGCACGACCCCGACGACCTCCGCGCCCGCTTCGCCGACCTCCCCGCCGTCCACCGCTTCACCAACACGATGGCCGAGACGACGCAGAAGGTCGCCGCCGCCGTCTGCGAGCGCTTCGACGGGCGTGCCGCCGCGCTCTGGGACGACGGCGCCGACGCCGACACCGTCGCCGCGCGCGTGCGCACGCTACCGGGCTTCGGGCCGGACAAGTCGAAGAAGATGCGCTACGTCCTCCACTACTTCGGCTACCGCGACTTCTCGGGCGGCTGAGCAGCGTAATCGTGCTATATGAGGCCAGGCTCGATTGAGCCTCGCCACCCACTCACCCGTCACTCCCCGGACGGTAGCGGCGGTCGGCCTTCCGGGCGGATGTGCGGCGCTTGGCCTCGGCGTGGCGGCGGCGCGAGCCGGCGGTCGGGCGCGTGGGGACGCGCGGCGTTTCGGGGCGGGCGGCCTCGTCGAGGCGGCGGCGGAGTTCGGCGAGGGCGCGGACGCGGTTCTGCCACTGGCTCCGGTCGCGGCGCGCGAGCACCACGATGCCGGTCGGGAGGTGGCGCATCCGGATGCCCGTCTCGACCTTGTTCGCGCGCTGCCCGCCCTTCGTGCCCGCGCGGAGCGTGTCGATCTCGCACATGGCGAGGAGGGCCTCGTCGCTCAGGCCCGACGCGTCGAACGGGCGCGGGGGCGGGTCCGGGCGGGGCGCGTCGCGGGGTGCGTCGGAAGGGTGGGGTGCGGAGTCGTCCATCGGAGTCGGGCGCGGATGCGCGTCAGGCGGGCGTCGGGGCGAGGGGGAGGCGGACGGTGAACGTCGTGCCCGCGCCCTCGGTCGTCTCGAACGAGATCGCGCCCCCCGAGGCCTCGATGGCCTGCCGCGCGATGGCGAGGCCGAGGCCGGTGCCGCTCGTCTTGGTCGAGAAGTTGGGGACGAAGATGCGCTCGCGGTCGGCCTCGGCGATGCCGCTGCCGGTGTCGGCCACGTCCACGACCGCGAACGCGCCGTCGGCGCGGCTCGACACGGTCACGCGGCGCACGGCGCAGCCGTCGGTGGCCTGGATGGCGTTTTTGACGAGGTTGATGAACACGCGCCGCATCTCCTCGCGGTCGGCTTCGACGACGAGCGGCGCGGGCGCAGGGATCACGACGACCTCGGCGCCGTCCGCGTCGGCCTCCATCAGCACGACGGCCTCGGCGGCGACGCGGCTCAGGTCGAGCGGCTCGGCGACGCGGCGCGGCAACCGCGCAAACGTCGAGAAGTCCGACGCGATGCGCGTGAGGGCGTCGATCTGTTCGAGGAGCGTCGTCGTGACGCGGTCGAACATCCGCCCGAACTTGCCCTGCGGCGGCGCGTCGTCGCCCTCCTCGTCGCGGCTTTGCCCGTCGTCGTAGGCGCGGCGCAGGTGCTGCACCGACAGCTTCATCGGGGTCAGCGGGTTCTTGATCTCGTGCGCCACCTGCCGCGCCATCTCGCGCCACGCGAGCTGCCGCTCCTGCTGCGCGAGCTGCCGACGGCTCTCGGCGAGCTGCGCCTGCATCGCGTTGAACGTGCGCGCGAGGTCGCCCATCTCGTCGTCGCGCGTCTCGGGGATCGGCGTGTCGAAGCGCCCGCGGGCGACGGTCTCCAACCCTTCGCGGAGCCGCGCGACGGGCTGCGCGAGGGCGCGGGCGAAGAGCGTGGCGGTGCCGAGAAGCAGGACGAGGAGCACGAGGAGCGCGCCGAAGAGGTACGCCTGCATCCGCGACTGCTCGGCCTCGAGGCGCTCCTGCTCGGGGAGCGTGGGGACGGAGAGCACGTAGACGGGGCGCCCGCTCTCGTCGAGGAGGGCGCGGTAGCCGGCGCGGTAGCGGAAGGTGCCGAGGCGGGCGTCGAGCGCCACGAAGCGCTGCCCGTCGAAGCCGAGGGCCTCGTAGGCGCCGACGGGCAGGCGCGGGTCGAGGAGGCCGTCGCGCAGCAGGACGGGCCGCGAGGTGGCGACGAGGTCGGGGCCGCGGTAGACGTTGAGGTCGAGGTCGAGGCGCCGCGCGAGCGAATCGACGGAGGCGCGTTCGAGCTGCCGGTAGGCGAGGGCGCCCGCAGGCGCGTCGAGCGTGAGCGTCTCCTCGACCCGCTCGAGGCTCTGCGCGAGCCACGCATCGGTCGCCCGCGCCTGCTCGCTGACCACGACGCCGCGCCCGACGAGTGCGACGGCCACGACGGCCACGCCGCCGACGGCGAGGAAGGCGCCGAGGACGCGGTCGCGGAACCGCCGCGGCGGCCACACGCCCGGCGTGCGCGCGAGGAAGACCGCGACGGGCACGAGCGCGAGCGCGAACCCGACGAGCGCGAGGCGGAGGGCGAAGAACAGGTGGTCGAAGACGGTCAGGAGAGGCGCCCGGACGGCCACGACGCGCCCGGCGTCGGCGAGCACGCCGGGAGGTCCGTCGCCTGCCGCAGCGGCGGAGTCGGGCTGGGCGCGGTAGAGGACGCGGGAGCGGCCGGTGCGGTCGCGCTCGGTGCGCCACACGTCGGCGCCGTCGGCGGTCGCGCGGATCGTGGCGTCGTCGAGGCGGGCGCGCCCGAAGTCCTGCCCGATGCCGCGCACGAACACGCCGTCGCGGAACTGGGCGACGGCGAGGTCGGAGGCCAGCCCGGCGGCGCCGTCGGGCAGGAGCACGCGCGGAAACGGCGTCTCGAAGTCGCGCGTGCGGGGCGCGGGTTCGGCCCGCGCGGTCACGAACCCGACGCTGTCGAGGCGCGCGAGGCCGAGGTACTGGAAGCGGTCGGCCTCGCGCCGCCCGGTCACTGGCTCGACGATGAGGTCGGAGTCGGGCGCGCCGAAGGGGTCGAGGGCGAAGGGATCGCGGGCACGCGAATCGCCGCCGCCGGAGCGCCCGGCCTGCATCGCGCGCAGCAAGGCGAACTCGTCGAGGTCGAGCACGTCGGAGGGGGCGGAAAGGCCCTCGGCGTATCGCCCGGCGAGGCGTCCGTCGCGGTCGAGGACGACGAGGCCGACGTCGTACGGGCCGTAGCTGCCGAGAAGGGCATCTCGCACGAGGGCGGCGGCGCGGGCGTCGAGGCGGGCGCGGCGGGCGCTGTCGGCGGCGCTGCCGGGGAGAGGGGCGGGGTCGGCGAGGAGGTCGCGGACGGCGGGGTCGTCCTGGGCGCGGCGCAGCACGTCGGTGAGGTCGAAGAGCACGCGCGCGTCGCGCTCGACCGATCCGGCGGCCTCGTCCATCTGCGTCTGCCGCTGCGCCGCGAGGCCCGCGTAGAGGAGCGGGTAGAGCAGGGCGGCGACGAGGAGCACGCCGGGCAGGACCGCGCGCAGACTGCCGGGCCAGAGGCCGCGCCGCACCGCGCCGCTCGGCCGTCGCCGCGATTCCCACACCGCTACGCCGGTCACGACGGCAGCGACGCTCATCGCCCGCGCGGGCGCACCGATCAGCCCTGCGGCTACCGCAGCCCCGAGCACGCTCCCGCCGCCGATCACGACCCACCGCGTCCCATCCGTCCGTGAGGGGTCCAGCCGAACCGCGACCCATCGTGCCGCGTCGACGAGGGCGCGGGCTGTCCAGACGGTGGCGAGCGTGGCGCCGAGGAGCGCGCCGAGCAGCAGGGCCACGTCGCGCGGGGGCCAGAGCGTCGCGCGCGAGAAGACGGGCAGCGTCGAGTCGAGGAGCGCGCGGGCAGCGAGCGTGGCGAGCAGATCGGCGGCGGCCACGATGCCTGCCCCGGCAGTCGCGGCGGCGAGGACGACGAGCACGGTGGGGAAGGCGCGGCGCTTCGGGGAGGTCGTTGCGTCGGCACGTCGTCCGTCCCCGATCCGCGTCTCGGCAGCACCGAGGCCGCGCGTGGCGATGGCGGCAGCGAGGAGCACGGCGGCGACGGTGACGATCAGGTCGCCGAGCGAGCGTGCGAGGCCGAAGGCGACGGGCGTGGCGAAGCGTTCGGGGTCGAAGAGCGGCGCGAAGGGCGCCGGGCTGCGCTGCCACTGCGCGGGCACGTCGAGCACGAGCAGCAGCACGCGCACCCCGCCGATGGCCGCGACGAGCGCCGCCGTCCACGCCGCGACTCGCCCGTGGCGCCGCCGCAGCGCCCGCCGCCACAACCCGAGCACGGCCCCGGCGAGTGCGAATCCCATCACGACGGCCCAGAACGCCCGCACGTCGTCGACGCGCCGGTCGACGGACGGCGTCCGCGCGGCGATGTCGGCCGAGAGGCGTCCGAGCGGCACGGACGTTCTGCCTGCGCCGGTGACGGCGATCGGCGGGATCGCGTGCCCCCGTCGTCCTCCACACCCGCCTGCCGCGCCGTGTCGAGGCGGATGTCGAGGCCGCGGGCGCGGGTGGCGGTGCGGATGAGGTCGTAGGGGCGCAGCGACGCGTTGCGCACCGGCGGCGTCTCGCGCACCGTCCGCGTCACGACGACACGCCCGCCGTCGATGCCCTCGACCGGTTCGACGCGTCGAATCAGCGTCCGCGTTTCGGTGACGACGAGACCCTCGCGCGCCGACTCCCCGAACTGCGCGCCCGCCGCCCCTCCCTGCTGCGCCGACGCGCCCTGCCACGCGTAGAGCAGCGAATCGCGCCAGACCTCGACCGATACACGCGGCGGCGGCGGCGTGGCGGCGAAGCGGCGGACGAGGGCGCCGAGCGCCTCGGGCGTCTCGCCGGTGAGCGCGGCGGCGACGGCGGGGTCGCGCGCCAGGCGGTGCGCGCGCGCGTCGGTGTCGGCCCAGGCGGTGGTGAGGGCGTCGTCGGCGTCGGCGAGCGCGGCGTCGGCGAGGGCGGTGGGGTCCGGGCCGGGCACGGCGGGCACGACGAGGGGCGCCGTCGCCCACAGAACGAACGCGACGAGTGCCGGGACGAGCGGCGCGAAACGGCGGAGCGCGGCGGGCAACGGGGCGGGGACGGGCAGGGCAGAGGCCAGGTGGAGCGCACACAAGATCGGCGCGCGGGTGCGGCCGCCTGCCCGCTCCATCGTGTCCGGCGCGAAATCGCCGGTCCTCGCGCGCTTGGTGCGGGTGTGATGCGGGGGGGCGATGGGCGCGGGCGCCGCCAGTGGATACGGGCGGTCCCGGTGGGTGCGAATGGTGCCGCCGGTGGTGATGCGCGCGGCGCCGGGGCGTGCGGGTGACACCACCGCCGGTCCGGTGGCTCGATAGTCCCCGCCTGTCATTGTGAGGCCTGGCACGGGCCGCGGCAATCCGGGTCGAAGGTGCCCGAGTCTTCCGGCAGTCACGGCGCCCGTCGATCCGGATTGCCGCGTCGCTGCGCTCCTCGCAATGACAGGCTGTTGGGTCCGCGACAGCCTGTGTGGCCTTCCATCACCTCACCAACCCATCCCTCTCGCCCCTCACTCCAGCCGCGCCGCGTCGAAGCGGAGGGCGCGGACGGTCCACGTGTCGCCGTCGAGGGCGAGGCGCACCTGCACGGTCATCGAGGTGCCGTCTTCGGCGTCGTAGCGGCCGGAGATGAGGTACGCGCTGCCCGCGGCCATCCGGTGGTCGATGCGGAAGCGCGCCGCCGGGTGCTCGCCGAAGAAGCGGTCGAGGACGAAGGGCGCCTGTGCGCGGCTGTATACGCCACTGCCGTCGGGAAGCGACACCTCGACGCGGTCGCCGAGGAGCCGCCCGAGGTCGGCCGCGCGGCCCTCGGCGAGCGCGCGTTCGAGTGCGGGAAGGATCGGCGGCGCCGTCTGCGCGCGTGCCACCGCCACAGGCGCGGTTGCAACGAGGACGACGAGCGCGGCGCGGACGAACGGGGAGGCGGCGGGCGGGAGCAGGCGCATCGGAGCAGGGATGGATCGAACAGCAGTCCGGGAGTCACGCAAGAAACAGGCCGCACGGCACGATTCAAACATCCGACGCTCCACTCCTTCCGATGCGTACGCCCTCACGTGGGGGACGTGCTTGCACGTCCCGCCCTGTTCGTCCCTCACCACCACAACGCAAAACAGGCCGGAGACCCCGTGAGGTCTCCGGCCTGCGCACGGAGCGTGCAGCGCGGTGTCAGCCCGCGATGAACGGATCGGCGATCGCGAGCACGGCGGCGGGCGTCAGCGGCTCGTCGAAGGCTTCGGTCACGGCGGAGGCCGGGACGCCCGAGATCGTGCCGGTGAAGTTGACCGTCTCCTCGCCGTTGTAGATGGCCTGGAGGGCCGCCACATCGGTCTGGTTGCCGGTGATCCAGCCCTTCTGCCCGCGCAGCTGGCGGATGCGCGCGGCGTGGCGCGCCTCGACCGAGTGGATCTGGAGCGCGACCGTCAGGGTGTCGGTGCCTTTCAGCTCGGGCGCGCGGCCCTTGTACGCGCGGACGCCGGTGTCCTCGAAGCCCTGCGAGAGCGCGAGGAAGGTCTGGTAGTCCGAGAAGGGACGGAAGGGGCCGTTGTTGGCGCCGTTGCCGCCGGTGAAGTCGAACACCGGCTTGGCGACGGCCTGACCACCAAGGACGCTCTTGAGAAGCGCCACGTGCTGCGTCTCGTGCGTCGAGATGAGGGAGACGTAGGTGCGCGCGGCGCCCGCCGGGACGACGCCCGACTGGAGACCCATGCGGTAGAATTCGTCTTCGAGGTACTCGAGCGTCAGCGCGTAGTTGAGCACCGCTGCGACGGAGGCGGGCACGGTCTGCCCGAAGGCGGACTGGGCCGAGAGGCCAAAGGCGACCGGGAGCGACGTGAGGACGGCGGCGCCGAGGCCCGCCTTCGCGGCCTTGCCGAGCGCCTCGCGGCGGTTCAGGCGCACGCGCTCGAGGATCTCGGGGTCGACCGAGGAGAGGAAGTGTTCGTTGGGATTCATCGGTTCAGAAGTTGCGAGCGGAAACGGACTGGCGGATGAAGGCACCGGCGGCGCGGAGGACCACGTCGGGCTTGAGGGCGCCGTCGAGGCCGTTCGCGGGGGCGGAGCCGTTTCCGATGTCGGTGAGGTTGGCGAAGCTGTCGGAGCCGGGGGCGAGAAGCTCGCGGATGACGGCGGCGTGGCGCGCCTCGACCGAGACGATCTTGCCCGCGGCCGTCAGGTAGCCGCTGTCCTTGATGTACTTGCCCGCGCCGTTGTAGGCGGCGACGCCGAGGTCCTCGAACGTCTTGGCGGTCGTGAGAACGCTCGTGCGGTCGTTGAAGCGGATCGCGTCGAAGTTCGGGGTGAGCGCGCCGATGGCGTTCGAGCCGAGAGCCCCCTTGAGGAACTCGCGGTGAATGACCTCGTGGTTGCGCACGTCGGTCAGGATCGTCATTTCAGCGCTCGTCATGCCCGAGTAGGGCGCCGAGATGACCTGGACGTAGAACGCGGCTTCGAGCTGTTCGAGCGCGTAGGCGTAGTTGAGGACGCCGAAGTCGTTCGAGAAGTCGAGCTTGACGTCGGCGTCGTTGTTGTCGTCGTTGCTGTCGCAGGCCGAAAGGGCGAGCGTCGCAGCGCCGGCGACACCGGCGAGGCCGAGGAAGCCTCGGCGCGACGTGGCCGACGGTCCCACGATGGGGGTGTCGGCGCGTTCGAGGAAGGAGAGGAAGTGCATGGAGAAAGCCGGGGGTCTGGTGGGCGTGGGCGAACGTTCGCCAATTCCAATCCCCCATCAACAGTCCACACGCTGTTCACTTTCAGGCCATGGAGCAGGCGTTACCGGTCCGTAGCGCGCCGTTACGCTCCCGTTGCCCGCATCGGACAGCCTCCGGGCGCTGTTCGTGTGACTGTCCACACTGCTCACCCACGTAGTTACGTGTTCGTCGCACCACCCGTCCGCTCGCCGCCTGCGGCGCTCTCGGTCTCGACGATCCAGAGTGCATCGGCGAGGGCTTCGGTGGCGCGGCGGCGGTGGCGGCGGTAGGTGCTGAACGGCAGGCCGAGGTGCTCGGCGACGCGCTCCTGCGTGGCGATCGACGAGAAGAACGACGCGTCGAGCGCGAGCGCGAGCGGGCGTGTCCGCGGCACAGCGGCCATGCGCTCGATGGCCTCGCGGATGACGGCGACGAGTGCCTCGCCCGTGTCGCGGCGGTCGCCCACGAGGCGCGTCTCGGCGAGCACCGTCCGCGCGAGCTGATCCGGGCGTCGGGCGCAGCGCAGCGCCTCATCGACGGCGTCGCCGAAGGCCTTGCGCGAGAGCACACGCCGCGCCTGCGTCGTTGGCGCCGGGGGCGCCGGATCGAGGCCGAACCGGGCAATGCGACCGAGCCACGCATCGGGCGGCACGCGTCGCCAGTCGTGCCCGAAGACACCGTAGACGCGCCCGCCGATCTCGAAATCGGCATCGGTCATCCGGTCGAGGCCCGCGACGGCCATGACGAGCTGCCACAGGCCGACATCGGCGAAGGGCAGCAGGCTGACAGCGAGGCCGGGCGTGGCGAGGTAGTGCCGCACCGTCTCGACGAAGATGAGCGCCTGCACCGGGGAGACGTTCTGGTAGGTCTCCGACGCCATCCAGAAGCGGAACAGCGTCGCGTGCTCGTGGCTGCGCAGCGGCGCGACGCCCCCGGCGACGCGGAGGGCGGCTTCGACGGCGGGGTCGCCGTGGGTGTCGGCGCCGGGCGCGAGGCGCAGCGTCATCAGGAAGCCGACGAGGGCCGGGGCGGAGGCGGCGAGGTCGGGACCGTGGTCCTCGTAGACGCGCGCGGTGCTCGGGTCGCGCGTGAGCCAGAGGCGCGCCCACTGCGCGCTCGCGGCGCCCTCGTGCGCCTCGGTGAGGGCCACGAGACGGTCGATGTCGGCGGTGGTGGCGGCGCGGGTGCGCCAGCGGCGCGGCGCGTCGGTGCGCAGCGGCCGCACGAGCAGCTCGAAGAAGGGCCGCACGATGGGGTTGTCGCGCAGCAGGAAGAGGTAGTCGGCGAGAAGTGGCGCGAAGTCTGCCTCGGCGGCGCGGATGAGGCGCGCGGCATAGGCCCCGCGGGCGCGGACGTGGAGGTCGTCGAAGCGGACCGGGTTGCGCCACCGCGCGTCCTGCGTGAGCACGTCCTGAACGAGCGGGTGCAGGCCGAGGCCGAGGCCGAGGCGCTCGGTGATGGCGAGCTGGCTCAGCCACTCGAAGCGCTCGCGCGCGTCGTCGCGCCCGAGAAGCGCAGCGAGGAGCGGTTCGTCGAGCGTGCGCACGAGCGCGGCGGCGGTGAGCGCGTCGCGGGCGTCGTCGCTGTCGATGCCTGCGGCGAACCGGGAGACGAGGGCGCCGATGAGGGCGGGGGCGGCGAGCGGCTCGAACGCCTCGTTGGGCACCTGTACGGCCACATCGGCGGCGAGGGCGAGCGCGAGCGGATGGCCGTAGGCGAAGGCGAGGATCGGCGCGTGTGCCGCGTCGTCCACGCCGCGGGTGCGCAGGAGGGCGCGGCTGTCCTCCTTGCCGAGCGGCCCGAGCGGAAGTGCCTGCACGAGGCGCCGCACGACCGGATCGGCGCGCCACGCAGGCGGCGCCTCCGTCGTGGCGGCGACGAGGCACACGTCGGCGGGCAGGCGCGGGAAGACGCGCTCGAAGAGCGGCACGACGAGGCCGGGCACGAGGGCGTCGATGAACCACACGGCCACGCGCGCCTCGCCGTCGCCGGTCGCACTGCCGCTCGCGCCGCCGGGCGTGGCGGTGAGGGTGGCGAGGGCGGTGTCGAGGGCGTTGGGGCCGTCGACCGCCGAGGCGTCGAGCCACGCCGTCGCGTGGCCCGAGGTGCGCGCGCAGGCCGCCATATGCCGCAGCAGGGCCGTCTTGCCGATGCCGGGAGGGCCGCTCACGAGGAGCGCGACGGGCGGATGGGCCGGTTGGACGCCCGAAGACGGGCTGCCGGAGTCGGGCGCGCCGGGCGCCGCGAGGAGGCGCCGGAAGGTCTCCTGCTCGGACTCACGTCCAACGAAGAGTTCGGCGCGGAGCCGGTCCATCTCGGATTGCCAGGGCATGGACGGCGTGTGGCGCTAAAAATGGTCGTTCAGACAGAGGCGCAATATATGGCCCGGCCAAATCTGCCACGCACGGCCGTGTATACACCCGGCGTGCGCGTCGTCGGCGCCGCCCGGTCGTCGCCTACCGCAGCGTCACGACCGTCACGCCCGCGCCGCCCGCCTCGGGGCGCGCGTCCTCGACGCCGAGCACGTCGGGTTCGCCCGCGAGCCAGTCGCGGATCGTGGCGCGGAGGGCGCCGGTGCCCTTGCCGTGGAGGATGTCGACGGCCCCGACGCCTGCCGCGACGGCGGAGTCGAGGAAGCGCGGCAGGTCGGCGAGGGCTTCGTCGGCCCGCAGGCCGCGCACGTCGAGGCGCGTCGAGGCCGAGAGGATGGGCATCGACGCCGACGCCGTCCGGCGCACCTCGATCTCCTGCGCCTTTTTGCCGCCGACGCGCCGGAGCCGCCCGAGCGCCACGCGCATCCGAAACGCCCCCGCCGCGACGACCGCCTCGCCCTTCTCGACCGACATGACCGTCCCCACCGTCGTCCCCTCATCGACGATCACCTGATCGCCCGTCGCAAACGCGGGCGCCGGGGTCGCCTTGGAGGCCGCCTGCACCGGCCCGCTTGTCGCCCCGCTGGCCGGGCCGCGCGCCTGCGCCGTCTGCCGCCGCTCGGTCTTCTGCTGGCGCCGCTCGACGCTCGCGCGGACGGCGGCGAGGGCTTCGCGCGCGGCTTTCGTGGCCTCCGGCTCGGCCTGCGCCTCCTTGATCTCGCGCACCGTGCGCTCGACGGCGGCGTTGGCCTCGCGGACGATGCGGGCGGCGTCGGCGAGGGCTTCGGCGCGGAGGGCGTCGCGCTGGCGGCGCAATTCGCCGCGCCGGTGCTCGAAGTCGGTGCGGATGCGGGCCGCCTCGGCGCTCGCGGTGGCGAGGTCGGCGCGCTCGCGGTCGAGCGTCGCCACGCGCGCCTGGACGTCGAGCAGGAGGTCTTCGAGCGATCCCTGCCGCTCGCCCGCGAGGCTGCGCGCACGCGCGATGACAGACGCGTCGAGGCCGCCGCGCTCGGCGATCTCGAAGGCGTACGACGAGCCGGGGATGCCCGCGGCGAAGCGGTACGTCGGCGCGAGGGTCTCGCGGTCGAACACCATCGCCCCGTTGGCGACGTGCGGATGGGCGTGCGCGAACGCTTTGAGCGCCCCGACGTGCGTCGTCGCCACGACCCGCCCGTCGCCCGCGACGATGCGCTCGACGACCGACTGCGCGAGCGGTCCACCCTCGGCCGGGTCGGTGCCGGTCCCCGCCTCGTCGAGCAACACGAGTGCGCCGCGCATCGCCGCGCCCGGATCGCCGCGCCGCTCACCACTCACGATGTGGCGCAGCCGGGCCACGTGCGACGAGAACGTCGAGAGGTCGTCGTCGAGGTTCTGCGCATCGCCGATGTCGGCGTAGAGCCGCGCAAACGCGTCGACGCGGGTGCCGGGCGCTGCGGGCAGCAGCAGCCCCGCGGCCTGCATCAGGGCGAAGAGGCCGACGGTTTTGAGCGCGACGGATTTGCCGCCCGCGTTCGGGCCGGTGATGACGAGGCCGCGCGTCTCGCCGTCGAGGCGAAGCGTGAGCGGCACGACGGCGCGGGCGGGGTGGTGAGGTGGTGAGGTGGTGAGGGTGTGGGAGGCAGAGGCGCCGCCCGGTTGGGCGTGTCCCCCGCGCTCGGCCTCGGCGGCGAAGCGGAGCACGAGCGCCGGATGCCGCGCCGCGCGCAGGTCGACGATGCCCTCGTCGCCCATCTCCGCAGGCACCGCGTCGAGTTCGACGGCGAGGCGCGCCTTGGCCCGCACGACGTCGAGCGCCACGAGCGCGCGGTGGCTGTCCTTGATCTCCGGCAGCCGCGCCCGCACGGCGGCGGAGGCCTCGGCGAGCACGCGCTCGACTTCTCTGGCCTCGGCGAGTTCGGCCTCGCGCACGTCGTTGGCGGCGTCGAAGACCGCCGCGGGTTCGAGGAAAACCGTCTGCCCGGTCGCGCTCACGTCGTGGACGACGCCGGGAATCTTGCGCCGCGCCTCGGCCTTGAGCGCGATCACGAGGCGGCCCGCGCGCACCGTCGGTTCGTCGGCGGCGGCGATGCCGAGGGCGGCGGCGCGCTTGAGTTCGCCGACGACGGCGTCGCGGTGGCTCTGCCGCAGCCGCACGAGGTCGCGTCGCAGGCGTCGGAGCGCGTCGGAGGCGTCGTCGCGGACGGTGCCCTCGTCCGAGATCGTGCGCGCGAGGCGGGCCTCGACGTCGGGGAGCGGCGTCAGGGCGTCGGCGAGGGGGGCCAGGTCGGGGTGGCGGGCGCGGCGCACGTCGAGGTAGGCGCGCATCCGGCGCGCGGTGTCGAGGGCCATGCGGACGGCCAGCAGGTCTTCGGGGGCCGCCGTGCCGCCCTCGGGCGCGACGCGGCGGAGGACGCTCCGCAGGTCGGGCATCCGCTCGAACGGCAGTGGATCGTCGAAGCGCAGCACCTCGGCGAGGGCGGCGACGCGGGCGATCTCGCGGCGGGCGGCGTCGGCGTTCGTGAACGGTCCGAGCGCGGCGAGGCGGTCGGCGGCCTCGCGCCCGAGGGCGTGCGTGGCGAGGCGCGCGCGCACGGCGTCGAAGCCGAGCAGGGCAGGGGCGGTGTCGGGGAAGACGGTCATGATGCCGCCCGAACGCCGCCCGGCCGCGTTTTCGCCCCGCATCGGCGGTGAGGAATGCGTGGGGGTGTTGGTTGTTGGCCGTTGGTCGCGGGATGGGTGCGGTGGCGGGTGGCGCACGAGAGGGACGGTGGCGGGTTGGGCACGATGTGTAGTGCCCCGTCGCGCCTCGCCCCCGCCCGTCGCGCATCGCCCCCGCCCGTCGCGCATCGCCCCCGCCCGTCGCGCATCGCCCTCGATCCACCAACAACAAACGACCAACGACAAACCCCGAGACCCGCACCACGTTGGCGACGATCCATTCTCCCGCCCCGCTCGATGCCCGTTCCGAACCGCTCCCCCGTCGTCGTGCTCGGGGCCGGTGCGGCGGGGCTGATGGCCGCCGGGTGGGCGGCGCAGGCGGGCGCGGAGGTCGTGCTCGTCGAGCGGACGCGGCAGGGCGGCAAGAAGATCGTCGTCTCGGGCGGCGGGCGCTGCAACGTGCTGCCGTCGGAGGTCGACGTGCGGCGCTTCGTCTCGGCGTCGCCGCACCACCTCGTCAAGCGAATGCTCGGCGCGTGGCCGCTCGGCGACCAGCGGCGCTTCTTCGAGGACACGCTCGGCGTGCCGCTCGTCATGGAGCCGGAGACCGGCAAGCTCTTCCCTGCCTCGAACCGCGCCACCGACGTCCGCGCCGCGCTCGTCGCGTGGACGCAGCGGTCGGGCGTCCGCCACGTCTTCGACACCCGCGTCACCGCCGTCCGCCCGCTCGATTCGGACGGTGGCGACGGCGCCCGGTGGGCCGTCGAGACCGAGGGCGGTGGGGCCATCGAGGCCGCCTCGGTGGTCGTGGCGACGGGCGGACTGTCCGTCCCCAACACCGGCAGCGACGGGTTCGGCCTCGGCCTCGCGCGCCGCACCGGCCACGCCCTCGTGCCGACGTACGCCGCCCTCACGCCCCTCACCTCCGACACCGGCCCCGGCGGCGCGCCCGTCGCCACGCTCGCGGGCCTGTCGCTCGCCGCGCGCGTCGCCGGTGGAAAGGGCGGCACGGCGATGGCGTCGGCGCGCGGCTTCCTGTTCACGCACCGTGGCTACAGCGGCCCGTCGGTGCTCGACGTGTCGCACCTCGTCACCCGCGCCCGCGCGCTCGGCGAGGCGCCGCCGCCGCTCACCGTCCGCTGGCTGCCGGAGATGGACGACCCGGCGTGGGACGCGCACCTCCGGACGCTCACCGGCCCCGCCGCGCCCGCACTCCGCCGCGCCGTCCCCGCGCGCCTCGCCGACGCGCTCCTCGCCCACGCGGGCGTGGCGCCCGACCAACCGCTCGCGCACCTGACGCGCGACGCCCGCCGCCGCCTCTCGGCCGCCCTCGGCGCCTTCCCGCTCCGCGTCACCGGCGACGAAGGCTACCGCACCGCCGAGGTCACGGGGGGCGGGGTCGATCTCGCCGATGTCGACCCGCGAACCCTGGAGAGCCGCCGCGCGCCCGGTCTCTACTTCTGCGGCGAAGTCCTCGATGCCTTCGGCCCGATCGGCGGCTACAACTTCCTCTGGGCCTGGTCAACCGGCCGCAGCGCCGGGCTGGGCGCAGGGGCGGAGTCAGGCGTCGCCGTCTGAACGGTCGATGCGCTTCGGGTCGTCGGCGCCGTCGGGGAGGGCGGCGTACCAGTCGGCGTAGGCGGTCGTGCGCGCCATGTGCCGGTTGACGTCGGGCGCGCCGTCGGTCCACCAGACCGGGCCGCGCTCGCCGAGGGCCACTTTGGCGGTGTGGACGCGGGCGCGGGCGTCGCGCTCGGCGCCGGCATCGGCGGCGCGTTTGGCGGTGCCGACGTCGCGCCGGGCGGCCATCAGCTCGCGGGTGAGGCGGCTGCGCTCGCCTTCGGGCAGATCCGGGTTCGACGTGCGCCACAGCCGTCCGTTGTGGACGAAATAGCGTCCGTCGGGCGTGATCGGGTAGCGCATGGGGGGGCGAGTTGTTGGGGCGTGAGTTCGTGGGCTGGTGAGGAGAAGGGGGGAGGCGAACGTGCACGGCACCGGGGAGTGACACCGGCAGCGCGGCGGATGCGTTCAGGACGCCTCCGCACGCCATCGCCCCCCGCAGCCCACGAACGCACCAACCCACAAACTCACCGACCCGCCCCCCGTGCCCGACACGATCTTCCTCACCGGCGCGAGCGGCTTCATCGGCTCGCACCTCGCCGAGCGCTTCGCCGCCGACGGCCACCGCGTGCGGGCGCTGGTGCGCGCCGACGCCCGCCACCTCGACCGCGCCCCGGCGCACCTCGCCGCCCGCATCGAGCGCGTGACGGGCGATCTCTCTCGCCCCGAGAGCCTCGCCGCCGCGCTCGACGGTGTCACCGCCGTCGTCCACGTCGCCGGGCTGACGCGGGCGCCGGGCGCCGGGCCTGCCGCCGACGCCGCGTTCGAGGCCGCCAACGTGACCGCCACGACGCGCCTGCTCGACGCCGTGACGGATCGCGCGCCGGATGTGCGCCGCGTCGTCGTCACGTCCAGCCTGGCCGCGGTTGGACGGGGCGATGGATCGCGCGTGGCGGACGAATCCACGCCGCTCGCGCCGATCTCGCGCTACGGGGCGTCGAAGGCGCGGATGGAGGCGGCGGTCACGCCGTATGCCGGGCGGCTGCCGCTCACGATCGTCCGGCCCCCGGCGGTGTACGGGCCGCGCGAGTCCGACATCCTGACCTTCTTCCGCACGGCGGCGCGCGGCCTCTGCCCCGTCGTCGGCGACGCGTCGGAGCCGGTGCTGACGCTCGTCCACGTCGACGATCTCGTGGACGGATATGCGCTCGCGCTCGCGCATCCGGCGGCGGTGGGGCAGACGTACTTCCTCGGCACCGTCCGCGCCCGTCTCGTGGGCGGAGGTGCGCGACGCGACGGCGGCGGCGCTCGGGCGGCGGGTCGTGACGGTCCCCATCCCCAGAGCGCTCGTCGTGCCCATCGGCACCGCCGTCGAGGCGCTCGGGCGGCTCGCCGGGCAGTACCCGCCGCTCAACCGCGAAAAGGCGCTCGAACTGCGCGACGCGGTCATCGCCTGCGATTCGGCGAAAGCGATGCGCGAGATCGGCTACGCGCCGCGCGTCGGGCTCGGCGAAGGCATCGCGGAGACGATCGCGTGGTACCGGCGGGAGGGATGGATGTAGCGGTGCGGACCGGGCAGCGGCGCGCTCGGATACGGCGGTGGAGGCGGGTGCAGCGGGGAATCCTCCCCCGGTGGGGCACGTTACCGGACGACTTCTGGCGCCCAAACCTCCCGACTTCTGTGAGCACGCTCGGCTACAACACCGGCATCATCGAGGACTACTACAAGCAGTACCTCGACAACCCCGACAGCGTCTCGCCCTCGTGGCGCGAGTTCTTCGCGGGCTACTCGCCCGACGCCTCCGTCGCTACCCCCGCCCAGCGCGCCGCGCCGACCGCCCCCGCCGCGCCGGTCCCGGTCGTCGTGGCTGCGCCCGCACCGGCGTCCGGCCCCGCGAACGGCGCCGCCGCGAACGCCGCACCGGCGACCCCGGCGCCCGCCGCCAAGGTCCCGGCGTCGCCTGCCGGTGGCGACGGTGCGAGCGCCCCGCCCGACGACGGCGCCACGCGCTCGGTCATCCGCGGCGCGGCCTCGAAGATCGTCGAGAACATGGAGGCCAGCCTGTCGGTGCCGGTGGCGACGAGCGTGCGGACCTTCCCGGTCAAGATGATGAGCGAAAACCGGCGCCTCATCAACGACCACCAGAAGCTCGTCGGCGGCGTCAAGGTGTCGTTCACGCACCTGATCGCCCACGCCATCGCGCTCGCGCTCAACGCCTATCCTTCCGTCAACGCGGTCTATGAGGACAACGACGGCACGCCGACGCTCGTGCAGCCCGCGCACGTCAACCTCGGCCTCGCCATCGACCTCGAGAAGCGCGGGCGGCGCACGCTCGTCGTGCCGAGCATCAAGGGCGCCGAGACGCTCTCGTTCGCGCAGTTCCTCGCCGCCTACAACGACATCGTGCGCCGCGCCCGCGACGGTGCGCTCACGCTCGACGACTTCGCGGGCACGACGGCGTCGATCACCAACCCCGGCATGATCGGCACGACGCTGAGCGTGCCGCGCCTCATGCCCGGACAGGCAGTCATCGTCGGCGTCGGCTCGATCGGCTACCCGCCCGAGTTCTACGCCATGCCGCCGGACGTGGCCTCGCGCGCGGGCTACTCGGAGGTGATGACGCTGACGAGCACCTACGACCACCGCGTCATCCAGGGCGCCGAGTCGGGGGCGTTCCTCGCGCACCTCGTGAACCTCCTCCTCGGGCAGGACGGGTTCTACGAGACGGTGTTCCGGAGCCTCGGCGTCGTCTACCCGCCCTTCCGCCACGCACCCGACACTGCCCCCGCCGTGGCCGGTGCCTGGGCCGCCGCCGACGAGCAGCGGGCGTTCGTGCAGAAACAGGCGCGCGTGCTCCAACTCATCCGCGCCTACCGCGTCCGCGGCCACCTGCAAGCCGACGTCAACCCGCTCGGCTACGAGTGGCGCGCGCACCCCGAACTCGACATCGCGCACTACGACCTGTCGGTCTGGGACCTCGACCGCGTCTTCCTGACCGGCGGCCTCGACGGCAAGGAGGAGATGCCGCTGCGCCAGATCCTCGACGTGCTCCGCGAGACGTACACCCGCAAGGTCGGCGTCGAGTTCATGCACATCACGTCGGTCGAGGAGAAGCGGTGGCTCATCGAGCGTGTCGAGGGCACACGCGTCGCCGCGACGCTCACGGTCGACGAGAAGAAGCGCATTCTCGACCGCCTCAACGCCGCCGAGGCGTTCGAGACGTTCCTCCACACCAAGTACGTCGGCCAGAAGCGGTTCAGCTTGCAGGGCGCCGACGCCACGATCCCGTTCCTCGACGCCACGCTCACCGCCGCCGCCGAGGCGGGCGTGCGCGAAGCGGTGATGGGGATGGCGCACCGCGGACGCCTGAACGTGCTCGCCAACGTGCTCGGGAAATCGTTCGAGGCCATCTTCGGCGAGTTCGAAGGCCACATCGACCCCACGTCGATGCACGGCTCGGGCGACGTCAAGTACCACCTCGGGATGACCGGCACGCACCACGCGCCGGGCGGGCAGACGGTCGAACTGATGCTCGCGGCCAACCCGAGCCACCTCGAAACCGTCGACCCGATCGTCGAGGGCATGGCCCGCGCCCGGCAGGACGTGCTCCGCGAGAACGGCTCGCCCGACGACCCGGCGCAGGACGCCGTCCTCCCGATCCTGCTCCACGGCGACGCCGCCTTCGCCGGTCAGGGCGTCGTGCCCGAGACGCTCAACATGAGCCAGCTGCGCGGCTACCGCACCGGCGGCACCGTCCACCTCGTCGTCAACAACCAGATCGGCTTCACGACCGTCCCGGCGGATTCAGCCGCTCGACGACCTACGCGACCGATGTCGCGCGGATGATCCAGGCGCCCATCTTCCACGTCAACGCCGACGACCCCGAGGCCGTCGTGCGCGTCGCGCGGCTCGCCTTCGCCTACCGGCAGGCGTTCAACAAGGACGTCGTCGTCGACCTGATCTGCTACCGCGTCTACGGCCACAACGAAGGCGACGAGCCGACGTACACGAATCCGATCCTCTACCGCAAGATTCAGGGCCGCCGCACGCCGCGCCTCGTCTACGTCGAGCGCTTGGTTCGCCGCGGCGACCTGACGCCCGCCGACGCCGAGCAGATGCTCGACGACTTCCGCGGACGCCTGACCGAGGCCTTCGACAAGACGCGCGACGACCCCGAGCGCGACACCGCCCGCGACGCCCGCCGCGCCGCCGAGGCCCTCGCCGACCGCACCGACGCGCCCCTCGAAGCCCCCTCGACCGCCGTGCCGCGCGCGGCCCTCGACACCGTCACGCGGGCGCTGATGACGGCTCCCGAGGACTTCAACGTCCACCCGAAGCTCGCCAAGCAGTTCAGCCGCCGCGCCGAGCTGTTCGAAGCGGGCAAGATCGACTGGGGATACGGCGAGGCCTTCGCCTTCGGCACGCTCCTGCTCGAGGGCACGCCGGTGCGCGTGACCGGGCAGGACAGCCGCCGCGGCACGTTCTCGCACCGCCACGCCGTCCTCTTCGACCAGGAAACCGGCGCCGAGTACGCCCCGCTCGCCCACCTCGCAACGGGCGGCGGCGCGGCGGCGCAGGGGCCGTTCATGATCTACGACTCGCTCCTCTCCGAGTACGCCGTCTGCGCGTTCGAGTACGGATACTCGGTCGCGCGGCCCGAGGCGCTCGTCGTCTGGGAGGCGCAGTTCGGCGACTTCGCCAACGGCGCGCAGATCGTGTTCGACCAGTTCCTCGCCTCCGCCGAGGCCAAGTGGTCGCAGTGTTCGAGCCTCGTCCTGCTGCTGCCGCACGGCTACGAAGGGCAGGGGCCCGAGCATTCGTCGGCACGCCTCGAGCGCTTCCTGCAACTCTGCGCCGAAGACAACATGATCGTCGCCAACCTGACGACGCCTGCGAACCTCTTCCACGCCCTCCGTCGGCAGGTGACGGCGACGGCGAAGAAGCCGCTCGTGGTGATGAGTCCGAAGAGCCTGCTGCGCCTCCCGGCGGCCGTCTCGGCCCCGGCGGACTTCACCGACGGCGGCTTCCTGCCCGTCATCCCGGCGACGGCCGCGACGGCCGACCGCCACGTCTTCTGCTCCGGCAAGGTCTACTACGACCTCATCGCCGCCGCACCCGAGGGCGTCGCCGTCACGCGCGTGGAGCAGATCTACCCGTGGCCCGACGCCGAGGTGCGCGCCGAGATCGAGCGCATCGGCGCCTCGACGGTGGTGTGGGCGCAGGAGGAGCCGCGCAACATGGGCGCGTGGACGTTCGTGCGCGAGTACCTCGAAGCGACGCTCGACCAGATGAACGGTGGCTGCCACCGCATCGAGTACGCCGGTCGCCGCGCGAGCGCCTCGCCCGCCGTCGGCTCCGGCAAGATCAGCGCCGCCGAGCAGCAGACCCTCGTCGCCGCCGCGCTGGGGATTGCGGGGTGACGGAGTGTGCGTGTCGGCGCGATGGGGGCGCCGTGGGATCGCGCGCGGTGGCATGGTGTCGCCGCGTGAGTGGGGTGACGGGGTCGTAGGGGCGGGTCTCGACCCGCCCCCTCCTTGGGTGCCCCGTTTGGGGTGGGACGCAACGGGCGGATGCCGAGGGTGAAGGGGCGGGGGGGTGAAGGGGCGACTGCGGGTTGGGTGGGCGGTGGGGGGCGGGTCGAGACCCGCCCCTACGGGCATTCGGGTTCGTCGAAGGGGCGACGGTTGTTCTGGCGCGCGGCCTCCCACGCCCGCGCTGCGTTCAGGGCGATGTACCGGCGCACGGCGTCGAGGTGGCGCGGGCCGCGGACGATGGCGTCGTGGTAGCCGCGTTGCCAGACAGGTACGCCGACGAGCGCGCGGGCGAGGTTGATGCGCCGTGCGGAGACGGATTTGAAGGTGCGCACGACCTCCACCAGACTCGCGCCGCCGCCCCGAAGCAGGACGACGCCGTGGACATGGTCGGGCATGAGCGCGAAAGCGTCGAGGTCGAGGCCCCCGTAGTGCTCCCGGAGTCCGGTCCACACGTCGAGCGCAATCCGCCCTGCCTCCGACGGATGCAACCGTCCTCCACCGAGGTGCCCGAGGAGCGGAAGCCGTCCGTGCGTGCAGCACGTGACGAAGTATGCCCCGTCGTGCCGGTAGTCGAAACCGGGGCAGCGAAGCGAGGACGGGCGGCGAGGCACAAGCATTGGAGGCGGCGGCGAACGCCCCATCAGATGCGCCAACCCGCTCCGCATAACCTCCGCCACCCCAGTTTCGCGATGTGCGGCGGCACGGTGCGCGTAGGGGCGGGTCTCGACCCGCCCCCCACCGCCGTTCGTCACAACCACGCCCCCGCCAACGTTCGCCCCCTGCGGCCACCCACGGCCGCCCATCCCCCACCCATCACCGCCGCACCTCGAACCCCCCGTGGAGGTCACGCGGCGGCGTCCACGTCTCGTCGATGCGGGCGACGCGCGCGAGGGCAGGGCCGACGTGAATCGCGTCGAGGAAGCGCTCTAGAACCGCGCGGCGGCCTTCGGCGACGATCCGCACGGCGCCCGACGGCTCGTTGCGCACCCACCCGAGCAGCCCCGCCGCCGACGCCTCGCGCGCCACGAACGCCCGGTATCCGACGCCCTGCACGCGCCCGCTCACGACCGCCTCGACGCGCGCCGTCTCGTCCTCGCGCCTGGGTTCGCTCGCGGACGCGCTCACAGCAGGCCCTCGGTAGTCGCCCAGGCGGTGAAGTCGGCGGTGAGCTGTTCGAACGAATCGAGCTCGAACAGCAGCGGCTGAAGGTGCCAGACGTCGTAGTCCTGCGCGGCGACGGCGGCGGCGTCGTACGGGCGCACCGTCACGGCGTCGGAGAGGGCGTTCTGGACCTCGCCGTGCGACGAGAGGATGCCCGCGCCGAAGATGCGCCGTCCGTCGGGCTGCCGGATCAGTCCGAACTCGACCGAGAACCAGTGAAGGCGCTCCAACTGGACGCGTTGCAGGCCCTCGGCCCGCAGCGCGGCCTGACCGAAGCGCTGGTAGAAGTCGGCGAAGTCCGGCTCGGTGAGCATCGGCATGTGGCCGAAGATGTCGTGGAAGAGGTCGGGCGCGGGCGTGTAATCGAGCTCCTCGCGTCCGCGGATGTAGTCGGTGGACGGGAAGACGCGGCGCGCGAGCAGGCCGAAGAAGTCGCGCTCGTGGACGAGGCCGGGGACGCGGGCGATGGTCCAGCCGGTGGCGTCGTCGAGGCGGGCGGAGAGGTCGCGCAGCGCGGGGATGCGCTGGCCGTCGAGCGTGAGCGCGCGGGCGCCTGCGAGGTAGGCGTCGCAGGCGCGGCCGGGTAGGAAGGCGGTCTGGCGCGCGTGGAGCAGCCGCCACGTCTCCTGGTCGATCTCCGAGTAGCCGGGATAGAGGATGTCGGGCCCGATGGGCGGCGGCGTGTGGAGGGTCTGCGGCACGCACCGCGGGTCGACGGTTTCGGCGTCGGCCTTCTCGTAGGCCGAGAGAAATGCGGGCTCGTCGCCGCTGCTGCCGGACGGCGCAACGGTGGACGGTTCGGCGGTGACGGGATCGGGGGAGAGCATCGATGGAAGCGGTTTCGGCGCCGTACGCGGAGGGGCGCGTGCAGGTCCGCGGACCCCCTCCTGCCGCTGCGGTCTGAACGGCCTCCCGCCGCGGGGGAGGTGTCCCGAAGGGACGGAGGGGGCGGGTGTGCCAACGCGGAGGGGACTGGATTCGGGGGCTGACCCGGCGGCGCGTCCGGGTCTTGGGCTTGACCGTGCCCGGCGCCGCGCCGTACCGTGGCGCCCATGCCCGATCTCGCCTCGCCGTCCGTTCTCGTCTTTGCCGTTCCGGCGGTCCTCGCGGTTCTGATCTGGGGGCTGTCGCTCACCGGACTGCTCGGCGATGCCGATGGGGGCGAGGGCGCCGATTCCTTCCTCGGCGCCGTTCCGCTCTCGGTCGTCGCCTCGGTGGCCCTCTTCGCGTTCGGGTGGACGGGCCTCGCGCTCAGCCTCTGGGCGGGCCTCGGGCTGGCGTGGAGCGCCGTCGGTGCGGCGCTTGCCGCTGCCGCCCTCGCCACGGCGTCGACGCGCGTGCTCGCGCCGCTCTTCCGCAGCGCCCCGGCGACGCGCGGGCAGGCGCTCGTCGGGCACGTCGGCGTGGTGTCGAGCGAGCAGGTCGGGCCGGACTTCGGGACGGCGACCGTCCGCCTCGACGGGGCGCGCCTCGATGTGCCCGTCCGTCTCCTCGACACGCTGCCCGACGCGGCCACTGCCGACCGTCCGCGCTACGGGACGCGCGTGCTGCTCTATGATTTCGATGCTGCCCGCGGCGTCTATCTTGCCGCGGCCCACACCGACGACGCCTGAGCGTCGCCCTTACTCTGCCTGCCTCCGTGATCGTCACCCCGCTCCTCCTCTCCGCCGCGCTCGTCGTCGGCGTGCTGCTCGTCCTCGGGCTGCTGCTGTCGATGTTCAACCGCTTCCTCGTCAAGGCCGGGTCCGGGGAGGCGCTCGTCAAGACCGGATGGGGGGCGCCGCAGCCGCAGGTGTCGCTCTCGTCGGCCTTCGTGGTGCCGCTCTTCAACCGCGTCGAAACCCTCGATCTGACCGTCAAGACGGTCCGCATCGTGCGGCGCAAGCAGGAGAGTTTGTCCTGCGCCGACGGCATTCGCGCCGAGTGCGAGGTCGACTTCTACATCAAGATCAACCCGGTCGAGGAGGACATCCGCCACGTCGCCACGACGATCGGACCGGCGCGGGCGGCCTCGATCGAGATCCTGCGCGAGCTCTTCGAGGCCAAGTTCGCCGACGCGCTCAAGACGGCGGGCGCCAAGCTGTCGTTCGACCAGCTCTACCAGAACCGCCGCGTCTTCCGCGACGAGGTGCTGCGGGCGCTCGGGCAGGAGGGCGACCAGGACGTCATCCTCAACGGCTACAAGCTCGACGATGTCGCCATCCAGTACCTCGAGCAGCTGCCGCTCGAGATGCACAACGAAGACAACGTGCTCGATGCGCGCGGGCGCAAGGAGATCGCGCAGCGCACGAGCGCCGAGGTCGAGGCGGCCAACCTGCGGCTGCGGCAGAAGGAGGTGACGATCGCCGAGCAGAACCGCGAGGCGCGGCTGCGGCAGCTCGCCATCGAGCAGAACATCAAGGAGCAGGAGGCGAAGCAGAACCGCGAGGTCTCCGAGTCGGCGGCGCGCGAGCACGCGGGGGCGCAGAAGACGCTCGCCGAGCAGGAGCGCGTGGCCGAGGAGGCGAAGATCGAGAAGGACAAGGCGCTCACGCTGGCCTCCGAGCTGCGCGAGCAGACCGTGCGGGCGGCGGAGATCGCGCGCGAGCGGGCGGTCGAGCTGGCGATGCAGCAGAAGCAGCAGGAGGTCGAACAGGCGCAGGTCTCGCGCGAGCGGGTGCTCGCGGTCTCGCTCGAAGAGAAGACCAAGCAGACGCAGATCGCGCGCATCGAGCGCGAGGCGGCGGAGGCCGAGGCGCTCGGCGGCAAGCTCAAGATGCTCGAACAGACGGCCATCCAGGAGGCCGCCAGACTCCGGGCCGAAGAGCAGGCGCAGACGGCGAAGGCCCTCGAAATCGCGTCCCGCCAGAAGCAGATCGACGTGATCGAGGCCGAGAAGCAGGCCGCCGTCGACCGGGCGATGCAGCAGGTGCGCGCCGACGTGGCGGCCTACGAACTCCGCACGACCGCGCAGGCCCGCTTCGACGCCGCCGTCCTCGATTCGCAGGCCGCCGAGGCGCAGGCGACGGCCATCTCGACCGTCGGCATCGCCCGCGCCGACGCCGAGCGCGCCAGCCTGGAAGCGCGCAACGTGATGAACGAGCGGGTGCTGCTCGCCACCCTCCTCGAACGCCTCGTGCCGATGCTGCCGGAACTCGTCGGCCAGCTGATGAAGCCGGCGGAGAAGATCGACAGCATCCGCGTCGTGCACGTCGGCGGGATGGGCACGTCGGGCGGCGACGCGCCGGCGGGCGGCGGCGTGATGGGCGGGCGCGCTCGGTCCGGTGCGTCCAGACGGTCCTGCAAACCGGCGCCGCGCTTCCGCTCCTGCGCGAACTCCTCGCCGCCGTGCAGGGCCGCACGCCCGGCACCGACCTCGGCAGCGCCCTGCGCCAGATCCCCGGCGGCACCGCCCTCGCCGATGCCCTCGCCCTCCACGCCGACACCGGCGACGGCGCCCCGTCCGCGCCGCAGCTCGACGCCGCGCCCACGGCGCCCGTCACGAAGCGCAGCACCTGAGCGGGGTGTGCGTACGGTCCCGGAGCGTGTCGAAGGGCCGTGCGCGGGCTTCGGCACGCCCTTCGACGGGCTCAGGGCGGGTGCTCATCCACCGGGGCGTCGACGGAGGCGCAACCCCGGCGCGTCCGCTGCGTCGAGGCGAGGCCCACACCATCGCTTGAAATGCGCCGCTTCGCCCCGCTCCTCGTCGCCGTCCTGATCGCCGCTGCGTCGGTGCGCGCGCAGCCGGTCGTGCCGCCCGAGGTGACGGCGTACGCCACGGCGACGACCGGTGCGGGACCGTACGTCGGGATTGTCGTCGGCATCGTCGATGCGAGCGGGCGCGTCGTGCAGGGCTTCGGGCGCGTGGCGGCCGCCGACAGCGCCGCCGGGGCGCCGGACGGGCGGACGCGGTTCGAGATCGGATCGGTCTCCAAGACCTTCACCGGCCTCCTCCTCGCCGACGCCGTCCTGCGCGGCGAGATCGCGCTCGACACCCGCCTCGACGCGCTCCTGCCCGACACGCTGCGCCTCGACCCGCACCTCGCCGCCGTCACCGCCGCCGACCTGTCGACGCACCACGGCGGCCTGCCGCGCCTGCCGCTGAACATGGGGATGCCGGGCGTCGACCTCGACCTGCGCGACCCGTACGCCCGCTACGACGACGCGCGCCTGATGGCCTTCCTCGCGGCCCTGCGTCCCGGCGCCGGACTCGACACGACGCGCGCGTTCGCCTACTCGAACGTCGGCGCCGGGATGCTCGGCCACCTCCTCGCCCGCCGCGCGGGCACGACCTACGCCGATCTCGTGCAGGCCCGCATCGCCGGTCCGCTCGGCCTCGCCGACACGTTCGTCGGCACGGGCCGCGACGCCGCGCGCGAGGCGACCGGCCACACCGCTGCCCGCGCCGCCACGCCGCCGTGGACCTTCACCGACGTGCTCGTCGGCGCCGGGGGCATCCGCTCGACCGCCGACGACCTGCTGGCGATGCTCGCCGCCTACCTCGACCCCGCGCCGTCAACGCTCCGGGCCGCGATGGACCTCGCCACGACGCCCCGCGCCGACGCCTCGCGCGGGCGCCGGATCGGCCTCGGCTGGTTCACCGGCGGGCCGGGCGAGCGCCTCCGCTGGCACAACGGCGGCACCGGCGGCTTCACCGCCTTCGTCGGCTTCGACGCATCGAGCGGACGCGGCGTCGTCGTCCTCTCCAACGCTGCCGCGTCCGTCGACGCCCTCGGCATGCACCTGCTCGACCCATCGGTCCCGCTCGACGCGCCGTAATCGCGGGCTTGCGCGGTTAGAGCGCAGGACGCGGGCGAGCGCTCGGAAGGGGCGTGCCCGGTGCGGGAGCGCGGCGCAGCCGTCAGGCTCCGACGCCGTTGGCTGCGAGCAGGGCCTCGACCGAGGTCCACCGGATGTCCGGGTAGCGGTCGTTGTCGAGCCCGTGGAGCGTGCCGCGCCCGCTGAACATGTCGCGCATGTACTGCATCCCCTGCCACGCCGGGAACGTCTCGCCGGGCTGCGGCGCGATGAGTTGCGCGATGCGGATCATGACGCTGAGCATCCCGATGCTGCCGACCCAGAGCGTCGTGTAGGGCCTGCCGCTCACGGCCGTCATCGCGTCGGCGAGGCCACGGGCGGTGCGCGTGTCGCCTGCGATGCGGAGGATGCGCGGGGCGTCGGCGTCGAGTGCGGCGGCGGCGGTGAAGGCCGCCGTGTCGTCCTTCGTCGTGAAGTCGAGCGGCTGCTCGGCGTCGCCCCAGTAGAGCACGCGGCGGATGCGCGGCTGGATGACCGGCATTTCGGCCCCGAGCATGTCCATGAACGCCCCGTTGAGGATGGACGTGGCGCGGATCGGCGCGCGGTCGAGGACCGCCTTGAAGGTGCGCCGGAGGTCGAGGTTGCGGTTGTCGCCCGCGCGTGTCCGCGTGTAGTCCTCGGAGAAATCGGACGGGATGAAGCGGGGGACGCCCGCCCGAACGGCCGCGTCGAGAAGCACGCCCTGCCGCTCGACGATGACGTCGCCGAGGCCGTTGAGCGCCGAGACGACGCACGCCGCGCCCGCGACGGCCTCTGCCATGGCATCGACGTCGGCGGGGTCGGCCTCTGCGATGGTCGCGCCGATGGCTTCGAGGCGCGGCGCGGCATCGTCGCCGGGCCGAACGAGCGCGCGGACGGTCGCGCCGCGCGCGAGAAGGGCGGTCAGGATGCGGCCGCCGAGGTCGCCCCCGGCCCCGGCGAGGGCGACTGTGGGAATGGAGAGGTCGTTCATGTGTCGGGAGGAGAAAAGGAGTGAGGCAACGGGCGGCGTCCGTGGAGACGGCCAGAAGGTGTGGTCAGCGCTCCAGCCTGTGCGTTCCTGCGTACGCGAATCCATCCGAAGGGACGATCCATGCGCCGTGCGTGGCGGCGAAGCGCGCTCAGACGTACAGGTCGCGGGCGAGGGCGAGGGCGGCGTCGGGGACGAGGTAGCGGACGCTGCGGCGCTCGCGGAGGCGGGCGCGGATGTCGGTGGCGGAGATGTCGAGGCGCGGCGCGTCGGCGAAGGTGGCGGGGAAGCGGAGGGCGTGGGCAGCGTCGTGGGCGCGCGCGCCGGTGCGGCGGTAGACGACGATGCGGGCGAGGCGGGCGATCTCGTCGGGCTCGCGCCACGAGGCGAGGCCCGCGTACGAGTCTTCGCCGAGGATCAGGTGCCACTCGGCGCCCGCGTACGCCGCCGTGAGCGCGCGGAGCGTCTCGACGGTGAACGACGGCTCCCCGGTCGCGTCGGCGCGGCGGAGTTCGAGGTCGGACGCCTCGAAGGCCGCGTTTCCGGCGATGGCGGCGCGCACGAGGGCGAGGCGCGCGTCGGGCGGGGCGAGGGCGGCGGCATCGTCGGCGCCGGTCTTGTGTGGCGGGCGCGCGGCGGGCATCCACACGACGCGGTCGAGCGCGAACGCCTCGCGCATCGCCTCGGCGACGACGAGGTGGCCGGTGTGGGGCGGATTGAACGAGCCGCCGAAGAGGCCGAGACGCATCGGGGACGGGAATGAGGAACGCTGCCCGTCGCACAGCCACCCGCCGGGGTGGGTTTCACGCCCGCCGGTCCCGGAGCCGGACGCAGGTCGGGCCGTCTCCACCCTCATCCTCGACAAACGATCAACGACCGACGACAAACGACCGCCCCCGCCCCCGGCCTACCTTTCCGCCCGTCCCCACCGCCCCGTTTCGTTGCCCCGCCGCTTCCTCCGCCTCGCGCTCGCCGCCCTCGGCGCCGCCGCTCCCGCTGCTGCGCAGCCGCCCGGCCCGCTTGCCGACACGCTCGTCGTCACCGCTAGCGCGCGGGCGGAGGACGCCCGCCTCGCCGGGCAGCGCGTGACGGTCATCACCGCCGACGACATCGCCCGCACGCCCGCCGCCTCGTTCGACGAGTTGCTGCGCACCGCCGCCGGGGTCGACGTGACGAGCCGAGGCGCTTTCGGCATCCAGAGCGACCTCAGCGTCCGCGGGTCGACGTTCGGCGGCGTGCTCGTGCTCATCGATGGCGTGCGCTTCAACGACCCGATGACCGGGCACTTCAACACCGATTTTCCCGTCCCGCTCGACGAGATCGCGCGCATCGAGGTGCTCCGCGGACCGGCGGCGGCGCGCTACGGTCCGGACGCCGTCGGCGGTGTCGTTCACGTGCTCACGCGCACCGCAGTCGGCCTGCCGACGTCGGCGCTCAGGCTCGCGGCGGGCACGCACAACCTGCGCGAGACGCGCATCGCGGTGGGCACCGGCGGTCCGGCGCGGCTCGGGCTCGCCGCTGCCTCGCTCGAAGCCGACGGGCAGACGGTACCGGGGATCGGCGCGAACGCGGGCGCGCCGATGCGCTACGCCGATGGACGCGACGTGCGCGCGCGCTTCACGCGCCGCAGCTACACCGCCGCCCTCGCCAACGACCGGTTCCGGATGGGCGCCCTCGGGCGCGCCCGCGCGCTCGCCCGCTATGGCTACGACGACCGCGACTTCGCCGCCGTCCGTTTCTACACGCCCTTCGCCTCCGACACCGCCTTCGAGGCCACGACGACCCACTGGGCACAGCTCGCTGCCGAATCGCAGGCCGGGACTGCCGCGCGCACCACGTGGCGCGTCGACGCGGGCGGGCGCATCCACCGCGACCGCTACGTCTACAACGGCGTCACCGCCGCCAACATCCACACGTCGCGGCAGGCGGTCGTGACGGCGACGGCGACGCACCGGCTGACGCCCGTCGTGACGTTCGATGCGGGCGTGAGCGGCCTCCTGCGCGGCATCTCGTCGAACAACCTCGGGCGCCACGGTGGCTCGATGGTCGGCGCGTTCGCGCAGGCGAGCGCCGCGGCGCGGGGGTTCGCCGGGCGCGCCGCGGTGCGCGTCGACCGCGACGACACGTTCGGCACCGAGGTCACGCCGTCGGCGAGTGCGGCGTACGCGGCGCCGCGGTGGGGGCTGAGCGCGAGCGCCGGGCGCGCGGTGCGGGCGCCGTCGTTCGTCGAGCGCTACCTCAACACCGAACTCGCCCGTCCGCGCGGACGCGACCTCGGCACGCCCGGCCTCGAGCGCCGAGCGCGCGTGGAGCGCCGACGCAGGCGTCGACCTGCGCCCGCTCTCGAGGCCTGACGCTCCGCGCGACCGGCTTCGCGCGCCGCACCGACGGCCTCATCGACTTCGTCCGCGTCCCCGGCGACAGCGTCTTCCGCGCCGCCAACCTCCGCGAGCAGACCGTCCGCGGCGTCGAGACCGAGGGCGATGTGCGCGTCGGCGTCGTCCGCGCGCGGCTCACCTACACGCTGCTCGACATCGGCACGAGCGACCTCACCCCCGGCGCGACGGCCAAGTATGCGCTCCTGAACGCCCGCCACAGCGTCCAGGCGACGCTCTCGGCCCGCGTCGGCCCGCTCGACCTCGCGGTGCAATCGCTCCTCCGAGACCCCATCGATGACCCGGCGGCCACGGGCACGCCTCGCCAGACCTCGGCCTACATGCTCCACAACGTGCGCGTCGGCTACGCCCTCGCCATCGCCCGCCGCGTCGTGCCGCTCACCGTCGAGGTCCGCAACGTCTTCGACGAGCGGGCGACGGAGGTGTTTTCGCCGCTGCCGGGCCGCTGGTGGATCGTCGGGTTGGCGCTGCGGTGAGTCGTTGATGGTTCGTTGTTAAGGGTTGGTCGTTGGTCGTTTGTAGATCGAGATTGGAGACGCGGACGCATCCGGCACCTGTCGGGTATACACCATCCCCCATCGACCAACAACCAACGACCACGACCCACACCAAACCATGCCCGACGCCCCGCTTCTCTCCGCGCACGATCTCACCAAGCGCTACGCCACCGCCGCCGACGGCCTCGACGTGCTGCGCGGGGTGAGCCTCGACGTCCACGCGGGCGAGTTCGTCGCCATCGTCGGCGAGAGCGGGACGGGCAAGTCGACGCTCCTGCACCTGCTCGGCGCCCTCGACCGGCCGACGAGCGGGCGCGTGACGTTCCGCGGCGAGGACGTGTTCGCCAAGGGCGACGAGGCGCTCGCGCGCTTTCGCAACCGGCATGTCGGCTTCGTCTTCCAGTTTCACCACCTGCTGCCCGAGTTCACGGCGCTCGAAAACGCGGCCATGCCCGCGCTCGTGCAGGACGTGCCGATGCGCGAGGCCGAGGTCCGCGCCCGGTTGCTCCTCGAAAAGCTGGGCCTCGGGAAGCGCCTCGACCACCGTCCGGGCCAGCTCTCCGGCGGCGAGCAGCAGCGCGTCGCCGTCGCCCGTGCGCTCATGAACGCCCCCGACGTGGTGCTGATGGACGAACCGTCGGGCAACCTCGACACCGTCACCGCCGACGCGCTCCACGACGAGATCGTGCGCCTCGCCCGCGACGAAGGCCGCGCGTTCGTCGTCGTCACCCACAACCCCGCCCTCGCCGCCCGCGCCGACCGCGTGCTCCGCATGGCCGCCGGGCGCCTGGTCGGCGACGATGCAGGGACGGGCGATGGCGCGGATGCCGACGCGGAATGACAGGATCGTGGGGGAATGCGTGGCGTGCCCGGCCGCTCGCCTTGCGATGCAAATTGAGACGAACGCGGCGTGGCGTCATTTTTGTCGTCGCTCGAATCGGCACTCCCGATGCACCGTGCGTCGTGCCGTATCCTGACCCTTCGCTTCTCACCCCACACCCGTACCTGCAATGACACCACTCGTCCGCCGCGGATCGCTCCTGCTGGCCCTCACCGCCGTCTCCGCATCCGCGTCTCTCGCGCAGGAGCGGCAGGTGCTGCGCCCGGAACGCACGCTCTTCATCGCGCCCCACATCGGCTTCGCGGCCTACGTCGGCGACCACGACGTCAACCCGTTCGACGGCGGCTACTTCCAGGGGACGAGTGGCGAGGAGCTGCCGATCCGCTACGGCGGGCAGATCGGCTATCAGTTCTCGCCCTACGTCGCGGCCAGCGTCGGCGGCGCGATCGGCAACTACACGACGATCTGGCGCGACGTGAACGGCGGCGTCTTCAACAACTTCAACCGCCGCTACACCGCCGATGCGCTCGTGCGCCTGACCGCAGGCGCGCAGCACGCACGCTTCGCGCCGTACGTGGAGATCGGCGTGCGCGGCTCGAACGGCGAGACGAACCCGCCCGGTGGCGGCACCGATGCGGTTCAGCGGCGGCCCGCTGCTCGGCGTCGGTGTCGATCTCGCGGCCACGCCGCATCTGTCGTTCCTGCTCGGCGGCAACTTCGGCCTGATGTTTCCCGACGCCAACACCGACGCGAGCGACTATCACCGGCGTCGACCGCTTCGCGCCGTTCGACCTGCTCGGCGGGTTTGGCGTGAGCGTCAAGTACAGCCTGCGCGGGGCCGTCACCCGGCCCTACATCGTCGCCATCAACGGCCCCGACCGCCTCGAAGTGGGCCAGACGGGCACGTTCACGGCCACGACCAACCGGCGCATCGCCACCGGCGAGATGCGCGACGCATGGTCGTTCGGCGACGGGATGATGGGCGATGGCACCGAGGCGTCGCACGCGTACAGCCGCGCGGGGATGTACACCGTCTCGTTCTCGACGACGACGCCCCACGGCATGGCCGAGCGCTCGATGACCGTCGAGGTCGTCCCGCCGCCGATCCCACCGCCCGCTATCGTCGCCATCGACGCCGTTCCGCGCGAGGTGCGCGTCGCGCAGCCGGTGCGCTTCACCGTCCGCGCGACCGGCGGCGAGCCGTTCACGTACGCGTGGGCCTTCGGCGACGGCGCGACCTCGAACGTCGCTTCGCCCTCGCATCCGTACGACCGCGCGGGCACCTACACGGCCACGCTCACGCTCGGCAACGGCGCCGGTCAGACATCGCGCTCGGTGCAGGTCATCGTCACCGCCGCGCCCGTCGTCACGCCGCCGGTGGCCCCGACATGCGCCATCGCCGAACTGTCGTCGGTGTTCTTCGCCCGCAACTCGTCCACCGTCGACGCCCGCGCGCAGGCCGACCTCCGCGCCAACATGGAAGCGCTCAGCACGCCCGCGTGCGCCGCGACGACGATCCGCGTCGAGGGCTACGCCGCCCCCGGTGAGCGCGCCTCGCTCGCCGACGCCCGTGCGCAGGCCGTCGCCGCCGCCTACATGTCGATGGGCATGACGCGGGTGACCGCGATGGGCATGGGCAGCGTCGGCGCGCAGACGAGCAAGAAGGAGGACACGAGCCAGTTCCGCCGCGCCGACTCGATCCCGCAGCGCGCCGAGACGCGCTCGGGCATGAACGACGCCCCAGCGCCGACCGCCCCGATGTCGATGCCCGCGAGCACCGGCTCGAAGGGCGCCGGCGCCGCCAGCCCCGCCGACGCCACGCCGGCTGCATCCACCGCCCGCACCACGTCCCGCACGTTCGCGCCGATGCCCGGCGCGGGCTACGTCGTCGTCGTCGGCGGCGCGCCGACCGAGGGCGAGGCCGAGGCGATGGCCGAGCGCATGGGAGGCGACGTTCGCATCGTCGCAGGCGAGACCGCAGACGGCACCGCCGTCTACCGCGTCGCCGTCGGGCACCACGCGAGCCTGCCGGCGGCCCGCGCGGCCCTCGCCCGCGTCCGCGCGAGCGGCCCGGCCGACGCCTGGCTCCTGCGCGTCCGCTGAGCTCGGCAGACCCGCCGCCCCGGACAATCCGCCGGGCGTTCCTCACGGAGCGTCCGGCGGTTCTGTGTTTGGGGACCAGGGCGCCGGTGGAAATGTGGAGGGGGTGGCGTGACGAATCGCGCGAAACGTGCGGCTTCCCATCCGACACACCTCCTGCCCCGATGCGCTGCCTCGTCTGCCTGCTGCCACTGCTCGCCGCCGCCGCACCCCACGTTCGCGCCCAGGGGTTGGGGCTGCGCGTCAACGCCGGACCGGCGGTCGTGACGACCGGCATCGGGGTCGTCGGCGAGGTCGGCGTGAGGGCGTCGCGATGGTCTGGATGGGTTCAACGCCTCGCCTATGCCAACATCGGGGAGGACAGCGGGGAGGGCCTCTCGCTTGCCAGTGACGGGATCACCGCCCTCATGGGCGGTTTTCGACCCGAAGGGAAGAATCTCGAATTCGCCCTCGGAGTGGGTCAGATCGACTCGAAGCGATTTGTGGATTGCAACGATGGTGAAGGGGGAGCGTGCGGTCGCAACGGATCTGGCCTCTCGCTCCACGGCGAGTTCGGATGGGCGCCGCGCGGACGATTCGGCGTCGGGGTGCGGATGACCGCTATCGCCAGCCGTCCGCTCTCGGGCGTCGGCGCGGCGCTGACGGTCGGGGTGCACTGACGGGCTGCTGCGCCGGGGTGTGAGGAGGGCGGGGCGCGCCGACGGGGGAGGCGGGACGTGCGAGCACGTCCCCTACCGGGGTGTGGGAAGGGGCGGGACGAACGCCCGCGCCGCCCGCGCGTAGTCACCGCCTCTCCGCATCCGCCCGTCTCCTCCGATGCCCGACGCTCTGCTCGACCTGCCCGTTCTCGACGACCGCCGCGCCCTCGCCGCCGCGCTCGATCCCGCCGTCGGCTTCCTCGATGTCGCCATCGACCCCGGCCTCGACCTCTTCGCCGAGATCGAGCGGTTGAAGACGGAGAAGAACGCCGTCGTGCTCGCGCACTACTACCAGGACGCCGACATCCAGGACATCGCCGACTACATCGGCGACAGCCTCGGCCTCGCCCGGCAGGCGGAGTCGACCGACGCCGACCTCATCGTCTTCTGCGGCGTCCACTTCATGGCCGAGACCGCCAAGATCCTCAACCCCTCGAAGACCGTCGTCCTGCCCGACCTCAACGCCGGCTGCTCGCTCTCCGACACCTGCCCGCCCGACGAGTTCGCCGCCTTCGTCGCCGCGCACCCCGGCCACACCGTCGTCAGCTACGTCAACTGCTCGGCGGGCGTGAAGGCGCTCTCCGACATCATCGTCACCTCGTCGAACGCCGAGCACATCCTTCGGCAGATCCCCCGCGACGAGCCGATCATCTTCGGCCCCGACCGCAACCTCGGGCGCTACATGGCCAAGCAAGTCGGGCGGCCCGACATGGTCATCTGGCAGGGGGTGTGCATCGTCCACGAGACGTTCTCCGAGCGGCGTCTGCTGGCCCTCAAGGCGCAGCACCCCGGCGCCCCCGTGCTCGCGCACCCCGAGTGCGAGGAGGCGATCCTGCGCCACGCCGACTTCATCGGCTCGACGACCGCGATCCTGCGCGAGGCGGTCCGGCGGCCCGAGGCGACGCAGATCATCGCCACCGAGGAGGGCATCCTCCACGGGATGCGCAAGGCCGCGCCCGACAAGACGTTCATCGGGGCGCCCCCCGAGAGCGGGTGCGCGTGCAACCAGTGCCCGCACATGAAGCTCAACACGCTCGAAAAGCTCTACCTCGCCCTGAAGTACGAGCAGCCGGAACTGCTGATGGACGAGGTCCTGCGCGAGCGCGCCCGCCGCCCGATCGAGCGCATGCTGGAGATGAGCGTCGGCGTGGGGTGAGCGCCGGTGCGCGCCCCGCCCATCACCGCCCGCCGAAAACGCCCCGTCCCCACCAAACGAAAACACCTGCCAGGTCTCCCAGACCTGACAGGTGTACCGAGCGAACCGGCGGCGCGAACCGGCGCGCGTCAGCGGATGGTGACGGTGACCGAATCGGCCGACGAGTCGGCGTAGACGGTCTTGCCGGCGCGCAGGCGGACGCCGACGTAATTGGTGATCTTGTTGCGGAGCGTGTCCACCGGCGTCAGGATGCGCGCGGTGACGCTCGGCGTGAAGCCGTCGGCGTTGTCGTAGAGCTTCGACCACGAGGTGAGCAGCCCTCGGATCGTGTCGACCTTCTCGCCCGCTGGCGTCGCGTAGGCGATGCGGATGCGCGAGGTGAGCGGCACCGGACTCGCGCCCGCGCGGTTGTAGCGCGCGGCGGTGACGGTGTAGGCGACCGCGTCGGTCGAGCGGTCGGGGACGCGCACGATGTCGCACGCGCCGACGACGAACGCGAGCGCGGCGACGGCGGTGAGGGCGAGCGGGCGGAGGGGCAGGCGGGCGGGTGCGGGCATCACGGCGGGCGACAGGCGGGAAAGACGGGCGAGGATGTGACGCGGAAGATACACGGCTTCTGCCGCCGCAGAAATCCCGTCCGCACCCCCCGTGTGCGTGCTGAGCCGCTTCCTTTCGTGCCGAACATCCCGCCACGCCCCGGCAGGGCCGGTGTCCGTGCCTGCGCTGCGCCGTCCGACCCCGCCCGCGGTCCGCTTCACCCCGCATCGGCGCGGCTGCCCGCGGCGCTGCCGATGTCGGCCCCGCCTCCGTCCCGCCCGTTCCTCCACCGAATCTTCCCCCGACGCCGTGCCCTACGACGACCTTCCGCTCTTCCCGCTCGATGTGGTCCTGTACCCCGGCGAGGCCCTGCCGCTGCACATCTTCGAGCCGCGCTACCGCGAGATGGTGGCGCGCTGCCTGCGCCACGACGAACCCTTCGGCCTCGTCCTCGCCATCCCCGGCGGCGGCGTGGCGAGTGTCGGCTGCACGGCGCGCATCGAGCGGATTCTCGAACGGCACCCGGACGGCCGCATCGACCTCATCGCGCGGGGCGAGCAGCGCGTCGAGATCGAGCAGCTCCACGAGGTTCACGCCTACCTCTCCGCCGCCGCCCGCCCGCTCCCCGAACCCGACGTCCCCGCCGACGTGCCGATGCGCGAGCGCGTCGTCGCCCTCCACATTCGGCTCGTGGAAGTCGCCGGGCGCAGCGTGCGGATGAGCCTCTACGCCACGCCGACCGTCTCGTACGCCATCGCCCACAACGCAGGCCTCGACACGTCGCAGAAGCAGACGGTGCTGGAACTGCCCGACGAGACCGCGCGCCTCGCCTACCTCGCCGAGCACCTCGAAACGCTCCTCGTGCGCGTCGAGCAGATCGAGGAGGTGCGCCGCAAGGTCCGCTCGAACGGCCACTTCCGCGACTTCCTCCCCGGCGACGACGCGTGATGCGTGGGTCGTTGACAGTTTGTTGATGGCTTGTCGTTCCTGCGCGCGTGGCGTGCGGCAACGGCGAGGGTCGGAAATCAGGCCCCATCCCCAACCACCATCCCTACTGGCGGGCGTAAACGAGGCGGTAGCTGAGGCCGCCGGGCAGTTGTGGCGAGGTGACGGCGACGGCGAGCGAGAGCGTCCGCCCGTCCGGCGAGAGCGTGTAGGCGTTGACGCGCTGGCCGTCGTCTGCGCGGAAGGTCTGGCGCAGCGTCGCGCCCGTCCACGCGGTCGAGACCTGCAAGCGGTCGCCGTCCTGCGGGCGTCGCCACGCGATCTCGGCACCACTCGCGGGCGTCCGCACCGGCGCGCCGCCGTTGGTGGCGATGGTGATCTCGGCGCCGGAGGTGCCGTTCACCTGGGCGATCTCGATGCGTCCGTACGGCTCGTTCGTGCCGCGCAGCCGCCGCCGCGCGATGGGGCGGATGAGCACGTTGACGCGCCGGGCGGTCCGCTCGATGGCCGCGCCGATGTCGTCGCTCGCGCTGCGGTCGAGCACGAAGGTGCCGGTCAGCGCCGCGTTCTGCGCCGACGCAGGCCGCGCGGCGGCGGAGAACGCGAGGACGGCGAGGGCGGCGAAGGCGAGGCGCATCGGGGCAGGGGGACGGCGGGAGGAACGAACGCGGACGGGCACGAGGGGGCAACGCGGCAGAGGAGCGATCTATCCTGTCTCGCCCGGCGATGGGGACGATGGGGGAGAAGGTCAGGATGCGATGGGCGGGAACGCCGCGCGTCCCCCGCGCCCGCGCGACCGTCCCCGTTACCTTTGCTTCTGACTGCCCTCGACCCATCCCGCCCCGCGCCATGCCCCACACCGTTCGCACCCTCGACACCGGCCTTTTCCGCCTCGACGGCGGCGCGATGTTCGGCGTCGTCCCCAAGCCGCTCTGGACGCGCCGCATCGCCGCCGACGACCGCAACCGAATCCCGCTCGCCATGCGCTGCCTGCTCGTCGAGGCGGGCGACCGGCTCGTGCTCGTCGACGCGGGCATCGGCCACAAGTACGACGCGAAGTTCGCCGATCTCTACGCCATCGACCACGAGACGGCGACGCTCGACCGCAGCCTTCGCGCGGCCGGGTTCCACGCCTCCGACATCACCGACGTCGTCCTCACGCACCTGCACTTCGACCACGTCGGCGGCGTCACGGCGCGAGACGGCGACGGGCGCGTCGGGCTCGTCTTTCCCGGCGCGCGGCACCACGTGCAGCGGCGGCACTGGGAGGCCGCGCGGGCGCCGAATCCGCGCGAACGGGCGTCGTTCTTCGCCGACAACCTCGATCCGCTCGCCGACGCGGGCGTGCTCGTGCTGCACGACGGCGCGGGCGAGATCCTGCCTGGCATCACGACGCGCGTCGTCGACGGCCACACCGACGCGCAGCAGGTCGTGCTCGTCGAGACGGCCGACGGCACCGTCGCCTTCGCCGCCGACCTCGTGCCGACGCGCCACCACCTGCCGCCCGCGTGGACGATGGGCTACGACGTGCGGCCGCTCGTGTCGATGGACGAGCGCGCCGCGTTCCTCCGCGACGCCATCGCGGGCGACTGGACGCTCGTCTTCGAGCACGACGCCGAGGTCGAGGCCGCGTCGGTCGTGATGGGCGAGAAGGGACCGGAGGTGTGCGACCCGCGTCCGCTGCGCGCGTGAGGAGTCGGATTAAACCGGTCCGGTCCCCGCACCTGACCGGTTTCGCGCGGCGCGGCGTCTACCTTGCGTCTCCCTCGCGCCCTGTCCTTCGCCCGCTGGCCCCCCGCGGCGGCTGCCTCCGAGACCCGACGACGCCGATGGCCGACGATCTTCCCGCAGGCCCGGCGCTCCGGCCCGGCGCCCCGCTTCCCGCCTCCCCGCCTGCCCCGGCAGATGCGCCCGGCGCCGACCTCGCGCTGCTCGGCGCCGACGAACTCGCCACCCGCCTTCGCCGCCTGAGCGACGAGGTCGGGCGCCTCTACCACGACGCCAACAACCCGCTCGCCGTCATCTCCGGCAACGCGCAGCTGCTGCTGGAAATCGGCGCCGCCGAAGGCCTCTCGAGCGACGTGATGGAGCCGGTCGCCGACATCGAGGTTGCCGCGCAGCGCCTCGTCGCCGTCCTGCGCCGCCTCGCCCGCCTGCGCGACGACGTGGCGCCGTTCCGCTCCTGATCCGCACTCTGAACCGCCGTGCCCCTCGCCTACGACCCCGCCGCTGCCACGGCGCACATCGCCGCCGCGAGCGCGGGGTTCGCGGCGATCGTCGCGCGTGTCGGGCCGCTCGGGATCACGCCGCGCGACGAGCCGCCCTACGGCGCCCTCCGCCGCGCCATCGTCTCGCAGCAGCTCTCCGTCCGCGCCGCCGACACGATCCACCGCCGCGTCCTCGACCGGCTCGGCGACGGCGCCGACGATCCCGCCGTGCTCCTCGCCATCGCCGACGACGACCTGCGCGCCTGCGGCCTCTCGCGCGCCAAGACCGCCGCCCTCCGCGACCTCGCCGCCCGCACCCTCGACGGCACCGTGCCCGACGCCGCTGGCCTCGCGTCTCTGGACGACGACGCCATCGTCGAGCGCCTGACCGCGGTGCGCGGCATCGGGCGGTGGACGGTCGAGATGCTGCTCATCTTCCGCCTCGGCCGCCCCGACGTGTGGCCGGTCGACGATCTCGGTGTGCGCAAAGGCTACGCCGCCGCCCACGGCCTCGACACCCTTCCCACCGCGCGCGAGCTGGCACCCCTCGGCGAGGCCTACCGCCCGTACCGCTCGGCGGCGGCGTGGTACTGCTGGCGCGCCCTCGACGCCTGACGGGCACCGCCTCCCGACCGCCCGTCCGGAAATCACCCCGGTCACACCGACGGGCATTGCCGGAGACCGCCCACGTCCTTAGTTTGCGCCACATAGGTCTCCAACAAATCCCGCGCGTATCGCTTGAACGCTACCGAACTGGCCGCCTCCGGGCGGCGTAACCGCTCCGGTACATCCTGCGTTTGAACGTGCGTCTTCGATTTGTCTCTGCGGCCCGGCTCCGGGCTGCCTGCGTCTTTGCCGCCGTGGCCCTCGCCACGCCTGCGGCGCACGCCCAACGAGTCGCCCCGACCGAGGCCGTGCCGCTCCGCCCGGCGACCGCGCCCCCGGTGGCATCGTTGCCCGTCGTGCGCGTCGTGTCTGAGGATGCGGGCGGCGTGCGGCTCGAAGTGACGGCAAGGTATCCGGCGCCCCTTGCGACGACCTTCGAGGCCGCCCGCGTCGACCGGATCGATGCCCGCGCGGTGCGCGTGGCCGGGGGTGAGGCGCTCTTCGCCGCCCACGCCCTCTCGCTCCCGTCGCTCGCCACGCCGACGGTGACGGTCGTTGCGGCGGATGGGGATGATGCCGCGGTGGCGTCCGGGTCGATGGCGGAGATTCTGGCCACGCCGCTCGTGGTCCTCGGCACGCCGGGCCTCGCGCGCGGACAGGCGGAGGTGACCGTCTCGACGCGCCTCGTCGCCTACGACGCCGCCACCCGCCGCCTGACGCGCTACCGCCGCGTGCTGATCGACGTGCGCTACGGCGCTGCCGCGCCCATCGTCACCACGTCCGCAGGCGTCTTCGGCGATGCCCGGCTGAACGCGAGCGCGAATGGCAACGTCGCCGCCAACCCGCACCTCGCCGTCACCCGCAGCGCACTCGCCGATGGGACGTGGTACCGGGTGACCATCCCCGCCGACGGCGTCTACCGCCTCGACCGCGACGCCATCACCGCCCTCGGCCTCGCGCCCGCCTCGCTCGACCCGTCGCGCGTCCGCGTCTTCGGCGGCGGCGGCAACGGCGCACCGCTCCCGGCCCTCACCGACGCCCCGCGCGTCGCCGACCTCACCGAGTACGCGACGACCGTCCGCGGCGGCGGCGACGGCAGCTTCGACGCCGCCGACGGCGTCGTCTTCTACGCCCGCGGGCCGGTGACGTGGCAGGTCGGGCCGTCGGGCGCGTGGGAGCACACGACGCACCCGTACGCCCGCGAGGCCGCCGTTTTCCTGCGCATCGACGACGCGGTGCAGACGCGCCGCGCACCGTCTGCCGCACCTGCGGCTTCGGGCTCAGGAGTCGTGCTGGAGAGCGTCGAGGGGCGCTACGTGCGCGAGTTCGACGACGTGATGTGGGCCAAGGAAGACCTTGGCACCGGCGAGCAGTGGGTCTCGCGCATCCTCACCGGCGCCACGACGACGCCCGTCGATGCCGTCGCGAGCACGAGCCTGACCGGCCTCACGAGCGGCCTCATCCGCTACGACGTGCGTGCGGCGGTGCGAACCGTCAACGTCTACCCCGCCGCCACGCTGCGCTTCACGGCCAACGGCCAGACCGTCCACGAGGCCGAGTTCTACAGCGTCGGCACGTTCTCGACCGATCCGCACGCCGCCGACCGCTCCTTCTCGTTCTTTCAGAGCCAGAACGGCGCCACCCCGTTCACGCTCGGCTACCGCATCGGCACGTTTCCGTCGGGCACGCGCGCCGAGCAGCACCAGGGCGCCGTCGACTACATCCGCGCCTTCTACCCGCAGCGGCTCACATCCGATGGCGGCGTCGTCCGCTTCGCCACGCCGCGCGACGCGACCGGCGAGGTTGCCTTCCGCCTGAGCGGGTTCACGAGCGCGCCCGAGGTCTGGGACGTCACCGACCCCGCCGACGTGCGCCGCGTGACCGTCGTGCCCGACGGCGGGCGGCTACCGCGGGGCCGTCGTCGCCGAGCGCCCGCGCGAACTCGTCGCCTTCGTCGATGCCGGACTCAAGCGCGTGACGGCGCGCGGCGTGCGCGTGGCGAACCAGAACATCCACGGCACGACGGCCTACCCGGACCTCGTCGTCGTGACGCCCGCGATCCTGCGCGAGCAGGCCGAGCGCCTCGCCGCGCACCGCCGCAGCCAGGGCCTCCGCGTCGAGGTGTCGCTCGTCGACGCGGTCTACAACGAGTTCTCCGGCGGCGTGCCGGACGTGCGCGCCGTGCGCGACTACTTCAAGTTCCTCTACGACCGCGCGCCCACCAACGGCCAGCGCGTGCGCTACGCGCTCCTGTTCGGCGATGGCAACTTCAACTACCGCCGCTTCCGGCCACTCGGCGGCGACACGACGCTCCTCGCCAACCACATCTTCCCCTACGAGACGCCGGTCACGCTCGACCCCATCGCCTCGTACACGACCGACGACTACTTCGGCCTGCTCGACGATGGCGAGGGGCTGATGTACGACGGCGAGCGGATGGACGTCGCCGTCGGGCGCCTGCCGGTCGTGACGCTCGCCGAGGCGCGCGAACTCGTCGACAAGCTGATCCGCTACGACAGCCCGGCGAGCCACGGCCCGTGGCGCAGCCGCTACCTGTTCACTGCCGACGATGCGTATACATCGTCGTCGGGCGAGTTCACCGACGCGGACCTGCACGTCCAGAACGCCGACATCATCGCCGAATACGTGCATCGGGCCGCCCCGCGCTTCGACGTCGAGAAGGTCTACACGCCGTCCTACGAGCGCGTCTTCACCGTCGGGTGGCGCGTGCCCGCCGCGCGCGAGGCCATCCTCAACGCCCTGCGCGACGGCGCGCTCGTGTTCAACTACTTCGGCCACGGTCGCGACGACCAGCTCGCCGACGAGTTCATCTTCACCAAGAAGGACGCCGAAGACCTCGACAACGGCGACCGCCTGCCCATCTTCATCACCGCGACGTGCTCGTTCGGGCGGTGGGACCTCGACCAGAAGCAGAGCGGCGCCGAGGCGCTCCTGCTCAACCCGCGCGGCGGCGGCATCGCGGCCTTCACGACCGTGCGCCTCGTCTACACCGACGTCGACTCGCTGACCAACAACCCCGGCATCAACCGCTACCTGACCGAGGGCCTCGTCACCCGCCTCGCCACCGGCTCCGTGCCGCGTTTGGGAGACGCGCTGCTCTACATGAAGGCGAAGCAGGACTGCCCGCTCGGCTGCCCCGGCTCGGTGCGCAACGGGCGCAAGTTCAACCTCCTCGGCGACCCGTCGATGGGCTACGGCGTGCCCGACAACAGCGTCAAGATCGAACGCGTCGGTGGGATCGACATCGCCGGCGCCGACACGGTCGGCGCGCCGACGGCGCCGCTGCGGGCGCTCGACCGCGTGAGCGTGGGCGGCAGCGTCCGGCGGCCCGACGGCACCGTCGCCTCGGACTTCACCGGGCGCGTGACGCTCACCGTCTTCGATGCCGAGCGCACCGTGCGCCTGCCCTACGCGCGCTACATCCCGTCGGGCGCGTACCGCGTGCGCGAGGACCTGATCTGGCGCGGCGAGGTGGCCGTGGCGCAGGGCCGCTTCGAGGCCGCCTTCGTCGTCCCCAAAGACATCTCCTACGCCGACCGCCGCGGGCGCATCACCGCGTACGCCACAGGGGGCGCCGCCCACGCCCTCGGCGCCACCGAGCGCGTCGTCGTCGGCGGGTCCAGCCCGGTGCCGAACACCGACAAGACCGGCCCGCGCGTGCGCGTCTTCGTCGGCGACACGACGTTCGTCTCGGGCGGATATGCGTCCGCCGGGAGCGAACTCGTCGTTCGTCTGGATGACGAGACCGGCATCAACACCGTCGGATCGGGCGTCGGGCACGAACTGCTCCTCGTGGTCAATGGCGACGAGACGCGGGCCGTCAACCTCGGCAGCCGCTTCGTCGCCGACTCGGGCGCGCCCAACCGCGGCGAGGTCCGCTACCGCCTCACCGACCTTGCGCCCGGCGTCAACCGGCTCCGCGTGCGGGCGTGGGACGTCGTCGGCAACGTCTCGGAATCTGAAGTCACCTTCACCGTCGCCGAAACCGCCGACCTCGACGTGCGGCGCGTGCTCGCCTTCCCCAACCCGTCGTCCGGCGGCGCGACGCGCTTCGTCTTCGAGCACAACCAGCCGTCCGGCACCGCGGGCCGCGTGCGCGTGCAGGTCTTCTCGATCGATGGGCGCCTCGTGCGCGTGCTCGACGACCTCGAAACGCTGCCGAGCGGCGCGCTTCCGTCGGGCCGCGTGCAGATCGCGTGGGACGGCCGCGACGCCGACGGCGACCGCCTCGGGCCGGGCGTCTACCTCTTCAAGGTGCGCGTCGAGCGCGACGCCGTCGGCGAGGAGCCGCGGCAGGTCGCCGAGCGCATCGAACGCCTCGTCGTCCTCTGACCGCTGCGTCCCGGTCGCCGCACCCTGACCGGCGTGCGTCGATCGTTGCTGCTCTGATTCTCTTCCGATGCGCCGTGCGGCGTGTCTCTCCCCTGTTCCTCACCGACGCTGCGCCCCGCGCGTGGCCTTCCCTCCGATGACCCTTCGTCTCACCTCCCGCCGCGCGGCCCGCCGCGCCGCCACGCTCGCCGCCGTCGCCGGTGCGGGCCTCGTTGCCGCCGCGCTTCCCGCGGCCGCGCAGATCGGCGGCGCCGCCGTCGTCTTCCTCCAGATCGAGCCCGACAGCCGCTCTGCAGGCATGGGCAACACCGGCGTCGCCCTCGCCGACAACGCCAATGCCGTCTTCTGGAACCCCGCAGGCCTCGCGCAGCAGAAGGGCGGCGAAGTCGGCTTCACGCACTCCGCGTGGCTCCCCGAACTCGACGCCGACCTCGCCTACGAGTACGCGACGGCCAAGTACAACGTCCCCGGCCTCGCCACCTTCGGTGCGCACGTGACGTACCTCAACCTCGGCAAGCACACGTGGACCGACGCCGACGGCACGACGCTCGGCGAGTTCCGCTCGTACGACATGGCCGTCGGCCTCTCGGCGGCGCGCAACGTGACGAAGAACCTTGCAGTCGGCGTGAGCGGGCGCTTCATCTACTCGAACCTCGCGCCCGGCGTCGAAATCGACGGGGAGGAGAGCCAGGCGGGCACGGCCGTCGCCGCCGACCTCGGCCTCCTGTACGGCCGCAACGTCCGCCTCGGCGGCATCGACACGCGCCTCGCCCTCGGCGCGAGCCTCGCCAACTTCGGCCCCACGATCAAGTACTCGAAGTCCGACTCGACGGGCGGCGACCCGATCCCGACGAACCTGCGCTTCGGCTGGGCCTCGACCTTCAAGTTCGACGAGTTCAACACGCTCACCATCGCCAACGACTTCAACAAGGCGCTCTACCGCGTCGAACTCGTCCGCGACAGTGTCGGCGGGCGCCCGCGGATCACGCGCAAGGTGGACTCGCCCTTCAAGGCGCTCGTCTCCGCGTGGAAGCCGATCCTGGTGGACATCGACGGCGACAACGAGTACGACCCCCAGTCCGTGGGTGCGCTCGAGCAGACGACGATGTCGGTCGGCGCCGAGTACTGGTACAACCGGCTCTTCGCGCTTCGTACGGGCTTCTTCTACGAGAGCCCCTACAACGGCAACCGCAAGTTCGTGACGCTCGGCGCGGGCGTGCGCTACAACATCGCGGGCTTCGACCTCTCGTACATCTACGCCCTCGAAGAGAACTCGCCGCTCGCCAACACGCTGCGCTTCTCGATCCTGCTCAACTTCCTGCGCTGATCGGATTTGTGCGTTGTGATGCACAAGACCCCTGTCAGGCTGTCGTGGCCTGGCAGGGGTTTGCGTTTGGGGGTGGTGCATGGAGGCGTCGCGGGGGACGCCGCCGCCCCGCGCCCGCTCAGCCCCTCACGCCGCCACCGCGTCCGGCGCCACCGGCTCGTAGGCGAGGCGGGGCGAGAGCCAGCGCTCGGCCTCCTCGACCGGCACGCCGGCGCGGGCGGCGAGGCGCTCGATCTGGTCGCGCCCGAGCTGGCCGACGTCGAAGTAGTCGGCGCCGGGGTGGCCGAGGTAGAAGCCGGAAACGGACGAGGCCGGGTGCATGGCGAGGTGCTCGGTGAGCGTCGCGCCGATCTTGCGCTCGGCGTCGAGGATGCGCCAGATGTCGCGCTTGTGCGTGTGGTCGGGGCAGGCCGCGTAGCCGGGCGCCGGGCGGATGCCGCGGTAGCGCTCGGCGACGATGTCGGTCGGGCCGAGGTCCTCCGTCGGGGTGTAGCCCCACGCGTCGCGGCGGACGCGGGCGTGGAGCCACTCGGCGAGCGCCTCGGCGAGGCGGTCGGCGACGGACTTGACGAGGAGGGCGCGGTAGTCGTCGTGGTTCGCTTCGGCGGCGCGCACGAGCGCCTCGGCGCCCTGCACGGTGACGGCGAAGGCGCCCGCGTAGTCGTCGGTGCCGGTCGGGGCGACGTAGTCGGAGAGGCTGCGGTTGGGCTTGCCGGGCGTCTTCTTGGCCTGCTGCCGCAGCATCGGGAAGTCGGCAGCGACCTCGCGTGCGCGTGGCGTCGCGCCAGAAGGTGACGGTGCCGCCGGTGTCGTTGGCGGGCCAGAGGCCGAAGACGGCGTTGAGGCTCAGGCTGCGCGTGCGCGTGGCCTCGTCGAGGAGGGCGTGGGCGTCGGCGAGCAGGCGGCGGGCTTCCTCCCCCTTGGCTCGGGTCGTCGAGGAGGGCGGGGAGCTTGCCGCTCATGCCCCACGAGATGAAGAACGGCTGCCAGTCGATCCAGCCGCGCACGTCGGCGATGGGCACGCCGGGGAGCGTGGTGAGGCCCGGACGCCGGGGCGCGACGATGTCGGCGGCGATGGGGTCGAAGGGGACGCGGTTGGCCTCGGCCTCGTCGATCGTGAGGAGGGTGAGGGCGGCCTGACGGCGGGCGAAGCGCTCGCGCTCGGCCGCCTGATCGGCGCGGATCTCGTCGCCCATCGCCGCGCGGTCGTCGCTGAGCAGGCGCTGCACGACGGGCACGGCGCGGCTCGCGTCGAGCACGTGGATGACCGTGCCCGTCGTACTGCTGCGCGATGCGCACGGCGGTGTGGACGCGGCTCGTCGTCGCCCCGCCGATGAGAAGGGGAACCGTGAAGCCCTGCCGCTTCATCTCGCGCGCCACGCCGACCATCTCGTCGAGCGACGGCGTGATGAGGCCCGAGACGCCGATCACGTCCACCTCGTGCGCGCGCGCAGCGTCGAGAATCTTCGCCGTCGAGACCATCACGCCGAGGTCCACGACCTCGATGTTGTTGCACGCGAGGACGACGCCGACGATGTTCTTGCCGATGTCGTGCACGTCGCCCTTGACGGTGGCGAGGAGCACCTTGGGCCGCTTCGCCGCCACGCCGTCGCCGCCCGCGTCGTTCGCGCCGCCGATGTAGGGTTCGAGGACGGCCACGGCGCGCTTCATCACGCGGGCGCTCTTGACGACCTGCGGCAGAAACATCTTGCCCGCGCCGAAGAGGTCGCCGACGACGTTCATCCCGTCCATCAGCGGCCCCTCGATGACCTGCAAGGCCGATCCGAAGGTGAGGCGCGCCTCCTCGGCGTCGGCTTCCACGAACGCGGTGATGCCCTTGACGAGCGCGTGGCCGAGCCGCTCGGAGACCGGCGCATCGCGCCACGCCAGATCCTCTACCGGAGCCGCGCCCGCCGCGCCGCGCACCTCGTCGGCGTAGGTCACGAGGCGCTCGGTGGCGTCGTCGCGGCGGTCGAAGAGGACGTCTTCGATGCGCGTGCGCAGTTCTTCCGGCACGGCGTCGTAGACCTCGAGCTGCCCGGCGTTGACGATGCCCATCGTCAGGCCGGCGCGCGTGGCGTGGTAGAGGAAGCAGGCGTGGATGGCCTCGCGCACGCGGTCGTTGCCGCGGAACGAGAACGACACGTTGCTCACGCCGCCCGAGATGCCGCCGACGTCCGGCATCGCCTCGCGGATCCAGCGGCAGCCTCGAAGAAGTCGAGCGCGTAGCGGCGGTGCTCGTCGAGGCCGGTCGCGACGCGAAGACGTTGGGGTCGAAGACGATGTCGCCGGGCGGGAAGCCGATCTCGTCGATGAGGATGCGGTAGGCGCGGGCGCAGATCTCCTTGCGGCGCTCGACGGTGTCGGCCTGCCCGTCTTCGTCGAAGGCCATCACGATGACGGCGGCGCCGTAGCGGCGGCACAGGCGCGCCTGCTCGCGGAAGGCCTCCTCGCCCTCCTTGAGCGAGATCGAGTTGACGACGCACTTGCCCTGCACGACGCGCAGGCCGGCCTCGATGACGCTCCACTTCGACGAGTCGAGACGGTGGGCACGCGCGCGATGTCGGGCTCGCTCTGGCACAGGTTGAGGAACGTCGTCATGGCCGCCTGCCGAGTCGAGCAGGCCCTCGTCCATGTTCACGTCGATCATCTGCGCGCCCGACTCCACCTGCTGCCGCGCGACGACGAGGGCCGCGTCTATCTCGCCGCCGAGGATGAGTTGGCGAAGCGGCGGCTGCCGGTCACGTTGGTGCGCTCGCCGATGTTGACGAAGTTCATCTCGGGACGCAGCACGAACGGCTCCAGTCCCGCCGCCGAGAAATATCCGCACGATGTCGGTGCGCGGGCGGCGCGGCGCGACGCCGTCGAGGGCGGCGGCGAAGGCGGCGATGTGCTCGGGCGTCGTGCCGCAGCAGCCGCCGACGATGCTGAGCAGGCCGTCGTCGGCGAGCGCGCGCATCTCGGCGGCCATCATCTCGGGCGTCTCGTCGTAGCCGCCAAAGGCGTTCGGGAGGCCCGCGTTGGCGTAGAGCGACACGCGCGCGTCGGGCGCGGCGTCGGCGAGGGCCTGCACGAAGGGACGCATCTGCGCCGCGCCGAGGGCGCAGTTGAGCCCGACGGAGACGAGGTTGCGGCGCGTGGCGACGTTCAGACCAGAAGGCCTCCGGCGTCTGCCCGGAGAGCGTCCGCCCGGACAGGTCGACGACCGTGCCGGAGAGCATCACCGGGACGCCCGCGCCGCGCGCCTCGAAGACCTCGGAGATGGCGAAGAGGGCGGCCTTCGAGTTGAGCGTGTCGAAGATGGTCTCGACGAGCAGGATGTCGGCGCCGCCGTCGAGCAGGCCCTCGATCTGCGTCCGGTAGGCGCGGGCGGCCTCGGGGAAGGTGAGGGCGCGGTAGCCGGGGTCGTTGACGTCGGGCGAGAGCGAGAGCGTCTTGTTGAGCGGCCCGATGGCACCGCAGACCCAGCGCGGGCGCTCGGGCGGTCTCGAACCGTCGGCAGCCTCGCGGGCGATGCGGGCGGCCGTGGCGTTGAGCTCGTGCACGAACGCGTCGTCGGCGAGGCCGTAGTCCGCCTGCGCGATGGCCGTGCCGTTGAACGTGTTCGTCTCGATCAGGTCGGCCCCGGCGGCGAGGTACTGCCTCGTGGACGCCGCGGATGATGTCGGGCTGCGTGAGGGTGAGCAGGTCGTTGTTGCCCTTCAGGTCGTGCGGATGATCGGCGAAGCGCGCGCCGCGGAAGTCGTCTTGCTGCCAGGGTGTGGCGCTGGATCATCGTGCCCATCGCCCCGTCGAGGAGCAGGATGCGGCGGTCGAGGGCGTCGTGGAGGGCAGCGGTGCGGTCCGTCATCGTCGGCAGTCGGGGGAGGAGAACGAGGAGAGCGAACGGGCACGATAGCACGCTGGTCCGCCCGATGCAGGGCGTTTGCGGAATCCTAACGTCCGGGGCGTGGGGATAGAGACGGCGGCGGACGCGCAACCCTGTTGTGGAGGGCGCTGTCAGCGCAGGGCGTCTGCGCGCGGCGGAGGGAGTCGAACTCATTGTATCATCCAACCGACCCGCCTCCCTCCCGCCGTGTCTCCCGATTCGACCACGTCCGACGTTCCCCATCCAGCCGAAGTCACACCGCTCGGTCTCCCCCTCCCCAGCCCCTCTCTACCCGAGGCGGACTCCGGGCCGAAGCGTCCTTTCCAGGCGATCTCCGAGGATCTGCGCGCCCGCCTCGCGCGCGCCATCGAGGCGGAGGAGGTGGTTCATGGACGGGTGCTGGGGATGCGGCAGAACGGCATCCTCGCCAGATGCCCCCCCGAGTTCGGCAAGGTCGTGGTCTACCTCGCGGAGTCGCCTCGGACGCTGGACGCCTACGGGAAACAGACATCGCCCGATGGAGACGAGGGGGTCGCGTTCGTCATCACCAAAGTGAGCGCGTCGGGGCGCATCACGGGCGTGCGGCACGCGGTGTCGAAGGGCGCTGTCCGGGCGCGCGCGCTCGAATGCATCGGCGCGGTCACCGTTGGGCAGGAGTGCGAAGGCGTCGTCGTCGGCGTGCAGGAATACGGCGCCTTCGTCGAGGTCGACGGGGTCGTCGGGCTGCTCCACGCGTCGGAGATGGCGTGGGAAGGGCAGCGCGACGCCCGAAGCCTGGTGAAGATCGGCGAGACGCTGCGCATGGTCATCGCCGAGATCGACGTTGAACGCGCACGCCTCTCGTTCTCCCGCAAGCCATGGCTCGCCGATCCGTGGCCGGGTGCCGAGGAGCGCTACCCGGTCGGAGACGTCGTCCACGGGCGGGTGACGCAGGTGCGCGAGTATGGCGTCCACGTAGACTTCGAGGACGGCGTCTCGGGGATCGTCAAGGCCCGCGATCTGTCGTGGGACGCGTCGCCCGGCGTCCTCGTGGAGGTCGGTCAGGAGATCGACGTACTCGTGATGAAGGTCGACGAGACCACGCGCCGAATCGAGCTCAGCCTGCGGATGCTGAGGGCCGGCCCGTGGGATCACGTGGACGACCTGTGCCGACCGGGGCAAGGCATCACCGGCACGGTCTGCAATGTGGTGGATTTCGGACTGTTCGTCGAGATCGCCCCCGGCCTCGACGGCCTCGCGCACGTCTCGCAGATCGCCGGGTTGCCGGAGGGCGTCCGGCTGCGCGACCTGTTCACCAAAGACGCGCCCGTCGATGTCGTCGTAACCTTCGTTCACAAGGAAGAGCGGCGTCTCGAACTCTCTGCGTCGTGGCCGCAACCCCAGCACGACGTGGCGCGCGAGGCGGGTCTCGCGCTCCGAGCGTCGCGCCGCGCCGCCGCCCGCGCCGCCGAATCCCTCGCCACCGCCCACCGTGCCGCCGCCACCGACGCCAGCACCGGGCCATGAAGAGAGGACGCACTGTGCGCGGGCAGAGGACGCGGAGGGCAGCGAAACCCCTGTCCGGTCGGGGGACCTGACAGGGGTTTGCACATCGCAAGTGCCCGTGTCAGCGCACGGCCGCGGTGTCGGTCAGGGCCGTGCGCGGGGCGGGACCGGCCGGTCCGGCCGGGCCGCGGTAGCCGGGCTGCCGGGCGACGACGTTGACGGCGCTGCCCGCGCTCACGTCGTTCTGGCCCTGCACGATCACCTCATCGCCCGCCTTCAATCCCTCCTCGATGACGACGTACGTGCCATCGGTCACGCCGAGGCGCACCGGACGCGCCTGCGCGACGCGGCCCGAGTCGCCCGCGACGACGACCCACACCTGCCGCCCGTCGGTGCTGTTCGTCACGACGCCGCGCGAGACCACGAGGGCGTTCTCGACGCGCGCGCGGCGGATGCGCAGGCGCGCGGCCATCGCCGGTTTGAGATCGTTCTCGGCATTGCCGACCTCGACCTCGACCGGAAACGTCCGCGACGCCGGGTCGACGGCGCCGCCGACGAACATCACGCGCCCGGTGCGGACGCCGTCGGCCGTCGGCACGCTCACATCGACCGCGTCGCCGACGCGCAGCGTACCGGCGTAGCGCTCCGGCACGCCGGCGCGCACCTTCACGCGCCCGCTCGCCACGAGCCGCAGCACCTGCCGTCCGGGCGTCACCTGCTCGCCGCGCTCGACGAGTTGCGCCTCGACGCGGCCTGCGAAGGGCGCCGTGACCCGCGTCTGCGAGAGGCCGACGCGCGCCTGAGCGCTGCCCGCCTGCGACTGGATGACCTGCGCCCGTGCCGCCGCGAGGCTCGCCTGCGCCTGCGCGAGCGACGCCTGCGCCTGCGCGCGCTGCGTCGCGTACTGCTGGAACTCGAGCGCCGAGATGATCGAGTCGCGGTAGAGGCGCTGCTGGCGCCCGTACGTGTCGTTGGCGAAGTTGAGGCCCGCCTGCGCCTGGTCGATCGTCGCCTGCGCGCGGTCGACACCGGCGGCGGCGGCGCGCACGTTGGCGTCGGCCGAGCCGAGGGCGGCGCGCTGCAGGCCGGGGTCGATCTGCGCAACCGTGGCGCCCGCGCCGACGGTGGCGCCGAGGGCGGCGAGGTAGGTGATCGTGCCCGGCGCCTGCGCCGAGAGCACGGCGTCGTTGATGCCCTCGATGGTGCCGGAGACCTCGAGGATGTCGTCGAAGAAGGCAGGCGCGAGCGTCGTCGTCTCGACGCGCACGGCCTCGACGGTGGCCACGGGCGCCGGGGCATCGTCGCCACCGCACGCGGCGAGCGTCAGGGTGCCGAGGGCGAGGGTGAGGGCCAGTGCCGAGCGGTGCGCGGCGAAGCGGGGAAGGACGGTCATCGGAGCGGGTGAGGCGAGAGTCGGAAGGGGGAGGGCGCCGCGCGGGCGGCTGCCGAAAGCGTCAGGGGCGATTGCCGGGTGCGGGCGCAGTGCCGCCGCCGCCAGTCGGGGCGCCGTTCGAGGGGCGCGGGTTGCCCTGCGGCGTCGTCGGCCCGAGCGGGCGCCCGTCGATGGGCTGGACGCCGTTCGTGGGCACGCCGTCGATGCCGGGGGCGCCACTCGGGGTGCCGGGCGCGGCGGTGCCGGTCGCGCCGACGAGCGGGAGGCCGGTCACGGCGTCGAGGCCCGAGCGGGCGGTACGGACGTCGAAGAGCGATTGCAGGTAGTTGAGGCGCGCCTGGTCGAGCTGCTCGCTCGCGTCGCGCAGTTCCAGCTGCGTCGCCACGCCCTCGAAGAGGCGCCGCTCGACGATCCGGTAGTTCTCCTCCGCCCGCCCGACGTTCTGCCCGGTCGCCGCGAGCCGCTCCCGCGCCGAGGCGATGGTGAGGAGGCTGCGCTGCACGTCGAGCGCGACGGCGCGTTCGAGGGTTTCGACGCCAAGCTGGGCCTTCTGGATCGCCACATCGCGCTGCTGCAACTGCGCCGACGTGCGGTTTCCGTCGAAGATCGTCCAGTTGAGCCGCACGCCCGCGCTCACGGTCCGCTGCCAGTAGTTGCTCGAAAAGCGGCGGTTTTCGCCCTCGCGGAAGGCAAACGGATTGTCCGGGTCCGACGCGTCGCGCGTCACGAACGTCCGGTTGTCGGGCACGGAGCCGTTGTAGCCGAAGTTGGCGAACGCCGCCACCGAGGGCAGGCGGTTGGCCCGCGTGAGGGTGCGGTTGAACGTTTCGAGTTCGATGGCGATGCGCGCCTGCGCAAGGTCCGGGCGGCGTTCGAGGGCGGCGGCGGTGAGCGCCTCGCGGTCGAGCACGTCGGCGCTCAGGCCGTCGGCGTCGTCGAAGCGGCTTTCGAGGACGACGCGCTGATCGGCGGGCAGGTCGAGCGTCAGTTTGAGCGCTTCGATGGCGAGGTCGGCGGTGTTCTGCGACTGGGCGAGCTGCGACTCCGCGTTCACGCGCTGCACCTCCGCCGACAGGCGCTGAAACCGCGGCAGCACGCCCGCCTCGACGCGCCGCGCGATCTCGGTCTCGCTCTCGCGGAGCCGCTCCAGCGACTGCGCCACGACGCGCACGCGCTCCTGCGCCAGCAATCCCTGGTAATACTGCTGCCGCACGAGATCGGCGACGACCTGCTCCTGCCGCAGCGCCACCTGCTCGCTCAGCGTCAGCAGGCGCCGGGCGGCGCGGGGCGCCTGAAATGCCGCCGCGTTGTAGAGCGTCTGGCTGACCGAGACGACGTTCTGGAACTGGTTCGGCACCGCGAACGGGTTGCTGCCACCGTCGAGCGTGATGCCCGCGCGGCTGTATCCCGCGCGCGTCGAGTCCTGGTAGGCCTGGAGCGTGATCGGGTTGGTCGCCGGGTTCGCGTCGGTGCGCGAGCGCTCGTTGTACGCGAGCCAGTCGACGAAGCCGAGCGACGAGAACAGCCCGCCCGCCGACGAGCCCGCGAAGGGGTTGGCCGAGACGATGTTGCGCGTGTACGACGAGGCGAGGCTGACCGTCGGCAGCAGGGCCGAGCGGGCCTCGCGGATCTGCGCCCGCGCGGTGGCGAGGTCGAGTTGCAGGCTGCGCAATTGCAGGTTGTCGGCCCGTCCGCGCGCGACGGCTTCGTCGAGCGTGAGGGCGAGCGTCGGGCGCGCGTCGGTGGCGGGCTGCGCTGCGGCGCGCCGGGGCGTGAGAGCCGGGGGCGCGAGGGCGGCGAGGGCGACGAAGGCGAGGAAGCGGAGGCGCATCAGGAGGTGCGGGAAGCGGAGTCGGAAAGCGACGGCGTCGCAGGCGTCGCGGCAGGCGTTTCGCCGGGGACGAACGGGGCCGAGGGCGCGGTGACGAGGCCGTCGAGCAGCAGCACGGCGAGGAAATCGGCGGCAGTGACCGGGTCGGGGAACGGCAGCGGCTCGCGGCAGAAGTCGCCGCGGCCCTCGTGCACCAGCCCCGCCATCAGCACGGCGTGGACGTTGTCGAAGATGAGGTGGGCCACGCCGCGCGCGTCGATCCGGCGCATCGCCCCGCTCGCCTGCGCCGCCTCGATGGCAGGCACGAGCGCCCCGACGGTGCGCGCGTACATCACGTGCAGGCGCTCGACCTGCTCGGGCTCGTTCGAGAACAGGATGCGCGGCACCTCCTTGGAGACGATCAGGAACGTCTCGCGGTTGCCCTCGAAGTGGCCGACGAGCGCGCCGAGGAGACCGCGGAAGACGTCGCGCACCGAGCGTCCGTGCGTCGCCTCAGGCGACAGATGCGCCACGATGCGCGCGCGCAACCCGTCGAGTTCGGCCTCGACGATGGCGAAGAGCAGCTCGGCCTTTCCGCCCTCGAAGTAGTTGTAGAGCGTCCCCTTGCCGAACTCCGAGCGGTCGGCGATCTCGTCGAGGCGGGCGGCCTCGTAGCCCTTTTCGGCGAACACCTCGCGCGCGGCCTCCAGCATCGCCGCCCGCCGCGAGACGCGCTCCCGCTCGCGCCGCGAGAGCGGTGCGTCGGGCGAGGGGGCACCGGGGACGTCCGGAGGGTCGGGAGAGGGAGTGAGCACGGGGCGCGGGGGTGTACGGCGTCAGAAGATGACCGGCGGGTCACTTTCTGGATCGGCAGTACGAGCGGCCCCGCCGCGGGATTCGCACCGCCCGCGCGCCTTCGGTGAAGAGGCCGGGAAACGCGGGGGTACAACGGGGCGGTCATCGTGTCCGTCGGGCCATCCGGGGGCGTAGAGACGCATCGCCGATGCGTCTCTACCATGCGACGCGCGGGCCACCGACGGCCGCATCGCTACCGTGGCGGTGCGGTCCGGTGGTCACCGTCGGGCCATTCGGGGGCGTAGAGACGCATCGCCGATGCGTCTCTACCACGGCGCATTGCCCCCACCGTGGCACGCGCGATGCGCCGCGCACATCACGACCCCGGCAGCCCTCCCCACGCCCCATCACACGAACCGCTCCAACCCGTGCGCGTGCAGGTAGTCGACGACGTTGCGGACGTTCTGCGCGGCCTCGCGGTGCATCACCAGGACCGCATCGTCGGTGTCCACCACGACGGTGTCGTTGAGGCCGACGACGACCACGAGGCGCTGCCCGCCCGAGACGAAGCACCGGCTCGCGTTCTGCAAGATCACCTCGCCCGAGACCGCGTTGCCCGACGCGTCGTGCGGGCGCAGGGCGTGGACGGCCCGCCAGTCGCCGACGTCGCTCCACCCGAACGACGCCGGGACGACGTAGACGTGCGCCGCCTGCTCCATCACGCCGTAATCGACCGACTGCTTCGGGCTGCGCGTGAACGCGTCCTCGACCGTCGCCACGTCGAATGCCGCCGATGCGTCGGCGCGGATCGGCGCCATCGCCTCGGCGAGTTCGGGCATGTAACGCTCGACAGCGTCGAGGAAGGTGTCGCAGCGCCAGACGAACATCCCCGAGTTCCACAGGAAATCGCCGCTGTCGACGAAGCGCTCGGCGGTGGCGGCGTCGGGTTTTTCGGCGAACGTCTTGACCGGCACCGCGTGGAGGGCGCCGTCGTCGCCATCGGCCTGCCCGTCGAACTGGATGTAGCCGTAGCCGGTCTCCGGGTGCGTCGGCGTGATGCCGATGGTGACGAGCGAGCCGGGATTGTGCGCCTGCTCGAAGGCGGCCTCCAGGACGGCGTGGAAGCCGCCGACGTTCTCGATGACGTGGTCGGCGGGCAGGACGACCATCTCGGCATGCGGGTCGCGCGCGGCGAGGTGGGCGGCGGCGAAGGCGATGGCCGGGGCCGTGTTGCGCGAGAGCGGCTCGGCGAGGACGTTGTCGCCGGGAAGCTCCGGCAGCTGCGCCCGCGTCTCGTCGAGGTAGCGGACGTTGGTGACGACGAGGATGCGTTCGTGCGGCAGGAATCCGGCGAGCCGGTCCACGGTGGCCTGGATGAGCGAGCGCTCGCCGGAGACGGTGAGGAACTGCTTCGGGCGGCTCTGACGGCTCTGCGGCCAGAAGCGGCTGCCGACGCCGCCGGCGAGGATGACTGCGTAGCGCATGGGGAAACGAGGAGGCGGGAGGGAAAGGCCGGTGCATACGCGCGTTGTGCGGTGCGGGGTTGCCACGCGCGGGCGGATTGTGTGGGGGCGCGGCGGGTGGTATGGCGACGTTGTGGAGGCGTTGGGGGCGTAGAGACGCATCGCCGATGCGTCTCTACCATGCGCCACGCGGGCCACCGGCGTTCGCATCGTCGCCGCGCGGGGGCGGTCGCGTAGTCGTGATCGCCGTCCGTGGTCGTAGAGACGCATCGCCGATGCGTCTCTACCTGTCGCCCGCGCGCGCCCCGGCATCCCTACCATCGCCATCCCCGTACCTTGCCGGGCCGCCCCGCGCTCGATTCGATGACCCTCGCCTACCTCACCGCTGCCCTCCCGTACGGGGCGTCGGAGACGTTCGCCATCGCCGAGATCGAGGCGCTGCGAGCGCTCGGGCACACGGTCCACGTCGTGCCGCTGCGGCGGCCGTCGGGCATCGTCCACGCCGATGCGCTCGGGTACGCCAGCCCACCGCTCGCGCCGACGGCCGTCGACCGCGCCCGATCCCTCGCCGACGCGCTGCGTCTCGCGCGGCACGCCCGGACCGTCCGCATCGCGGCGAAGAACGCCGCCGCCCTCTGGTTCGGCGCGGGCATCGCGTCGCGGCTGCGCGTCCTCGGCGTCGAGCACGTCCACGCGTTCTGGGCCTCGACGCCCGCGACGGTGGCGATGGCCGCGGCGGCGCGCGCGGGCCTCTCGTGGAGCCTGACGGCGCACCGCTGGGACGTATACGAAGACAATCTCCTCGCCCGGAAACTCGCCTCCGCGTCGTTCGCGCGCGCGGTTTCGTCGGCGGGGGAAGCCGTGCTGCGCGGCGCGGATGCGCTGGCGACAGTCGTGCGGATTCCGGTCGGCGTGGCGATGCCGCCGCATCCGGCGCCTCTCGGGGATGCGGATGGGAGCGCGGCGCGTCCGCTTCGCGTGCTCGTGGCAGCGAGTCTCCTGCCGGTCAAGGGCCACGCGGTGCTCGTCGAGGCCGCCGGTCGGGCGCAGGCTGCGGGCGTGCACCTCGCCGTCACCTGCGTCGGCGATGGGCCGCTGATGGACGTGCTCCGCGCCGACGCCGCGCGGCGGAACGCGCCGGTCGTCTTCGCGGGCCGCCGCTCGCACGCCGACGTTCTCACCGACCTGCGCACCGGCGCCTACGACCTCGCCGCCCTCCCGAGCATCGTCGTGCCCCCGTCGCGCCGCTTCCCCGGCGGGGCGTTCGAGGGCGTGCCGGTGTTCCTGATGGAGGCGATGGCCGCAGGCGTGCCCGTCGTCTCGACCGCGAGCGGCAGCATCGCCGACCTCGTGGCGCCGGATTCGGGACAGGAGGCGGTTGGCGTTCTGGTCCCTCCCGGCGACGCCGCCACCCTCACCGACGCGCTCATCGCTCTCGCCCGCGATCCTACGCGCCGCGCCGCCCTCGCCGCTGCCGGACGCGCCCGCGTCGCCGCGGCCTTCCGCGCCGACACAACCGCTGCCGCTCTCGCCGACCGCTTTGCCGACGCCATCACTGCCCACCGTGCCTGACCCCATTCCGACCGCCGCCGCGGTGCTCGTCCGCGTGTGCGCGCTCGTCGTCACGCACAACCGCGCCGCGCTCCTCGCCGACGCGCTCGATGCGCTCGACGCCCAGACGCGGCGACCGGACGCCATCCTCGTCCTCGACAATGCCTCGACTGACGGCGCGACGGCTAACCTGCTCGCCGACCGCGCCGCCGCCGACCCGTGCGTGACCATCGTTCGCACCGATGCCAACACCGGCGCCTCCGGCGGATTCGCGCGGGGCCTTGCCGAGGTCGCCGCGCGCGGTCCGTGGGCGTGGGTGTGGATGATGGACGACGACGTGCGCCCGGCCCCCGACGCCCTCGACCGCCTCCTCGCCTCCGACGCCGCCGCCGACGCGGGCACCGCCGCCGTCACGCCGCTCAAAATCGGCGACGACGGCCATGTGCAGGCGACGCACGCGGGCCGGTACTCGCTCGCGCGGATGCGCATCGTGCCGCACGGGCCGGTGGACGCCGGTGCGTCGCCCGAGGCGTCGCTCGAGGTCGGCTACGTGTCGTTCGTCGGCGTGCTGGTGCGTGGCGACGTGGCGGCGACGGTCGTGCCGCGGGCGGACTTCTTCCACGGGCACGACGACGTCGAGTGGGCGCTGCGGCTCGCGCGGCGCGGACGGTTGTACCTCGTGCCGTCGGCGGTCGTCGAGCACCGCGACACCGCCGCCTCGCCCGACCTGCGCGTCGTGCGCGGTCGGCGCGTGCGGACGCGCGGCTACTGGCGGGCCTACTACGCGCTCCGCAACCGTCTCCTCCTCCACCACGCGCACGCGCGCGGGATGGACTGGCTGCTCGGCCACGCGACGGCCGTCGGCATCCTGCCCGCGGCCTCGCCAACACCGCCGCCCGCTACAGCGGGCACGACCGCCGCCGCCGCGCCGCCCTCCTGCTCCGCGCCTACGCCGACGGCATCGCGGGCCGAGGCGGCAAGACCGTCGATCCAGCGGATTTTTGAGCGCCCGGTGCGGCGACGACGTCTGGTGGGGACGCATGTACGGTGCGTCTCTACGCCCACGGATGGCCCGGCGACCACGGCACCGGCCCCTGCGCGGCGGTGGTGCGAACGCCGGTGGTCTGCGCGGCGCACGGTAGAGACGCATCGCCGATGCGTCTCTACGCCCCCGGCGCCTCCGGGTGGCCCGGCGCGTCCCGTCACCGCACAATCACGAGGCGCTCGACGCGGCTGCCGTTCTCGACGCTCAGGCGCTCGCCCGCGGCGCGGGCCTGGACGCGGTAGAGGTAGACGCCGGGGGCGAGGGCGTCGCCGTCGGCGTCGGTGCCGTCCCAGCGGAGGCGGTTCCAGCCGATGCGGATCGCGCCGGAGGCGAGGGCCGACGGGTCATCGACGAGATCGAACTCGCGCACGAGCGTCCCCGCGACGGTGAAGATGCGCAGCCGAAGCTCCTCGATGGACGCCGCGTCGGCGCCCCGCAGCCGGAAGGCGAACGTCGTGCGGTCGCGCATCGGGTTCGGGTAGGGCAGGACCTCCTCGACGGCGGTCGTGCTCGTCACGCGGAAATGCACCTGGTAGGGGCTGCCCTCGGCCTCGTTGCCGCTCGCATCGAAGACGCGGAGCTGGATCGTGTGCGTCGCGTCGTCGCCCGAGAGGTCGGGCGTGAAGACGAGCGAGGCCTCGGGGCGCGTCGTGCTCGCGGGCGTGAAGCGGACGTCGGGGCGCGAGAAGCGGATCGGCTTGCCGTCGAGCGTCAGGCGCGCGAAGCTCGTGTCGGCGATCGGCCGGAACGTCGCGCCGTCGGTGACGACGATCTCGACGGTCGGGCGCGCCGAGACGATCGGGTAGCGTGGGTCTTGCAGGTTGGCGACGGGCGACGGATCGCTGCGGTAGGCCTCACCGTCGAGGCGGACGGCGAAGCGCGGGCGCTCGCGGTCCGGGCTCACGGTGAAGGTCGTCTGCGTGGTGTTGTTGCTCAGAAGCGGCTCGTCGAGGCCGGGCTGTTCGACGCTCACGCGCAGCCGGTTGCGCCCGGCCAGGCCCGTCGTGGCGATGGTCGCCGTCGACGTACGGCGCGCGCCGGGCGCGATGGCGCGGAGGGTGTCGGTGGCGGCGAGGCGCTCGCGGTTGGCGGCGTCGACGACGACGTAGCGCACGATGGCGTCGGTGGTGCCGCTCTGCCCGAGGTGGGCGACGGGGACGGTCACACGCAGCGGCTCGGCCTCCATCAGCGTGTCGCGCGAGAGCGTGAGCGCGGCGCCGTCGAGCGTCAACTCCGGGACGCGGTCGAAGAGGGCATAGGCGCTGCGGGGCTGCGGCGCGGCGATGCGCGTCGTGTCGCCGACGGTCACGCGGAGGCGCAGGTACGGGTGGACGCGGGCGTTGATCGACGACAGGTCGAGGGGCGCATTCGCGGGCGACGCCGCGCGCAGGACGCTGCCGTCGGGCGCGAGCACCTCGACCGAGGCCGTCCCCGACACGCTTCCGCCGCCGCCCGCCGCGCCGACGCCATCGACCGATACGAGGCCGCGCTCCCACCGCATCGCCGGGCCGATGGGCGCGGTCGTGAGCGTGCCGCGGTCGCTCGGCACCAGAATCGACGTGCGGTAGGTGATCTCGTTGCTCGTCTCGGTCGGCCCGGCGACCTGCTCGACGTGCTCGCCGGGCACGCCAACGCGGTGCACCATCAGCCACATGTGGCCGTAGGTGAGCGTGTCGATGGCGGTGCTGCCGAGGCGGCGCATGCTCTCGCGCTCGGACGATTGCAGCGCCGGACCGCTCAGGTTGCCGAGGAAGCGGCTGCGCGCGACCACCACATCGCGCGGTTTGAGCGTGCTTGCAAGCGAGTCGAGGCGGCGGCGCGCCTGCGCCGGATTGGTCTTGAAGCGCGTTTCGAGCGAGGGGTCCATCGCGTATGTCGGGAACGACTCGGCGTGGCGCACGCGCCCGGTCTGCCCGTCGATGACGACGACGCCCCAGCCGAGCGTGACCGGCAGGTAGGTGTCGGTGACGTAGGTGATCTGGCCCTTGAACTCGCCGCCGCCTCGCTCCGCGCTCACCTGCACGGCGCGCTCCTCGGTGGCGAACCGCCACGCGCCGCCCTCGCGCACGAGGGTGCCGGTGGCAAGCGCGGCGAGGTCGGCGCCCTGCGCGAAGAAGCCGTCGGTGAGGTCGGGGCGGACGGTGAAGCTGCCGCTCGTCCACACATCCGCCTGCGCGGCCTCGTCGACGCGGGCGCGCCAGTGGTACGTCTGGCCGGGCGTGAGGCCGGTCTGCGGCCACTCGGCGACGAGCGAACTCGTGGCCCGGAACTCGCGCCGCGCGGGCGAGGCGAACGTCCGCGACGTGTCGATCTGCGCGACGAACGCGACCGGCGCGCGCCCGACCGACAGCGGCGTCACGCGCAGCACGGGGGCGATGCCGGTGATGCCGTTCGGACCGGGGCTGGCGAGCGCGACGCCCGAGGCGTAGAGGAAGAACGTGCGCTCGGCGGCGTTGTCGGCCTCGTTGCGCTCGCTCGCGCGCTGGTTCACGTCCACGACAGCCGAGACGCGGTGCTCGCCGACGGCGCCCTCCGGCAGAGAGAGCGTGACGGCGACGAACGCCGAGTCTTCCGCAAACCGCACGCGGCGGCTCACCACGGTCGCCACGCCCGACGGCAGGCGGTGCGTGATCCGTACGTCGACGCTGTCGGGCGAGAGCAGGCCGTCGTTGTGGAGGCGGAGCGTGAGCGCGGCCGTGCGGGCGCTCGTGCCCGCGGGCGGCACCTCGACGGCGATGTCGCGCCCCTCGACGCGGTACTCGGGGCCGCGAGCGAGCGCCATCGTCGTCGACGGATCGCCGATGAGCGCGTACTGCATCAGGTTGCGGATGGCGTCGGAGGAGGCGACCGGCGTGCGGGTGGCGAACCGGCGCTTGGCCTCGCGGAAGATCGGCCCGAGCACGCGGGCGGTGTCCGTGAAGGCGAGCCGATGCACCTCCGTCGCCATCGCCGCCGACGACGAAATGGTGCTCAGCTCGCTCGTCCCCCAGTGCGCGATGCCGCCCGAGGGCGAGCCGATGACCAGGGCTTCCGAGAGCGACCGCGTGGCGAGCGAGGCATTCCCGAGCGTGAAGGCGCCGGTGCGGCAGCCGAGCGAGAGCACGACGGGCAGCACGTTCGCGTTGTCCATCTCCTCCGCCGGCGGCGCGATGACCTCCCAGACCTGCGGCGAGGAGTGGCTGAAATACGTGAACCACAGCATCCCCTGCCGGAACTCGGCGGCGAGGCGGTCGCGGTAGACGGCGTCGACGACGAGGTCGCTCGTCTTGAGGAGGAGCGTCGTGTCGAGGCGCGTCGGGAGGGTGCGCTCGGTGCCGATCCAGCCGCGCTGGTAGCTGGCGAGGAGCGCCCGCTCGCCGTCCGAGTAGCCGCCGGAGACGTGGACGCTGCGGCGCTGCCACGGCGCGGGCGCGGTTGCTTCGTAGCGCTGCAGCTTGGCCGTGAAGACGGCGCCGTCGGCGTCGGTGCGGGCGGGGATGCGGCCGAGGGCGATGCTCTCGGTGAAGTCGGCGTCGCTCGCCGTCTGCATCGCAAACCACGCGTCGGACGGCGTGTCGCCGTACGAGAGCACTTCCCACGGCGTGAGCGGACGGCTGCGGGCCGAGGCGAGGGCGTCGCCCCAGAGGACGAGGTACTGCGGCGCGCGGGGCCACGCGCGGAGGGCGCGGGTGAAGCGCCGGAGGGCGACCGGCGTCGGACGGCCGTAGTCGAACTCGTCGAAGACCTGCTCCTGCTCGACGACGACGACGCGCCGTCCGTGGACCGCGCGCTGGTAGTCGGCGTGGCGGTCGGCGGAGGCACGGAGCGCGGCGCGCGTGACGATGACGTAGTCGGCGCCGTCGGTCGGCGTGGCGAGGGCGGACGGAAGCGTCGCGGCGCGGATGCTGAGGGGCGTGCGGAGCGCGGACGCCTCGGCGGTCCACACGTCGGCAGAGGCGGCGAGGCGGGCGTCGAGCGCCCGGTCGGATGTGGCGCCCGGTAGCACGGCGGCGCGGGCGATGCCGGGCGCGAGCGCGACCACAGGCGTCCCGGCGCGGTAACCGCCGAGCCGCAGCGAGACGTCGCCCGACGGTGCGCGGAAGCGGTCGCTGGCGCGGCCGCCGCCGCCGCCGAGGGCGCGCGTGAAGGCCGCCTCGACGTAGTCGACGAAGACGTAGTTGGGCGCGCCGAGCATCTCGTTGGAGGCGTCGATGCGGAGCGTCAGCGGCGCGCCGGGCGTGATCTCGGAGGCGGCGACCCGTCCGCGGAGCGTCTGGAAGCCGTAGCCGCTCCACGTCCGGTCGTCGAGCGGAATCACGCGCGAGCTCCCGACGGCGAACAGGCGCAGGCGGTGCCCGGACGCCGATCCGCCCGTCGCGCGGACCTCGACTGTCACGCTGTCGGCGCCGGTGCGCTCGGGCATCGCCAGCGTGTAGGTCTCGCTCAGGACGTTGTTCGTGCTCGACTGGAAGAAGGTCATATACAGCCCCTCGCCTCGCGTGTACCACGGATGCCCGCTCTCCGACGAGCTTCCCTGGAACGTGAACGTGTCGGTTTCGAGGTGGACGGTGTCGCGCACGGCCGAGACGACGGCGGCGCCGGTCGGGGCGTCGAAGGCGGCGTAGCGGAGGCCCGGCGCGGCGCCGGTGTCGCGGAGCCAGTAGGTCGTCGTGTCGGAATAAAGGCTGTAGAACGGGCTGCTCTGGCTGTCCGCGCGGTCGTAGGCCCAGCTTTCCGCGGTGCCGCGGTTGCGCTGCCCGACGAAGACGAGGGTGTCGGTGGGCGAGAGCGTCGCGCCGGTGCCACCGAGGCGCAGGAGCGGCACCGCGCGTCCGCTCTCGACGAGTTCGAGCCGCGCGGCAGGGACGCTGCCGACGGGGAAGCCCGCCGCGGCCAGCTCGGCGCCCGTCACGCGGTACACGCCGTCGGCGACGACCCGTATCTTGGCGACCGCCCCGGCGCGGTACCACTGCGCGTCGAACGTGCCTGCCGACTGGGCGCGCGCGGCAGGAACGGAAAGCCCGAGGCACAGGACGAAAGCAGCAAGCGCGGCGGCGGGGCGGGGCATCTGGAACGCGACTGGGGGAAACGACACGACCTCGAAGGTACGCCCGGCGCCCCGATCCACCCCAACGCCGCGACGGCTTAGCGCTCTGGAAACACACGACCTCCACGAACCCGCGCCGGTCGCTACCTCGGAGTCGTCGTGGCGGCGCGACGCATCGTGGCTGGCGCTCGCGCAGGCGGCTCTCTACGCCGTGCCGCTCGTCACCGTCCCCCTACTCGCGCGGCGTCTGGGAGCGGGCGGCTACGGCGACGTGGCGGCGGCGATGGCGTGGGCGCAGCTCGCGGCGACGCTTCCGGCCTTCGGCTTCGTCCTCACCGCGCCGCGCGCCCTCGCGCTCGCCCCGACGCACGCCGCGCGGCAGCGCATCGTCTCCGGTACCGCTGCCGCGCGCGGCCTGCTGACGCTCGCCGCCCTCGCGCTCCTCGCCGTCACCGCGCCCTTCGTGCCTGCAGGCGTGGCGGTCCTTGCGCCGTCGGCGGCGGCGTACGTGGCGGGGCAGGGGATCGCGTGGGGATGGGCGTTCGAGGGCATCGGGCGGTTTCGCGCGTCGGCGCTGCTCGCGGTTGTGAGCCGGTTGCCGGTGCCGTTTGCGCTCGTTGCCTGGGTCCACGGCCCGTCGGATGCGCCGCGCGTGCTCGCGGTCTTCGCCGCCGCGTCGCTCGTCGAGACCGTCGCGGGCAGTGTGCTCGCGGCGCGGGCGGGGCTTCTCGGACGTGTGCGGCGTGCGCGACATCGGCGCGGCGCTGAAAGGCGGGGCGGCGCTGTTCAGCGGGCAGGTGCTGGCGATGGCGTACGTGTCGGCGACGGGGTTCTGGCTGCGGCTTGCGGGCCTTCCGGCGCCCGACGTCGGGCGGTACGTGGCCGCCGAGCAGGTCGTCCGGGCGGCGGCGGGCTTCTTCCACCCGGTCACGCGGGCGCTCCTGCCGCGGATGTCGGCGGCGACGGGGGCGGCGCGGCGGGCGTGGGAGCGGCGCAGTCTGGCGGCGAGCGTGGCCGTCGGCGGGGCACTGTCGATCGGGCTCGTGACGTTCGCGGGATGGCTGCCGGTGCTGCTCGGGGCGGAGTTCGCGGCGTCGACGGCGCTCGTGCGGGTGCTGTCGCCGATTCCGCTGCTCGTCGCGCTCAGCCAGTCGCTCGGCGTCCAGCGCATCCTCGCGGCCGGGCGCGACCGCGCGGTCGTCGCGCTCTTCGCTGCCGGGGCGCTCGTGAGCGTGGCCGGGGCGGTCGTGGTGGCGCCGCGCCTCGGCGTCGGCGCGATGGCGGCGGCGGCGGTGGCGGCGGAGGCGGCGGTCGTGGTGGCGGCCCTCGCGCTCGGGCGGGGATGGGGAGCCGCGACGGGGCGGAGCGGTTGACAGTGGGTGCTTTTTCTGCTTCGATGTCTGTGCCCGATCCTCCGTCTTCCGATGCGCGTCCGGCGGCGGTGCATCCGCGCTACGACTGGCTCGTCGTGGGGGCGGGGCTGACGGGGGCGACGATTGCCGGGCGGATCGCGCGCGAGCGGGGCGAGCGCGTGCTCGTCGTCGATTCGCGCCCGCACATCGGCGGAAACGTGTTCGATGGGCCGGATGCCCACGGCGTCGTCGTCCATCACTACGGGCCGCACGCCTTCCACACGAACTCGGCGCGCGTCTGGGAGCACCTCTCGCGCTTCACCGACTGGCACCCGTACGAGCACCGCGTCGTCGCCGATCTCGGGCCGGAACTGGCGCCGGGCCTGGCGTCCGGCGATGGCCTCATCCCCGTCCCCTTCAACCTGACCGCCCTCGACGCCTGCTTCGGGGCCGACGCGCCGCGGCTCGCCGGACGCCTCGCCGCGCGGTTCGCGGGGCAGGAGCACGTGCCGGTGCTGAGGTTGATGCAGGATGCCGATGCCGATGTGCGCCGCGTCGCCGCGTTCGTCTACGAGCACGTCTTCCTCGGCTACACCGTCAAGCAGTGGGGCCGCCGCCCGGAAGACCTCGACGCCTCCGTCACCGCCCGCGTGCCGGTCCGCCTCTCGCGCGACGACCGCTACTTCCAGGACCGCTACCAGGCGACACCGGCGGGCGGGTTCGCGGCAATGGTCGCCCGGATGCTCGACCACCCGAACATCGAGGTCCGCACCGGCTGCTCCGCGACCGATCTGGGCGCCGATGACCGCGCGCGCCGCACCGTCTACACCGGCCCGCTCGACGGCTACTTCGGCCACGCGCTCGGCGTGCTGCCGTACCGGAGCCTGCGCTTCGAGTGGGCGCACCACGTGGTCGGTGGCGGCGGCCTCGCGCAGCCCGTGGCCCAGATCAACCGTCCGTCGGCGCCGTCGGTGACGCGCTCGACCGAGTATCGTCACATGACCGGGCAGGCGCACGCGGGCACGACGGTCTCGTGGGAGACGCCGGAGGCGTACGTGCCCGGCGCGAACGAGCCGTTCTACCCCGTCCCGCACCCCGACGCGCGTGCGCTCTTCGACCGTTACGCCGCCCTCGCCACCACCGAGGCGCCCGACGTCGTCTTCGCGGGCCGCCTCGCCGACTACCGCTACTACAACATGGACCAGGCCGTCGCGCGCGCGCTCACCGTCTTCGACCGCCAGATCGCGGGGCTGTGACGTTCACCCCCTCCGTCTTTCGCTTCGCGGTCCCTTTCGGGGTTCGGGCACCTCTCTTGGGTGCGTGGGGGGCTGCCCGCCCGAGAGGCCGTTCAGGTCGCAGCGGCAGGAGAGCGGCGCGCTCAGGCGTCGCGGGTGACGCGGGCGAAGATCTCCTCGTAGCGCTCGGCGTGGGCGGCGCGGTTGAACATGCCGTCTGTGTCGGCGCGGTAGAGGGCGAGCGCGCGGGCGCTCATGGCGGCGAGGGCGACGGGGTCGTCGAGGAGGGCTGAGGCGGCCGCGCGGGCGCAGCCGTCGATGTCGGCCGCGTCGGCGAAGACGCCGCAGCCGCGGGCGTCGACGAGGCGGCGCATCCAGCCGTCGTTGGTGACGACGACGGGCGTGCCGCAGGCGAGGCTGTCGAAGAGCTTGGCGGGCGAGGTCGTGCCGAGCACCGGCAGCGGCAGGAACGAGACGAGGGTCAGGTCGGCGACGCGGAACCACGGGAAGACGGCGTGGCGCGGCTGCGGCGGCACGAGGCGCAGCGAGGGCAGCCGCGCGGCGGCGCGGGCGAGGTCGTCGGCGGCGTACCCGTCGCCGATGCAGACGAGTGTGCCGCGTCCGCGCGCGGCCAGTTCTTCGGCGACGCGCACGAGGAGCGGCGCGTTGTTCGCCCGCCCGAACGTGCCTGCGTAGAGCATCACCGGCCCGTCGGGGATGTCGAAGGCGCGGCGGAGGGCGCCCACGTCGGCATCGGCGCTCGCGTCGACGAAGCGCGCGTCGGTGCCGTTGTAGAGCGTCGTGACGGGCGCGGTGGCCCTGCCGTGCGTGATCGCGTCGGCCCCGGCGATGCGGGCGACGTGGGCGGTCATGTCGGGCGAGAGCGTGACGACGTGGGCGGCGCGGCGGTAGAGCCACCGTTCGAGGCCGTAGAGCAAGCGGCGCGGCGCGGCGAGCGGCACGGCGCCCATCTCGACCGGGAACGCGGGCCAGAGGTCCTTCACGTCGAGCACGAACGGAGCGCCGTGGTGGCGCGCGGTGAGCGCTCCGGCAGCGGGCGCGGTGAGCGGTGTCGAGACGCCGAGGACGACATCGGGGCGCGCCATGCGGCGCCCGCTCCAGAGCGCGCGTGCGGCGAAGCGCCCGAACGAGAGGGCGCGCTCGACCGGCTGCATCCGGTTCGTGTAAGCGACGGGCACGTTGACGAGCGAGACGCCCTCGGGCACCCACAGGAAGCGCTCGGAGAGCCGCTCGCGCTTCCACGCATCCGACGCGACGAGGGTCACGCGGTGCCGCTCGGCCCAGTGCGCCATCAGGGCGTAGTGGCGCGCCGTCGCGCCACAGTCTGGCGTCGTGTAGTGCTGGAAAAAGACCGCGATGTTCATGAGGAAGGATAGGCGCTCCGCCCGTCTCGCGTGTCCCGCTTCGGCGTGCCCCGGATAGGAGTTGTGTGCATTCTTCGGGGGGCGCCCGTTGCCTTCGGAGCGGGACCTAAATTACAGACAGCCCGGAACGCTCTGGCTGCCCCTCAGCCGCCGCCGCGTATTCACCCATTTTCATGCCCCGTTCCCTGCCGCACGACGCCTCCCCGCATCCCCTCGACGACGACGCTCCTGCGAGGGCCTTGGCCGGGGGGGCGTCCGCCACCGGCGGTTCGGATGAGGTGTCGCTTCACGAGGTCTTCGAACGCCTCCTCCACGGGCGGTGGACGATCCTGCTCATGTTCATGGCCTTCGTGGCCGCCGCGACTGCCGTGACGGCCTTCCAGGCGCCGGTCTACGAGTCGAGCACGCTCATCCGCATCGAAGACGACGAGAGCGGGGCCGCGCAGCTGCAGAATCTGATGGGCCTCGGCGGCAAGAAGAAGGTCGAGGACGAGGTCGAGGTGCTCAAGTCGCGCACGATCTCCGAGGCCGTCGTCATGCGCCTGCTCGCCCAGGGCAACGCGCGCCAGTTCCCCGTCCTGCGGTCCCATCCCGACTCGACCGCTCCCGACATCGGCGAGCTCGTCGAGCGTCTTCAGGAGGATTACCTGCAGGTGCGCCCGCTCGGGCGCGACATGAGCTTCGTGACGGTCGCCGTGACGAGCACGTCGCCTGCCGAGGCCGCCTTCATCGCCAACGCCTACGCCGACACGTACCTCGCCTTCAACCGCTCGGCGAGCCAGCAGCAGTCGACCGCGTCGGTGCGCTTCCTCGAAGACCAGGCCGGGCGCATGGACTCGACGCTGCGCGGCGTCGAGCAGGAATACCGCGATTTCGCCACCGGCGAGCGGGCGGTCGCGCCCGAGCTGGAGGCGGCGCAGATCTTCGAGCAGGCGAGCGCGCTCCGCCAGCGCCAGACCGAACTCGCCACGACCATCGCGGGCGACGAGCGCGAACTGGCCGCCTACGAGGCCGAACTCGCCCGCCTCTCGCCCGGCATCGCCCGCCGCATCGCCTCCATCGACGACCGCGTGATCGAAACGTCGCGCGACCAGCTCGCCACTGCGCGCGCCAGCATGGAGCCGTATTACGCCCGCAACCCGGAGCTTCGCGCCAACCCCGACCGCGTCCTCGCCACCCTCGCCCCCGCCGACCGCGAGCGCATCTCGACGCAGCTGCGCCTGATCGACAACCTCGAACGCGAACTCACCACGCGCTCGCAGCAGTACGTCGACCAGGTCGTGCGCGCCGACGGCCTCGCGCTCTCGGCGCCGACCATGCCCGATCCCGGCCAGTCGCGGGCAGGGCAGCAGCTGCGGCCGTTGCAGGAGATCTCGTCGCGCATCCTCGCCATGCGCGCGTCGCTGAGCGGGCTTCGCGCCTCGCTCGGCATCGTCAACCAGGGCATCGGGCAGACCGAGTCGGCGCTCAGCCGCATTCCGCAGCAGCGCGTGCTCCTCGAGCGCCTCACGCGCAACATGGACATGACGCAGGAGACGTACGGGCAGATCGTGAAGCGCCTCAACGAGTCGAAGATCGCGCGCGAGTCGCAACTCGGCTACGCGAGCGTCATCGACCCGGCGGTCGTCACCAAGACGCCGATCAGCCCGCGCGTGCCGCTCAACCTGATGCTCGGCGCGCTCCTCGGGCTGCTCTCCGGCGTCGGCCTCGTCTTCCTCGGCGGCGCCTTCGACACGCGCGTCCGGCGCCCCGAAGACCTGCGCCGGATGGGCCTGCCGCTGCTCTCGGTCATTCCCGACATGGGGCGCGTCATCGCGCGCGACTTCGGCGGGCAGGACCGCATCACCGTCGACGGGCACTCGTACTCGACGCGTCTGATGGCGCTCCTCAACCCCGCCTCGCCGGTCACCGAGGGCTACCGCCGCCTGCGCACCAACGTGCAGTTCGCCGACCCCGACAACCCGCCGCGCGTCATCCTCTTCACGAGCGCCCTTCCGGGCGATGGCAAGTCGGTGACGGCGCTCAACCTCGCGGCCACGCTCGCGCAGTTCGGCCACCGCGTCGCCTACGTCGATGCCGACCTCCGGCGCCCGGCAGGCCACGTGATGATGGGGATGGTCTCCGAACCGGGCGTCTCCGACCTCCTCTTCGACACGTCGCCCCCCGACTTCGAGATCTTCGCCACCCCCGCCGACGACCTCTACGTGATCCCCGCCGGCAGCAAGGTCGCCAACCCCGCCGAGGTGCTCTCGTCGCGCCGGATGGGCGAGCTGCTGGCGATGCTGCGCGAGGAGTTCCGCTACGTCATCGTCGACACGCCGCCCGTCATGGTCGTCTCCGACACGCTCGTGCTCTCGACGATGGTCGACGGCGCGATCGTCGTCTGCGCGGCCAACGAGACGATCCGCCGCAACGTCGCCCACAGCATCGAGTCGCTCCGCGAGGTGGGCGGCAACGTGCTCGGCGTCGTCCTGAACCGCTACGACGCGCGGCAGGCGGGCACGTACAGCTACGACTACTACTACTCCGAGTACGCGTACAGCGCCGACGACGCCACCTCGACCGTGCCGATGGCCGCGGGCGGCGATGGCGCCAACGGATCTGCCCCGAGAAGCTCCGCGCGCGGTGGGACGACCCTCGCCCGCCCGCATCCGTGACGCGCGCCGCGCCTTCCTTCCGGTCTCTTTCTCCCGCTGCCATGCCCGTGCTTCCTCGCCTCCGCCGCTTCGCCGTGCTGCTGTGCCTGTGCGCGGTCGCAGGCGTTGCCGGGCCGATCGCCGGACCGGCCGCCCACGCCCAAGTGCTCGACGTCGTGCCGCAGACGTCGCCGTACAACGGCGCCGCGTTCTACCGCTACCAGGACACCGGCGAGTTCACGATGCGCGTGCAGGCGTGGGGAAGCCTCCGCTACCCGGGCCTCTACGAGATCGGGCGTGAGACGCGCCTCTCGCGCCTGCTCTCGCTCTCCGGCGGCCCGATGCTCACCGACCGCCGCACGAACGAGCGCCGCCGCATCTACGTCCGCCTCGTGCGCCCGGCGCAGGGCAACGTGCCGATCTTCGAGCAGGAGATGACGGGCGATGTCGAGTGGCTGCGCGAGGACCCGGTGCTGCAGGACGGCGACGTGCTGACGCTCTCGGTCGTCACGCGCGAAGGGCCGACGTGGCGCGACTACGTGACCATCGGGACGTCCGCGGCGTCGCTCGCGCTCAGCGCCGTCTCCATCCTCGTGCTTGCGCTGCGCTGACGGCGCGGCACGGTTTTTTCGATCCGTCCGGCTTCTCATCCTAACCCCCCTCACATGAACATCGCCGTCGTTGGAACGGGCTACGTGGGTCTCGTCACCGGGACCTGCTTCGCCGAAATGGGCAACCGCGTCATCTGCGTCGACATCGACGAACGCAAGGTCGAGACGCTCCGCACGGGAACGCCGACCATCTTCGAGCCCGGCCTCGAGATCTACCTCAAGCGCAACGTCGAGAAGGGGACGATCACGTTCACGACCAACCTCCGCGAGGCCGTCGAGGGCGCCGACATCCTCTTCCTCGCCCTCCCGACGCCTCCCGCGGGCGACGGCTCGGCGGACCTCTCGTTCGTCCTCCGCGTCGCCGGCGACGTGGCGAAGATCCTCTCGTCGATGCCTGCAGGCGACGATGGCGCGCGCCCGTACCGCGTGCTCGTGAACAAGAGCACCGTGCCCGTCGGCACCGCCGACCGCGTCACCAAGGTCCTCACCGACGCGGGCCTGACCGCGGGCGAGGACTTCGACGTCGTCTCGAACCCCGAATTCCTGCGCGAGGGCGTCGCCGTCGACGACTTCATGAAGCCCGAGCGCGTCGTCGTCGGCACCCGGTCGAAGCGCGCGGCCGAGATGATGCGCGACGTCTACCAGCCGTTCGTCCGGAACGGCAACCCGGTGATCGTGATGGACGAGCGCTCGTCGGAGATGACGAAGTACGCGGCCAATGCCTTCCTCGCCACCAAGATCACGTTCATGAACGAGATCGCCAACCTGTGCGAACTCGTCGGCGCCAACGTCGACCACATCCGCCGTGGCATCGGCACCGACAGCCGCATCGGCAAGCAGTTCCTCTACCCCGGCATCGGCTACGGCGGCTCGTGCTTCCCCAAAGACGTGCAGGCCATCGTCCGCACCGCCGATGAGGCGGGGTACGACTTCCGCGTGCTCCACGCCGTCCTCGCCGTCAACGACGACCAGCGCGAGATGATGGCGAAGCGCGTCGCCGAGCACTTCGGCGGTGACCTGAGCGGCAAGACGATCGGCGTCTGGGGCCTCGCCTTCAAGGCCAACACCGACGACGTCCGCGAAAGCCCGGCGCACTCGGTCGTCGAGGGCCTCCTCGCCGCGGGCGCCACGGTGCGCGCCTACGACCCGGAAGCGATGGAGACGACGAAGACCGTCTTCGGCGACCGCATCGAGTACGTCGAAGGCGTCTACGAGGCCGTCGAGGGCGCCGACGCGCTCGTCGTGGCGACCGAGTGGAACGAGTTCCGCAGCCCCAACTGGGGACGCGTCAAGCTCGCGCTCAGCAACCCGCTCGTCTTCGACGGACGCAACCTCTACGACTCGGCGGAGATGGACGCCCTCGGCTTCACCTACACGTCGGTCGGGCGCCCGATTCCTCGCCTCACCGTCTGACCTACAGGCAGCGGCGCTCTGGCGGATTGCCGGGGCGCCGCTGTCATACGTGCTCTGGCGCACCTGCGCGCCCGGCCCTGCTTCTCCCTCCACGATGCCCCGCACCCTGATCACCGGCGGCGCCGGTTTCCTCGGCTCCCACCTCTGCGACCGCCTGATCGCCGAAGGCCACGAAGTCGTCTGCTTCGACAACTTCATCACCGGCAGCCCCGACAACGTCGCCCACCTCTTCGGCAGCCCGCGCTTCCACCTCGTCGAGCACGACGTGACGGAGTACGTGTACGTCGAGGGCCCGCTCGATTACATCCTGCACTTCGCCTCGCCCGCGTCGCCGATCGACTACCTCAAGCTGCCGATCCAGACGCTCAAGGTCGGCGCGCTCGGCACGCACAAGGTGCTCGGCCTCGCCAAGGCGAAGGGCGCGCGGCTGCTCCTCGCATCGACGAGCGAAGTGTACGGCGACCCGCTCGTGCATCCGCAGCCCGAGTCGTACTGGGGCCACGTCAACCCGATCGGCATCCGCGGCGTCTACGACGAGGCCAAGCGCTTCGCCGAGGCGCTCACGATGGCCTACCAGCGCGCCCACGGCGTCGAGACGCGCATCGTGCGCATCTTCAACACCTACGGCCCGCGGATGCGCCTCGACGACGGGCGCGCGCTCCCGGCCTTCATGGGGCAGGCCCTCCGCGGCGAGCCGGTGACGGTCTTCGGCGACGGCAGCCAGACGCGCTCGTTCTGCTACGTCGACGACCTCGTCGACGGCATCTACCGCCTGCTGCTCTCCGACGAGACCGACCCGGTCAACATCGGCAACCCGGAGGAAATCTCGATCCGCCAGTTCGCCGAGGAAGTCGTCGCGATGGTTGGCGGTGACAGCCGCATCGTCGAGCACCCGCTGCCGGCCGACGACCCGAAGGTGCGCCAGCCCGACATCACCAAGGCCACGACGCGCCTCGGATGGGCGCCGCGCGTCGAGCGCCACGACGGCCTCCAGCGCACGCTGGACTACTTCCGCGAGCGTCTCCACATCGACGCCACGCACGCCCGCGCCGCTGCCGACGCCGTCGAGGCCTGATCTTCCCGACGCGATGCCTGCTGCTCCCGACGCCACTGCCGACATCTCCGGGCGGATTCGTGCGCTTCCGGGCGTGTTCATCCACGAGAGCGCCTACGTCGACGCGCCGTGCGAGATCGGCGAGGGGACGAAGGTGTGGCACTTCGCGCACGTGCAGCGCGGCGCGCGCATCGGGCGGCGGTGCGTGCTCGGGCAGAACGTCAACATCGCCGAGAACGTCGTCGTTGGCGATGGCGTCAAGATCCAGAACAACGTCGCCGTCTACACCGGCGTGATCGTCGAGGACGAGGTGTTTCTCGGGCCCTCGTGCGTGCTCACCAACGTCACGAACCCGCGCAGCGCCGTCGACCGGCACGCCATCTACGAGCCGATCCGGCTCCGGCGCGGCTGCACGATCGGCGCCAACGCGACCGTCGTGCCGGGCGTGAGCGTCGGGCGCCACGCCTTCGTCGCCGCCGGGGCCGTCGTCACGCGCGACGTGCCCGATTACGCGCTCGTCGCCGGGACGCCTGCGCGGTTCATGAGCTGGATGAGCCGCCACGGCCACCGGCTGACGTTCTTCGACCCGGGCGGCGTCGCCGTCTGCCCCGAATCCGGCCTCCGCTACCGCCTGGAGGAGGGCCGCCTGAGGGGCCTCGACCTCGCCGACGACGCGCCGCTCCCCACCGACCTCCGCACCGGCGCCCGCGCCTACGACACCTACAAGCCGTGAGCCGCCGCTCGTTCTTCAAGTCCGCCACCGACGCCCTCTTCGGCTCGTACGCCCCCGCCGCACCTGCCATGGCCTCCACCGCCCGCATCCCGGTGCTCGACCTCGCCCCTGAGATCGCGGCCCTCCGCCCGGCCCTCGACGCCGCGTTCGCGCGCGTGCTCGACGCGGGCACCTTCATCCTCGGCGAGGAAGTCCAGGCGTTCGAGGCCGAGGTCGCCGCCTACCTCGGCGTCCGCCACGCGATCGGCGTCGCCAACGGCACCGACGCGCTCGTCATCGCCCTCCGCGCGCTCGGCATCGCGCCCGGCGACGAGGTCATCACGACGCCGTTCTCGTTCTTCGCCACCGCCGAGAGCATCTCCGCGATCGGCGCCGTCCCCGTCTTCGTCGATGCCGACGAGGCGACGATGAACCTCGACATCTCGCAGGTCGAGGCGGCGATCACGCCGCGCACGCGGGCCGTCATTCCGGTCCACCTGTTCGGGCGGATGGTCGAGATGGGACCGCTCGTGGCCCTCGCGCGCCGCCGCGGTCTCGTCGTGCTCGAAGACGTGGCGCAGGCGATGGGCGCGACGCAGGACGGCCGCAAGGCCGGGTCGATGGGGCACGCGTCGGCGTTCTCGTTCTTCCCCTCGAAGACGCTGGGAGGCTTCGGCGACGGCGGCATGATCGCCACCGACGACGACCGCGTGGCCGATGCGGCGCGGATGCTGCGGGCGCACGGCGCGCGCGTGAAGTACCGCAACGAGATCATCGGCTACAACTCGCGCCTCGACACGCTTCAAGCGGCCCTCCTGCGCGCCAAGCTCCCGCACCTCGACGCCGCCACCGCCGGGCGCCGCGCCGCCGCGCACCGCTACGCCGAATTGCTCGCGGACGTTGAGGGCATCGTTCTCCCCGCCATCGACGCCGACCACGCCGTCCACCAGTACACCGTCCGCGTGACCGGAGGCGACGGCACGTCCGCGCGGCGCGACGCCGTGCAGGCCGCCCTCGCCGCCGCGGGCGTCGACACGATGGTCTACTACCCGGTTCCGCAGGACCAGCTGCCGGTCTACGCAGGCCGCTACGCCCCCGCCCCCGTCGCCGCGCGCCTCGCCGCCGAAGTCCTCAGCCTGCCCATGTGGCCGACGATCGCGCCCGAGACGCAGTCCCGCGTCGCCACTGCCCTCCGCGCCGCCATCGCCACCGCATCCGCCGCGAGCGACAGTGATTCGGTCGATCTCGTCGAGGAGACCGCGCCCACCCTCGCCGACGACACCGCCGCTGCCGACGGGCGCTGATTGCGTGCCCGGGCACCCGCCCCGAGCACCCGGCTTGAGCCTGTCGAGGGGTGTCGGAGTCTGTGTGAGAGGGGCAGACGTTGCGGCTGGAAATGAAGTCTCAGTTTCTTCGATCCGTCGGCTGCGCCTCCTTCACACGCCGGGTGTAGTCTTCCGGTCGTCCTCCCTGTCTTTCCGATGCCCGACTCCTACGCCGCCGTTCAGTCCGCCCTCGCGCGCGCGCCGCGCCGCTGGCTCGTGACGGGCGCCGCCGGGTTCATCGGCTCGAACCTCGCCGAGGCGCTCCTGGCGATGGGGCAGACGGTCGTCGGGCTCGACAACTTCGCCACCGGCCACGCCCGCAACCTCGACGAGGTGCGGGACCGCGTGGGGACTGAGGCGGCGGCGCGCTTCACGTTCATCGAGGGAGACATCCGCGACCTCGCCACGTGCCACGCCGCCTGTGAGGGCGCCGACGCCGTGCTCCACCAGGCCGCCCTCGGCTCGGTGCCGCGCTCGATCCTCGACCCGCTCACGACGCACGACGTCAACGTCAACGGCACGCTCAACGTCTTCGTCGCCGCGCGCGATGCGGGCGTCTCGCGTCTCGTCTACGCCTCGTCGTCCTCGGTCTACGGCGACCACCCGGGCCTTCCCAAAATCGAGGACGCGGTCGGGACGCCGCTCTCGCCCTACGCCGTCACCAAGCGCACCGGCGAACTCTACGCCGACACGTTCGCGCGTCACTACGGCCTGCGCGCGGTCGGGCTGCGCTACTTCAACGTGTTCGGACGGCGGCAGGACCCGGCGGGGGCCTACGCCGCCGTGATGCCCAAATGGGTCGCCGCGCTCCTCGCCCACGAGACGTGCACGGTGTATGGGGATGGCGAGACGAGCCGAGACTTCTGCTACGTCGAGAACGTCGTGCAGGCCAACATCCTCGCCGCCACGGCCGATGCGGCGAGCGGCGTCTACAACGTCGCCGTCGGCGAGCGGACGACGCTGAACGACCTGTTCGAGCTTCTCCGCGACGGCCTCGCCGCCACCGACCCCGCCATTGCCGACGCGAAGCTCGCGCGCCAGGACTTCCGAGCGGGCGACGTGCGCCACAGCCTCGCCGACACCTCGCGCGCCCGCACCGACCTCGGTTACGCGCCGACGCACACGCTCCGCACCGGCCTCGCAGGCACCCTCGCGTGGTACGCCGAGCAGGCCACGCAGGCCGCGGGCGACACGGCCTCCTGAGTTCTCACCCCGAGGCGGGCGAGCGATCGCTCCCGCCCCGATCCACTTCCCGACACACTACCTACTCATGCAGGTAACCTCTCACAAAGACGCCGTCCTCGCGCGCATCGCCGACCGCAGCGCCGTCGTCGGCATCGTCGGGATGGGCTACGTCGGCCTTCCGCTCGCCATGGTCTTCGCCGATGCGGGCATCCGCGTCGTCGGCTTCGACATCAGCGAATCGCGCGTCGCGCAGCTCAACGCGGGCAGCAGCTACATCGAAGACATCCCGTCCGAGATGGTCAAGGCGCACGTCGATGCGGGCCTCTTCCGCGCCAGCGCCGACTTCGCCGACCTCGAATCGGTCGACGCCATCTCGATCTGCGTACCGACGCCGCTCTCGAAGACGCGCGATCCCGACGTGTCGTACATCGTCGCCGCGACCGAGCAGATCGCGCGGCACTTGCAGGCGGGCCAGATCGTCGTCCTCGAATCGACGACGTATCCCGGCACGACGCGTGAAGTGATCCTGCCTGCGCTCGAAGCGCGCGGCCTGACCGTCGGCGAGGACTTCTTCCTCGCCTTCTCGCCCGAGCGCGTCGATCCGGGCCGCGTCGACCACACGACCAAGACGACGCCGAAGGTGATGGGCGGCGTCACGCCCGCGTGCGTCGAGACCGCCTCAGCGCTCTACGAGACGGCCATCGACACGCTCGTTCCGGTGTCGAGCCCGGAGGCCGCGGAGATGGTGAAGCTGCTCGAGAACACGTTCCGCAGCGTCAACATCGGCCTCGTCAACGAGGTGCTCGTGATGTGCGACAAGCTCGGGATGGACGCGTGGGAGGTCATCGAGGCGGCGGCGACGAAGCCCTTCGGCTTCATGAAGTTCACCCCGGGGCCTGGTCTCGGCGGCCACTGCATCCCCATCGATCCGCTGTACCTGAGCTGGAAGATGAAGGAGCTCAACTACAACGCGCGCTTCATCGAGCTCGCGAGCGAGATCAACACCGGGATGCCGATCTGGTGGGTGCAGCGCGTGCAGGACGCCCTCAACGACGCCGGAAAGCCCGTCAAGGGCAGTCGCATCCTCGTGCTCGGCGTCGCTTACAAGAAGGACATCCGCGACATGCGCGAGAGCCCGTCGCTCGACATCATCCGCCTGCTCCAGGACAAGGGCGCCGACGTGACCTATCACGACCCGCACGTCCCGTCGTTCGACGACCACGGCCTCACGATGACGAGCGTCGACGACCTCAACGCCGCTCTCGAATCCGCCGATTGCGTCGTCGTGGCGACCGACCACTCCGACTACGACTACGCCGACATCGCCGCCCGCGCCCGCTGCGCCGTCGACACCCGCCACGCGCTCCCGCGCACGCAGGACGCAGACGGCATCGCCGCCTGATTCTCTCCAACGGTCGAGACCGGGGCAGGCCGCATCGCGCGGTGTTCGTGCGCTCTGGCTGCGACCCTCCGAATGCTATGCAGAAGACCCTCCTCGTCACCGGCGGCGCCGGATTCATCGGCTCCGCGCTCGTCCGGCACCTCGTCGAGAACACCGACTACGCCGTCGTCAACGTCGACAAGCTGACCTACGCGGGCAACCTCGCCTCGCTGGCGCCGGTCGCAGGCGATGCGCGCTACGCGTTCGAACAGGTGGACATCTGCGACGCCGACGAGGTCGCGCGGCTCTTCGCCACGTACCGCCCGGCGGGCGTGCTTCACCTCGCCGCCGAGAGCCACGTCGACCGCTCGATCGACGGGCCGGGCGCGTTCATGCAGACCAACGTCGTCGGCACCTTCACGCTTCTCGAGGCCGCGCGGGCATACTGGCAGGGCCTCACGGAGGGCGAGAAGGCGGCCTTCCGCTTCCTCCACGTCTCCACCGACGAGGTCTACGGCTCGCTCGGCGCCGACGGCCTCTTCACCGAGGAGACGCCGTACACGCCCAACTCGCCCTACTCGGCGAGCAAGGCCGCGAGCGACCACCTCGTGCGGGCGTGGCACCACACGTACGGGCTGCCGGTCGTGACGACGAACTGCTCCAACAACTACGGGCCCTACCAGTACCCGGAGAAGCTGATCCCGGTCGTCATCCTGAACGCGCTCGCCGGGCGCCCGATCCCCGTCTACGGACGCGGCGAAAACGTCCGCGACTGGCTCTACGTGGAGGATCACGTCGAGGCACTCATGGCGGTGTTCGAGCGCGGACGGCTCGGCGAGACCTACAACATCGGCGGTCACAACGAGAAGACGAACCTGAGCGTCGTCAAGGAGATCTGCGGCCTGCTGGACGAGATGCACCCCGAGGGCGCGCCCGCACGAGCGCCTCATCACCTACGTCACCGACCGCCCCGGCCACGACCTGCGCTACGCCATCGACGCGTCGAAGATCGAGCGCGAACTCGGCTGGACACCGCGCGAGACGTTCGAGACGGGCCTGCGCAAGACCGTCGCCTGGTACCTCGACAACGGACTGGATCGACGAGGTCCGGGGCGCGAGCGCCGCGAGCGAGCGCCGCGGCGTCGCCGCCTGAGCGCCCGACGCTCACCTTCCCCGGTCCATCGCACACGACATCGACGCATGAAAGGCATCATCCTCGCCGGCGGCTCCGGCACGCGGCTCTACCCGATCACGCGCTGCACGAGCAAGCAGCTGCTGCCGGTCTACGACAAGCCGATGATCTACTACCCGCTCAGCACGCTGATGCTGGCGGGCATCCGCGACGTCCTCATCATCTCGACGCCCCACGACCTGCCGCGCTTCCGCGACCTGCTCGGCGACGGATCGGAGTGGGGGATGACGCTCTCGTACGCCGAGCAGGCCGAGCCGAACGGCCTCGCGCAGGCCTTCGTCATCGGGCGCGAGTTCGTGGGCGACGACACCGCGTGCCTCGTCCTCGGCGACAACATCTTCTACGGCCACGGCCTGCCCGAAATGCTCCACCGCGCCCGCGAGCGCGCCGACCGTGGCGACGGGGCGACCGTCTTCGGCTACCGCGTCGCCGACCCCGAGCGCTACGGCGTCGTCGAGTTCGACGGCGACGGACGGGCGGTGTCGATCGAGGAGAAGCCCGAGCGCCCGGCGTCGAACTACGCCGTGACCGGCCTGTACTTCTACGACAACACCGTCCTCGACATCGCGCGCGACATCGAGCCGTCGGCGCGCGGCGAGTACGAGATCACCGACGTGAACCGCGTGTTTCTCGAGCGCGGCGAGCTGTCGGTCGAACTGATGGGCCGCGGGTTCGCGTGGCTCGACACCGGCACGCACGAGAGCCTGCTGCAGGCCGGGCACTTCGTCGAGACCCTCGAGGCGCGGCAGGGGCAGAAGATCGCCTGCCCCGAAGAGATCGCCTACGAGCAGGGCTGGATCGACGCGGCGCAGCTGCGCGCCCTCGCCGCGCCGCTCGTGAAGAGCACCTACGGCCAGTACCTCCTCGCCCTCCTCGCCGACGCCTGAGCGCTCCGAGACCCGCCATGCAGATCACCGAAACCGCGCTCCCCGGCGTCCTCGTCATCGAGCCGCGCCTCTTCCGCGACGCGCGCGGCTTCTTCCTCGAGAGCTACAACGCGGCCCGCTACCGCGAGGCCGGCCTCGACGTGGCGTTCGTGCAGGACAACGTCTCGCGTTCGGTGCGCGGCGTGCTCCGCGGCCTCCACATGCAGGCGGGCGCGCACGCGCAGGGCAAACTCGTGAGCGTGCTCGACGGCGAGGTCTTCGACGTGGCCGTCGACGTGCGCCTCGGCTCGCCGACGTACGGGAAGTGGGTGGGCGAGACGCTCTCGGCAGAGACGGGACGGCAACTCTACGTCCCGCCCGGCTTCCTCCACGGGTTCGTCGTGACGAGCGAGACGGCGCTCTTCGCCTACAAGTGCACGGGCTACTACGCCCCCGAGGCCGAATTCGGCGTCTGCTGGAACGACCCCGACATCGGCATCGAGTGGCCCATCGACGTGCCCGAACTCTCCGCCAAAGACGCCGCCGCGCCTCGTTTGCGCGATGTGCCGCGCGAGAGGCTGCTGACGGCCGACTGAGCCGCGGGTGGAGACGTTTGGCGGGAGAACGGGCGTTCAGGCTCGGCGCGTCGTCTGCTCCGCGCGTCCTCCTTCCGACCCCGGAGACGCGGTCTCTCGCCATGATTCGTCCGATTCTCGCTGCCGCTCTGCTCGTCGCCGTCGCGGGATGCACCGGACCGGCAGCGCGTGGGGCAGTTGCCCGAGCGAGCATCGTCGTGGAGGACGACGCCACCGCGCGTCTGCAAGCTGCCCTCGACCGGGCGGCGGCGGCGCGGACGGTCCTCCGCATCCCGGCAGGCACGCACAACGTCACCTCGCTCGTCTGGCGCGCGGGCCTGCGCGGCATTGCCGGACCCGGTCGTCTGCGCGGCATCGCAGACCCGGCCCGGCTTACCGAGGCAATTGTCTACTCGCTCTCGGGCAACGGGCCGATCTCGGATGCCGCGATCACGGTCGACATCGACATCAACCACAGCGCCAAGTGGGCCGTCTTCGCGTGGGACGGCCTCGTCCGCACCCGCATCTCCGGACGCCACACGAACGCGGGCCTCATGGCCACTTTCTCCATCGTGCGCGCGGATGCGCAGGCGAACACGTTCCGCATCGCCGGAGACCAGACGGGCGGCTACTTCGTCTCCTACACTGAGCACCTCTTCCGCGTCGACGGCGCCGGGGCCAACAGCGGAATCTACCGCGTCCTCTCGGCGGCGTACGACGCTTCTGCCCGTGAGACCGTCGTGTCTGTGGACGTGCGGCGGCGCCCGGTTGCTGCGTCCGGGCGAGGTGGGACGATCCGCGCGGGCACGTTCATCACGACCGGTTCGGTGTGCGCGCTCGGGGCCTCGCACGGCAACGTCATCGAGGATCTCACCGTCGAGATGGCGCCCGACGAGCCGTTTCACTTCTTCATCGCCGCCTTCGGCATTGCCCTGATCGGGCACGAGGACGGGCGGCGCGCGACTGGCAACATCGTCCGCCGAAACACGGTGAGAGGCGGCGTGCGCGGCGTCCACCTGCAGTACGCCGACCGCAACACCATCGAGGGCAACACGGTCTCGGCGAGCACGGCCCGAAACGTCGGCCTCGGGCCGGACGCAGACGACAACCGCATTACCGGAAACGTGCTGCTGGAGTCGGGCTCTTCGTGCGTCATCCTCGGGCACGGATCGGACCGCAATGTCGTGCGAAACAACCGCTGCGAGTCGCACGCGGTGCTTCCCGTCAACGATGGTGGGGCCTTCATGGCCACCGAAGACGCGCGCGGCAACACGATCGAGCGCAACACGGTGCGCGGCAACTGGCGCTACGGCATCTTCCTCGGGCGCGGCTCGCGCGATGCGAGGGTGCGGGAGAACGATATCGTCGGGTCGCCTCCGCTCGTCATCCGCGACCGGTGAGACGCGGGGCGGTGGAGTCGCCGTGCACGTCGGGGTCGTGCCCCGTGCGTGTGGGCGCCCAGGCTTGGGATCGGATGGGGAATCCACAAACGAGCGGACGGAGACGCTTCGCCCGGGCGGTAAACTATCAGCTCCCCATGCGCAGCCTGCAGGGCCCGTTTCGCCACGTAACGATGAGCGCCCCGACTGACATGACCGCCACTTCCGCCCCCCGCATCCTGCTCCTCGGCGCGCTCGGGCAGGTCGGAATGTGCCTGCGCCCGCTCCTCGCCGCCCGTGGCCAGGTGACGGCCATCGACCGCGACGACCTCGACATCGCCGATGCTGACGCCCTCCGCGCGTTCGTTCGCGCGCTCGATCCGTCGCTCATCGTCAACGCGGCCGCCTACACCGCCGTCGACCGCGCCGAGACCGAGCCGGATGCTGCGCGCGCCATCAACGCCACCGCACCCGCCATCCTCGCCGAGGAAGCGGCCCGCAGCGGCGCCCGGCTCGTCCACTACTCGACCGACTACGTGTACGACGGAACGGCCGCGCGCCCGTACGTCGAGACCGACGCGACTGCGCCGCTCAGCGTCTACGGGCGCACCAAGCTCGACGGCGACGAGGCGATCCTCGGCAGCGGAGCGGCAGCCGTGATCCTGCGGACGAGCTGGGTCTACGGTCCGCACGGCCACAACTTCCTGCGCACGATGCTGCGCCTGGCAGGCGAGGGCACGACGCACCTGCGCGTCGTCGCCGACCAGCGCGGCACGCCGACCCTTGCCTCCGACCTCGCCGCCGCCACCGACGCGATCCTCGGCCAGTGGACCGCGGGCGACGGGCGCGAGGGCGTCTACCACGCCACGAACGAGGGCGAGACGACGTGGCACGGCTTCGCCGCCGCCATCTTCGCCGACGCGGGCCTGTCCGTCACGGTCGAACCGATTCCCACCGCGGCCTACCCGACCCCCGCGCCGCGCCCGGCCTACGGCGTGCTCTCCAAGGCGAAGCTCGCCGCTGCCTTCGGCATCGTCCTGCCCGAGTGGCGCGATGCTCTCGCCACGTGCCTGCCCGCATGATCCGCGCCGCCTACACCCGCCTGACGAGCCGCCTCTGGGGCACCTCGCTCGTCTACCTCGCCAGCCGCATCGTGCCGGCGGCGCTCGGGCTCGTGTCCGTCAAGGTCTTCTACACCCTCCTCGGTGAGGCCGAATACGGGCGCTACGCCGTCGTGGTGGCCCTCGCGCTCCTCGTCGGCAACGTCGCGAGTACATGGCTCGGGCAGGCGACGCTGCGCTACCGGAGCGCGCACACCGACCCAGACGCGCACCGCGCCTTCTCCAACGCTCTGCACGCGGGCACGTGGGCATCGACGGCGGCGGCGGTCGTGGTGCTGGGCGGGCTGCTGCTCTGGCGCGGGACAAGCGCGGTGGGCATCGCCGGGGCGCTCCTCGCCGCTGTCACGCTCCTCCACTTCTCGGTCGTGTACGGCGAGATGCAGGCGTCGCTGCGGCCCGGGCGCATCTTCGTCGCCGAAGCCCTTCGCGGCGTGCTGACGCTCGCCGTGCCCGTCACCTTCATCGCGTTCGGCGTGCGGCACTTCGCGACACTCCTCGTCGGCATCGGCGTCGGCAATGCGGTCGGGGCGTGGTGGATGGGTGGACGGCTGCACGTCGCGCGGATCGCCTCGGGATGGCAGCAGCGCCCGCTTCTTGCGCAGTTCTGGCGCTACGGGGCGCCTCTGACCGTGTGGATGGGGCTCTCGATGCTGCTCAACCTCTCCGACCGGTTCGTGATCGAGTGGGCACTCGGACAGGGGCAGGTGGGCACGTATGCGGCGCTCTACGACGTCGTCTACAAATCGACGAACCTGCTGCTTACGCCTGTTCTGCTCGCCGCGCACCCAGTCATCATGAGCGCCTGGAACCGGGGCGGAGAGGATGAAGCGACACGTCTCGTGCGTCGTACGGAAGTGTTTACGGTCCTCGCAGCTCTTCCCGTCCTTACGGCGTGGTTCGTGGGCTCTGGCTTCGTGAGCCGCGTGATCTTGGGTGCCTCGTCGACGCCAGAGACGATCCGCCTCGTCCTCCCCATCTCCATCGGCGCCATCGTGTGGGCACTTGCGATGGTGACCCACAAACAACTCGAAATGCGCAACCGAACGTGGGTGATGTGCGCTATGGCTACCGCCGCTCTGGTCACCCAAGTGGCGATCAACCTCACCCTGTTGCCCGCTCATGGACTCGTCGTGGCTCCGTATGCGATGATCGCCTCTGCGACCCTGTATTTCGCCCTTGTCATGGCCACGCGCAGACGTCCAGCTTCCACTTCGTCCCCTGAAGCGTCGCTAGGTGTTCAATTTGTGCCTGACGAAGGCAGGGCTGAGAAGCCGACGTCCGAAGTTCTCGTGTAAGCCCCATGGTCTATGCCCTCGCCCTCCTGCTCGTGGTCGTCGCCGCCGTGAACTACGTGCGCTACCGAGACCCCCTGTACCCTGCGTTTCTGCACGCCGCGCTGTGGGCTGTGCTTTGCGGAGTGCTCGCTGTCTACGAGGAGGAGTTCTGGAGACTTCGCCCGCTCACGCTCCTGACGTTCGGCACGGGCGTGCTGTGCTTCTCACTCGGGTGTTATCTCAGCACCTATAGTGTAAAACCGCTCGGGGGAGCCAAGCGGAGCCTCGTCGATCTCCCGTCTCGCCGCGTCGCGTGGGGCGTGCTGGGGTTGGCCGCGCTGATCCTGCCCTTCTTCGTGCAGCGCGTCTTTGCCATCGCGGCGAGCGGGCCAACGCAGTCGTTCTACATCAACGTTCGCTGGATGATCAGTTTCGGGGGAGCGACCCTCGGCCCGGCCGCGTACGGCGCAGTGGTCAGTTTCACGGCGGTATTCCTCACGCTCGTCCGCATCCTGCGGCCAAATCGCACCTGGACTGATATCGCCGCCTTGGTCACTGCGGTTTCGGTGGCTATGGGCTTCGCGATTCTGCAGACCGGGCGCACATCGCTTTTTATGCTCCTGTTCGTGCTTTTCGTGCCTCCGGTGGTGCTGCGGTACGTTCGCCCGGGCCGCGCGGCCGCCCTTCTGATCGGCATCATGGTGATCTTTTTCGGGCTTCTCGGCGTGGTTATTCGCAGCACGACAGCCTCGGGCTCCCTCATGCAGACAGTATCAGACGCGGCAGTCTCACTGCGTCATTATTTCGTCGGGGGGGCTTACGCCTTTGACACTCTCCTTGCCCACCCATCCCCGCTCGAACTTGGGGCCAACACGGGCAGGTTTTTCTTCGCGATTGCCGATGCGATCGGTTATCATGTTGATGTGAAGCCACTTGTCCAGGAGTTCAGCTACCCATTTGCAACAAATGTATACACATTTTATCAGCCATATTTTTTAGACTTTGACCTGGTCTTTGCTATCATGATGCAATTTGTTTTTGGAATCATGCACGGATCTGTCTACAGATGGGTGAGCCGGCAGGGAACTCAGACATGGCACCTGTTTGTTTTCTCGATCCTGGCCTATCCTCTATTCATGCAGTTCTTTCAGGATCAATATGCCAACCTTCTCTCAACGTGGATCCAGCTGGCGCTGGTCGGGGGCGTCGCCTTCGGGGGAGCACCCCTGTCTCGCTGGGTACTGAGCAATCGGCGCGTCCACACCATTTCCCCGACATCGCGATGATGACTCTTGACATTGTGGTCGTCAACTGGAATGCAGGAGACCAGCTGCGCGAGTGCCTCGCCTCGATTCCGCAGGCGGTGCGCGGCATAGCGCTCGACCGCGTCGTCGTCGTTGACAACGCTTCGACAGACGGATCGGTGGACCTCCTCGATGGTCTCGAGCTGCCGCTCACGGTTCTCCGCAACCGCGTGAACGGGGGCTTTGCCGCTGCCTGCAACCAGGGCGCCGCCGGAAGTGTCGCTGATTACGTGCTCTTCCTGAATCCCGACACACGCCTCCTTGCCGACTCGCTGCGCGTGCCAGCAGCGTTCATGGGCGACCCGGCCCACGCAGGCGTTGGCATCTGTGGAATCCAGCTCGTCGATGATGCGGGGGATGTCTCGCGCACGTCGGTTCGCTTTCCGACTGCCTACCAAATGATGGGCCGAAGCGTGGGGTTCGACCGCCTGCTTCCTGAACGCTTTCCAGGCCACTTCATGACCGATGGGATCACCGGGACACGCGGCCCGTCGACCAGGTGATCGGGGCGTTCCTGTGGATCCGCCGGGCGCTCTTCGAGCGCCTCGAGGGGTTCGACGAGCGCTTCTTCGTCTACTACGAGGAGCTCGACCTCTCGCTACGCGCCCGGGCCGCAGGCTTCGAGACGTATTTCCTCGCCGATGCGCAGGCCTATCACCGCGGCGGCGGGGTATCGGAACAGGCGAAGGCCGCGCGTCTGTTCTACAGTCTTCGCAGCCGCATCCTCTACGGATTCAAACATTTCCCTCGGTCCACGGCGCGGGCGCTTGCTGTTGTGACGCTCGTGGTTGAGCCGCTCACGCGTCTTGCGCTCCTTGGCATGCGCCGCGACCGCGCCGGCATGGCCGAGACGCTTTCCGGGTTCCGCCGTTTGTGGGCACAGGGCCGGAGTCTGCTGGCCGGGCGCGTGGTCACGGGCGCATGACTTTCCTTCTCTCACGACGATGATCTCGAAGATTCGAAACCTCTTGGCACAGGGCGGTGCCTCTGCCGTTGCCGGTGCTGTGCTCAGACGGGTGCTCCGTTCTCGCGCACCGGCATTTGATGCCACATCCGAGCACTTTGTCGGCCTCCGGGGGGTGGAAATCGGTGGTCCAAGCGCTCTGTTCGCTCGAGGGGGGCTCTTCCCTGTATACCCATTGCTTGCTGGCCTCGACAACGTCAACTTCAGCAGTTCGACCGTCTGGGAGGGCGACGCGGGGCAGGGAGCGCCCTTCGTGTTCGATGCGCACAAGGCGCCGGGGCAGCAGTTTCTGAGCGAGGCGAGCAGCCTGGGGGGCATCACCGATGCATCCTACGACGTTCTCTTCGCCTCCCATGTCATCGAGCACCTCGCCAATCCTCTCGCGGCGATGGCCGAGTGGGCACGGGTCGTTCGCCCGGGCGGCCTTGTCGTGCTCGTCGTACCCCACCGCGATGGCACGTTCGACCACCGTCGGCCTGTGACGCCGCTTGCGCATCTCGAAGACGATCTGCGCGCGGGCACGGCAGAGGACGACCTGACGCACCTGGCTGAGGTTCTCGCGCTTCACGACCGGCAGCGCGATCCTGGTGCGGGCACCGCTGAGGCATTCACCGCCCGAAGCCAGCAGAATTTCCAGTATCGCTGTCTGCATCATCACGTCTTCGACACGCGCGCCGTCGCCCGGCTCGCGGCCCGCGCCGGATGGGAGATCCTCGCGCTCTCTCCGGTCCGCCCGTATCACATCTTCCTCGTCGCGCGCGTCTCGCCCGGTGGGCATGTCGGCAACGGCGGCTTTTTGGACGACGCGTCTGTACGTCTGAGCAAGAGTCCGTTCCCCTCCGATCATGCCCCTGTCTGATCGTCGAGGCATGAGGCCGCCGCGTCTGGTCATGCTCACACGGTACGCCGCGCTGGGCGCAAGCAGCCGCGTCCGGGCCTACCAGTTCGTGCCCGCGCTCGCCGCCGCTGGCTTCGATGTGCGCGTGGCGCCGCTGCTGCCCGATGCCTACCTGCACCGTCTGTACGCGGGCGAGGCGCCCCCCAAGCCGATGCTCGCGCGCGCGTACGCCCGGCGCGTGGGCCAGGTGCTCGCCGCGCGCCGCGCCGACGTGGTATGGATCGAGAAAGAACTGATGCCGTGGGCGCCCGCGTGGCTCGAGTCCGGCCTGCTCGCGGGCGTACCGTACGCGATCGACTACGACGACGCGACGTTCCACACCTACGACGAACACCCGAAGGCGCTGGTGCGACGTTTCCTGGGTGGCAAAATCGACCGCCTGATGCGCGAGGCGGCGCTCGTGATCGCCGGCAATGCCTATCTCGCCGAGCGCGCCGAGCGCGCCGGTGCACGGCGCGTCGAGATCCTCCCGAGTGTGATCGACCTCGCGCGGTACGAGACGGCTCCGCCGCGCACGCCGGGCGCTCCTTTTACGGTTGGGTGGATCGGGTCAGCGGGCTCCGACCGCGTCCTCGACGCCATCGCGCCGGTCCTGCGCGACCTCACGGTTTCGGGTAAGATTCGCCTGCGCCTCATCGGCTCGGACGGGCGGCACCTCGACGGCGTCCGCTTCGAGAGCCGCCCGTGGAGCGAGGAGACCGAAGTCGAGGAGATGCACGACTTCGACGTCGGCATCATGCCGCTGCCCGACGAGCCGTGGATGTACGGCAAGTGCGGCTACAAACTCATCCAGTACATGGGCTGTGGGATTCCCGTTGTCGCCACACCGTTCGGGGTGAACGCGGAGATTGCGGGACACGGGACGTGTGGAATCCTGGCCACGACACCCGAGCAGTGGGGCGCCGCCCTCTCGACCCTCGCCGCAGACCCGGCGATGCGTGAAGCGATGGGAGATCGTGGGCGAGCGCGCGTAGAGGGTTACTATAGCCTGGACGTCGCAGCCCCCCGTCTCGTCGCCTTCCTGCGTTCATTGCTGCCTTGAGTTGCCGCCGCCGATGCCGTCTCGCTTGACTCCCCGCGACGGCGCCTTCGTCGTCTCGCTCGATGTCGAACTTATCTGGGGCGTGCGCGATGTCTTCCCGGTGGGCGGTGGTGCGTACGCGGCGCATCTCCGGGGCGCGCGCGAGGCCGTGCCCGCGATGCTCGACTTGTTCGCGCGCTACGGCATCCGCGCGACATGGGCGATCACGGGCTTTCTGTTCGCCCGCGACTGCGCCGAGCGCGGCCGCTTCGACCCCGCCCTGCGCCCGGCCTACGCCGACGCCCGGCTCGACCCGTACGTCGAGGCGATCGGCGATGGCGAGGCGGACGATCCGCTGCGCTTCGCGCCCTCGCTCGTCGACCGAATCGCCGCGGCGCCGGAGCACGAAATCGCGACGCACACCTACTCGCATTACTACGCCCTCGAAGACGGGCAGACGCGCGAGACCTTCGCCGCCGACATGGCGGCCGCGTGCGCCATCGCCGCCGTGCAGGGCCACACGCTCCGCTCGATCGTCCTGCCGCGCAACCAGATCAACCCGGCCTACGCCGACGTGCTGCGCGAAGCAGGCATCGTGGCCTACCGAGGCAACCCGCCCGCGTGGATGTACCGCGCCGAGCCGTACCGCGCCGAGACGCTCGTCAAACGCGCCGCCCGCCTCGCCGACGCTCACCTGCCGCTCACCGGCGACTTGACGCAGGGCTGGGACGAGGTGATGCAGCCCGGTGGCCTCGCCGACGTGCGCGGCAGCGCGTTCCTGCGTCCCTTTTCCGGCAACGCCCTCCTCGACCGCCTCCACGAGCGCCGCATCGCCGGAGGCATCGAGCGGGCCGCCCGCGACGGGCGCATCTTCCATCTCTGGTGGCATCCGCACAATTTTGGCGTTCGGATGGGAGACCATCTGACCCGCCTTGAGCGTCTCTTGCAGCGCGTCGATGCGCTCCGGGCGCGCCACGGCCTGCGCGCGATGACGATGGGCGAGGTCGCCGCCGCCGCCCTCGCCCGCTGACGTCCTCTTCGCGGCGTCTCTTGCAGTACCCGGCTTCCTCTCGCGTTCCTCCATGGCCGACGACCTCACCATCCGCCCGATGCGCGCGCGCGCCGACGACTTCGCGCGCTTCAAGCAGTGCTTCGACGAGAACGGCTACCCACGCGACCTCGACCTCGTCGCGTGGCAGTACGACACGCCGTTCAGCGACGAACCGCTCGTCGACTTCGCCATCGAGCCCGGCAGCGGAAACGTGGCGGCCATCTACGCCGTCGCGCCCGTGCCCGTCGTCGTCGGCGGGCGTATGATGAAGGGCGCGCAATCGCTCGACACCATCACCGACACCCGGCATCAGGGCAAGGGTCTCTTCAAAAAGCTCGCCGGGCAGGTCTACGCTCGGGCGGTGGATCAGGGCCTCGCTCTCGTCTACGGCTTCCCGAACGGCAACTCCGCGCCCGCCTTCTTCAAGCGCCTGGCGTGGCGCGAGGTGGCGCCGGTGCCGTTCGTGGTGCGCCCGCTGCGCCTGCGCTACCTGCTCGAACGCGTGCCCGGCCTCAAGCGCATCGCCGCCTCGATTCCCGACGTGCCGCTGCGCCGCGCTCGCCGCACACCTGTGCTGCCGCCCGACACGTTGCGCCCGCTCGACCGCTTCGGTCCCACCGCCGATGCGCTCTGGACCGCCTTCCGCGAAGGCGTCGGCGTGGGCGTAGACCGGACGGCCACGTACCTCAACTGGCGCTTCGTGGACAAACCGGGCGAGGCGTACACCCGCACCGGCTATTTCGACGGCGACCGGCTCGTCGGCTTCGTCGTGCACGCGGTCAAGCAGAAGCACGGCGGACGCGTCGGCTACGTGATGGAACTGCTTCACGCGCCCGACCGCCCGGACGTAGGCCGCGTGCTGATGGCGCACGCGCTCGACGCGATGGTGGCGGCGCGGGCCGACGTGGCTCTCGGGTGGAGCTTCGGGCACTCGCCCAACGCGGCGGCGTACCGAGCCGGTGGCTTCGTGGTGCTGCCCGAGCGTTTGCGGCCCATCGAGTTGCATTTCGGCGTGCGGGCGCTCGATGCGTCGCTGGAGGCTGTGGTGTACGACGCGTCGCAGTGGTACCTGAGCTACGCCGACTCCGACACCGTGTAGGGCGCCCAGCAAGGCCTACTAAAAAGTTTTCATCCCGCTAATATTTCAGTGTGGCAGAGATCTAAACTTAGGTGCGTCGCTCACCTCTGGCCTTCACAACCACCACGCTTGTGCCTACCACCTACAACGGAATCATTCTGGACCAAGGCGGCGCCATCTACAATATCAACGCGTACACTGGCACGACCTTAAGCGCGCGTTTTGCGGCCGCCGTGGCCGACGCACAGGCCAACGGCCCACTCAATCAGGGCGTCATCTACTTTCCGCCCGGCGTCTACGATGTGGATGCCGCGCTCGTGCTCGAAGGCAAGCACAACCTGACGATCCTCGGGGGAGGCCCGAACGTCACGTTTCTCTACCAGAACGCGGCCAACAGCGACGGCATCTTCATCCTGCGCAACGATTCGGGCGGCACCCCGTGCTCATTCATCACCATCGAGGGCTTTGGGATGGGGCGGACGGTGGAGCCGACGAGCTACACGGCCGGAGGCGTCGGCATCGGGATCGCCTCGACGAACACGGCGCAGCCGGCCTACGCGATGAACGTGCGCAACATCGCCATGCTGAACGTGGCAGTTCCGGTGTTGCTCGACAATGTCCACCAGTCGAGTTTTGACAATATCCGCGCGGGCGGCAACTTCTTGGGGTCCGTGACGGGAGACCTCTTCACCTTCACCGCCTGTGTAAGCATTCGGGCTCGGAATCTGAACGCTCAGATTCCAATCGGATTCTCTAGATATCCTGGCCGTGGCATCTACCTTAACGGGGACTGCGATACAGTTATCGTCGAGGACTGTGAAATGAGCTTTATGATGATGCCGTGTGTTGTGCTGGATGGAGGCACAACAGGTCCTCGGCTGATCAGGCTCAACAATGTTTATGCTGAGAGCGGATCTGGATCAGGCTTCGTGATCGGGAACGGCCGAGACATAAGGCTCTCTGGCTGCCACGCGGCAGGCAACGGTGAAGTTGGGTTCGGCATCACGGGGGGCACGAGCGTGACGCTGCTCAACTGCCTCGCCCTCGAAAACGGCCGCCATGGGTTTTACGTGAGCGGCGGGACGAGCGTCGCCATCCAGAGTTGTACCGCGAGCAACAACGACGCCTCAAGCGGAGGCTACAGCGGTTGCTTCATTTCAAACGGGAGTGGGGGTGTCCGTGTGACGGGTAACCGCTTCGGGGACATTGTCTTTACGCCAAGCTCGCAGAACTACGGCCTCTTCGTGGATACGGGCGTGACGAACGTGATTGCAACGTCGAACGATTTGCAAGGCAACGCCACCGCCCTTGTGATTCCAAGCACAGGTAACGTATCCGCCAATAATTTGCCATAGTAAATACGCCTTAAAAACAATTTTTATTGTGACGATAAACTTTGACCTTACTGAAACTATTGTTCTGCCGATGAAGAAGGCGGCCGATGATTACCGGCGCTTTCAGGCGTGCTTCGAGCGCATCGGTTTCCCGCGCGCCCGCGACCGCGTCGCGTGGCAGTACGCGATTCCGTTCGCCCCTACGCCGCTCGTGGACTTGGCTGTGCGCCCGGACGACGGCGAACCCGCCGCCGTCTACGCCGTCGCGCCGGTGTCGCTTGCCTTGGACGGCGCCCACGTTTCTGGCCCGGCTTCCCGAGGCGGGCCTCACCCCGTCTTGCGCGACCACCACGCGATGGCGTCGATAACCATAGGCCATGTGGCCCGCCGCGCCGATGCCTGCTGATGCTCCGCGCCGCCTTGTCGTACTCGCCACTTCCGGCCCGGTGACTGCTTGGATCGTGCGCGCGCTCGCCGACCGCTTTGCCGACTGCACGCTCGACGCCGTGTACGAACCACCCGTGCCCGCCGGCACGCTCCTCCGGCGCCGGGCACGACGCCTCGGCTGGGGGCCAGTCGCCGGGCAGGCTCTGTTCATGGGCGTGCTCTACCCGCTCCTGTGCCGAGCCGCGCGCCACCGGATCGCCGCGCTCGCCCGTGACGGCGACGTGGCTTTCCCGCCTTTGCCCCCGGACCGCGTGCGCACGCACCACGTGGCCTCGGTCAATACCGACGCGGCGCGTCCCTGCTGGGCACGCTCGCGCCGGACGTGGTGGTGCTCGCCGGCACGCGGATCGTGTCGGCGGAAACGCTCGCCGCTGTCCGGCGCCGTTCATCAACCTGCACGCTGGCATCACGCCGGCCTACAGGGGCGTCCACGGCGCGTACTGGGCGCTCGCCGAAGGGCACCCCGAGCGCGTGGGCGCGACCGTCCACCTTGTCGACGCCGGCATCGATACGGGCAGCGTGCTCTACCAGGCCACGTTTGCGCCCGCGCCCGGCGACACCTTCCCAACGTACCCGCTGTGCCAGGCACTCATCGGCATTCCGCTTCTGCTCGACGCTGTGGCCGACGCGCTCGGGGGCCGGCTCGCCGCGCGCCCCAGCCGCCGTATCCCTCCCGCCTCCACCATCACCCGGCGCTCTGGGGATACCTTTCTCGCCGCCTCCGCTACAACGTCCGCTAACGCTCCAGATCCTGGGCGCGGCCTCGGCGGAGCCTCCCGTATGCGCCCAACGCGGCCTCGTACCGGCGGAGCGGCTTCGTGACGCTGCCGGAGCGGCTGCGGCCCATCGAGTTGCACTTCGGCGCCCGCGCGCTCGACGCGTCGCTGGAGGCTGTGGTGTACGACGCGGCGCGGTGGTACCTCAGCTACGCCGACTCCGACACCGTGTGAGCGCGGGCGGGAGCGCCGTGCCGGAAGGGAACGCGGTCTAACGGGGCGGGTGGCAACGACCTCCACCGCTCCACATTGCCCCGTCCATGTCCGGTTCTCTGAACTTCCGGCCGATGCAGGACAGCGCGGACGACTTCGAGCGGCTCCGCAGCCTCTTTGAGCGTCACGGCTGGCCGCGCACGCTCGAATGGGTCGCGGTGGCAGCACGACGACGCCTTTCAGGCGACCAGCCTCTCGTTGAGTTTGCCGTAGATCTGGGCGGTAAATATGGTAGGCGACGTGCGCGGCTATGCTTGTGCCATTCTATATTGCGGGGTCAGCATCCGTAAAGCGGGACAATTCGTAGATGCCCTCATTGAAAGCGCAGAACAGAGGCGGCCTACTCTTGGTGAGGTTCACCAGACGCATCACTGAGCGACGCGACATCGGCAGGACACAGCCTGTTGTACTGCTTTCCTAATGCGCAGGTCGCACCCATGGTCCTTCAAGCGCCTGGCGTGGCGAGAGGTGGCCCCGGTGCCGTTCGTGGTGCGTCCGCTGCGCCTGCGCTACCGTCCTCGAACGCGTGCCCGGCCTCAAACGCATCGCCGCCTCGATGCCCGATGTGCCGCTGCGCCGCGCCCGCCGCACGCCCGCGCTGCCGCCGAACACGCTGCGCCCGCTCGACCGCTTCGGCCCCGACGCCGATGCGCTCTGGGCACGCTTCCGCGAAGGCATCGGCGTGGGCGTCGACCGGACGGCCACGTACCTCAACTGGCGCTTCGTCGACAAACCGGACGAGGCGTACACGCGCACCGGCTACTACGACGGCGACCGGCTCGTCGGATTCGTCGTGCACGCGGTCAAGGAGAAGCACGGCGGACGCGTCGGCTACGTGATGGAACTGCTGCACGCGCCCGACCGCCCGGACGTGGGCCGCGTGCTGATGAGCACGGCGCTCGACGCGATGGTGGCGGCACGGGCCGACGTAGCGCTCGGGTGGAGCTTCGCGCATTCGCCCAACGCGGCGGCGTACCGCAGCGGCGGCTTCGTGGGGCTGCCCGAGCGCCTGCGGCCCATCGAGTTGCACTTCGGCGTTCGGGCGCTCGACGCGTCGCTGGAGGCGGTGGTGTACGACGCGGCGCGGTGGTACCTGAGCTACGCCGACTCGGACACCGTGTAGGGCGTGGGCCGACTCGGCGAAGAGCCCGTGAGGCGACGCGCGGCACCGGACCCCCGGCGCCGGCGCCCGCGTGCAAGCCGCGCTCCGCCCGTTTCCCGTTCACGCTCCGCCGCTCCGGCGCCCTCGCTCTGCGCCTATGTGCGGTCTCGCTGGATTTCTCGACGCGGGCACGCGCGACGGGCTGGCCTACGAGACCCTTCTCGCCCGCCTGACCGACACGCATCGCCAACCGCGGCCCCGACGACGCGGGCGCGTGGGCCGACGCCGAGCGCGGCATCGCCCTCGGCCACCGCCGCCTCTCGATCCTCGACCTCTCGCCCGACGGCCACCAGCCGATGACGTCGGCGAGCGGGCGCTTCGTGATGGTCTACAACGGCGAGGTCTACAACTTCGCCGACCTCGCGCGCACGCTCGAAGCGAGCGGCCACCGCTTTCGCGGGCACTCGGACACCGAGGTCATGCTCGCTGCCTTCGAGACGTGGGGGCTCGAGGCCAGCCTCGAACGCTTCGTCGGGATGTTCGCATTCGCGCTCTGGGACCGCGAGACGGGCACGCTCCACCTCGCGCGCGACCGCTTCGGCATCAAGCCGCTCTACTGCGGCACGCAAGGCGGCGTCTTCCTCTTCGGCTCTGAACTGCGCGCCCTCGCCGCCCACCCGGCCTTCGGCGCCGAGATCGACCGCGACGCCCTCGCCGACTACCTGCGGATGAGCTACGTGCCTGCGCCGCGCACGATCTATCAGGGCATCGAGAAGGTTCGCCCCGGCCACGTGCTCACCGTCCGGCGCGGCAGCGGCGGCATCGAGACCACGACGCGCGCCTTCTGGAGCCTCGAAGACGCCGTCGCCGCCGGGCCGTGCCGATCCGTTCACCGGGACCGACGACGAGGCGGCGGATGCCCTCGACGCCGCCCTCGCCGACGCGGTGCGCCTGCGCATGATCGCCGACGTGCCGCTCGGCGCGTTCCTCTCGGGCGGCATCGACTCATCGCTCGTCGTCGCGCTCATGCAGGCGCAGAGCCCGCGCCCGGTCAGGACGTTCACCATCGGCTTCGAGGACGCACGCTACGACGAGTCGCCGCACGCCCGGGCGGTCGCCACGCACCTCGGCACCGACCACACCGAGCTGATGCTCAGCGGCGCCGACGTGCTCGTCGGGCGTCGAGCGTCTGGGCGCGATGTACGACGAGCCGTTCGGCGACTCGTCGGCCCTCCCGACCTACCTCGTCTCCGCGCTCGCGCGGCAGCACGTCACCGTGAGCCTCTCGGGCGACGGCGGCGACGAACTTTTCGGCGGCTACAACCGGCACCTCGAAGCGCCTCGCCTCTGGCGCACGCTGCGCCGCGTACCCCTCGGCGCGCGGCAGGCGGCAGCCCGCGTCCTCGACACGCTCGCCCGCCGCCCCGGCCTCGTCGAGCGCGTCAGCGCGGCCGCCCCGGCGCGGATGCGCGTGCGCACGCCCGCGACCAAGCTCGCCAAACTCGCAGGCGTCCTCGGCGCGACGTCGGAGGACGATGTCTACCGCCGCCTCGTGACGGTCTGGGACGCGCCCGGCGGCGTCGTGCGCGGCGGACGGGCGACGTGGGCGCCGCCGTCGGCGGCGTGGCTCGACGGCCTCGGCGGCGCCGAGCGCATGATGGCCCTCGACGCGCTCACGTACCTCCCCGACGACATCCTCACCAAAGTCGACCGGGCCTCGATGGCCGTCAGCCTCGAAGCGCGCGTGCCCCTCCTCGACCACCGCGTCGCCGCGCTCGCGTGGCGCCTGCCGCTGGCGATGAAGATCCGCGGCGGCGAGAAGAAGTGGCTGCTGCGCCGCGTCCTCGACCGCTACGTCCCGCGCGAGATCATGGAGCGCCCGAAGATGGGCTTCACGCTCCCGCTCGGCGACCTCCTGCGCGGCCCGCTCCGCCCGTGGGCCGATGAACTCCTCGCCCCCGACCGCCTCGCCGCCGACGGCCTCCTCGACCCCGCGATCGTGGCGCACCTGCGCCGTCGCCATGATGCTGCCCATCCGACATCTGAGTATGCGCTCTGGAACGTACTGATGTTTCAGGCCTGGCATGCCTCCCGCCCATGAAGCAGATCCCAAGCGCCCACCCTGACGGCGCCGCGCGTGTCAAGGTGCTGCACGTCATCACCCGCCTGATCGTCGGAGGTGCGCAGGACAACACGCTCCTCACCGTCGAGGGACACGACCGCAGTCGCTATGAGGTCCACGTGGCCTCGAACGCCTCGGGCGAGTGGGGCGAGCGGGCACGCCGCGTCGCCGATGCATTCGTCGACATGCCCGACCTCGTCAACCCGATTTCGCCTCGCCACGACCTGCGGGCACTGTGGCAACTGGTCACGCTCATGCGGCGTGAGCGTTACGCGGTCGTCCACACCCACTCCTCGAAGGCGGGCGTGCTCGGGCGCATCGCGGCGCGCATCGCGGGCGTGCCGTGCGTCATCCACACCGTCCACGGCTTCTCCTTCCACCCGTTCATGCCGCCCTGGCAGCGGCGCCTCTTCGAAACACTCGAGCGCGGCCTTGAGCGGGTCACCGACGCGACGATTACGGTGAGCGAACTCAACCGCCGCGAGGCTGTGGGGATGGGGATCCTGCGAGAGAAGCGCTCCCAGACCGTCTACAGCGGCATCGCCTTCGCCCCGCTCGACGTGCCGCTCGACCGCGCCGCCCTCCGCGCGGCCCTCGATCTCCCGGCGGACGCTCCGACCGTCGTGAACGTCGGGCGCCTCGACACCCTCAAGGACCCCCACCGGATGCTCGACGCCTTCGCGCAGGTGCGGGCCGAGGTACCCGGTGCCGTCCTGCTCATGGTGGGCGACGGGCCTCTCATGCCGGGTCTCGCCGCCCGTGTGGCCACCGAGGGCACTGCGGCCTCGGTGCGCCTGCTCGGCTCGCGCGCCGACGTGGCCGACCTGCTCCGCATCTCCGACGTCTTTGCCCTCTCGACCAAACTCGAAGGTCTCGGGCGCGCCATGACCGAGGCCATGCTCGTCGGTGTGCCGCCGGTCGTGCCCGCCATCTACGGCATCCCGGAGATCGTGCACGACGACGAGACCGGCGTCCTGTACCCGGTCGGCGACGCGGCGGCGCTCGCTCGTGGCATCACCGGGCTGCTCGGCGACCCGGCGCGGCGCGCGCGACTCGGCGAGAACGCCCGTGCGCTCACGCGCCGCCTCTTCGACGCGGCGACGATGATCGAGAAGATCGAGGAGATCTACGAGCATGCTCTGGCGTCCGCGCAGCCGGATTCCCCGGCAATTGACCTGGCCGCCGCCGCGCCGCCGGTCCTCGCCTCTGCTGCCTCCTCGTCCTCATGAGCACCGTTGTCGTGACCGGCGCAACCGGGTTCGTCGGGCGCCACCTCGTGCCGTACCTCGCCATGCGCGGCCACGACGTGCGCGCCGCCGTGCGAACCGCGGAGGCAGGCGCCCGCCTCCGCGCAGGCGTTGCCGAGGACGTGGCCCGTCGGCTGCGTGTCGTGGTGGCTGGAGACCTCACCACCGGCGCGGATCTCCAGCCTGTGCTTTGGGGCGCCGACGCGGTCGTGCACCTGGCCGCGCGCGCGCACCAGATCCCCGACCGGGCGCCCGACCCGCTCGCCGCCTTCCGCGCCGCCAACACCGAGGCGACGCGGCACCTCGCCGCGCAGGCGGTTGAGGCCGGGGTGGGGCAGGTCGTGTTCGTGAGTTCGGTCGGCGCCTCCGCCGAACGCTCCGACCGTCCCCTCACCGAAGACGACCCCTGCCGCCCGGCGACGCCCTACGGGCAGAGCAAACAGGAGGCCGAGGAGGCCTTGCGCGACGCCACCGAGGGGACGGGCACGGCGTGGACTGTGCTGCGACCGCCCCTCGTCTACGGGCCGGGCAACCCCGGCAACATGGGCCGCCTCGATGCCCTCGTCAGGCGCGGACTGCCGCTGCCGCTCGGCGCCATCGTCAACGCCCGAAGCCTGGTCTTCGTCGGCAACCTGTGCGACGCGATCTCGGCGTGTGTGCTCCGCCCGGAGGCGTACGGCCAGACGTTCTTCGTAAGCGATGGCGACGACCTCTCGACGCCCGATCTCGTGCGCGCGATGGCTGCGGCCCAAGGCAGGCCCGCGCGTATCGTCCGGGTTCCCCTGAGCCTGATGCAAACGCTTGCCCGTCTCGCCGATGGGGTGTCGGCGCGCCTCGGGCGCCCGCTCCCCTTCGGCTCCGAGATGCTCGGCAAGCTGACCGGCAGTCTTCAGGTGGACAGCCGCCGCATCCGCGAGCACCTCGGGTGGGCGCCGCCGACTGCCGCCGCCGACGCGCTGCGCCGCACCTTCTCGTCTCCGTCATGACAACCGCACTCTGGATCCTCGCCGGCCCCGTGGCGGCCCTCGTTGCGTGGGGGGGCGTGGCGGCGCTGCGGCGGTGGGGCGAGCGGCACCTGCTCGACATCCCCAACGAGCGCAGTTCGCACGTCCGTCCGACGCCGCGCGGTGGGGGCCTCGGCATCGTTGCGGCGGTGGCGGTGGGGTGGGGCGCGATGGCATTCGCAGTGCCGGGGGCGCGCGTCTGGCCGCTCGCCGCCGCCGCGCTCGTCGTCGCCGCCGTGAGCCTCGTCGACGACCTGCGGACGATCGGCAGCGGGCTGCGCTTCGGCGTGCATGCGCTCGCTGCGGCGCTCGTGCTCTGGGGTTACGGCGTGCCGACGGTGCTGGCGGTGCCCTTCTGGACCGCTGCGGTGCCGCTCGCCTTCGCTGCGGCCCTTCTGCTGTTCTGGTGCGTCGGCCTCACCAACGTCTACAACTTCATGGACGGGATCGACGGCATCGCGGGCGCGCAGGCGGTCGTGGCCGGGGCGGCGTGGGCCATTGCGGGCGTGTGGCTCGGCGTGCCGCTCGTGGCCGTGACCGGCGCGGCGGTGGCGGCCGGGAGCGCCGGGTTCCTCGCACACAACTGGCCCCCGGCGCGCATCTTCATGGGCGATGTCGGCAGCGCCTTCCTCGGATTCGTCTTCGCCGCGCTCGTCGTGGTCGCCGCCGTCGGCGCGCCGCCGGAGGTTGGAGGCCGTGTGCCGCTCGCGGCGCTGCTCTTCGTCTGGCCCTTCGCCTTCGATGCGGCCTTCACGATGGCGCGGCGGGCGCGTCGTGGCGAGAATCTCCTGGAGGCGCACCGCTCGCACCTCTACCAGCGGCAGGTCATCGCCGGGCGCGGCCACGCGGCCACGTCGGGGCTCTACGCGGCGCTCGCGGCAATCGCCGCCGCCGCCGGGCTCCTCTGGCTTCGTGGCGCGTACGCATCGGGAAGCATCGCGCTCGCCGTTCTCGTCGGCGTCGCGGCGGTTCTTCTCATCGTCACCGTGCGCTGCGAACGCGCGGCCCCTCTCGCTTCCCCCTGATGCTCAAACGCGCGCTCGACGTTGCCGGTGCCCTCGCGGGCCTCGCGCTCACCGCCCCGCTGCTCGCGGCGACGGCGCTCGCCGTGCGTGTCGGTCTCGGGCGTCCGGTGCTCTTCCGGCAGACGCGCGCCGGTCAGAACGGACGGCCCTTCGATCTCGTCAAGTTCCGCTCGATGCGCGACGCGACCGGCCCCGACGGCACCCCGCTCCCCGACGCCGAGCGCCTGACCCGGTTCGGGCGCATGCTCCGCGCGAGCGCGATCGACGAGCTTCCGTCGCTGTGGAACGTCGTCCGTGGCGACATGAGCCTCGTCGGTCCGCGTCCGCTCCCGGTTGCCTACCTCGACCGCTACTCGCCCGAGCAGGCGCGGCGCCACGACGTGCGGCCCGGTCTGACCGGCTGGGCGCAGGTCCACGGCCGCAACCACGTGGACTGGCAGCGTCGCCTCGCGCTCGACGTCTGGTACGTCGATCACCGCTCGTTCTGGCTCGATCTCGTCATCCTCGCGCGCACCGTCGGGGCCCTCGCGCGTGTCGGCGAAGCGTCGGCGCCGGGCCATGCGACGATGCCCGTTTTCATGGGGGTGCAGGCATGACGTCAGGCCCGGAAAACGCATTCAGAGGCCCGCTCTCGATCATCGGCGCGGGCGGTCATGCGGTCGTCGCCATCTCGACGGCGCGGCTCGGTCGGCTACCATGTCGTCGCCCTTTACGACGACGACCCGGCCACGTGGGGCAGCGATGTGCTCGGCGTGCGCGTGAGCGGGGCGCCGTCGGCGAGCCTCGCAGGCGAGGCCGGTGCCCTCTTCGTCGCCATCGGACAGGCCGAGGCGAGGCGACGTCTGGCCGAGCATCTGGGCGACGCAGCCACATGGGCGACGCTCGTGCATCCACGTGCCTGCGTCGACGCGGCGGCGAGCATTGGAGCCGGGGCGCTCGTATGCGCTGGCGCCGTCGTGCAGCCCGAAGCCTGCGTCGGCGCCCACGCCATCGTCAACACGGCGGCATCGGTCGACCACCACGCCGTCGTCGGTGCCTTCGCGCACGTCGGGCCGGGCGCGCGTCTCAACGGCTATGCCCATCTGGGCGAGGCGGCGCTCCTCGGCAGCGGCGCCGTCGTCCTCCCGGGCATCCGCATCGGCGAGGGCGCCGTTGTGGGGGCGGGATCGGTCGTGCTCCAAGACATCGCGCAGGGAATGCGCGTGGCGGGCGTCCCCGCACGTGTCCTCGATTCAGACCGGGTCCTTGCGCCCGCATCTTCCGCACGTTTGTGAGCCGTACGTTTTCCGCAGTCCAGATGGCGTCATCGATTCAGACGCTCGAGGAGGGGCCGTCTGCCGCCGAGGCCAAGGCGCGCGTCTACCTCTCGCCTCCGCACCTGACGGGTGAGGAACGCCCCTTCGTCGAGCGCGCGCTCTCGGCGGCGGTGCCGACGATCGAGCAGATCGAGGCGTTCGAGGCTGAAATGGCCGCCTGCAGCGGCGCCCGCTACGCCGTCGCCGTCTCGTCGGGCACGGCTGCGCTCCACCTCGCGTTGCGTCTCGTCGGGGTGGGAGAGGGAGACGAGGTGGCCGTCTCGTCGTTCACGTTCTGCGCGAGCGTGAACCCGATCCGCTACCAGGGCGCCACGCCCGTGCTCTTCGACAGCGGCACGCGCTCCTGGAACATGGACCCGAACCTCCTTGCCGACTGGCTCGCGCGGCGCGCCGAAAGCGGGCGCCTGCCCCGCGCAGTCGTGCTCGTGCACATCTACGGCGGTAGCGCCGATGTCGACGCGGTGGCCGGGCTGTGCGAGCGCTACGGCGTTGCGCTCGTCGAGGACGCCGCCGAGGCCGTTGGGACGACCTGCGGCGGGCGCATGGTGGGCACGTTCGGGCGCGTGGGCGTCTACTCGTTCAACTCGAACAAGATCATCACGGCCACTGGAGGCGGGATGCTCGTCACCGACGACCGTGAGCTGGCACACCATGCCCGAAAGCTCGCCACGCAGGCCCGTGACGCCGCGCCCCATTACCAGCATTCGGAGATCGGGTACAACTACCGTCTCTCGAACGTCCTGGCAGCCATCGGGCGCGGGCAGTTGCAGGTGCTCGAGGGGCGCATCGCGCGGCGCCGCGCGATTTTCGACGCCTACCACGAGGCCCTCGGCGATCTTCCCGGCATCGCCTTCATGCCCGAGGCGGTCAGCACGCGCCACACACGCTGGCTCACGTGCCTGACAATCGACCAGAGCCGCTTCGGCGCCGACGCCGAGGCGGTCCGTGCTGCCCTGGCCACATGCAATATCGAGGCGCGGTCCGCTGTGGAAGCCGATGCACCGGCAGCCCGTCTTCGCCGACTGCGAGGCCCACGTCACCGGCGTCTCCGACCGCCTCTTCGCCGACGGCCTCTGCCTGCCGTCCGGCTCTAACCTCACCGATGGCGATCTGGCGCGCGTCGTCGAGGCGGTCCGTGCGTGTGCGCGTCCGGCGTGAGCGCGACGGCTGGATGAGCGCGGTGAGGGGCAGTTGTAACGGGCCTGAAATGCCCAAGGAAGCTTGTATGGAGGGGCGTGAAGGAATCTGTACTTCTCCGCCAACCGTGGGTGTGCGCGGTCGGCGGTCGGTATACTCGCCCAAGACTGCCCCGACCTGATGCCCCTCGAGACCGAGCCTGCGCGTGACGCCGCCGACGACCGGCCTCTCTACGCGCTCCCCTGCGTACAGCGCGCGTCGATCAAGTACGCCATCGACCTCGCCTTCTGGACGCTGGCGACGCCCGTCGCCTTCGCGCTCCGCGTCGACAACGCGTTCCTGCCCGGCTACCTCGCCGGGCTGCTGTGGCTGGCCCTGCTTCTCGTGCCCGTCAAGGCCGGGCTGATCTTCGCCTCCAGCCTGCACCGCCGCGTCTGGCGCAAGAGCAGTACCGACGACCTCGTTGCGCTCATCTTCGTGATCGCGGCGGTGTTCGTGCTCTCGTGGGTGATCCTGTTCTTCGCGCCGCCCTGGGCGGTGATTCCGCGCAGCGTCCCGCTCATCGAGGGCATCGCAGCGCTCGTGATGCTCGGCGGCGGGCGGATGCTGCTGCGCCTCGCGTCGGAGCGCCGCCGCCACCGCCGCTCGTCCAAGGCGACGCGGCGCGTGCTCATCGTCGGGGCGGGCGAGGCCGGGACGATGGTCGCGCGCGAGATGCAGCGCCACCCCGAGGCAGGCCTGCGCGCGATCGGTTTCCTCGACGACGACCCGGTCAAGCGCCGCAAGATCCTCGCGGGCGTCCGCGTCTTCGGCGCGCTCCGCACGATGGAGGAGGTTGTCGCCGAACACCGCATCGACGAGGTCGTGATCGCCCTTCCGTCGGCCTCGGGCGAGGCCGTGCGCCGCATCGTCGTCGCCGCGCAGCAGGCCGACGTCGCGCACCGCATTGTGCCGGGCATCTACGAACTGCTCTCGGGCGACGTGTCGATCTCGCAGATCCGCGAGGTCAATCTCGAAGACCTGCTGCGCCGAGACCCCGTACGCCTCGAAACCGACCGCATCCTCGGATACCTCGAAGACCGCTGCGTGCTCGTGACCGGCGCGGGCGGCTCGATCGGCTCGGAGATCGTCCGGCAGGTCGCGCGCTTCCGGGCGTCGAAAATCGTGCTTCTCGGGCGCGGCGAGAACAGCGTCTTCCTCATCGAGCAGGAGATGCGGCGCACGCACCCTGGCCTCGACATCGCCGCCGTCATCTGCGACGTCCGCGACGAGCCGACACTCCGGCAGGTCTTCGAGGCGCACCGCCCGCAGATCGTCTTCCACGCCGCCGCGCACAAGCACGTGCCGCTCATGGAGGCCAACCCCGATCAGGCCGTCATCAACAACGTCGGCGGCACGCAGAACGTGGCGGCGCTCTGCCGCGCCTTCGGCGTCGAGCGGATGGTCAACGTGTCGACCGACAAAGCCGTCAACCCGACGTCGGTGATGGGCGCGAGCAAGCGCGTCGCCGAGCAGGTCGTGCAGGCCGCGGCGCAGGCGGCGGGCGAGGCGCAGTCGTTCGTGTCGGTGCGCTTCGGCAACGTGCTCGGCAGCCGCGGCAGCGTCGTCCCGATCTTCAAGGAGCAGATCGCGCGCGGCGGGCCGGTGACGGTCACGCACCCGGACATGGTTCGCTACTTCATGACGATCCCCGAGGCATCGCAGCTCGTGCTGCAGGCCGGGGCGATGAACGCCAACGGCGCCGTCTTCGTGCTCGACATGGGCGAGCCGGTGCGCATCGTCGACCTCGCGCGCGACCTGATCCGCCTCTCCGGCTTCGAGCCCGAGCGCGACATCCAGATCGTGAGCACGGGGATGCGGCCCGGCGAGAAGCTCTTCGAGGAACTGCTGACCGCCGAGGAGGGCACGGAGGCGTCGATCCACGAGAAGATCTTCGTCGCCCGCACCGCGCCCGTCGACCCGGCGGCGCTCGGCGTCAGGCTCGACCGCCTCTTCGACGCCGCCCGCACACGCGACGGCGAGGCAATCCGGCGCGTCTTCGGCGATCTGATCCCGGCGAGTGCTCTGACGCCCGCCCGCCGCGATGCCTTGAACGACGCGGCCTCCCTCGCGGGCGCGCCCGTCGACCCCAGCACGCTCGCCGGAAGTGGCGACGGCGCCTCGGGCCTCCCCGTCGTCGCGGTGGCCTGAGCCGCTGACGCCCTGATCCCCGCGCGCGTGCAGGCGCCCCCGATGTCTCCTCCGAACGCCGCGCGTCTGCTCGCCTCCGATGCGCCCACCCACGCCGCAGCGCGGGAAGATGCACCGCCAGTGCCCGCGTCGGCGCTGCGGATCGCGGCGCAGCCATCGCCACGGGGCAAGCGCGCGCTCGACATTGCGGCGTCGGTGGTGCTGCTCGGCGGCCTCGTCGTGGTCGGGCCGCTCGTCGTGGCGGCGGTGCGGCTGAGCTCGCGCGGCCCGGCGCTCTACCGGCAGGAGCGACTCGGACTGGGCGGCGTGCCGTTCTCGATGTTCAAGTTCCGCACGATGCGGCACAGCGAGGCGCCCGAGGAGGCGACGTGGGCCGCCGAGAACGACCCGCGCGTGACGCCGGTCGGGCGGCTGCTGCGCAAGACGCGCCTCGACGAACTCCCGCAGGTGCTCAACGTGCTCCGCGGCGAGATGAGCGTCGTGGGGCCGCGTCCGGAGCAGCCCGCCATCGCCGCGCGCCTCGCCGCCGCGATCCCCGACTACGCCGCGCGCCTCGCCGTGCGCCCCGGCCTGACCGGCTGGGCGCAGGTCCATCACGGCTACGACCAGACGCTCGACGACGTGCGCATCAAGTTGCGCTACGACCTCGACTACGCCGCCCGTGCGTCGGTCGGCTTCGACCTGCGCATCCTCGCGCGCACCGTCCGCGTCGTGCTGGGAATGCACGGACGGTAGGCGAGCCGACCGGGGTGCCGCGGCGATGGGGGGCGGTGGATCGCAGGCGCTGCCGAACGTGCGCGGGAGCGGCGCCCGGCCATGCGCGTACCTTGGCGTGGCGCCTGTCCTGCCGCGCCGCGATCCGATGACCCTTCCCCGCCGCGTTCTCTTCACCGCCGTCGCGCTCGACGCGCTCGCCGTCGGGGCGGCGTTCGTGGGGTTCTACGCGGTCCGGTTTCAGCTCGGCCTCGTCGCCTCGTCGCCCGAGCGGCCGCTCGGTGTCTGGCGGGCGATGGCGGTGACGCAAGGGTTCTGGCTCGTGCTGCTCGCGGCGTTCGGCTTCTACCGCGCCCGCGTGCTGCGCGAATGGACGCGCGCCGACACGTGGCGCCTCGCGCGCGTCGTCCTCGGCGGCTTCCTCGTGCTCTTCTTCCTGCTCTTCTTCGACGCCGAGCAGCCGGGCGCGGCGCGGCTCACACTCCCGCTCTACGGCCTGCTCGTCTGGGGCGCCGTCGTCGGCGGGCGCGCACTCCTGAACGGCGCCACGCGCACGCTCCACCGCCACGGCGTCGCCCTCGCCCCGGTGGCCGTCGTCGGCGATGCGCGGCGCACGCGCTACGTGGCCGATGCCCTGCGAGCGCATCCCGAACTCGGCTACGACCCGGTCCTCCTGCTCACGTTCGAGGAGGACGGCGGCGCGGGCGTTCTGCACCTCGTCGAGCCGTCGCGGGTCGCGGCGGCGAGGATCGGTGGCCAGAAGGCACTCGCGTCGTCGTCGGCGCCCGTTGTGGCCTCGCGCGTCGTGGCGCTCGACCGCTTGGAGCGCGACCTCGAAGAGGCCATCCGCGCGACGGGCGTGCAGGAACTCGTCGTCGTCGTCGGGCCGCGCGAGCAGCACCTGTACTTCCGCCTCACGCACGTGGCGAGCGACCTCGGCATCCCGCTGCGCTTCGTCTCCAACTTCCGCCCCATCCTCGGCACCTCCGACGCCGACGACACGCTCGGCACGTTGGCCCTGCCGCCCGCGCTCCTCGACGGGTGAGTACGGGTTGTGGGTTGGTGAGATGGTGGGTTGGTGAGGGGGCTGGCGGCCGTCACGTCTACTGCGGGAGGCGGCGCATGGCGAAGCGGCACAGGCTCCATGCCGGTGTGTGCGGGGCGTTCGGTGAGCCTCCCGTGCCGTCTTGCCGCCGCACACTCCCACCCCTCACAACCTCACCAACCCACAACCTCAATCGAAGCGGGCGCTCTGCACCGGCAGGCCCCACCGCAGGAGCAGCATCGGCGAGAGGGCGCGCGTCACGCCGGTCGCCGCGTCGTCGGTGGATTCGGCGCGGACGAAGGCGGTCAGCCACAGGCCGGGGGCGATGACGCGGCTCAGGTGCGCCTCGCCGAGGAGGAGGCGCTGCCGGATGCCCGAGCCGGTCGGTACTTCGTCTTGCGTGCGCGCCTCGTAGGAGACGGAGAGGTCGTCGCCGATGAACGTGCCCGGTGCGCTGCGCCCGCGGCGCGTGAGCGCGAGGTCGCCGCCGAACGTCCAGCGGGGCGACGGGCGGTAGTCGAGCGAAAGCGTCACATCGGTGCCGTTGGCGCCGAGCGGATGGCCGAGCGCGCTCGTCACGTGGCGGTACGAGGTGAGGTCGGAGAGGTGGCCGTAGGTGAACGGACGCACGCGCGCGGCCTCGGCGCCGACCATCAGGCCGGGCAGGCCGACATCCGCAATGCGCACACCGGCGAGCCACGCCGTCTTGTTCGTCCAGTGGTCGGTGCCGAATTTGCCGGGATTCAACTCGTCGAACAGGTACTGCCCGTACGCCTCGACGCCGCGCACCGGGCGCCACGACGCGCCGACGCCGACGAGCGCGTTGTCGGGGCTGTTGCGGTCCTGCTCCACCGAGCGCAGCAGGACGAGCGGGTTGAGGTAGGCGGGGTCGAAGCCGCGGCGGCGGGCGCGGATGACGGTGTCGGTGAAGACGACCGACTCGAACGCTTCGAGCGTGACGCGCGCGGGGAGCCGGGCGCTGAGGCGGTGCATCGCCACGAAGCGCCGCGCGTAGGGGTAGCCGTATTTCAGGCCGCCCTCGGCGACGGTCGTCGCACCGTAGAGCGTCGCGTAATCCAGCCGCCAGACGCGGGCGTTGACGAGCACGTGGTCGAAGGGCGCGGCGTAACCGGAGAGTTCGAGGCTCGTGCGGCCCGGTCCCCACTGCGGACGGTCGCGCGCCACGCGAGCCTCGACGAAGCGCGTCCGCAGCCCGACGACGGCCGTCGCGCGGTAGTAGTCGAGGCCGCCGTCGCCGAAGCGCTGGACGTTGCCGAGGCGAGGGGCGGTGCCGAGGGCGGCATCGTAGCGGTCGATGGCGTCGCGCCGCTGGTTCTCCTCGACGCGCGCTTCGATGAAGAGGTGCGTCTTGTGCGCGTGCCCGAGCCGCCCGGCCACGCGCACGCCGCGCGTGTTCTGGTAGAGCGTCACCGTCGGCTCCTGCCCGCCGACCTCCGTGCGCCGCGCCGACGCCCGCGCCGACGTACAGGAGCGGCTCGAAGACGAGGCGGTAGCCGTCGCCATCGGCCGAGAGCGCGTGGCGGCCGTCGCGGTAGAGGGCGCCCCAGAGGCCGTTCGCCCAGCGCGCCCCGGCGGCGGGGGCGGTGCCGCGGAAGGCGCCGAGGAGCGCTCGGTCGGTGCGCGAGAGCGTCGCGCGTCCGGTCGAGTCGCGCGCGGCGAGGCTGTCGAGGAAGACGCGTGCCTGCGCGGCGGAGAGCGGACGGTGGCTCAGGTCGGCGTCGTCGAGGCGCCCGGCGGTGTGCTGGCGCGTGAGAAAGCGGTCGAGGTCGTCGCCGAGTTGCAGCACGCCTTCGACCTGCGCGCGGGCGGGCGGAGCGGCGAGCGCGGCTGCGGACAGGGCCGCGAGGGCGAGCAGGCACGGACGGGCAAGGGCGCGGCGGAGGCGCGGGGGCATCGGGCGGGACATCGAGAAGCGTAGAACCGGAGGCAGACGCCGAAGGTACGCCCCGCATCTCTGCCCCCTGGCGTCCGCGCCGCGTCTCCGTCTCTCCCCTGCCATGCCCCTCGGAATCGAATGGATGCCCGTCGCCGCCATCGTCCTGCCCGCCGCCGTCCTCGGCGTCCTCGGCTGGATGAGCACGCGCCGCCTCTGACGCGCGGGCGTCTGTGCGTGAGTTAGGAGCGCTTGGTCACCGCATCGCCTCGGCGCTGCCGAGCCAGCGGCGCGCGGCGGCGGCGAGATCGGCGAAAGCGGGATCGTGCATCCGTGAGCGTGACCGGCGTCGAGCCGACGACGCTCGCCCCGAGCGCCCACGAGGTCGCGCCGCAGCCACGTCCGCACCGGCCCCGGAATCGTCGCCGCCAGCCCGAGCGCCGCGACGCAGGCGGCGATCCCCACGAGGCTCCGCCGCCCGTGCCGCGCCGCCCCGAATCGCCGGGCCACCCGCGCGTGCGCGAGCGCCGTGACGAGCGCATCGCCATCGCCAGGATCGTCCACGCCGACACGCCCGTGATGTCGCCGATGTGCGCGGGCTGCCCGGCGTAGGCGGCGAGCATCCCGAGCGTGAGCGGCCCGTTCCAGAAGTGCTGCCCGGCGAGGGCGCCGCCGTAGACGAGAAGGAGCGCGTTCGTCAGCCCGAGTCCGAGCGCGACAGCGCCCGCGCCGCGAGCGCCCACACGCCGACGAGCGCCGCGACGAGCAGCATGTGCGCGGCGATGTTCGTCACCGCGAGGAGGAAGCGCTGCCACAGAACCGCGTGCGCCGCCAGCGCCTGCACCATCCAGACCGCCAGCACCGCCCCCAACCGATGCGCGGCGCTGCGTCCTCGACCGAAAGGGCAGCCGTCGGGGGCAGGTGTGGAGGCACGGGCGGAATCGGAGGAGTTTCGCGGCTGTACGCGCTCCTTCGCTGCGCGCCCCGCGTCAGAACGCCGCGCGCCACTGGACGGCGAGCGAGCGGACGGGGGCGAGGAAGGCGGGGCGCTCGGTGTGGTAGTGGTCGAGGACGTTGCGCCCGATCAGGCCGAGGCGTCCGATGCGCGTCGCCCACTCGGCGCGGAGGTCGAGCACGCGGACGTCGGTGAAGACGTCGGCGTCGGGGACGAAGCGGGCGAAGTCGGAGTCGACGTTCTCGGGGCGGCTCGCGTAGCGCGCGTCGGCGCCGAGGGTGACGGTGCGGGTGAGGGCGACGTTCGCGCGGGCCTGCACGAGGTGGCGGTTGCGGTAGGCGAGCGGGCGGCGCCCGGTGCCATCGTCACCGAGGTCGCGGGCGTCGAGAAGGGTGTAGCTGACGCCGAGCGTCGTCGCGCGGCCGAGGAGGCGCGCGTCGGCGTCGAGGCTCGCTTCGGCGCCGCGGATGCGGGCGCGCGTCAGGTTGATGAACTGGAAGCCGGAGCGCGCGCCGACGGTCACGAAGCGCGGCTCGACGAGGCGGCGGTAGTCGGTCTGGAACGCGGCCACATCGGCGCGAAGGCGCACGCCGCCGAGCGTCCGCGCGGCGCGAATCCCCACCTCGCCGCCGACGCTCGTCTCGGGCGCCACGTCGGGGTTGGGGATGAGCGGCAGGAACTGGCTGTCGTCGACGTAGCGCTCGGTGACACCGGGAACGCGGAATCCCGCCCCCGCCGACGCGCGCAGGTGCACGTCGGGCGCGGCGTCGAAGCCGACGCTGAGTTTGGGGCTGAGGTGCCGCTCGGTGCGGTCGGCGCTGAGGCGGTAGACGTCGAAGCGGAGGCCGGGCGTGACGCGCAGGCGCGGCCGTCGGGCGGGCGTCGAGCTGGGCGAAGACGGCGCCCTCGGGCTGTCCGCGGTAGCGGTCCTCGGCGTAGATGCTCGCGCGCGTCGCGTTGGCGTCGGCGCTGAGGCCGGCGGTGACGACGCCCATCCGCGTCAGCCGCGTCGCCTGGACCTCACCGCCGTAGCGAAATCCGACGGTGCCGTCGGCGAGCGGAAACGGCTTCTTGTCGTCGTCGAGCGGGACGGTGACGACGCCGAAGAGGCGCGCCCGCGCCGTGACGACCGTCCCGCCCGCGGTCGAGGTGATGAACGAGGGCAGGAGGGCGTAGCGGAGCGTTTGGGCGTCGCTCCACCCGGTCGCGCGGCCGGTGCCGAGGGCGAGGGAGCCGGGGCGGAGCGGGTTGTCGAGGCCGCCCCAGTAGAGGAAATTGTCCGACCGCGAGAACGTCGCGCCGCCGAGCAGTTCGACGCGCGAGCGCCCGCTGAGGTCGTGGCGGAGTTTGGCGTAGGCGAGGCCGCGCGCCGCCGATCCGCGGTCGAGGTAGCCGCGGTCGAACCGTCCGTGGACCGTCGCCCAGCCTTCGGTGCGCGGCCCGAGCGTGCGGGCGTGCGAGAGCGAGACGGTCGTGAACGCGCGCAGCCCGTCGCCGCCGTCCGGCCACGCGTCACGCCAGAGTTTGTGGCGCGAGGGGGTGTAGGCGCCCGCCTGCGCCACGAGGGCCGTCACCGGGCGCTCCGGCGCGCGGCGCGTGACGAGCTGGATGACGCCGCCGAGCGCGCCGGAGCCGTAGAGCGCCGAGCCGGGGCCTTTCACCACCTCGACGCGCTCGACCTGGTCGAGCGGCAGGGCCTCGAACGGGATCGACTCGGCGTCCGGTCCGAGCATCGGCACGCCATCGACGAGCAGGAGGACGCGGCTGCCCGCGCTGTACGAGAAGCCCGACGAGCCGCGGATCGACACCTGATTTTCGGCGAGCGTCACGCCGGGCACGACGCGCAGCACGTCGTCGAGGCGCACGAATCCGCGCACGGCGATCTCCTCGGTCCCGAGCACCGACACGCTGGTCGGCACGCGCGCGAGCGCCTCCTCGGTGCGCGAGGCCGTCACGACGACCTCGGAAACGCGGACGGTGTCGCGGGGCGATGGGGAGGCGGGCCGTGTCGGCTGGGCGGCTGGCGGCCAAGGGGACGACGAGCGCGAGCGCAAGAGCGGCGGCGGTGCGAAAGGCGGTCACGTCAGCGGGGCGGGAAGGGCGGCAGGGACGCGAAGTCGACGCGAAGCGCCACGCGCGTCGTCTCGCCCGCGCGGACGGTGAAGGGCGCGCCGACGACCCCCACGGGGCGCCACGCGAACAGGCTCGGCGCAAACCGCTGCGCGATGCCGGCATAGACGTACGTCGCCGGGGTCGCGTCGGGCACGACGAAGGTGTCGGCGGCGACGTTCGTGCGGAGCTTGGCGGGCGTGAGGGCGAGTTCGTTGAGGCGCAGGAAATCGGTCGTGTCGCGCGGCACGAACGGCATCGCCACGAAGCGCAGATCGACGATGGAGTCGGCAGAGGGCCACCGCCCGACGTACGTCACCGTCCCGACGATGACGCCCGGCCCGGTGCGCACGGGCGGCGCGAGGCCGCCATCGCAGCCGCCGAGCGCGCAGGCGACGAGGGCGGTGAGGAACAGGGAGCGGAACGGCATCGGAACGGCGACGGAGGGGGGCAGGGCGTACGGTACGGCGAGCCGGGCACCCGCGCAACCGACGGCGCCGCCGGTCATGCCGCACCCATCCGACGGAGGCAGTGCGCTGGGTGCATTGCGCGGGTTCGGGCGAGCCCGTTTCTTGCGTCCGCTTACGCCGGGGTGCGTTCGCTCCGGTACGCTGGAAAGACGCCGCGTATCTTTGAAGGTCTCATCGATCCATCCCGTCGCCCGACCCGCTTGCCCGAATGCTACGTCTCTCCGAGTTCGACTACGAGGTGCCCGCCGACCTGGTCGCCCAGGACCCGGTCGAGCCGCGCGACGCCTCGCGCCTGCTCGTCGTCGACCGCGCGAGCGGCACGTTCGCGCACCGCCACTTCCGCGACCTGCCCGACTACCTGAGCGCCGACGACCTGCTCATCGCCAACGACACGCGCGTGTTTCCGGCGCGGTTGCACGGCCTCAAAGACGGCACCGGGGCGGGATGCGAGGTCTTCCTGCTGCGCGAGCTGAACCCCGACCGGCACCTCTGGGAGGTCCTCGTCGCACCCGCGCGCAAGCTCCGCGTCGGCAACCGCGTCCGCTTCGACGACGGAAAGCTGACCTGCGAGATCGTCGACACGACGAGCGCGGGCGGACGTGTCGTGCGATTCTTGTACGACGGAACGTCCGACGACTTCCACGCCATCCTCGACCGCATCGGCCACACGCCGCTCCCGCCCTACATCCGCCGCGACGACACCGAGGCCGACCGCGACCGCTACCAGACGGTCTTCGCCCGCAACCGCGGCGCCGTCGCCGCCCCGACCGCCGGCCTGCACTTCACGCCCGACCTCACCGCCCGCATCGCCGCGATGGGCGTGCGCACCGAGACCGTGACCCTGCACGTGGGGATGGGCACGTTCCGCTCGATCGAGATCGAGGACGCCTCCAAGCACACGATGGACGCCGAATTCCACACCGTCAGCGCCGAGGTGGCGGCGGCGGTCAACGCGACGAAGGCGGCCGGCGGGCGCGTCGTGGCCGTGGGGACGACGAGCGTCCGCGCCCTCGAATCCGCCGTCGGACCGGACGGGCGGCTGACCGAGTCGAGCGGCTGGACGGCCAAGTTCATCCACCCGCCCTACACCTTCGGCGCCGTCGACGCGCTCGTCACCAACTTCCACATGCCCCGCTCGACGCTCCTGCTCCTCGTCGCCGCCCTCGCCGGGGCCGACCTGATGCGCGAGGCCTACCGCGTCGCCATCGCCGAGCGCTACCGCCTCTTCTCCTACGGCGATGCGATGCTGATTTTGTAACGTTGGGGATTGGGTATTGGGGTTTTGAAATGGAATTGCAATGATGGAGATGTACGGGGAGGATGAACGGGCGGAGGACGCCGCGCGGGCGGTGGATGCGGCGCCGGTGCCTCCGGCTGCCGGTGCGCGCGGCCGTGTCGGCCTCGTCATTCCGGCGGCGGGGCAGGGGCTGCGGATGGGCGGCGGCGTGCCCAAGCAGGCGCGCTTGCTCGGGGGAGTGCCGGTGCTCGCCCGGACGCTCGCGCGGCTGACGGCACACCCGGACGTGACCGTCGCGGTCGTCGCTGTGCCCGAGGCCGACCTCGACGCCTACCGCGCGATGCTCGACGGCGTGGCGCGCGTGGGCGTGGAGGTGCAGGTCGTGGCGGGCGGGGCGTCGCGGCAGGCGAGCGTGGCGGCGGCGGTCGCAGCGCTGCCGGAGGGCATCGACATCGTGCTCGTCCACGATGCCGTCCGCCCGTTCGTGCCGCCGTCGGTGATCGCGGCAGTGGTCGATGCCGCGCGGGCGCACGGGGCCGCCGTCCCCGCTGTGCCGGTCGCCGATACGCTGCGGCGGGCGTCGGTGGATGCCGGTGGCGGCGGTGTCTTCGGCGCGACCGTCCCGCGCGACGGCCTCTTTCAGGTGCAGACGCCGCAGGGCTTCCGCGCCGACCTGCTGCGCGCCGCCCTCGCCCACGCCGCCGCAACGGCCACTCCGGACGCCACCGACGACGCCGCGCTCGTCGCCGCCCTCGGCCACCGCGTCCGCCTCGTGTCCGGCGACCGCCGCGCCTTCAAGCTCACCACGCCCGACGACTGGGCGCTCGCCGAAGCGCTGCTGGCGGCAGGGGCGTGAGGGGACGGACGTGGGATGGTGGGTTCGTGATGGGGCGTTGGACGCTCCCTGAGGGTGTCGTCGATGCGCCTGCGTACCAACTCACACGCCCGCCGACCCGCCCACTGCGCCCCGTGGGCACCGCACCCGTGCGCCCGCGTAGACGCGCCGATCTCTCCCGCCTCCCCCATGCGCATCGGCTTCGGCTACGACGTTCACCGCCTCGCCGCCGGGCGGCCGCTCGTGCTCGGCGGCGTCACGATCCCCCACGAGACCGGCCCCGACGGCCACTCCGACGCCGACGCGCTCCTCCACGCCGTCTGCGACGCCCTCCTCGGCGCCGCCGCCCTCGGCGACATCGGCCACCACTTCCCGAACACCGACGACCGCTGGAAAGGCGCCGACAGCCGGACGCTCCTCCGCCACGTCGTCGAGGTGACGCGCGCGGCCGGGTGGCGCGTCGGCAACGTCGATGCGCTCGTCTCGCTCGAACGCCCGCGCCTGCGCCCGCACGTCGACGCGATGCGCGCGCTCATCGCCGCCGATCTCGGCGTGGATGTCGGCGCCGTCTCGGTCAAGGCGGGGACGAACGAGCGGATGGGCTTCGTCGGGCGCGAGGAGGGCATCGCCGCCTACGCCGTCTGCCTGCTCCTGCCCACCGATTCTGGCGCCTGAGCGCTGCTCCACCGCCGCATCCGTTCCCCCGATGGAGACCCTCGACGCCCTCTACACCTGGCTCGGTGCGCTGCCGACCCTCGCCGTCTACGTCGCCGTCTTCGTCATCGCGTACGGAGAGAACGTGCTGCCGCCGATTCCGGGCGACGTGGCGGTCGTGGTCGTCGGGATGATCGCGGCGGCGGGAGCGGTGAGCCTGCCGGTCGTCGTCGTGCTGGCGAGCGTGGCGAGCGCGCTCGGCTTCCTGACGGTCTACGCCGTCGGGCGGCGGATGGGCGATGCGGTCCTCGACCCCGACCGCTACCGCTGGCTGCCCAAAGACGACATCCGGCGCGCGGCGCGCCTCGCCGACCGCCACGGCGCCTGGGTGGTGCTGGTGAACCGCTTCCTGCCCGGCTTGCGCTCGGTCATCGGCCTCGCCGTCGGGCTGAGCCGGATGCCGACGGCCCGCGTGGCGGCGCTCGCGGCGGTGAGTTCGGTGGTGTGGACGTCGCTCATCGTGGGGCTGGGGTACGCGCTCGCCGACAACCGGGCGGCGATCGCGCGCGTGCTCGGAGCGTTCGAGAGGACGGGCGGCATCCTGCTTGCGCTCCTGGCCGCGGGCCTCGCCATCTGGTTCGTGCGCCGCCGCCGCGCCGCCCGAGCGCCGATGGCGCCGTGAGGGCGGGGGGAGGGAAGTGGGTTGTGGGTGGTCGGTCGTTGATTGTTGGTGGAAGGGCGTTCGCCGCGGGGCGATGGCCGTCCGTCGTCTCTCTCGTCCGTCGTCCGTCGTCTGCCGACCGGCGCGCGGGCACGCGCGGGCGGGGGCGGCGCGTTGGCGCGGCATGGTCCGGTTCGTCGCTGCATTTCTGCTCGCCCTCGCGGCGCTCGCTCCCGGCGCGGCGCGGGCGCAGCGGCGCGACTCGGTGCGCGTCGATTCGGTGCGGGCGGCGCGCCTGAGTTCCGTGCGCCCCGATTCGGGCCTCGTGCGCATCGACAGCGTGCGGGCGGGCGATGTGGTCGTCGTGCGCGACACGTTGCCGCCGGCTTCGTCGCGGACGCTGCGGGAGCCGGTGCGGTTTTCGGCGCGCGACCGGCTCTCGTTCGTGTTCGACTCGACGGCGGCCTCTCCAACACCCACGACCGGCGCCCCGACGCTCGGCGATGTGGCGACGCTGACCGGCGACGCGCGCATCCAGTACGGCAAACAGGTGCTCGAAGGCTATGAGGTGGCGCTCTTCATCGACCGCGACGAGGTGCGCGCCCGCGGCCTCGCCGTCGATACCGGGATGGTCGGGCGGCCGCGGTTCGCCGAGGGCGACAACCAGATCACGAGCGCCGAGATCGCCTACAACCTGCGCACCGAGCGCGGGCGCTTCATCGAGGCCCGCACCAAACTCGACGACGGGTTCGTGCGCGCGCGGACGGTCGCCATCGGGCGAGACTCGACCGTCTACGCCCGCCGCGCCGTCTTCACCACCTGCCCCTGCGTCGACGATCCGTCGTACTCGCTCCGGGCCGAGCGGATGAAGATCGTCGACGGCAAGCGCATCTTCACCGGGCCGATCCAGCTCTTTCTCTTCAACATCGCCACGCCCATCGCCCTGCCGTTCGGCTTCCTGCCCGCCACCGAGGGGCGCCGCAGCGGGCCGCTCGCGCCGACGTACGGCGAGGACTACCGCGGCTTCTACCTGCAGAACCTCGGCTGGTATTTTCCGATCAGCGACTACCTCGACTTCCAGGTGACGGGCAGCCTGTGGTCGCGCGGGTCGTTCGAGATGCGCCCGCGCCTGCGCTACGCCCGCCGCTACCGGATGACCGGATCGGTCGAACTGGCGGGCGGCATCAACCGGACCGGCGAGGTCGAGGACCCCGATTACAGCTCGCAGCGCGTCGTCTCGGTGCGGTGGACGCACAGCCAGACGGTCAGCCCGCGCACCAACTTCAACGCCAACGTCGACCTCTCGTCGAGCGGCTACCTGAGGGGCAACAGCCAGACGCTCGTCGACCGGACGCGGCAGGAGATCGGCTCCACGATCACCTACGCGACGCGCTGGCCCGCGTCGGGGCGCGCCCTCAACGCGACGCTCTCGCAGCGCCAGACGCTCTCGACCGGCGCGGCGACGCTCCGCATCCCCGACCTGTCGTTCTCGCAGACCGAACGCCGACCGTTCGCGCGGCGCGGCGTGGCGCGCGGGGCGCCGCGGTGGTACGAGAGCGTGACCTACCGGTACAGCGGCACCCTCACCAACGGGTTCACGTTTTCGCCGATCGCGCGGAGATCCGGCGGCGCAGAACGTGGCGTGGTACGAGGCGCTGTTTCGTCCGAGCCTCTACCGCCTCGCCACCGGCAACCGCTTCGGCACGCCCTTCACGCTCAACGTGCGCCACGACGTGCCGCTCAGCGCGTCGTTCAACGTCAACGGCCTGCCGGGCCTCCGTGGGCTTCGCGCCAACGTCGTTCCGAGCGTGCAGTACGTCGAGCAGTGGGTGAACCAGACGCAGCGCGCCATCGCCCGCGACACCGTCGGGGTCGATGTGCGGCCGGTGACGGGATTCGCGGCGGTGCGGCAGGTGACGGCGGCGCTGTCGGCGAACACGACCGTCTACGGCATCTTCCCGGTCCGCGTCAGCACGCCCGTCGGGCGCTTCGACGGCCTGCGGCACACGGTGCGCCCGAGTCTGGGCGTCGCGTTCGCGCCGGATTACTCCGCGGCGCCGTTCAACTACATCCGCGAGACGACCTACCGCGTCCGCGAAAACGGGCAGATCGTGGAGCGGACGGCGCGGACGCCGATCCTGCCGTCGATCCCGTCGACCGGCACGGCGGCGCTGACGTTCTCGCTCGACAACGTCTTCGAGACGCGCGCGCGTCCGCACGGATTCCACCGGCGAGGCCACGCGGACGCCCCTCACGCTCCTCACGCTCTCGCTCAACGGCAGCTACAACGCCGCCGCCGACAGCTTCCGCCTCTCGCCCGTCTCGTTCTCCGCGCGCACGCAGATCGGGCGCGTGGACCTGTCGGCGAGTCGGCTCGGTGTCGCCGTACCGGCTGCGGGCGGACGGGCGCGGCGAGCGTCCCGACTACGACGTGTCGCTGCGCGGCCTGCCGCTCGGGCGCCTGCAGCGCTTCTCGCTCTCGGGTGCGACGAACTTCTCGAGCCGCCGCCGGGGCGACGCGCGCCTCTCGCAGCGCGCGGCCTTCGACCAGTATCTGCCGGGCCAGGCGGCGGGTGTGCCGCTCGGCGGATACCCCGGCACGGCGGCGGCGGGCGTCGGGGCGCCGGGCGCGGGCGCGCCGTTCGTGCCGGTGATCGGGGCCGCGCCGTACGCCGACTTCTCGATCCCGTGGAGCGTCTCGCTCGATGTCTCCTACACGTACTCCGAAAACCTCTTCGGCGGACGCGCCGCCCGCGCGCTCACCACGAACAGCCGCTTCGACGCGAACGTGACGCCCCGGTGGAAGGTGCAGGGCACGACCGGCCTCGACCTCACCGCCTTCGACATCTCGACATCGAGCCTCGCCATCCTGCGCGACTTCGACTGCTGGGAGATGTCGCTCAACTGGGTGCCCTTCGGCGCCTTCCGGAGCTACGGCTTCAACCTGCAGGTCAAGAGCGGCAAGCTCCGCGAACTGCTCCGCATCCAGGTCCCCCGGCAGGACCCCCGCCGCGTGCTGACGACGCTGGGGCGGTGAGGGGAGGGCGGGATGGTGGGTTTGTGGGGATGAGACGCCGATGGCGCGGCAGAAACCCGTTCTGAGCTGCACCCGTACGCATCGCCGTTTCCCCGTCGTCACACTCCTTCCCGATGACCCTCCGACACCTTCCCCTCGTTCTCGGCCTCGGCGCCGCTGCCCTGCTGCCGGTCGCAGTCCCCGTCGCGGCGCAGCCGGTCGCCGCGCCGCGCGTCACCGCCGGGGGCGCCGACGTGCCGCTCGCGCTCGACGGCGCCGTGCGCACCGGACGCCTCGCCAACGGCCTCACCTACTACGTGCGCCGCAACGCCGAGCCGCGCGCGCGCGCCGAGATGTACCTCGCCATCAACGCGGGCGCGGCGATGGAGGACGACGACCAGAAAGGCCTCGCGCACCTGATCGAGCACATGCTCTTCAACGGCACCCAGCGCTTCCCCAAGCAGGACCTCGTGCAGTTCCTCGAGAGCACCGGGATGCGCTTCGGCGGCGACGTGAACGCCTACACGTCGTTCGACGAGACCGTCTACACCCTCACCGTGCCCACCGACTCCGCGCGGATGCTCGACCGCGCCTTCGACGTGCTCGAAGACTGGGCCGGATCGGCGACGATGAGCGGCGAGGAGATCGACCGCGAGCGCGGCGTCGTCATCGAAGAGTGGCGCGCGCGGACGCAGTCGGCGCAGGGGCGCATCTCGAACCGCCTCGTGCCCGCCCTGCTGCCCGGCAGCCGCTACGCCGACCGCCTCCCCATCGGCGACACGGCCACCATCCGCCGCGCGCCGCACGAGGCGCTGCGCCGCTTCTACCGCGACTGGTACCGCCCGGACCTCATGGCCATCGTCGTCGTCGGCGACATCGACCCGGCGGCGATCGAGGCGCGGATTCGGAGCGGGATGTCCGACCTGCGCAACCCGGCGACGCCGCGTCCGCGCCCCACGATCCCCACGCCCGCGCGGCAGGGGACGGGGTACCTGGCCGTCACCGACCCCGAGTACCCGCAGACGAGCGTGCAGATCATGTCGCTCGCCCCCGCCACCCCGACGCGCACGGCCGGCGACCTGCGCGGCGACCTCGTGGCGGCGCTCGTCTCGTCGATGATGAACCAGCGGCTCAGCGAGATGACGCGCACCGAGAACGCGCCCTTCCTCGGCGCCTTCGTCGGGCAGGGCGGCCTCGTGCGCCCGGCGGAGACCTTCACCGTCGCCGCGGGCGTCGATCCGGACCGGGTCGAGGCGGGGCTTGCCGCGCTTCTGCGCGAGGGCGAGCGCGTGCGTCGGCATGGATTCACCGCGGGCGAACTGTCGCGCCAGAAGGCCGACCTGCTGCGCGGCTACGAGCGGCGCTACAACGAGCGCGAGCGGACGCCGAGCGCGGCCCTCGCCCGTGAGTACGTCGCCCTCTTCCTCTCCGGCGAAGCCGCGCCCGGCGCCGAGGCCGAGTACCGCCTCGCCGAACGTCTCCTTCCGACGATCACCCTCGCCGACGTCGACGCCGAGGCCCGCCGCCACTTCCAGCCGCCGACCGAAGCGACCGGGCGCCTCGTCGTCTTCGCGGGCATCGACCGTCCCGGACGTCGACGAACTCGACGACGCGGGCCTGCGCGCGCTCGAACAGCGCCTCGCCCGCGCCATCACCGCCGAGACGATCGCGCCGTACCAGGACCGCGCCGTCGCGAGCGCGCTCCTCGACCGGATTCCCGCGCCCGTCGCGGCGGTGTCGAGCGAGACGGTGGCGGAGATCGGGACGACCGTGCTGCGGCTCGCCAACGGCGTCCGCGTCGTCGTCAAGCCGACGACCTTCAAGGCCGACGAGGTTCGGCTGACGATGACGAGCCCCGGCGGCGCCTCGCGCGTCTCCGACGCCGACCACTTCGCGGCGACCGTCGCCGGGGCCATCGCCGGAGAGAGCGGCGTCGCCGGGCTTCTCCAAGGACGACCTCGACCGCCTGCTCGCGGGCAAGACCGTCTCCGCCTCCGCCGACATCTCCGACGTCGAGGAGAGCCTGAACGGCAGCGCCGCGCCCGCCGACCTGGAGACGATGTTCCAGCTCGTGCACCTGCGCGCGACCGCGCCGCGCTTCGACGAGGGCGCCCTCGCGGCCTTCCAGACGCAGCAGCGCGCGTTCCTCGCCAGCATCGGCGCCAACCCCGCCGGGGCCTTGCAGGACACGCTCCAGCGGACGCTCTTCGGCGACCACCCGCGCCGCCTGCGCTTCGCCCAGCAGCTCGACGCCGTGGGCGCGCTCACGACCGCGCAGCTCGACCGCGTCTACCGCGACCGCTTCGCCGACCTCTCCGACGCCACCTTCACCGTCGTCGGCGCCACCGACGTGCCGACGGTGCAGCGCCTCGCCGAAACCTACCTCGCCACCCTCCCCGGCGGCGGGCGCGACGACGCCTGGCGCGACGTCTACCCCGATCTGCCGAGCGGCACCATCGAGAAGGCCGTCTACAAGGGCGCCGCGCCGCAGAGCCAGGTCATCCTGCTCTTCCACGGCGACTTCGCCTCGACGCCCGAGACGCGCCGCCGCATCGACGGCCTCGCGGGCGTGATGTCGATTCGCCTGCGCGAGAAGATCCGCGAGGAGCTCGGCGGCGTCTACGGCATCCAGGCGCAGGCGGTGACGAGCGAGCGTCCGGACCAGACCTACCAGTTCATCGTCGCCTTCACCTGCGACCCGCAGCGCGTCGACGAACTCAGCGCCGCCGTGCGCGCGGAGATCGCCGCCGTCATCGCCGAGCGGCCCGAGCGAGGCGCAGGTCTCGACGGTGCAGGAGCAGGCGCGGCGCGGGCGCGAGACGGCCCTCGAACAGAACCCGTTCTGGCTCTCGCTCCTCGACGACGCCTACACGTGGGGCGGCACCCCCGCGCCCGAGCGCATCACGGGCTACGCCGCCCTCGTCGACGGGATGACGGCCCGCACGGTGCAGGCCGACGCCGCGCGCTACCTCGGCCCCACCGCCGACCTCGTGCGCGTCGTCCTCTACCCCGAGTCGATGGCGCCTGCCGGGCGGTGAGGGGATGGGCACGATGGTTCGTGCCCCTACGCCCCTCGCCGCAGCCGCATCCGCCCGTCGTGACCCTCTGCGGCCAAACCTGACAGGTCTCCGGACCTGTCAGGTTTGTCGTTTTGCACCGCTTCGTTTCCCGCCCCCGTGCCCGTCGCTTCGCTCCGCCACATCGCTGTTGCCGGGACGGGCGTGGCGGGCGTGTGCGCGGCGTGGGCGCTCGTGGAGGCGGGCGCGCGTGTGACGCTCGTTGGGGATGGCGGGCGCGGGGCGACGGCGCTCGCGTCGCTCGTCAACCCGTTCACCGGGCCGAAGGCGTCGCCCGCGTGGCAGTGGGAGGCGTCGCTCGACGCCCTCGCCGCGCTCCTCGATGCCAGTGGATCGTCGCTGCGGCCGGGACTCGTCCGCCCCGCCCGTGACGCCCGGCAGGCCGTCGCCTTCCGCGCCCGCGCCGCCGAACATCCGCACGCCCTCACGTGGCACGACGCCGGAGACGACCCCGCCACCGGCCTCGCCGCGCCCGACGGCTGGCTCGACGTGCGTGTCGGCGGCGTCTGGGCCGATCCCGCCACCGACCTCGCGCGCCTCGTCGACCGCCTCGCCGCCACCGGCGCCCTCACCCGCGTCGCCGGGCGCGTAACCGGCGCGGCCGACGCTCCGGGTGGTGCGTGGCTCGACGTGGCGGAGGATGCGGGGGGAGACAGCACGCCTCCACGCCGACGCCGTCGTGCTCGCGCTCGGCGACGGCCTCGCCACGTGGTCCGCGTTTCCGACCCTCGACCTCGCGCGCGTCGGCGGACGGCGCTACACCGTGGCGCACGTACACGCCGACCGCCTTCCCGCCGTCGCCTTCGGCGCCTACGCCACGCCCGCAGGCGCGTCGGCGCTCCACATCGGCGGCGCCTACGACCACGCCACGCCCGAAGGCGGGCCGACGGATAGCGAAGGCGCGGCGCTCGCCGACCGGCTCCGGCGCGTGCTGCCGGGCCTCGGGGCGCTCGTCGGCACGGGCGAGGCGGCGGTGCGCGTCCACCGCGCGGGCATTCGGCGGCCGCTCGTGCGGCGCCTGCCGGGCGCGGAGCGCGTCTGGGTGTTCACCGGCCTCGGCTCGAAGGGCCTGCTCGCCGCGCCGTTCGTCGCCCGCGGGCTGCCCTCGTGGCTCGGCGGTGCGGCGGTGCCCGGCGACATCGCCTGACGCCACGGACGTACCACCGGGGATTGGGTGGGTCTGATGCAGGGATCTGATGCAGGGATCGGAGACACCGTGCCAACGCGTAGACGCGTTGCTGACACGGACCGACCGCGAAGAGCCGCCGTCCCCGCACGATGGGGTGAAGGAGCCGACGCGAATCGAGCGCGGCAGGCGGCGGCATCTGGCGACGGGAACGTGAGGCCGTGTCTCCGATCTCCACATCCGGGGCGTCTCTACGCCCCCGGATGCCCCGATGGGCGCCGTCCCGGTGCGAAATGTCGCCGGTGGAGGTTACGCGGCGGCGGCGCGCGCATCTATCCGGGCACATCCCCCCCGACGATGCCCGACCCGGCCGCCCCCACCGCCACGTCCCGCGCGGACGCCCCTGCCACGTTCTCTCGCGTCCACGAATCGCCGATCAACACGCGGCGCGCCATCCACGCGTGGCCCGAAGACGAGCGGCCCCGCGAGAAGCTGCGTGCCCACGGCGCGAGCGCCCTCTCCGACGCCGAACTTCTCGCCCTCGTCTTCGGCAGCGGAACGGTGACGAAGGCCGGGCCGGTGTCCGCGCTCGGCCTCGGGCAGGGCCTCATCGACGCCTTCGTGGCGCTCCTGTCGATGGCGCGGCGCGACCCGGCGGAGATGACGGCGGTCGTCGGCGTCGGACCGGCGAAGGCGGCGCAGCTCGCGGCGGTCTTCGAGATCGGGCGGCGCGTCGAGGCCGAGCGGCGCAGCGAGAAGCGCATCACCGTCACCGGCCCCGCCGACATCGCGGCGCACTACGGGCCGCAGCTGCGCGACCTGCCCGTCGAGGTCTTCGTCGTCGTGACGCTCTCGACCGCAGGCGTCATCACCGGCGACGCGCGCCTGACGACGGGCGGCCTCGCGGCGTCCATCGTCGAGCCGCGGGCGGTGTTTCGGCGGGCGATCCTCGACAACGCCGCCTCGGTCGTCGTCCTCCACAACCACCCGTCGGGCAACCCGGAGCCGAGCCGCGAGGACATCCGCGTCACCAAACAGCTCGTCGAGGCGGGCAAGCTCGTCGGCATCCCCGTCCAGGACCACCTCATCATCGCAGGCGCCACCTTCACCAGCCTCGCCGAACGCGGGCTGATGTGACGGCGGGCGCGGTCAGCCCTGCTCGTGGCGCATCGTGACCTCGGCGCGCGAGACCGTCCCGCCGACGGGCGGATCGGGCTTGCGGACGGTGACCTCGACGGCGGTCGCGGCGGGGAACGCATCGCCGACTTCTCGGGCGATCAGAAGCGCGAGGCGCTCGATCAGATAGACCTTCTGCTCGGTCACGACGCGCCGCGCGATTTGATAGACGCGCTCGTAGTCGACCGTCGCCGCGAGATCGTCGTCGAGGGCGGCGGCGGTGAAGTCGACCTCGATGGCCACGTCCACCTCGAAGCGCCGCCCGACGCGGTGCTCCTCGGGCATCACGCCGTGGTGGGCGTAGAAGACGGCGTTGACGAGGCGAACGGTGGAGGGCGGCATCGGGAGGAGGAATCGGAGCAGACGCGGCGCCTCAGCGCAGCGGGCGGAGGTCGAGGCGGTTGCGGAAGGCGAAGGCGGAGTCGGCGAACTGCACGTCTTTGGCGATGCCGAGGCGCAGGCCCACGCCGTCGGTGCCGAGCGTCCAGGTCTCGCGCAGGAGCGCCGGGCGGTCGTCGTCCTCGCCCGCGCGCTCCATCACCAACGTCCAGGCCGCCCGCGAGGCGGTGTCGGCGCGGACGACGTGCCACACCTCGGGCGCCTCGCCGGCCGATGCCGAGGCGACGACGAAGCGGCGACGTTCGCGGTCGACGGAGGCGAGCGAGGCGTTCTCGTAGAGGCGGCCCGGACCGTCGTCGTAGGTGACGCCGAGCGTCCACGAGCGGTTTTGCGGCGACGGGCCGACGCGCAGGTCGGTCGGCAGGCGCACCCGCGCGCCGCCCCGGTAGTCGCGGTATTCGAGCGTCCCGCGCCACGCACCGGTCAGGCGCGCGAGGAAGGCGGGCACGATGGCGAGGCGCGCGGCCTCGGCGGCAGCGGCAGGCTCTGGCGGCTGCGCCCGGACGGGCACGGCAGCGAGGAGCAGGGCGGCGGCGGCGAGGCGATGGCGCATCGGAGGGCGGAAGGGAGGCCGTCAAGATAGCCTGCACGCCCGATGACGGAGGGGTGACACTGCCTCCACCGATTTTACGCGCGTGCGCGGGAGACCATCCCCCGCGCCCCCGAACCGACATGGCACGCATCCTCCCCTTCGTCTCCTCCGACCCGTCCGGCGACGGCGCCGCGCCCGGCGTCACGCCGACGCTCGATCTCTTCCCGAACCTCCTCCCCGCCGACGCGGCACCACCGGCGCCGGTGCGGGCGACGAACGCGGCCATCGCCCACGCGCTCGACCGCGCCGCCGACATGCTGAGCGAGCGCGAGGCCAACGAGCACCGCGTCGGCGCCTACCGCCGCGCCGCCGAGACGGTGCGCGCGCACGACGCGCCGCTCGTTGAGATGGTCGAAGTCGGTGGCGCGGCGGCGCTCGAAGTGCTCCCCGGCATCGGCGAGCGTCTCGCCGCCCGCATCGCCGCGTTCGTCCACACGGGCGAACTGGCCCTTCTGCGCGAACTCCGCGAGGCCACGCCGCCCGCGCGCCTCTTCCAGCGCCTGCCCGGCGTCGGGCGCGTGCTCGGGCGGCAGATCGCCGAGGCGACCGGCGCCGACTCGCTCGAAGCGCTCGAAGTGGCCGCCTACGACGGACGCCTCGCCGCCATGCCCGGCATGGGGCCGCGCCGCCTCGCCGCCCTCCGCGCCACCCTCGACGCGCGCCTCGCCGGCCACACGCGCCGCGACGCCCGCCGCGCCCGCAGCGCGGCACACACGCACGCCACGCCCGAGCCGTCGGTCGTCGACCTCCTCAGCGTCGACGGCGAGTACCGCGACCACGCCCGGCGCGGCCTCCTGCCGACCGTCGCGCCGCGGCGCTTCAACCCGTCGGGCGAGGCGTGGCTGCCGGTCCTGGAGACGCGGCGCGGGCCGTGGCGCTTCACGGCGCTCTTCTCGAACACGCCGCGCGCCCACGAACTCGACAAGACCGCGGACTGGGTCGTCGTCTACTACGAGACGAGCGACCGCCGCGAGCACACCGCCACCGTCGTCACCGAGGCGCGCGGGGCGCTGCGCGGGCGCCGCGTCGTCCGCGGGCGCGAGGCCGACTGCCGCGAGGCGTATGCGTTCGACGGACGGCAGGCGGCGTGACCGCGCGCGGGTCCACCTGTCCGGTTTCCCGACCGGACAGGTGGCGGGAAATGCGGCGGCTGGCGAAACCTGTCAGGTGCGGAGACCTGACAGGCTGGTCCCTGCCAGTCCACGCCCGATCCTGTCTGCGAGCCCGTCGCCGCAGGGGATGCGGTCACTTCTTGTCGTCCAGAAACACCGCGCGCGCGCCCATCCCCGGCGTCACGCCGTCGAGGCGGCGGCGGACCTCTTCGCGGCGCTCGCGGAGCACGTCGGCGGGGGTGAGGCCGCGCTGCTGGCGCTCGGCGAGCGGGTCGACGAGTTCGGCCTGGATCACCATCAGCAGCTCGCGCTGCGAATCGAGCGTCTGCTCGAAGCCGAAGATGCGCCCGAGGATCGGCAGGTCCTTCAGGTAGCGAATGCCGCTGCGCGAGCGCGTCCGCTCGACCGAGTACAGGCCGCCGATGAGCGTCTGTTCGCCGTCGAGCAGCATCACCTGCGTCGTCGCGTTGTTGCGGTCGAAGCTGGTGGCGCCGTTGAAGAGCCGCGGCGTCGACTTGTCGAGCGAGACGTTGAGGTGGATGACGTTGAGGATCGGGCTGCCCTCGGTCGTGTCGGCGGGTTCGGAGAAGAGCGTCGGGGTGACCTCGACGATGGTGCCGGTCGAGACGAGCTGCGTCTGCGTGTTGCCCTGAAAGTCGCGCGTGAAGATGGGGATGTCCGAGCCGATCTGCACGCGCCCCTTGACGCCGCTGCGCACGGTCACGCTCGGGTTGGCGACGGTCCGGCCGACGCCTTCGCTTTCGAGGGCGCGGAAGAACTGCACGAGCGTCGAGAACGAGATCTGCTCCGGCCCGAAGACGCGCCCGCGGAAGAGGTCGAAGAAGTCGCCGGTCTTGAGGCCGAGGCTCAGTCCGCTCGCTGCGTCACCGCCCGCCGCTCCACCGCCGCCGCCCGATGCGCCGCCCGACCCGCCCGATCCACCGCCGCTGCCGCCGAGGATCGCGGCCCAGTTGAGGCCGGTCTCGCGCGCCTTGGTGACGTTGAGGTCGAAGAGGACGGCGTTGATGCGGATCTCTCGCGTGTCGGCGCCGACGCCTTCGAGGCCTGCGGGACGCGGCGGGGCGCTCGGGCGCGTGGGTGCGAGCGCCGCAGGCGTGCCGGTCCCGGCGACCGCCGTCGTCGGCGGGGCGGCGGCGGCGGCCGCGACGGCATCGGCTGCTGCGGCGGCGTCGAGGGCTTCGACGACGAAGTAGCGGTCGTTCTCGCGGTAGGCGAGGCGGTTGGCGGCGAGGACGTAGACGAAGGCGTCGAAGAAGTGCATCCCCTGCACCGACACGCCGATCGGCGTCATCCGCGCCTCCGGGTCGACGACGCCGCGCCCGGTGACGCGCCGGAAGACGGGGTCGAGGGTGGCGATGAACTGGTCGAGCGAGACCGTCGGCTGGAACGAGACGAGCTGGTCGGCGGGCACGTACGTCCGCGCCACGGCCCGCGCGGGCTGCCCGAGCGCGACGGGCACGGCGATGACCGACGGCAGGGCGACGGCGGCGGTGAGCGCCACGAGCGCGGCGACGGCGAGGGCCACGCGGCGCAAGGGCGGCGAGGCGGCGAGGCGGTCGGCAGAGGCGCCGGGGGCGCCGGAGGCAGGCAGGAGAAGCGGCATCGGAAGGGGGCAGACGCGGGGTCCGTGCGGTATCGGCCGCGCCACCGCCGACGCAAGCCCGGATCGGGAGGATGTCACGGACGGGCCGTGGTTGCCAGTCCAAACCGGTCGGGTGCGGAGACCTGACCGGTTGGCCCTGCGCTCGTCATCCGTCGTATCCGTCGTCGGACGTCAGCGCTCTGGCGCGGTGCCGGGCGCGGCGGCGGCGCGGGTGCCGTCGGGGTTGAGGGGGCGGTAGGTGGCCTCGCCGGTGCCCGCGCCGGGCGCGTCCGGCGTCTTGACCTCGTCGATGCGGCGGACGACCTGGTCGAGGATGCCGCCCTTGTTGAGGTGGGCCACGACGCGCCCGTTCGCTGCGTCGATGCGCGAGACGTAGCCGAGGTAGACCGCCGAGCCGGGGCCGAGCGTGTGATAGCCCGTGCCGTCGCGGAAGATGGCGCGCCCGTCGGCAATCGCGATCAGCTCCGCCGACTCGATCTCCAGCAGGCCGTACGTGTTCGGCGGGATGGCGTCGAGCACGAGCGGGTAGAACGGGTTGCGCGCGAACGTGCGCATCGGCAGCACCGAGGCGGGCACGGCGGGCGGACGGTTGCCGACGACCTGCGGCGCGAGCGCGGCGTCGGTGAAAATGGCGCCGGGCGGCGGCGCGCTCAGCCCGTCGATGCCGCCGAAGAGCGCCTCGACGGTGAGCGTGAACGAGACGACGGCCTCGTACGTCGGGCGCCCCTCGGAGTCGGTGTCGCTGAGGTCCATGTGCTCGATCGTGAGCGTGCGGATGCGGTAGAAGGTGCGGTTGTTCTCGAGGTCCCACACGAAGCGGTGGAGGGCGCCGTAGCTCGCGCGGCCCGAGACGGCGAGGACGTGGCGCGAGACGTCGGGCGTCGTTTCGGTCTGCTCGACGCGCACGTCGACGTTCTTGAAACCGCTGCGCGTGAGGCTGTTCAGGTAGGCGACGACGTCGTGGGCACGCAGCGAATCGGGGACGACCTTGTAGCGCGTCGCCCAGCGCAGGCCCGACTCCATGACCCGCCCCTCGGCGTCCTGCTGCTGGAGCGTGAGCGCCCCGGCCTCCTCGCGCCGCAGCACGACGGCCCGCTCCGACGCCTCGATGGCGGCGAGTTCGCGCGGCTGCACGACGGTCGTCACGTACAGCCCGCCGCCCGCGACGGCGAGCCACAGCAGCGTGAGCAGCGTGACGTTGGCGACGTTCGAGCCGCGCGGCGGCGGCGGCGCCCCGATCCCGCCCGAACGGGGCACACCGGGAGCGGACGAACCAGACGAGAACGGTCCCGGCACGGGCGAGCCGAGCGCGGGCGCGGTGGGGCGGCGGAGGAAGAGGCGCATCGGAGGGTCGGGGAAGGAGGCGCGGGCGGGCGCGGCAGTCAGCGCGGCAGGACGGCGGCGAGCGCGGGCGCGACGCGCGAGGGAGCGGCGGGAGCGGGCGGAGGGGCGGCGGCGGCGGCGGGCGCGGGGAGCACGGGAGCCGCCGCAGCGACCGTGGGGTCGGCGAGCGCGGCGGCGCGGGCCTGCTCGGCGGCGGCGTCGCGGAGGTAGCGCGCGGCCTCGGGGAGGTCGTTCGGGAGCGGGAGCGCGAGCGTGAAGGTGTAGACGGGGAAGTCGCGGATCTCGTTGAAGGTCATCGAGAGCAGGTCGCCCCCCGTCACCTCGGCGATCTCGACGATGCGGTCGCGCGAGGTGGCCGTGCCGGTCAGCGTGACGGTCTGCCCGCTGGGTGCCCACGACTCGATCCACATCCCCCGCACCGACTCGGCGCCCCGCGCGACGGTCTCCAGCGTCCGGCTCCAGCGGTCGGAGCCGGTCAGGAGCGAGTCGAGGACGACGAGGGCGTGCTCGCGCTGCGCCTGCACCTGCCCGAGCGAGTCGAGGCGCGTCTGCAAGCGGGCGACGCTCGCGTCGGCGGTGACGGCGTCGCTGGCGCGGAGGCGGTCGCGGGCGGCGTCGATCTCGGCGTCGAGGACGAGGTAGCGGGCGGTGAGGCCGAGCGTGGTGGTGAAGAGGAGCGCGAAGAGGGCGAAGACGGCCCAGTTGACGCGCGTCGTCGCATGGCGCCGGGCGAGGGCGCGCGGCAGGAGCGTGACGTCGGGGAAGGCGGCCTGCTGCGCGGGCGTGCCCGCGAGGCGGAGCGCCGCCGCGAGCGCCGCCGTGATGCTGCCCTCGGGCGCCTCGCGCGCCGCCTCGCCGAGCGTCCCCGGCAGCGTCGACCGCAGCGAGGCGACGGTGGCGTCGGGGAAGAAGAGGCCGAAGACGCCGAGAAGGCCGTCTTCGTCGCGCTCGCTCATGAGCAGCAGGCGCGTCACGTCGCCGAGCCCGTGCTCGTCCTGCACGAGCAGCACGCGCGAGCAGAGCGTCTCGGGCGCGTCGCTCGCGGTGAGCGACGAGAGGTGCGCGAGGTGGAGCGGCTCGCCGCCGCTGAGGAAGAGCGCGAGCGTGTCGGCCGGGCCGATGCGCAGCACGAGGGTCACGCCGTCGTCGACCGGCCCCGAATCGCCCCACCGCACCGCCCCGAACGACAGGTCGCCGCTGTTCGGAAGGCCGAACTCAGGCGCGCCGAATGCGGGACCTTCGAGCGTGGGCGCATCGAACGTGGGCGCATCGAACGTCGGGGCACCGAACGCGGGCGCATCGAAGTCGGGCAGATCGAACGTCGACGTATGGAACGGAGGCGCATCGAACGCAGGGCCGCCGACGTCGGGCAGCGGGGCGGCGAAAGGGCCGAACGTGGCGCCGTCGCCCTCGGGGCTGCGGTCGGTCGGTGCGGCGTCTCCAGACGGATCAGCAAACGGCGGGAGGCCGGGGAGCGCGCCGAGCGGGTCTGCGTCGTCGTAGGACGGGACGTCGTGCGACGACGCGCCGATGCCCGACGGGGCCACGGTGGGGAGATCGAACGGCGGCAGGTCGAACGGCGGGCGCGTCGAGGTCGGGCGGCGGGGCGTAGGGGGACGGGGCGGCAGGGTGGGCGGCGCCGTCGCCGGACGGGGCGCCGACGGACGGGGCGTCGGGCACGAGGCGCGCGAGGCCGATGTAGAGCGACGCTTCGGTGTCGAGCAGGCGCGCGGCGGCGGGCGTGCGCAGGCGGTCGCGCAGGTCCTCGAGCGAGGCGCTCACGCGCTCGGGCGTGCGCGGCACGAGCGCGAGCGCGCGGACGCCCTCACCCGGCGCAGTCCCGGCGCCGGACGCATCCGGCGACGCGCCCGGCATCGCGGCCTCGGGGATGAAGACGACGCGCCCGGCGTCGGCGTCCGGCACGCTCTCGGCGAGGGCGGCGACGAGCCGCGCCCGGCGCGCGGCGGGCGATTCCGACGCGACATCGGCGACGCGCACCTCGGCGTAGGCGACGTCGTCGGGCGGGAGCACGAAGGCGAGCAGCGGCGCGGCGCCGTAGACGTCGGCGATCTCGGCGAGCATCGCCTGCAAGGCCCCCGAGAACAGGTCGGTCGCCCCGAGCGTCCGCGCGGCCGAGGTGCCGCGCGGGGCGCCGCTGCTGAGCGCGCCGAATTCGGAGGCGAGGAACAGGTCGGTCGAGGCTGGACGCGCCTCGCCGATCTGGATCACCGCCGCACGTCCGGCGAGATCGCCGGTCTGGATCACCGCCGCACGCCCGGCGAGATCGCCTCCGTCGGCCATCGGGGCGCTGCCTGGCCCGAACATCACCGGCGATGGCCCGCCGAGCGCCTGCGTGAAGGTGCGCAGGAAGCGCGGACCGGCGGCGGTGCGCTCGACGAGCACGCCGTGGAGCAGCTGCGGTCCGACGGAGACGCCGAGCACGAGCGCGTCGCCGGGCGAGGAGCGGGAGAGGAATCGGGGCATCGGGAGGGCGCGGGTCTCGGCGGGCGGGCGCGCATCGGGCGCGCCACAGCCCCGGTATCGGCCGGGATGCGGTCACCTCAACCCGAGGGTCGGTGAGTTGGTGGGGATGTGGGTTGGTGAGGACGAACCACACCCAGCATCAGGAGACGGAGAGCCGCCCCTGGTCCACAAATCATCCCCAAACCCACAATCTCACAAACCCACCCTCACCCCATCACCTGCTGCAAACGGCGCTTGTTGTTCGCGTACGAAAACGCCGTCTCGGGCGTGATCATCCGCTGCCGGACGAGGCGCGCGAGGTCCTGCTCCATCGTCGTCATGCCGAACGCGGCGCCCTCCCACATCATCTGGTAGGCCTCGCCCGAGTTGTTGTTCTTCACCGCCGCCCGCGCGCTCGGCGTCATCCAGAGCACCTCCTTGCAGAGCACGCGCCCGCCGCCGATCTTCGGCGCGAGCTTCTGCGAGACGATGCAGCGCAGCACGTCGGCGAGGCGGTTGCGGATGCGCTCCTGCTCCTCGTGCGCGTACTCGCCGATGATGCGGTCGATGGACTCGACGGCGCTCGACGTGTGGAGCGTCGAGAAGACCTTGTGGCCCGAGTCGGTGATCTCGAGGGCCGACGAGATCGTCTCCGGGTCGCGCATCTCGCCGATGACGACGATGTCGGGGTCCTGACGCAGCGCCTGCACGATGCCCTCCTTGAACGTCGGCACGTCGCGCCCGACCTCGCGGTGCCGCACGATGGATTTCTTGGACGTGTGGACGTACTCGATCGGCTTGCCGACGATCACGATGTGCGCCGCCGAGTCGATGTTGTTGGCGTCGATGATGGCGTCGAGCGTCGACGACTTGCCCGACCCGGTGACGCCGGTGACGAGGGTGAGGCCGTCGCGTTCGTGGCGGAAGAGCAAACGGCGCTCGATCTCGGGGTGGAACTCCATCGCGACGAGCGGGCGCACCTGGTCGGTGATGGCGCGCATGTTGAGCGCGAGCTGGTCCTGGTCGAAGTAGCACGTCGCGCGGAAGCGCCGGTGGCGCCCGTCGGAGCCGACGAAGGGCAGCTGGAACGAGAAGTCGATCGAGCACGCCTCGAAGAGCACGCGCTGCTGCGGGTCGTTCAGGAGGGAGAGGAAGAGGGCGTTGGTCTCGTCGACCGAGTAGGTGCCCATCTCCTCGCGCGGGGTCTTCTCGCCGTTGACGCGGTACCAGATGCGTCCGTTGCAGGCCGGGCCGCCCGCGTCGATGTCGGAGGCGCCGAGGTCGAGCATCCGCGTCACAAACGTCTCGACGACCTCGCGCAGGCGCTCCATGTCGTGCGCGTCCATCCGCGCCAGCCCGGACGAGAGCGCGCGCAGGCGGTCCTCGCCGGTCAGGCGCGCGGGCACGCCGCCGATGAGCCGCCCGAGCGCAGGCGGAAGCGCGCCGACGACGCCGCGCGGGGCGTCGGGGGCCATGTCGGCAGCGAAGCCGTCGCCCCCGGCGGTGTCGTACATGCCGAGCGGCGAGGCGGCGACGGTCGAGGCGACGGCGCGGTTGAAGGCCGCGCTGCTGCTGCCGCCGGTGCGCTGGGCGAGGAGTTCGAGAAGGGCCGGGTTGAGCGTCGCCATGGGGGGAGGAAGCAGGCGGCGCCGCCGGCGTCCGAGGAAGGAGCGGCGGCGATGGAGAAGGGAGACGGCAGAGCGGCTTACTGCCAGCCTTCGCTGTAGCTGATCAGGCGCAAGCGCGTCTCGGGCTGCTGGAAAATCTGCGTCATCGAGGTGGGGATGCCGGTGTAGTGCACGGTCCCGTTGCCGAGACCGGTCATGCTTCCCCCGGTCGTGATCGACCCGTAGATGTCGGCGGTGCCGTTGAAGCGGATATCGCCGCCGCAGAAGAGCTGCCCGTAGATCTGCGCGTTGCCGTTGAGCTTGACGTCGATGAGGTCGCTCGTGAAGATGGCCACGCGGTTCAGCTGGAGCGGACCGACGCCGATGTCAAGGCCCGTGCCGAGGCGCACGTTGCCGTTGATGGTCGTCGTGCCGCGGACGAGGAAGACGACGAAGCCCTTGATGTTGACGCCGCCGTTGAGCGAGAGCGGCCCGTTGACGTAGATGACGAAGGGGTCGGCGAGCGTGCCGCCGCGCAGGGTGAAGTCGCAGGTGCCGTTCGTGCAGTAGGACGACGCGCGCAGGTCCATCGCCCCGTTCACCGTCAGGTCGACGAGGCCGGGGCGGGCGGCGACGAGGGCGGGGATGTCGAACGACGGAATCGGGACGGCGCTCGCCTGCCGCACTTCCGGGGCGTTGGTCGGGTTGTAGACCGGGTCGAAGAAGCGGTCGACTTTGTTCGAGACGATGGTCGTGCTCACCGTGTAGGTGCCGAAGCCGCGGACACTCGGGTTGCCGTTGGCGCCGAGCGATCCGTTCGTGTGGACGTTCGCGTTGCGCACGTTGCCCGTCGTGCCGCCGATCCACAGCCCGGCGTCCGTCTCCTCGACGTTGAAGTTGCCGCCCAAGTACAGGTCCTGCTGCGCGAGGATGGCGTACTGGAGGAAGACGGGCACCTGCGCCGCCGCCGAGAAGAAGACATCCCGCTCGATGTCCGCCTCGACGCGGTACTGCACCGGGCGCCCGCGCCCGTCGACCGCGTTGGCGTACGAGGAGATGCGCGCCAGTCCGGCGCCAGAATGCGGAATTGAGGATGGCTGTGACCGTAGCCGTCTGCCCATCGAAGATGCGCGGCGTGGCGGGAATGGAGAGGAAGGAGGCGAAGAGCGCCTGCTTGGCCCACTCGTAGCCGGCCATGGCCGTCGCGCGGGCGATGACTTCGTGTTCGAGGCGCGACACCTGTTGCGTGGTCTCCGTTTCGGTCACGCCCCGGCTCGCCATGCGGAACGACCCCATGACGATGAACGAAGCGAGAACGAGAAGTGCAGTTCTGCCCATGACGGGTAAGGCGAAGGTGCGAGAAGACGGAGTCGTGAGGGGGGCGCGGTGCCGTCGGGCGGGTGTAGAGAAAAGGCGGTGGGCCGCCGGAGGTCAGACGCGGGGCATGTCGTGGAGCACGAGCGGGCGGTAGGTGGTCTCCCAGCGGACGCGCTCGATGGTGGCGATGCGCTCGAGGTTGGCGCGCCAGGGCGTGAGCAGTTCGAAGGAAACGAGCACCTGCTTGGCGTCGGCCACATTGCCGACGGCGCCGGCCTGCTCGTTCTGCGCCTCCAGCCGCATCGCGGTCACGAAGGGCGGGCTGGCACCTTGCAGGCTGTAGACGCCGACAGCCGAGCGTTCGTAGCGCTCCATCTGGAAGAGCGCCACCGTGCCCGAGGTGCCGGTGCGGCGCAGGCGGTAGCGCACGCGGACGGTGTCGGCGTGGTTGGCGCTGAGCGTCGTGCGGAAGTCGAAGAGGCTGTCGGTGCCGGCCATGCCGAGGTCGTCGAGCCGGTAGGCGTTGTGGAGGTCGCGCTCGAGCGTCTCGATGAAGCGCAGCTGCTGCGTGCGCATGGCGTAGAAGCTCGACTGCTCCAGCGCCGCCTGCTGCGTCCGGCTCTCGACCGACAGCAGCATCATCGCCAGCACCACGAGCACGATGGACGCAGCGATGTTGTCGAGCCAGAGTTGCATGGAGGTGGGCGGAGCGGGCGGGCGGAGACGGCGCGCGGGGACGGGTCCCCGGGGGTATCGTCTCGCCCTTCGCCGTCCTTAAGGCGTCGTGCATGCGCGTTGCGCCGGTGGACACCTTCGTTGCAGTTGGCGCCACTCTCCGGCTCCTGCCCGGCCCTGCCCTGTCCTCCCCCGCCTCACCGGCTCACCAGTTGCAGGCGCTGCCGCAGGTGAAGGTCTGCTGCAGGCGCACCGAGTCGCGCATCGGAATCGTGATGCCGCGCACCCAGACGGTGACCTGCTTGGTGCGCGTCTGCGAGGATGAGACCGTCGTGCCATTGGCATCGCTCACGTACGCGACGGAGGCAGACGCGCGGAAGGTGAACGTCTGCCCGCCCACGACGCGCGAGAGGATGTCGGCGCTGCCGTGGAAGTCGTCGAGGTCGTCCACGTCGGCGGTTTCGTTGCCGAAGTTCGCCGTCGGGGTGAGCTGCGAGGCGAACGTGATGCGCCCCGCGTCGCGCGTCGCCTGGTCGAAGGCCATCGTGCCGATGAGTTCGACGCGGTCCTTGGCGACGCTCGTGGCCAGCATCTCCATCTCGTTCTCGACCATCCGCATCTGCCCGTCGAAGATGGCGCGCTGGCGCTGCATCGAGTAGAGCGCCCCGAGCAGGAGTGCGAGCGTGGCGAGCATGGCCTGGGGCATGGCGGTGGGCGGCGACGGGTGAGACAGCGCAGCGCCTCCGGTATCGAACGCCTCCGGGCGGGCTTAAGAAGGTGTTGATGACGTCCGTCATCCCCGCGAAAGCGGGGACCCAGCGTGCAGAGCGCTGTACTCGACCCCTTCTGGATTCCCGCGTTCCGCTTCGCGGACCTTCGGTTCGCGGGAAAGACGGATCAGAACAGGCGGAGGTGCCACGTCATAAACAGCCTCTACCCGGCGCGCCCCGCCGGGCCTGCGCACCGCCCCCGATCCATCCCCTCCATCACAGATCCGACGCCGTCGCGCTGACCATCTCGTCGATAGAGGTTTCGCCGGATTCCACGAGCAGGCGCGCCGAGTCCTGAAGCGTCAGCATGCCCTCGGCGATGGCGAGCGCGCGGATCGCCGCCTCGTCGACGAGGTCTTCGGAGCTGACGATCAGGTGGCGGATGGCGCGGGAGACGAGCAGGCACTCGTTGATCGCCTTGCGGCCCTTGTAGCCGGTGCCCTTGCAGGTGCGGCACGTGCGGTCGGTGGCGGCGGTGAAGAGCGTGGCGCCGGAGGCGATGCCGAGGCGTTCGAGGAGCAGCGGGTCGGGGTCGGCGTCGGCGCGCTTGCAGGCGGGACATAAAAGCCGCACGAGGCGCTGCGCGACGATCAGGTTGATGGCGTAGGCGAGCAGAAAGGGCTCGATGCCCATCTTGAAGAGCCGCGAGACCGCGCTCGGCGCGTCGTTGGTGTGGAGCGTCGAGAAGGTCAGGTGGCCCGTGTTGGCCAGCTTGATCGCCAGTTCGGCCGTCGGGCGGTCGCGCATCTCGCCGACCATCACGACGTCGGGGTCGTGGCGCAGGATGGCGCGGAGGGCGTCCTCCAACCCGAGCTTGTGCGAGAGCTTGATCTGCCGCACGCCGGGGATGATGTACTCGACGGGGTCCTCGACGGTGAGGACGTTGATCTCGGGCGAGACGACCTGGGCGAGGCTCGCCACGAGGGTCGTCGACTTGCCGGAGCCGGTCGGGCCGGTCAGGATCACCATGCCGTGCGGCTGCCGGATGGCGTGGCCGAAGCGTTCGAGGGCGACGTCGTTGAGGCCGAGCTTGCGCAGATCGGTGACGACCTTGCGGTCGTCGAGGATGCGGATGACGATGCTCTCCGAGCGCAGCTCGCCGTTGGCGTTGGCGATGGGCAGCACGCTCACGCGAAACCGGATGAGCGCGTCGTCGATGGTGCGCTGGATGAAGCCGTCCTGCGCGCGGTCGCGCTCGAAGCGGTCGATGCCGGTCGCGTTGTCCTTGACGACGGCGAGGAGCGCCTCGGGGTGCACCTTGTCCTCGACGTGCCACCGGCCCAGCCGCCCGTCGACGCGGAAGTGGATTTCGATCTGCCGCCGCGCGTTCGGGTAGATGTGGATGTCGCTCGCGCCGCTGCGCACCGCCTCCAGGAGCGTCGCCTCGAACAGGTTGATGAGCGTCGAGCGCCCGATCTCGGCCTCCAGGGCGTCTTCGTCGATGAGGCCGCGGTTCTTCTGCTCGAACGAGGCGCCGAAGTCGATGGCCACGCCGCCGCCCTCCTGCAGGCGGTCGAGGAACTCGTTGCGGCGCGGGTAGGCGCCGTCGAGCGCGGCGCGGACGGCGGCCTCGCTCGCGTAGTGGACCTCGAAGCGGTCGAGGCGCAGGCCGGTGAGCAGGCGGTGGACCTCGGGGCGCGCGGGGTCGTGCGTGGCGAAGACGACGCGGAGGGCGCCGCTCGCGGCGTCGAGGTCGCATTCGAGCGGCACGACGCCGAGGGAGAGCAGGCGTTCGCGGCGGTCGTCGGGGAGCGCCGAGAAGACCGAGCGCACGAAATCGGCCTCCGGCTGTCCGTCGCCGACGTGGGCGTTGGGGAAGGCGTAGACGCGCGCGGCTTCGGCGAACACCGCCTCGCGGTTGACCCCGGCGGTGCCCGCGAGCACGCGCCAGAGCGCCTCGCGCGGCGCATCGGACGCCTGCCGCTGCTGCGCCGTGGCGACGAGGTCGGCGCTCACGAGGCCCTTGCGCGCGAGCTGCTGCACGACGCGGTCGCGCGTCTCGACCGCCACCGCCCCCGACGCCCCATCCACCGGCGCCAATGCTCCGTCGCCGGAGCCGGGCGGGAGCGCCAGCAGATCGGGCATCCGCACCGCCGCACCCTCGGGGGCATCGCCGGGCGGCAGGCCGGGCATTCCTCCCTCGAAGCCGAGGTCGAGGACGCCGTGGGCCTCCTCGTCGGCGAGGTAGGCGGCGAGCGTCGCAGCGAGCGTGTTGTCGACGTCGCGGAGTGGGTCGGGAAGGTCGGCGGGGACGGGCGCGGACGGCTCAGGCTCCACGTCGGGTGTGGCGTCGGGCGCGGCGTCGGGGGGCGGCGCGGCGGGGCCGAGGAGCGCGTCGAGGGCGGCAGTCGAGGCGAGGGCGAGGTCGACGCCCGCGCCGAGCGTCGCGGCGAGGGCCGCGCGCGCCGGGTCGAACGGATCGTCGGTGGCGACGAGCAGGCGGGCGGCGGTGCCGCCACTCAGGCGGCAGAGCACCAGGCGCGACTCGCGCAGCGCCGACGCGAGGGGCGGCGGAAGCAGGCCGTAGGCGTGCGCGACGAACGCGGGCGACGGCATCTCGGCATCGGCCACGACGGGCACGTCGAGCACGTGGGCCGCGATGCGCCGCGCGTGGGCGGCGTCGACCGACGGATTCGCCGCGAGGACGCGCCGCCACACCGGCCCCTCGCCCCCCGACGCGACCGCCGAGAGCACCTGCGCCGTCGTCGCCACGCCCGCCGCCACGAGCGGCGCCACGACCGGGTCGAGCGCCACCACCCCCGGCGGCAGCGGCCGATGCGGCGCAACGGGCGGCGCAGGAGGCGCAGGCGCGAGAGGTGGAGCCGGGGGCGGGGACGACATCGGGGGCGGTGTGGAGAGGGAGAGCGCGGAAGCCCCTCGGGGCCGTCAGGTTCTACGCCGACTCGTCCAGCATGTCGTTGCGAGGAGCGACGCGACGCGGCAATCCGGACCGATTGGCGCCTTCGACCCGGAGTGCCACGGCCCCTGCGGGACCTCGCACGGACACCCGTCGCCGGGCGCCGTGGAGGTGAAACGGGACCGCCCGGTGGCAACGCGTGGGCCGTCTCACTTGCGCGCGTTCATCAGGTCCGCCGCCGACGGCTGCACGAGCGCGATCTCCGACGAGACGAGGGTGAGGAAGATGATCGCGAGCGTGATCACGATGGACACGGCGGTCTGGATGCCCTCGACGGTCGTCTTGAGCTTGAGCGCCGTCTCTTTCTGGTAGTAGTCCGCCATCTGCTGCGCCGCCGCGCGCACGTTGCCCGTCTCGGCGCCGCTGCGGAAGCGCGCGAGCGCCATCGGCGTGAACACGCCCGAGGCCTCCATCGCCGCGACGAGTTCGGCGCCCTGCGCCACCATCATCGGGATCGTGATCGTCTTGACGCGGTGTTCGAGGTACGTGTTGCCGCTCGCCTCGGCGGCGATGCGGATGACCGAGATGTTGTCGCCCGCGCCGCTGTAGAGCACCGAGAACACGCGGCAGTAGATCTCGATGTTGAGCTTGTGCAGGAGCGGCCCGAGCACGGGCAGGCGGATGATGTTCTTGTGGATCTGGAATTTGCCCTTCACCGAGCGCGCCCACGCGACGAACCCGCCGCCGACGACGGTGATGGTGGCGAGCACGGCGGGCCAGTAGACGTCCATCCACTTCGAGAACGCGAGCGTCTTCGCGGTGAGCGGCGGAAGCGGCATGTTGAAGCTCTCGAGCAGCCCGGCCGTCTGCGGGAAGATGTACCAGACGTACCAGATCATCACGCCGCGAGCACGGTGAGCGTCACCGCGGGCGTGATCATCGCACTCTTGATGCTCTTCTTGAACTCGTTCTGGCGTTCGAGAAACGTGGCCGTCGCGTCGTAGATCTCGGCCATGTTGCCGCTCTGCGAGGCGATGCCGAGCATGTAGGCGGTGAAGGTGCCGAGCGCGTGCTGGTGCTTCATGAACGCCTCGCGCGCCTCGACGCCCGCCTTGAGGTCGGCGTTGAGGTCGCGGATGACCTGCCGCAGGCTCTTCGACGAGACGTCGCCGACGAGCAGGTTCAGGATCTCGTCGAAGGGCAGCTTCTCGCGCAGCAGGTTGGCGGAGAGGCGGACGAAGAGGATCAGGTCCTGCTGCGGCGGGCGCATCGAGAACGAGAACAGCTTGCGCTGCACGCTCACCACGTCGAGGCCCATCTTCGAGAGCGCCCGCTCGACGTCTTCCTTCGCGTAGGCCTTCTGCTCACCGCTCACCACCTTGCCCGTCGCCGGGTGGCGCACCTTGTAGAGGAAGGCGCGGCGCTGCTGGAGCTCGCTCGTTGTGAATCGATGCTGCGCCGCGAGGGCGCCGATCTTCTTCTGCGCCTCGCGGCGGCTCGGCGCGTAGACCGTTCCCTGCACCGGCTGCCCGGTGACGTTGGTGCCCTGAAAGCGAAACTCCGATGTGGACATGGCGGCGGCCGAAGGACGAGAGACCCGCGGAAAAGGGATCGGAAGACGGTATCGGCCCGCGCCGGGCGGGCCTTAGCCGACGCGAAAACACCTGCCCGGGCGGTCGGCGGGCAGGTGTTCGGGCTGGAGAGCACCGCGGCGGCGGTCACTCCCAGACGATGTCGCTCGGACTCAGGCCCGTCACGTGGAGCGCGCCGATCTCGTCGGCGCTGCACCCGGTGCCGTCGAGGCGGTGGAGGGCGATGCGCGCGCTCGGCGCTCCGCTTCCCCCGCCCGGCGGCGTCCCTTCGGCGAGCGACAGGCATCCGCTCTGCGTGAGCACATAGCGTCCATTGGTGGTGGGCCGTCCGAGGGCGGCGAAGGAGACGCCGGTGAACGAGACCGCGCTCGTGCCACCGCCGAAGGCGGCGGGTTTGGCCTTCCACGCCTGCACGTCGCCGACGAGACTGAGCGCCTCCGAGGCCAGGGCGTCTTTGTCGGCCTTGCGCGAGCCGTCGCCGAAGGCCTGAATGCCCGCCACGACGGCGACGCCGACGATAACGATGCCGAGGACGAGGAGGAGAAGCTGCTGCTGACCCATGACGGAGAAGAAAGAAGAGGTAGCGCATGACGCAATGCTCTATGCACTATCGTCCGTCCTCCGGTCCAGTAAAGCCGGCCTGCCAGAATCGTGGGGGCAACCACGGCAAACGCTCGCCGGACCTTCCGTAGATGCCCGCAGACATGGCGCTCGCCCGGTTCTCCAGTTTCCAGACCATCGGGGCGACGCCGAGCCACATCACCCCGAGGGCTGCCAGCAGCGCCACACGCACGCACGTGGTCTGCCGAAACGGGAATTGCTCCGGTGCTTCGCGCGGCGGAAGCGCGTGCGCCATAGCGGTCGCCACGACCAATGCCCCCCACATCTGACTGAGCGGCATGACGAAAACCCCGTCGAGCATCCCGAGAAACGCAGCGCCCACCACGGCACACGCAATGGCCGCACCCGCCTCGGCACGCTCCCGGTCGTATGCACGCACGGCCCGCAGGACCGCGAGACATGCAGCCAGTCCGAGAACCGACAGCATCGCTGTGGCCGGGAGGCCCACCTCCGAGGCCCACTGCAACACCTGATTGTGAGGATGGGCCGACAGGACGGGGGACTGGTAGGCGTAGTGCATCGGCCCCGCCCCGAGCCACGGATGCTGGCGGGCAAGAGACACCGCATACGCCCACAGTTCGACTCGCCCCGACGTCACGTCGCCTCCGCTCGTCCACCTCGACGTGCTGTCGTCGAGCAGGCGGCTTGCGCCATACAGAAGGCTGCTGGCTACGAGCACGAGACCCGCGTACGACACCCACCGTCGCACACCGGGCGCCGACACGAGGGCCACCGTCGCCACGCCCAGAACGACGCCGAGAATGGCCCCTCGCCCTTCCATGACCATCAGCAAGCCTCCCCACAGAATCGCCACGGTGACATACGCCCACCGGGCTCTCGCGCGGCGTGCTCTCACACCTCCAAGCACGACAAAGGGCAGCGTCCAGACCTGAATCTGGTTCAGATGCCGTGGATGGGCAAACAGAACGGTGGAGCCGAGATACAGGCGTTTGAAGGGGACTGGATTCATCCACCAGAGCGCGCCGGTCAGCACCAGGACCGCAAGGGCGGTCACGACCGCCGCCAGGATGACGTGCGACAGCAGTCGGTCTCGCCTCACCGACGCGAGCGCCACAGCCGTTACGCCGAGGGCGGCGAGATGCGTGACCTCGACCAGCGCCACCATCGGCAGCGGCGCCCGAAGCGCCGACGTGAGCGCGAGGCCGAGGATGGCAGCGAGAAGGAGGCGAACCCAGCCCGCAAGGAGACGCCACCCTGCCTGAAGCAAACCGGGGAAACACACCACAACGAGTCCGCTCCACGTCAGAAGGCCGAGTTGGGCGAGGCGGTGCCCGTCGAACAGACTGACTCCAGGGATCAGCCTGACGAGGTTGACGGCAACCGTCCCCCAGACGACCGGCAGCAAGAGCCGCTCCCGGAACGCGTGTGGGTCTTGCATCGCATTGGAAGGTCGGAAAAGGAACGGGGCGTCGCCGGAAGGTGAACTCCGGCGACGCCCCGTGCGTCGGAATCGCGCCGATCAGCTGCCGCCGCGGGTGCCGGCGGCCCAGTTGACGCCGGCGGTCGAGGTGCCGACGATGGTCACGGTGCCGATCTCGGCGGTGCCGGTGCAGCCGGTCGTGAGCTCGTAGCCGATGACCTTGGCCGTGCCTGAGGTGGCCGGTGTCGAGCTTGTAGCAGGCGTTGGCCGTCTTGTACTGGCTGTTCGTGAGCGTCGTGATGCCGATCTTGCTCCACGTGACGGTCGAGAGGGCCACGCCGGCGCCACCGCCGAAGGCGGCGGGCTTGAGCGCCCACGCCTGGATGTCGCTGGCGTAGCGCATCGCCTCGGCGGCGACGGCGTCGTTTTCGGCCTTGACCTTGCCTTCGGAGAAGGCCTGAATGCCCGCGACGACGGCGATGCCGACGATGACGATGCCGAGGACGAGGAGGAGGAGCTGTTGCTGTCCCATGAGAGGAAACCGGTAGGGCGGGAAGGGGAGCGCCTGCCTGTGGTGGAGGCAAGCCGCGTGAGAAACGAAGGCCGGTGGCTATGAGAAGCAGCCACCGGCCATGAAGGCGAGCGGGGCGAGAGACCCGGTGACTCAGCGCGCGCCGGCGGCCCAGTTGACGCCGGCGGTCGTGGTGCCGGTGATCGTCACGGTGCCGATCTCGGCGGTGCCGGTGCAGCCGGTCGTGAGCTCGTAGCCGATGACCTTGGCCGTGCCTGAGGTGGCGGTGTCGAGCTTGTAGCAGGCGTTGGCCGTCTTGTACTGGCTGTTCGTGAGCGTCGTGATGCCGATCTTGCTCCACGTGACGGTCGAGAGGGCCACGCCGGCGCCACCGCCGAAGGCGGCGGGCTTGAGCGCCCACGCCTGGATGTCGCTGGCGTAGCGCATCGCCTCGGCGGCGACGGCGTCGTTTTCGGCCTTGACCTTGCCTTCGGAGAAGGCCTGAATGCCCGCGACGACGGCGATGCCGACGATGACGATGCCGAGGACGAGGAGGAGGAGCTGTTGCTGTCCCATGGGAGGATGAAGAGGTTGGGGGTGGGCTGGGGGGCGGAGAGGACTACCGGACGCATCCGGCTTGAGGCACCTATCGTCGCCCCCCCGACGCCGTTAAGCGGGAGAGGAAACTTTTTTCACGCCAGAGCCCGTCATTCCTCCCGAACGGCCTTCACACCCCCGAAAAAGCCGCTTCCGGACCGACGCACCTTCACGCCTGCTCCTTTTTTTGTAACGGCTCTCCGGCGCACGCACCTTTCGCCGGGCTGCATCGGTAGCACGCCCCGTCACCCACCCCATCCCCGATCGCGCCCGATGAACACCGACCCGAAGCCCATCATCCAGGAAGTCAAAGTCAAAGGCGGCCAGCTGCTCGACAAGGTCCGCGAGATCATCGACGAAGGCAACGCCCGCCGCATCATCATCAAGACCGAAGACCGCACGCTCTTCGAGATCCCGATGATGGCGGGCGTCGGCGGCGCCGCCGCGGCCCTGTTCTTCGCGCCCGTTCTCGCCGCCATCGGCGCCATCGCCGCGCTCGTGACCGATGTCTCGGTCGTCGTCGAGCACGACGCCGACCGGGACGGCGTCCCCGAGTCGTCGACGCAGGTCTTCGGCAAGAAGTCCGCCGCCCCGCACGCCGCCGACGACGCCAAGCCGTCCGCCACCGGTGGCAAGACGATGGGCAGCGAGCCGAAGAACTGACTGCGCCTCCACAGCGATGTCCCGCGGGGCCGTCTCCACTCCGGAGGCGGCCCCGCGTTGCGTCTCGATGGAGCGTCCACCCGGTCCACGTCCCCGACCTGACAGGTTCACCCTCCACGAAACGTCGTTCGTCGTGGGGCCGTCCATCGTCCGCCCGAACTCCGGCACGGCCTGCGGATTCTCACGCCGCTTCCTCTTCCCCGCCCCCGATGACCCCGCTCCCCGTCACTGCCGCCGACGTCCGGGCCGCCGCCGCGCGCCTCGCGGGCGTCGCGCACCGCACGCCGGTTCTCACCTCGCGCACCGTCGACGCCGCGACCGGCGCCCGTGTCGTCTTCAAGGCCGAGCATCTGCAGCGCGCAGGCGCCTTCAAGTTTCGCGGCGCCTACAACAGCCTCGCCGTTCTGGACGATGAGGCGCGTGCTCGCGGCGTGATCACGTACTCGTCGGGCAACCACGCGGGCGCGCTCGCCCTCGCCGGACGGATTCTCGGCGTGGCCGTGACGGTCGTGATGCCGACGAACGCGCCCGCCGTCAAGGTCGCCGCGACGCGCGGCTACGGCGCCGAAATCGTGTTCTACGACCCGGCGGTCGACTCGCGCGAGGCCATCGGACGCGACCTCGCCGAGGCGCGCGGCCTCACGCTCGTGCCGCCCTACGACCACGCCCCCGTCGTCGCGGGCGCGGGTACGGCGGCGCTCGAACTCATCGAAGACGCCGGGCCGCTCGACCGCCTCCTCGTCTGCACCGGGGGCGGCGGTCTGCTCGCCGGAAGCGCCCTCGCCGCCGCCGACGCCTCGCCCGGCTGCCGCGTCGTCGGCGTCGAACCCGCCGCGGGCGACGACGCGCGGCGCAGCCTGATCGCCGGGCACATCGTCGCCAACGAGACCGTCCCCGACACCCTCGCCGACGGTGCGCGGACGCCATCGCTCGGGCGTGTCAACTTCCCCATCGTCCAGCGCCTCGTCTCCGACATCGTGACCGTCGACGACGACGCGCTCCTCGACGCGCTGCGGTTCGTGTGGATGCGGATGAAGCAGGTCGTCGAGCCGACGGGCTGCCTCGGCATCGCGGCCCTGCTGAGCGGCGCCGTCGTGGCGCCCGGCGAGCGCGTCGGCGTGATCTTCTCCGGCGGCAACGCCGACCTCTCCGTCGCGTGCCGATGAGCCGACTTCCGAACTCGACCGTCGATCTCCTCGACACGCTCGTCACGCGCTTCGAGACCGCCGCGTTCGTCGCCGACGACCCGGTCTCCGTCCCCCACGCCTTCGACGACCCGGCAGACCGCGAGATGATCGGCTTTTACGCCGCGCTCCTCGCGTGGGGACGGCGGGCGACGATCCTGAGCAAGCTCGGCGACCTGTGCGGGCGGATGCGCCATGCGCCCGCCGCCTTCGTGCGCGATTACGACGACGACCGCGACGGCGACTGCCTCGGCGGCTTCGTCCACCGCACGTTCTCGTCCGACGACGCCCGCGCGCTCACCGTCGGCCTCTCCGGCCTCCTGCACCGATACGGCAGCCTCGAAGGCGCCTACGCCGCCCACCGCGGCCGCTCGGGCGACGCCACCGCCGACACCGGCGCGGCCATCGAGGGCGTGGCGGCGGAGCTGTTGGAGACGGCGCCTCGCCGCCTCGCCCGTCACCTCCCGCGCCCATCGACCGGCAGTGCGTGCAAGCGCGTGGCGATGTACCTGCGCTGGATGGTGCGCCCCGGTCCGGTCGACTTCGGCCTCTGGACGGCCCTGACGCCCGCCGACCTCCTCCTCCCGCTCGACGTCCACAGCGGACGCTCGGCGCGCGCGCTCGGCCTCCTCACCCGGCGGCAGGACGACTGGCGCGCCACCACCGAACTCACCGCCGCCTGCCGCGCCCTCGCCCCGAACGACCCGGCGCGCTACGACTTCGCGCTGTTTGGCGCGGGTGCCTACGGCGTCACGCTGCCGGGAGATGCGGACGGGTGATGGTGTGGCCGGACCGGCCGGCGGTGCGCGCGTCGAGGAAGGGCGCGATGGTTCGCCCCCCACCGTCCGTTTGCCGCAGACCGACCGATCCGGCGGCATCCCAAACATCGCCGTAGGGGCGCGACATATCGCGCCCTTCAATGGCCCCGCAGAATCAATATCACAGACCGAACGGTCCTTTTTGCCTCCCAAACATCCCAATCCTCGAATCAGACCGATCCGTCTTCAGGCGGTGGCTGCACCGATCCGAACGTTCGGTGGGCGTAGGCGAGGCCCGGACCCGGATCGCCGCTGTGCTCGACCGAGACGACGTCGGCGATGACGAGGAGGTGGTCGCCGGCGGAGATGCGGGCGTGGCAGCGGCCGCGGAGGCGGGCGAGGGCAGGGAGGACCGGCACGCCATCGGCATCGTCGGTGTCGTGGGCGCCGAAGCGGTCGGCGTGGGGCGTGCCGGGCCGGGCGAAGCGGAGGGCGATCTCGGCCTGGTTGGCGCCGAGGACATGGACGGCGAACGGCGCGCCCGCCTCGATAGCCTCGCGGAGGGCCGAGCCGCTCTGCAGGTTGAACGAGAACAGCGGCGGGGCGAGCGAGACGCTCGTGAACGAGCCGATCACCGCTCCGACGGCCTCGCCGCGGTGGCGCGCCGTAACGACCGTCACCGGTTGCGGCACCGCGCGCATCACCGCGCGCAGGGCGTCGGCGAGCGTCGGAAGCGGCTCTGAAACGTGCTCGGGGGTGCTCACGAGGCGAAGGCGCCCTTGAAGCGCTCGAAGATCGAGCGGCCCCCCGTCGGCGTCTCGGGGCGCTTCTGGAACGAGGGCATCGTGCGGAGGCGCTCGACGGTCGCCTGTTCCTCGGGGGTCATCTTCGGCGGCATCCACACGTTCACGCGCACGAGCTGGTCGCCGCGCCCGCGCCCGCCGAGGTCCGGCAGGCCACGCCCCCGCATCCGCACGACGGTGCCGCCCGGCGTGCCGGGTTCGATGCTGAGCGGCGAGGTACCGGTGAGCGTCGGCACCTCGACATCGGTGCCGAGGAGAGCATCGGGGACGGAGACGTGGAGGTCGTGGACGAGGTCGAGGCCGTCGCGTGTGAACGCCGGGTGCGGCTTCTCCTCGATCTCGACGCGCAGATCGCCCGGCTCGCCGCCGCGCACGCCCGCGTTTCCGGCGGCGCGGAGCGTCAGGTAGTGGCCTTCGAGGACGCCTGCGGGGACGGAGATCGGGATCTCCTCCTCGCCGCGGACGCGCCCTTCGCCCGTGCAGGTCGGGCACGGCGTCTTGGGGCGGCGCCCTTCGCCCGCGCACGCCGAGCACGGCTGCACGGAGACGAACTGGCCGAGAATCGAGCGCGTCACCTGCTGGACCTCGCCCGCGCCCTTGCACGTCTCGCACGTCACGAACGCGCCGCCTTCGGCGCCCGAGCCGTCGCACGTCTCGCAGCCGACGAGCTTCTTGACGCGCACCGACTTCTCCGACCCGCTCGCCACGTCTTCGTAGCTGAGCGGCAGCTTGATGCGCAGGTCCGAGCCGGGGCGTCCGCGGCGCGGCCCGCGCGGGCGGCGCTGGCCGAAGACATCGTCGAAGCCGCCTCCGCCGCCGCCGAAGAGGTCGCGCATCTGGTCGAAGATGCTCGAGAGGTCGGGCTGCTGCGGCCCGGCGCCGCCCGCGCCGCGCAGGCCGTCGTGGCCGAAACGGTCGTAGCGCGCGCGCTTGTCGGCGTCGGAGAGGACGCTGTAGGCCTCGGCGCACTCCTTGAAGCGCACCACGGCCTCCTCGTCGCCGGGGTTGCGGTCGGGGTGGTCGCGCATCGCCTTCTGGCGGTACGCCTTCTTGATGACCTCGACGGTGGCCGTTCGTTCGACCTCGAGGATCTCGTAGTAATCGCGCATCAGAGGAGGAGGCCCGCCACGTGGCGGCCTCGGAATCGGTCGGGGGGAGGGAAAAACAGCGGCGCGGCGCGCTCAGGCGGCCACGGACACCTGGCTGTGGCGCAGCACCTGATCGCCGATGCGGTAGCCGCGGCGGAACTCGGCGGCGACGGTGCCCTCGGGCGCGCTCTCCGACGCGGGCTGGCTCATCAGGGCCTCGTGGAGGTGCGCGTCGAAGAGATGCCCGACGGCGGCGATCGGCTCGACGCCGAGCGCGCGGAGGACGCCCTCGAAGTTGCGGGCGACGCCATCGACGCCGTCGCGCAGCGCCACCGCTGCTGGATCGGTCACGGCCCCTGCGGCGTCGAGCGCGCGGTAGAGGTCGTCGAGGATGCCGAGCATCGGGCGCAGGGCCGACGCGCGGGCCTCGGCGGCGACGCGCGGGCGTTCGGCGGTGGCGCGGCGGGCGATGTTCTGCGCGTCGGCGGCGCCGCGGAGAAGGGCGTCGTGGCGCGCCTGCAGATCGGCGAGGGCGGCCCGGGCGGCCTCGAGTTCGGCGTTCTGACCGTCGAGGCGCTCGCGCATCTCGTCGGCCTCGACCGTGCGCTCGGCGAGTTCATCGACGGCCTGCATCATCTGCGCTTCGGCCTGCGCGTCGTCGGGGGTCTGGAGAGGCATCATCGGAAACGGATCGGAAGGAGTGGAGGAATAGGAGGAGAGATCGCCCGGTCTGGGCGTCGAATCAGGGCGTCGAGAGGAGCGCGGCGACGTGTTCGACGAGGCCGACGACGCGGGCGTAGTCCATCCGCGTCGGCCCGACGACGCCGATCGTGCCGACGGCGTCGCCGACGCGGTAGCGCGCCGAGACGACGGCCACGCGGCCCGCGCGCTCGTCGCCGTGCTCGTGCCCGATCGTGACGACGGCCTGCCCGATGGGCGCGGGCGCCTCGCTCGGGCTGCCATCGGACGCGGTGATGCCGCGGGCTTCGAGGAGTTCGACGAGGAAATTCTCGTCTTCGAGGAGCCGCACGAACGTCCGCAGATCGGCGGGTTCGCGGAATTCCGGCTGCGCGAGCAGGTGCTGCGCCCCGGCGACGCGGAGGCGGTCGGGCGAGGTCTGCTCGGCGAAGAGCGCGTGCGAGCGGTCGAGGATGACGCGCACGAGGCCGCTGCGGTCGTCGGTGTCGTCGAGGCGGGCGGCGTAGGTGCGGCGGATCTCGTCGATGGTGAGGCCCGCCAGGCGCTCGTTGAGGAGGCCGACGAGCGCGTCGAGCGGGGCGCGCTGCGGGGCGGCGTCGAGTTCGAGGACGAGCGTCCGCACGAGGCCGCCGGTGAGGCTGAGCACGAACATCACCCGCGTCGACGAGAGGGGGATGGCCTCGATGCGCTCCAGGATGCCCGTCGCAAGGTTCGGCGCGAGCACGATGCCGAGCAGGTTCGAGAGCCGCCCGAGCAGCTTCGACGCCTCGCGCGCCGCGTCGTCGACGGCGAGCAGGCGTTCGACTTCTGCCCGCACGAGGCCGCGTTCGGACTCGCCAAGCACGCCCGTCTGCATCAGCTCGTCGACGAACGTCCGGTAGCCGCGCCACGTCGGCACGCGCCCGGCGCTCGTGTGCGGGTGTTCGAGGTAGCCGGCCTCTTCGAGGTCGCTCATCGTGTTGCGGATCGTCGCCGGGCTGAGGTCGAGGCCGTAGCGGCGCACGAGCGGGCGCGAGCCGACGGGGGCCGCGGTCTCGATGAACGACGTGACGACGAGCCGCAGGATCTCTCGCTCGCGCGCCGTCAGCCCCGCCGCGAACGACGGCGCGGAGGCGCTCGTGAGGCTGGATCGGGACGAGGAGGGCGGGGTCATCGGAGAAACGCGGGGTGCAGCGTCGGGGGCAAAGGCCACGCCACAGGCGCGCCCGCGCCCATCGGCTGACAGGCTGGCAGGTACGCCGCCCCGCGCCGGGCGGTTCGTGCGGTGTGCGTGAGTCGTGGGGATGTGGATGGTTGGTCGTTTGTTGTTGGTCGTGGCTGGATGGGCGGCAGACGTTGGTCGGCGCCCCGAGTGTGCGTCCGGAGGTCAGCGCAGGGGCGGGTCTCGACCCGCCCGGTTGCGCCACCGCAGCCTCGCCGCAGGCCGACGCGGCAATCTGGATCGATGGGCACAGGGGCTGTCAAATGGCTCGGGCGCCCTTGAACCGGATTGCCGCGGCCCGTGCCGGGCCTCGCAATGACACCGCTGGGTAGACAGCTACACCCCCAATCCCAAACGACGCCGGGGCGGCACCGATACGCGATGCCGCCCCAGGGCGCCCTCCGGCGAGGGATTCGGGAGCGAGATCCCCGCACGGCAGGTCAGACGGACCCTGCCAGTCGTTCCGTCACAGTCCGCAGCGTCACTCGACGCGCGTCATCTCGGTCTCGCGGCGCAGGCGCACCGTGCCGCCGCCCGGCGTCGTGTAGCGGTCGTCGGAGTCGCGGCGCAGCGTCGGCGCCTCGCCCGAGGTGCTCGACCGGCCTGCGGTGTCGCGCCCGGCGTCGCGGCCACTCTCACGCCCGGCGTTGCCGGTAGACGGGCTGCCGGTGGTGCCGTACGTGCCGCGCGAGGTGCGGTCGGAGCCGTCGGTGGCGCCGCGCGAGGTGGCGTAGGGGCGCTCGCGGACGCCGCCGTAGTAGTAGTCGTCGGTGTCGTAGCCGCCGTTTCCGTAGCCGTAGCCGTCCCAGCGGTCGTCGTAGCCGTAGCCGACGTACGGGTAGGCGCTCGCCGAGTAGGCGCCGTAGTCGCCGAGCCAGTCGGCGTCGGCGGGCAGGAGCGAGATCGGGGCGTAGCCGTCGCGGTCGTACGGGTCGAAGAACTGGCTGCGCCCGATGAGGTCGGCGCGCTGGCGGCGAAAGTCGAGACCGGCGGCGCGCACGTCGTCGCCACGTCGGTAGGACGCGTAGGCGTATCCGCCGTAGGCACGCGTCGAGACCATCTCGAAGCCATCGCGAATGTCGCCGATGACCATCAGGTCGCGGTCGAAGTCGACGCGTCCGCCGCGGTAGAGGGTCGCGCGGAGGCGCTCGAAGTCGTACGGGAAGCGCGTCACCTTGCCGACGTAGCGGCCGTCCTGGTAGAGCGTCACGTCGTCGAGGAGCAGTTCGAGGCGGGCGCGCGAGGCGGAGGCGTCGAGGATGCGCTGGCGGTACGTGGTGACGACCTCGTAGCGCGTCTCGCGCCCGCGCCAGCGGTCGATGTCGGCGTAGACGACCTGGCGGTAGCGGTAGCGCGGGCTCCACGCGCCGCGCCGGAAGCGCGTCTCCCACGGCCACGACACGTCGATGCGGACGGCGGGGCGGCGGTAGCGGTCGTTGCCGTACCGGTCGCCGTAGCGGTCGGAGCGCGTGTCACGCCCCCAGTCGGTCCGGTCCCACGACGCCGACGTGGCGCGCGGCGCCGAGACGACGCCCTCACGCACCGGCGACGTGTCGATGCGGCCCTGCGAGGTGTCGCCTCGACGGGCGCCGGTGTCAGAGGTGCGCTCGGAACCGGTGCCGACGCGGCTGTCGGTGCCCCGCGAGGGCGCGTCGCGGCGCGTCACGTCGGGCGCGTCGCCGGTCGTCGTCCCACGGCCTGAGCCGGTCCGGACGTCGGGCACGTCGCGCCGTCCGCGCGGCGGCTGTGCATCGGGCACGCGGTCGGCAGGCGGCACGACGGCAGGGGCGCGGCCCGCTTCGGTGCGGCCCGGATTCGGAAGACGTCGAGCGGCCCGTGCGTCCAGTGTCGCGCTGTCCGCGCGACGAAGGAGGCGTGGCGGCGGGCGTTGAGGGCGTCACCGGTCCGGTCGGCTGCTCACGTCCGACTTCGGGGATGTCGCGGCGCTCGGTCGGCTTCGGCTCGATCACCGGGGCCGTCGGCGTCGCCGGGGTGCGGCGCCCACCGGTCGACTCGCCCGAGGACGAGCCGCGCTGCGCGAGGGCCGGGGTGGCGACGAGGAGCGCGAGGGCGAACGCAAGAGCCGGGGCGACGCGGCGCGATGCGGTCGGCGCCGCAGTCGGCGCGAAGAGGAGGCGGGCGACGAGGCGCCCACCGAGCGAGTGGCGTATGCGACGGGACATGGCCGGGGTGAAAGAGGAGGGAGAGGGAGGGAGCGGCGCCGGGGCGCTGCCCTCTCCCCTTCCAACCGCCGTGCCACCCGACCCCGATGCCCTTCCGGGGCCCTGAAAGGCCCGTCGGCAGGCGGGAGTGTCCAGCCGTGTGGACATCCGGTGTGGCGCGCAGGGACTTCCGCCGGGGCCTCCGATGGCGACTCCCCCTCCGCCTTTCGGGCACCTTCCCCACGCATGGGGAGGACCACCGCGGAGCGCCTTCGGTTCAGCGCGCAGCGGCAGGAGGGAGAACGCTGCACCGCCACCGGACGCGGCACGCGGAGGGCGCCTGTCAGGGCCAAGACCCTCGCAGGGCAGCGCAGGCGTCATCGCTCGCCCCGCCTCCGCATCTTCGCGCCACCCCAGGCGTTCACGAGCGTGCACCCTCTGACGCTCCGTGACCGACCGCCTGATCCAGCGACTGCCCGATGTGCTCGCCAACAAGATCGCTGCGGGCGAGGTCGTGCAGCGGCCCGCGTCGGCGCTGAAGGAACTGGTCGAGAACAGCCTCGACGCCGCCGCCGAACGCATCGACGTCATCGTGCGCCGCGCCGGGGCCGACCTCGTGCAGGTCGTCGACGACGGCGCCGGGATGGGACGCGCCGACGCGCTCGTCGCCTTCGAGCGTCACGCGACGAGCAAGATCCGCGAAGCCAGTGACCTCGACCGCCTCCGCACGCTCGGCTTCCGCGGCGAGGCGCTCGCCTCCATCGCGTCGGTCTCGCAGCTCGAACTGCGGACGCGCCGGGCAAGCGACGAAGCGGGGACGCGGCTGCGCATCGACGGGGGCATCGCCGGGCGGCCGGAGCCGGTGGCGAGTCCGCCGGGGACGTCGATCGCCGCGCGCAACCTGTTCTACAACGTGCCCGCGCGGCGCGCCTTCCTCAAAAGCCCGGCGACGGAGTTTCGACACATCGTCGAGACCTTCCAGGCGCTCGCGCTCTCGCACCCCGACGTCGCCTTCTCGCTCGCGCACGACGACGCCACCGTCTACCGCCTCCGCCCCGACACCGCGCCCGACGGCACCGACGCGCTCGCGCACCGCATCGGCGGGCTGTTCGAGTTCGACCCCGGCGCCACGCTCGTCGCCGTCCGCGAGGCGACGTCGTACCTGACGCTGCGCGGATACGTCGGGCGGCCCGAGCACACGCGGCGCGTGCGCGGCGAGCAGTTTTTGTTCGTCAACGCCCGCGTCGTCAAGAACCGGGCGCTCGACCACGCGGTGATGTCGGCCTTCGAGGGGCTGCTGCCGGAGGGGACGTATCCGTTCTATGCCCTCTTCCTCGACCTCGACCCGGCGCACATCGACGTGAACGTGCACCCGTCGAAATCGGAGGTGAAGTTCGACGACGAGCGCGGCGTCTACGCCTTCGTGCGGGCGGTTGCGCGGCGCGCCCTCGCGCAGGCCGACCTCGTGCCCCTCGCCGCGCACGCCACCGACGCGACCTTCGCGCCCGGCACCTCCTACGGCACCGGCGGATCGTCGGGGGCGACGTTCGGCACCTTCGACGCGGCCTCCAGCGGCTTCAACACCGCCTCCGACCGCTTCGGCGCGGCATCCGGCGGCTTCGACGCGGCGCACCCGGCCTTCGATGCGGCATCCGCTGCCTTCGATGCAACTCACTCTCCCTTCGACGCGGCCTCCCACCCCGTCGACGCGGATGCCGGAGCCGGGGATGTCGCGGGCACGGGATGGGATGCGGCGCCGAACGAGACGCTGTTCGGTCCGAGCGGGACGGCGGCGCGGCGCGGCGGCGAGGCGGAGACCGACGGGGCGTTTCTCGTGCAGCTGCACGACGCCTACATCGTCACCACGATCCGCTCGGGCCTGATGATCGTCGACCAGCGGGCGGCGCACGAGCGGGTGCTCTACGAACGCGCCCTTGCCACGCTCGGCAGCGGCCTCGGCCTCTCGCAGCAGCTGCTCTTCCCGCACACCGTCGAGCCGTCGGCGCCCGATCTCGCCCTCGTGCGCGAGCTCCTGCCCGATCTGAAAGCCCTCGGCTTCGACATCGACGTGCTCTCGGGGCGGACGCTCCTCGTGCGCGGCGTCCCTGCCGACGTGCGCGCGGGCGACGAGCGGGCCGTGCTGGAGGACCTGCTCGTGCCCTTCCGCGAACTCGACGCCGGGCCGCGCCTGACGCGCCACGAGGCCCTCGCCCACGCGGCGGCGCGGCGCGGCGCCCTCCGCGCGGGCCAGCGCCTCAGCGACGCCGAGATGCGGACACTCGTCGACCAGCTCTTCGCCTGCGACCGCCCCCACGTCGCCCCCGACGGCCGTCCGACGCTCGTGCGCGTGACGATGGACGAGCTCGCCCGCCGCTTCGCCGCCTCGCGCGCGCCGATGCGGGGGGATGGGTGACGGCGCGGGAGGACGTTCGGGGGGAGATGGGCGTGGGGAGTCGCCCACGCCTCTGGTGGAGACGCCCCAGATGCAGGGACGGGAGACGTGGCGGCCACGCGTAGACCCGTCGTTGAGTGCCCACCCGACAGCGGCGAGCACGATGGGACGGGCAAACAGGGCGCTCAGGCGAAGCGAACGCCCCCGACGTAAGACGGCGGCCGAACCGTCCTCACGTCATCATCCCTTCGGACGCAGCGTCATCACCGGCAGCAGCATCTCCTCCATCGACACGCCGCCGTGCTGCATCGTGTCTCGGTACATGTTCACGTAGTGGTGGTAGCTCGTCGGGTAGACGAAGTAGCGGTCCTGCTTGGCGAGGAGGTAGTTCTCGTTGATCGAGAGGCGCGGCAGGCCGAAGGCCTCGGGATCGCGGACGATGATCGCGTCCTTCTCGTCGGCCTTGATCTGACGCCCGTGCTTGTAGCGGAGGGCCGTCGAGGTCTCGCGGTCGCCGATGACCTTGGCCGGGTGGAGGCAGCGGATGGCGCCGTGGTCGGTGGTGACGACGATGGTGCAGTCGAGGCGCGAGAGCGTCTGAAAGGCGCTGAGCAGCCACGAGTGCTCGAACCACGTGCGGGTCAGGGCGCGGTAGGCGCGCTCGTCGGGGGCGATCTCGCGGAGGACCGGGTTGTCGGAGCGGCTGTGGGCGAGGATGTCGACGAAGTTGACGACGACGGCGGCGAGGTCGTGCTGGACGAGGTCGGCGGCGCTGGCGCCGAACTCGCGGCCTTCCTTCGAGGTGATGATCTTGTCGTAGCGCACGCGCAGGTGGCCGAGGTGGCGGCGCTGGAGCTGGTCGAGGAGGAAGGTCTCCTCGTGGCGGTTCTTGCTCGTCTCGTCGTCGTCGTCCGACCAGCGCCCGGCGTAGGTGCGGGCGATCTCGCGCGGCAGCATCCCGGCGAAGATGGCGTTGCGCGAGTACGGCGTCGCGGTGGGCAGGATCGACGTGTGCATCGACCGCTCGATGTCGAAGTGCGGGCGCAAGAGGCCCTCCATCTCCTGCCACTGGTCGAGGCGCATGCAGTCGATGACGAAGAAGACGACGGGCTTGGCGTTCGGCACGCGCAGGAGCGGCACGACGTTGTGCTTGACGATCTCGTGCGAGAGCAGCGGACGCTCGTCGGTCGGGCCTGCGCCTTCCATCCACCCGGCGTAGTTGCGCTCGACGTAGCGTCCGAACTCCTTGTTGGCCTCGCGCATCTGGTCGTCGAGCACCTGCCGGACGCCCTCCTCGGCGTCGAGGCGGCGGTCGAAGGCGATGAGGTCGGCGTAGAGCGCGTACCAGTCGGACGGTGTCGAGGCGCCGGAGAGGCGCGACGACAGTTCAGGGAACGACTGCAGGTACTGCCGCTGCGCCTGCTCGCCCTCGATGCGCGTGCGGTCGAGGACGCGCTTGGCGGTCATGCAGCACCTGGCTCGGGTTGACGGGCTTGGTGAGGTAGTCGGCGATCTGCCCGCCGATCGCCTCCTCCATCAAATGCTCCTCCTCGCTCTTCGTCACCATCACGACCGGCACCTCGGGCGCCACGCGCGACATCTCGGCGAGCACGTCGAGGCCGTTCATGCCGGGCATCTGCTCGTCGAGGAGCACGAGGTCGGGGCGCGATTCGCGGACGCGCTCGAGGCCGTCGGCGCCGCTGTGGGCGGTCTCGACGGTGTAGCCCTTCGACTGGAGGAAGAGGACGTGCGGGCGCAGGAGATCGATTTCGTCGTCGATCCAGAGGATGGTGGGCATTGCGGAGGCGGAGGAAGAGGTCTGCCCGCTCCAACGCCACGCCCGCCCCGAATGGTGCCGCGGCCCGGCGCCTGGTGATGCGGCAAGGGACTGGCGATGAGTTGGTTGTTGGTGCGGCAGACGTCGTTGGGGGTCTGGGCGCCTGCGCAGGGGGGAGACGTCTGGCGGTGGCGACCGCGGACTGGCTCCCTGCAGGCTCCGCCCCTCGTCAGCGCGCGACGCAGCGCTCGACACTTCGGCGCGCCCTACTGACCAGCCGCCAGCGACATCCCTTCCGCTCACCCGCCCGCCGACGCAGCCGCCTGTTCGGCGCGCAGGATGAACGCGACGAGGGTGGCGATGAACAGGACGACCGGGAGGGGCGCCGCGTCGTCGGCGGTGATTTCGAGTCGCGAGCGCCAGGTGCCACGCCGCGCGACCTCGACGAACAGGCGCCCATCGTCCTGCACGACCGTGAACGTGCTACGCCACGACGACGCGCGGGTGAGGCGTCCGCGGCCGCCGCCGGTCTCGTCGCCGCCCGTCCATTCGAGGTCGTAGTCGCGCTTCCACATCGACGGCTTGACGGCCTGCGCAACCGGCACGTCGTTGGGTCCGGCGACGATGAGCGCGCCGTCGTACGGGTCCTTGCGGATCGAGTAGACGGTGTCGCCGAGGGTGAGCGTCGCGGCGGTGCGCCAGGCGGAGAAGTCGAGGAAGGCCACCTCGGCGCCGCTCGCGTCGAGGACGCGCAGGTCGCTGCGGGCCCATCCGACCGAGACGAGGGTGAGGAGCATGGGGGTGGGGTGTTTGTCGTTGATGGGTCGTTGTCGGCGCAAGGGCCACGTTCGGCACCGCTGCTGCGGATGGGCGGTTCGGGTGTCTCGCCGGAGCCTGCCGCCGGTGCTCCTCCGCGCTGGATACGCGGGTGTGGCGGGAGGGCCGCGCCACCGCCCGTCGGTCGCGGGTTCCATCGATCACGGGCAACGACACGGGCCGCGCTTACGCCCACCATCAACAACCAACGACCAACACCCCTCAGGCGCCGCGGGTGAGGCGTCCGGTGCCGGTCTTGGGGACCGGGGCCGGGACGGGAGCATCGCCCTCCGCCCCGCCGTCGTTGGACGGATGGAGGAGCAGGCGTGCATCGTCGGCGATCTCGAAGGCGGCGTAGACGTCGTCGTTGAAGGCCTCGACGAAGCGCGCGAAGCTCTTGCCCTCGAACGCGCCTGCGTAGACGGCGTCGGCGAAGAGCACGGATTCGCTCTCGCCCGCCTCGGGCGCGACGGCGGAGAAGCGCGCGGCGTGCGCGGCGATGCCGCACACGTTGACGAGCGCGTCGAGGTCGGCCTGCGGCAGCGCCGGGCGCAGGCCGAGCGTCCCGCTGAGCGCGATCCCGAGATCGACGATGGAGACGACGATCTCGCCTTCGTCGGGGTCGGTGGCGACGAGGATCGGCCCGGCCTCGGGGTCGGTCTCGCGTTCGATGTCGTAACCGAGACTGTCGAGCACGACGGCGGCGCGGGTGAGGAGCGCGGAGGGGAGCAGGCGGGCCATGGGCGGAAGCAGCGGTGTCGGAGCGTTCGAATCTACGGACGACGGACGATGGACGACGGACGACCGACCATCCCGCCCCACCACCCTCCCTGCCACCCTGTCAGGCACCGCCGTCGCGGCACGGCGGTTGGAGTCCACCGCTCCATCGACACGCCGCGCGGCGCCGGGCGGCGCTGCCTTCTTCTCCACATTGATTCAGACACGCAGCATGAACCTCAGCAAGTTTACCCTCAAGGCCCAGGAGGCCGTGCAGGAGGCCGCGGAAATCGCCGCCGCCAGCAACCAGCAGGGCCTCGAACCGGCGCACCTGCTCCGCGCCTTCCTCGGCGAAGACGGCGGCATCGTCCGCTCCATCCTCGCGCGCCTCGGCGCCTCCGCCGACACGCTCCTCGCCAGCGCGCCGACGACGCCATCGACCGCCTGCCGCGTCGTGTCGGGCGCTCGGTCGTCCGGGCAGTTCCTCACCGACGCCGCCAAGAGCGTCTTCGACCGCGCCCTCGCCGAGGCCGAACTGCTGCAAGGACGACTACGTGTCGTCGCGAGCACCTGCTCGTCGCCCTCGCCGCGGCGCCGGACGCCGCCGGCGAGGCGCTCCGCGCGCGAGGGCGTCGACCAAGGACGACTTCTCGCCGTGCTCAAGCGACGTGCGCGGCGGCCAGCGCGCCGACCGACGCCGCACGCCGAGAGCCGCTACGAGGCCCTCAAGCGCTTCGCCGCGCGACCTGAACGACCTCGCGCGGCAGGGCAAGATCGACCCGGTCATCGGGCGCGACGCCGAGATCCGGCGCGTGCTGCAGATCCTCAGCCGCCGCACCAAGAACAACCCCGTGCTCGTCGGCGAGCCGGGCGTCGGCAAGACCGCCATCGCCGAGGGCCTCGCCATCCGCATCGTGCAGGGCGACGTGCCCGAGGGCCTCGAGAACATCGAGGTCGTCGCGCTCGACCTCGCCGCGCTCGTCGCCGGGCGCCAAGTACCGCGGCGAGTTCGAGGACCGCCTCAAGGCCGTCGTCAAGGAGGTCGCCGATGCCGGCGGCGAGGTGATCCTGTTCATCGACGAGATCCACACGCTCGTCGGCGCGGGGGCCGCCGAGGGCGCCGATCGACGCCGCCAACATCCTCAAGCCCGCCCTCGCGCGCGGCGAACTGCGCGCCATCGGCGCGACGACGCTCGACGAGTACCGCAAGTACATCGAGAAGGACAAGGCGCTGGAACGCCGCTTCCAGATGGTGCTCGTCGGCGAGCCGATCGGTCGAGGACACGGTGTAGCATCCTGCGCGGCATCAAGGAGCGCTACGAGGTGCACCACGGCGTGCGCATCACCGACGCCGCCATCGTCGCCGCCGCCGAGCTCTCCGACCGCTACATCCAGGACCGCTTCCTGCCCGACAAGGCCATCGACCTCATCGACGAGGCCGCGGCGCGGCTGCGCATCGAGATCGCGTCGATGCCGGAAGAGCTCGACCGCCTGGAGCGCCAGATCCGGCAGCTCGAGATCGAGCGCGAGGCCGTCAAGCGCGAGGAGGACGACCGCGCGGACCGCCCGCATCGAGGAGCAGATCGCCAACCTCGACGCCGAGCGCACCGAGTCCGCGCGCGGTGGCAGAGCGAGCAGCGACCTGATCCAGCAGGTGCAGCGAGCGCCAAGCAGGAGATGGACGCCGTGCGCAGTCGAGGCCGAGCGCCGCGAGCGCGAGGGCGACTACGGCGGGCGTGGCCGAGCTCCGCTACGGACGCATGCCCGCCCTCCGAGACGCAGATCGACACCGCCCCGCGGCCTTGGCGAGCTGCACGCCGCCGGGTCGCTCCTCAAGGAAGCAGGTGGACGCCGAGGACATCGCCGAGATCGTCGAGCAGGTGGACGGGCGTCCCGGTCTCGCGGATGCTGGAGGGCGAGCGGCAGAAGCTGCTGCGGCTGGAGGACGAACTCGAAGAAGCGCGTCGTGGGGCAGGACGAAGCCGTGCGCGATCGTCGCCAACGCCGTGCGGCGCGGGCGGGCGGGCCTGCAGGAGGCGCAGCGGCCCATCGGCTCGTTCCTGTTCCTCGGCACCACCGGCGTCGGCAAGACGGAGCTCGCCAAGGCCCTCGCCTCGTTCCTGTTCTCCGACGAAGACGCCATCGTGCGCATCGACATGTCGGAGTACCAGGAGCGCCACACCGTCGCCCGGCTCATCGGCGCGCCTCCGGGCTACGTCGGCTACGAGGAGGGCGGACAGCTGACCGAGAAGGTGCGCCGCAAGCCGTACTCCGTCGTGCTCCTCGACGAGATCGAGAAGGCGCACCCGGAAGTCTTCAACGTGCTGCTGCAGGTGCTCGACGACGGGCGATTGACCGATTCGCAGGGCCGGACGGTCGACTTCACGAACACGCTCGTCATCATGACGAGCAACCTCGGCAGCGACGTCATCCGCGAGCGCCTCGACGCCAACACGCTCCTCGGCGGCGGCGACGCCGGTGCCGACGCCGCGCTCTACGACCGTCTCGAAGACGAGGTGACGGCCCTCCTGCGGCAGCGCCTGCGCCCGGAGTTTCTGAACCGCATCGACGAAGTCGTCGTCTTCCGTCCGCTCGGGCAGGCGCAGATCCGCCGCATCGTGACCCTCCAGTTCGCGCGCCTCGCGCCCTCGCGCGGAAGAGCCACGGCGTCACCCTCGTGCTCACCGACGCCGCCGCCGACTGGCTGGCCGCCAAGGGCTTCGACCCCGTCTTCGGCGCCCGCCCGCTCAAGCGCGTCTTGCAGCGCGAGGTGGCGAACAAGCTGGCCGAAGAGATCCTGAGCGGCTGGGTCCAGCCCGGCGAAACCGTGCAGATCGACGCCGCCGACACCGGCCTGACGTTCGAGCACGTCGCCCCGCGCGTCGAGGCGTGACGGCCCCCACCGGCTTCTGCGGCCTGGACGGCCTCCGAAGCATCCGCCCCCGCGGTCGCGGGGGAGGTGCCCGAACCGACGCAGGAGGTCCCGAAGGGAAGGGCGGACATGCCGAGTCGGTGCCCGCGTAGCCGCTCGTCTCCACGCACCCCACCCGCTCGTCGTCGGCACCCTCTCATACGGGGTCGCGGATTCGATGGGTCGTGGCGCCAGGGGGGGGGCGGACCGTCTCCGGGGGGGTGGGGTGCAACCGGGCGGGTCGAGACCCGCCCCTACGACGCGCGGGGTGCACGGCGATTCCGTATCAACTCCCCATGCCCGATTCTCCATCCTCCCTCTCCCCGTGGCCCGGCGCCGGCCCGAGCAGGAAGTGCCGCGTGGCGGCCTCGAAGACGTCCATCCGGTCGAGGTAGCCGTAGTGCCCGGCGCCCTCCATCACGACGAGGCCCGCGTCGGGGACGGCGGCGACGAGGCGGTCCATCTGGTCGCGCACGATGTCGCGGTCGCGGTCGCCCCAGAAGACGAGGACGGGGATGCGGATGCGCCCGAGCCGGTCCTCCACGAAGTGGCCGACGGTGCGCACGAACGTCTCGCGCATCGTCGGGGCGAGGGCGTTGTAGTCGGACGAGCCGAGCGCCTTCCACACGAGCGAGTGCCGCAGCCAGTCGAGGCAGGCGTCTTTCAGCGATCCATTCGGAAGCAGGTCGAACGGCGCGCGGAGCGTTTTGGAGATTCCACGGCGCAGGCGCACGGACGCCGTCGGCGCGCGGCGCAGTCCGGACGGGCTGACGAGGACGAGGGCGGAGAACAGCCGGGCCGTCGCATCGTCGGAGGCCATCGTGAGAAGGATGCGGCCGCCGTTCGAGTGGCCGACCGCAGGCACAGGCGCGCCGGACATCCCGTGCGCCTCCATATACGCAGCGACGAGGGCCGCGTAGTCGGGCACGCCCCACGCGCGCGGAGGGGGCGCGGTGCGGCCGTGGCCGGGCAGGTCGAGGACGTGGACGCGGAAGCGGTCGCTCAGCGCCGCCGCCACAGGCCGCATCATCCACGCCGACGATCCCCAGCCGTGGAGCACGACGAGCGGGGGCGCGTCCTCGGGCCCGGTCACATCGGCGTGCATCCGCGCGAGCGCGAAGCCGGAGACCTCTACGTCGTCGTTGGTCGTCAGTCGTTGGTCGTTGGTCGTCGGGTGGACTCTGAGAGGGTCGGCGAGGTCGTCGGTCGTCGTGCCTGCCCTGAGCGTGCCGAAGGGGCGTCCATCGTCTAAACCTGTCAGGTCCGGGAGACCTGACAGGTTTGCCTCGTGCGCCGTCGTCGGTGGTCCTGCCTGCCCTGCGCGTGCCGAAGGGGCGTCCGTCGTTCCCGTCGCGGGCGGTGCCCATTCGGATGCGGCGGCGTCGCGGCCCTCGAGATGGTCGGGCGGGGCGGCGGGATCGGGCATCGGGAGGGCGCGCGGGGCGGACGGGAACGGGTGGCAGAGGGCGGTTTGGAAACTTGGGCGCGCGAGGGCACGTTCCGCGGTTTCGAGCGCGCCCCCGGCGGGAGTCGTGTCGTCGCCACTGGTGCGACGCACGCCCTGAAGACCGGCGCCCGGTCCACTGCCTTTCGAGGCGTCGGATGCGGACGAAGGCGATCCCCGGCGCGGCGCTCGTGTCCCAGGCCCTTGCGCGAGAGGTGGCGATGCCACCGCCCTCGGCGCAGGCCTCCCTTGTTTCCTCCACGCGCCTGCCCCTGGCGCTCTCTCAGGGGCGATGCATGAACGAGACTCCGTTCACCGGCATCCTCGAACTCATCGGGGACAAGAAATTCGGCTTCGTCCGCGCCTTCCGCAGCGACATCCCCAAGCAAGAGGACGACGCCTTCTGCTCGGTGCAGATGGTGCAGCGCCACCGCCTCCGCGACGGCGTCGTCATCGAGGGGACGGTCACGCGTGGCAAGAAAGGCGCGTGGCAGGTGCAGCGCATCACCAGCGTCATGGGCTACCCGCCCGACGTGTGGGCACGTTTCAAGCCCTTCGACAGCGGCCGGACGGTCTACCCGTACCAGCGCTTCACGCTCACGCGCGGCCGGAACGACGCCTCGATGCGCATCGTCGACCTCATCGCGCCGCTCGGCAAAGGGCAGCGCGCGCTCATCGTCGCTCCGCCGCGCACGGGCAAGACGACGATGCTCAAAGACATCGCCGACGCGATCTCGAAGAACCACCCGGAGGTCGATCTCCTGTGCCTGCTCATCGACGAGCGGCCCGAAGAGGTGACGGATTTCCAGCGCTCGACCAAAGCGACGCTCTTCGCCTCGTCGAGCGACCGCGAGGACGACAACCATGTCCGCGTGGCGACGATGGCCTACGAGTTCGGGCGGCGCCTCGTCGAGCAGGGCCGCGACGTCGTGCTGCTTCTCGATTCGCTCACGCGCCTCGGGCGCACCTTCAACCTCTTCCTCGAAGGCTCGGGCCGCACGATCTCCGGCGGCCTCGACGCCCGCGCGATGACGATCCCGCGCAAGATCTTCGGCTCGGCGCGCAAGATCGAAGGCGGCGGCAGCTTCACGATCATCGCCACGGCGCTCATCGAGACCGGCAGCCGGATGGACGAGGTCATCTTCGAGGAGTTCAAGGGCACCGGCAACGCCGAGATCGTCCTCGACCGCGAGATCGCCCTCCGGCGCATGTTTCCGGCCATCAACCTGCGCAAGACCGGCACCCGCAACGAGGAATTGCTGCTCGGCCCGCAGACCGAACAGCAGCGCAAGCTCATGCGCATCCTCAACTCGCGCCCGCCGAACGACTCGATTCAGGCCCTCATCCGCCTCGTCCAGCAGACGCCCGACAACCAGGCGCTCCTCGACGAGGTCGTGCCCAAACGCGAGCGCGAGGACGTGCCCGAGTTCGAGCTGTGACGGGGTGACGGGGACGTGGCGCCGCCCGTGCCGTCGGGGCGGTGATACCGACGGCGCCCGCGTGAGCGCCGGTCGAGACGCCCCTGATGCAGGGATCGGGGAGACGGCTTCACCTTCCCGTCGTCAGATACCGCGCTTGTCGCGCTCTATTCGCGTCGGCTCCTTCGCCTCCTCGTGCCGGGACTGTGGCTCTGGAATCGTCCACCGTATGTGCGCCCTTGCGAACGGTCTGCGCGATGTCCACGCGCGTCAGCCGACGACGGTCATCGTGCCGCGCATGATGGCGGCGTGGCCGGGGAAGGTGCAGAGGTAGACGTACGTGCCCGGCGCGGCCGGGGCGGTGAAGGTGATCGTGTCCGTCTCGCCCGGCCCGAGGAGGCGCGTGTGGGCGATCATCTCCGCTTCGCGCCCGGCGGGAATGTTCTCCGGCGCACTCGCCGCTGCCGCCGCGAAAGCCGACGCATCGGTCGTCGATTGCAGGATCACGACGTTGTGCCCGTACATCTCCTTCGGCTGCTGCCCGACGTTGCGGAAGGTGAGCGTCACCTCGGAGCCTGCCGCGACGGTGAAGGCGGTCGTCGAGTAGCGCATCTGATCGTCGCCGGTGATCTCGACGCTCGTGACGGGCGCAGCGGCGGTCGGCGCCTCGGTCGTGGGCGCGGTCTCGGCGGGGGCGGGCGGGGTGTCGTTGCCGCAGCCGGCGGTGAAGGCGAGGGCCGCGAGAGCGGCGGCAGGGAGGGCGGCGAAGAGGACGCGCATCGGGGCAGGGGATGGGTGGGTGAGGGTCCGGCAACCGACAGGCTCGGGGCAGGATTCGGCGCCCGCGTGGGGCCGCCTCCGCAGCGCCGTGCCGGGAAAACCCGGCAGTCCGGACGGAGCACGGCGGAGGCGCTGCGCGACCGTGCGAGCGACGCTGGAAAAGCGCTACCGTCGGCGTCTGACGCTCCGACCTACAGCCGGAAGCGCTTTTCCGAACCCGGCGGCGCGGCTCCACGCGGCACCGGCGTACCTTGGACGACCGTTTCGCCTCATCCCCCGACCCGATGCCCACCCCCTCGACGCACGTCGCCGACCTCCTCGGCGCCGACGCCGACTCGCTCCTCAACCACACCTGCGAGACCATCTCGAAGGATCTGCTCCACCTGCCCGGAGGCGACTTCGTCGACCGCGTCTTCGCCGCCTCCGACCGGCAGCCGCAGGTGCTGCGCTCGGTCCAGCAGATGTTCGACGCCGGGCGCCTCGGCGGCACCGGCTACCTGTCCATCCTCCCCGTCGACCAGGGCATCGAGCATGCGGGCGGGGCGAGCTTCGCCAAGAACCCGGTCTACTTCGACCCCGAGAACATCGTGCGCCTCGCCATCGAGGGCGGCTGCAACGCGGTCGCGAGCACGTACGGCGGGCTCGGCGCGGTCGCGCGCAAGTACGCGCACAAGATTCCGTTCGTGCTCAAGATCAACCACAACGAGCTGCTGACGTACCCGAATAAGTTCGACCAGGTCATGTTCGCGCAGCGTCGAGGAGGCGTGGAACATGGGCTGCGTGGCCATCGGCGCGACGGTCTACTTCGGGTCGGAAGAGTCGACGCGGCAGATCATGGAGGTCTCCGAGGCCTTCGCGGCGGCCCACGAACTCGGCATGGCGACGATCCTGTGGTGCTACGTCCGCAACGAGGCCTTCACCATCGGCGGCAAGAACTACGAGACCTCGGCGGACCTCACCGGGCAGGCCAACCACCTCGGCGTGACCATCGAGGCCGACATCATCAAGCAGAAGCTGCCGACGCTCAACGGCGGCTACCGCGCGCTCAACACCGGCGGTTCGTCGTACGGCAAGCTCGACGAGCGCATCTACAGCGAGCTCACCTCCGATCACCCGATCGACCTGACGCGCTACCAGGTCGCCAACTGCTTCATGGGCCGCGCGGGCCTCATCAACAGCGGCGGCGGCTCGGGCGCGAACGACCTCGCCGAGGCCGTCAAGACCGCCGTCATCAACAAGCGCGCGGGCGGCATGGGCCTCATCTCGGGCCGCAAGGCGTTCCAGAAGCCGATGAAGGACGGCGTCGCCCTCCTCCACGCCATCCAGGACGTGTACCTCGACGACGCGGTCACGATCGCGTGACGCCGGTGGACGAGCGCGGTAGCGCTGGCAATGTGCGGCGGTTGTAGGGGCGGGTCTGAGACCCGCCCCTGCGGACGTCCGGTTTCGGAGTGTCGTTGGGAGGGGCCGTCCCCGCCCGTCAGAACGACAGCCGGACGCCGCCGTTGGCGATGAACCCGTCGGTCGGGCCCCAGAGGTCGGCGAAGCGCGGCGCGGTGATGGGGCCGGTGACGAGCGGCTCGGTGCGGCTCTGCCGCGTGTCGAGCAGGTTCTCGAGGTTGACGAACACGCGCACACCCTCGCGCACGACGATCTCGCCGAGGAGTCCGGTGAGCCAGTAGCCCGGCGTGTCGGTGCCGTCGCGGCGCGTCTGCGGACCGGTGTAGTACGCCTCGGCGCCGATGCGGAAGTGGTCCTCGCGCTCCCAGACGAGCACGCTGTACGTGCGGTGGCGCGCGGTGAGCGCGAGCGCGCGGCGCGTGCCGACGGTGTCGAGGGCGGCGTCGAGGAAGACGTAGCCGAGGAAGAGCGAGAGGCCGCCGACGGGCATCTCGGTCGTCAGGCGCAACGTCGTCTCGCTGCCGCGCGCGTCGAGGGCGCCGTCGGCGTTGCGGTAGACGAGCGTCGCGGCGTCGCGGTCGACGGGCAGGAGCGGGCGCCGGAGCCGCGTCGCGTAGACGGCCTGGTGCACCTCGGCGCCGACCGACGAGCCGATGAGGCCGCGCCATCCGACATCGAACGTGCCGCCGATCGAGGTTTCGGCGTCGACATCGGCGGAGAGCGGCGCGACGCCGTCGAAGGCGCGCTCCTCGGAGGCTTCGAGGAAGACCGTCGGCGCTTTGTAGCCGAGTCCGCCTCCGGCGCGGACGCTCACGCCGCGGCCCATCCGAACGAGCGCACTCAGGCGCGGCAGCACGAAGACGCCAAACTCCGAATGCGCATCGACGCGCAGGCCCGCATCGACGGCGAGGGCGGGCGCAACGTCCCACGTGTCCTGGGCGAAGACGCCGCCGGTCGTGTGCGTGTAGCCGAGCCCGACGGCGCTTCCGCGGTGGCCGTCGAAGGCATCGGTGCGCAGGTCGACGCCGCCGACGAGCGTGTGGTCGCCGAACGTGCGCGAGGCGGTGAGGTCGGAGTACGAGGCGCGCTGGTCGCCGGAGAAGCGGCTCGCGGGCGTCGTCACGTCGCGGTGGAAGACGCTCGCGCTCGTGCGCGCGCCGAGCGCCCATGGCCCGTGGACGCCTGCGTAGGCGACGACGCCGGATAAGCGTCCGGTGCGGTTGCGCTCGGCGTAGGCGCTGTCGTCGTCGTCGCGCAGGGCGGCGAGGGCGCCGCCGTTGCGGCGCTCGGCGGTGGCGGTAAGCCCGCGCGCAGCGTCCCGTGGCGCAGGTAGCGGTAGAGCGTGGGCGCGAGGGTGGCGCGCTGCGTGGCGGGCAGGTTGGAGAAGCCGTCGCGCTCGGGGTCGAAGGCACGCTGCACGTTGGCAGTGGCGAGGAGCGTGCCGCCGCGGGACGCCGGCGCCGGTGCCGCGCCCGGCGAGGTAGAGCGCGGCGTCGGCCCCGGCGGCGGTGGTGGCGTTGAGCAGGAGCGTGCGCTCGCGCCCGCCCTCGGCATCGTCGGGGGTTTTGGTGACGAGGTTGATGAGGCCCGCGATGGCGTCGCCGCCGTAGAGCGCGCCCGCCGGACCCTTCACCACCTCGACGCGCGCGAGGTCGAGCGGCGGGATCTGCAGGAGCGACAGGCCGCCCGCGAAGCCGCCGTAGAGCGGCAGCCCGTCGCGCAGGAGCTGCGTGTAGCGCCCGTCGAGGCCCTGAATCCGGAACGACGCGTTCGCCGACACGGCCGAGGTCTGCTGCACCGTGATGCCGGGCGACTCGCTCAGCACCATCGCGATGCCGGACGGATCCATCGAGATCTTCTCGCCGATCTCCTCGGCGCCGATCGCCTCGATGCGCGTCGGCGAGTCGGCGAGGCTGCGCGAGGTGCGGGTCGTGGAGACGACGAGTTCGTCGAGTTCGTCTTCGTCGGGCGTGAGCGCGAGCGCGAGGATGGCGGCGAGCGGAAGGGTGACGGTGGTGTCGAGCGGCGCGTAGCCGACCGACGTGAGACGGAGCGTTGCGCGCCCGGCAGGGAGGCCGGTGAGCGTGGCGCGCCCGTCGGCACCGGTCGTCGTGCCCGCGCGGGTGCCGACGACGGCGACGGTGGCGCCTGCGAGCGGCTCGCCCGTTTCGGCGTCGGTGACGACGAGCGCGACGTCGGCGCGGGCGGAAGAGGTGGCCGTGGGGACGGCGGAGGGAGACTGGGCCGCCGCGGGTGACGCGGCGAGGAGGACGGCCGCGCACGCGCAGGCCATCCGGAAGCGGATAGACATCGAAAGACGAAAGACGAAGGGGTGACAGGCACGCATGTCGCGCGCCACGGCAGGCCGGGCGGCAAGGCCCAGCGCCGGTCATCCGATCGGCGGTCTCACGAAGGGCGGCGCCACGCCGTCGGGGAGGGCATCGGGGGCCGGAGCGGGCCCGCGTCCTGTCCGCGTCTCGGGCCGCACGAGCGGACGCGGGAGTGCGGCCGTCGGGACGAAGACGAGGTGGCAGTAGCAATCGGCCTCGCCGCCCCCGTCCGTGTGCGCATCGGCGCACGTGGCTTCGCTCGCCGACTCGTCGCCACACGCCAGCAGATCCGTCGCCTGCACGCCGATGCACACGCCCATCACGAGGCAGAGCAGGGGAAGCAGGCGTCGGAGCAGGCGCATCGGCACGGAGAGAGCCGGTGCTGCTACCGGCCCGCCGCGGCGCGGGTCCGCCGCCCGCGCCCTCTCCACGAGGCCTTCGCGCGGGGGGGGACAACGTCCGGTTTCGGATTGCCGTTTGGTTTCGGGGCGCCCGTTCCCCGCGGTGGACGCATCACCCCAGCAGTGGATGCGCCGCGCCGAGCAGGCCCGCGTCGTTGCCCATCGTCTCGGCGACGATCTCGAGGCCGTCCCGGAGGGCGGGCATCGTCTGCCGCAGGAGTGCCTCGCGGGCCGGGTCGAGCAGCCACGCGCCCGCGCCCGAGACGCCGCCGCCGACGACGATCTTGCGGATGTCGAGCACGTGGACGACCGATGCGAGCGCGCAGCCGAGTTTGTGGCCCGCCCACGCGAGCACGTCGGCGGCGAGCGCGTCGCCCGCGTCGGCGGCGCGGGTGAGGTGGAGCGGCGACAACTCGGACGCCGGGACATCGTGGAGGGCGCTCTCGGGGTGCGAGGCGAGCAGTCGGCGCGCCCGCGCCGTCAGGTACTCCTGCCCGACGTACGCCTCGGCGGCCCCGGCGACGCCCGCGCCATCGACCGGCCCCTCGTAGTCGACCGAGACGTGCCCGAACTCGCCCGCGCCGCCGTGCGCGCCGCGAAAGATCGCGCCGTCGATGACGATCGCGCCCCCGACACCGGTGCCGAGCGTCGCCATGAGGAAGGCGCGGAAGTCGCGCCCGGCGCCGTAGTGCGCCGACCCGAGGGCGGCGGCGTTGGCGTCGTTCTCGACCACGACCCGCACCTCGCGGTCGAGCCGTCGCCCGAGTTCCGCCGACACGTCGACGCGGTCCCAGCCGGGCAGGTTGGGCGGGCGCACGACGTAGCGCTGCGCCGCATCGACCGCGCCGGGCACGCCGATGCCGACGCCCTCGATGGCGCCGTCGATCCACAGGCCGGAGACGAGCGCGGCGATGCGGTCGAGGACGGCGTCCGGCCCCTCGTCGGCGTTCGTCGGCACCGACTGTTCGTGGCGGAGGTGGCCGCCCGACTGCACGAGCGCGGCCTTGATGGCGGTGCCGCCGAGGTCGATGGCGATGGCCTGCGGGGGCATCGGAGAGCGGGCGAGGCGGAAGGAAACGGGGCGGTGGCGCGGCGCGAGGGGCCGCGTCAGTCGTTGGCGGGCGGGGTCTCGACGCGGTAGACGGTCTCGCCCGGACGGCGCATCCCGTACTGCTCGCGCGCGAGGCGTTCGACGACCTCGGGCTCTCCGGCGCGCGGAAGCTCGCGGCTCAGGCGCTCGATCTCGGCCTGCATGGCCCGCGTGTCGGCGTCGAGCTGGGCGCGCTCCTGCTCCCAGCGCAGGCGCCGGTAGACGCTGTGCGAGTCGAGGAAGACGACCCACACGAGCGCAGCCGCGGCGAGCGCGGCGAAAGACCAGAGACGGGCGCGGCGCATCGGCGCGGGGCAGGAAGAGACGAACGCCGCCAATCTACGACCCGGCACGCCCGAGCGCCCGCCACGCCGTTGGGACCGGTGGCCGCGTCGTCCCGTCCCGGCCACCCGGTTTTCGTGGGGACCACCGGGGGCGTAGAGACGCATCGGCGATGCGTCTCTACAGGACGTGGCTTCTGCCGCCACGCATTACGGGACCGCCGAACGGACGATGTGTATACGTCGTAGCGGAAGACGACGCAGCCGCCGGGGCACGGTCCCGGAAACGCGGCGCTCGCCCTGAAAATGCCGAACGAGCGATGTTTAGCTCCGGCTTTGCAAATTCGGCGCGACCGACCGTACTCCTCAGGTAGCCTACCGCCTTTCCTCCATGCGCCGCCTCGCCGCCCTCGCCCTGCCGCTCGCCCTCGCGGCCACCCTCACCGCGCTGCGACCTGATGGAGAACGAACCCGAGCAACGGCACGGGCAACTTCGGCACCGGCTTCTTCATCGGCATTCTCACGCGCTCGGCCACGACGCCCACACCCGGTGACACGCTGCACCTTCTTCGTCAGCTTCCCCGACTCCACCAGCGAGCGGATGCTGATCGCGTGGACGCTGGATAAGCGAGGCGAAGAACTGCTCGTCGGCTGCACGCGAGCCGTGTGCGCCAAGTGGATCGTGCCGGCGGGATCGGCGACATACCAGCATTCCGTAGGGGTGGCAAATCCCCGAGGGCAGTCGCGGTCCCCTTCACCACCGTCGTTCCGTAAGCCCGGTGCTGCGCCACATCCCCTCTCCACCCTTGCTCTCCTCCTCCCGGCGCTCGCCCACGCTCAGTGGCACCCTCCTCGCCTCTTGACGTTCGGTGCCGTCTGAGGCAGCCGAGCCAGCGAAAACACCTGTCAGGTTTGCCAAACCTGACAGGTGTTCTGTTCGCCGTGGCCGCTCGCTCAGAAGCGGAAGGCGCTGCGGCCGGGGTAGTAGGCCGCGTCGTCGAGGAGCTCCTCGATGCGCAGGAGCTGGTTGTACTTGGCCGTGCGGTCCGAGCGCGAGGCCGAGCCGGTCTTGATCTGGCCGCTGCCGACGGCGACGGCGAGGTCGGCGATGGTCGTGTCTTCGGTCTCGCCGCTGCGGTGCGACATCACCGTCGCGTAGCCGCTCTTGTGGGCCAGTCTCGATCGTGTCGAGCGTCTCGGTGAGCGTGCCGATCTGGTTGACCTTGATGAGGATGGCGTTGGCGCAGCCCTCGTCGATGCCGCGCGCGAGGCGCTCGGAGTTGGTCACGAACAGGTCGTCGCCGACGATCTGCACCTTGTGGCCGATGCGCTCGGTGAGCGCCTTCCACCCGGCCCAGTCGTCCTGGTCGAGCGCGTCCTCGATCGAGATGATCGGGTACTGGTTGGCCCACGATTCCCAGTAGTCGACCATCTCTTCGGACGAGCGGCGCCGCGTCGGGTCGGACTTCCAGAAGACGTACGCGCCGTCGCGGTACATCTCGCTCGACCGCCGGGTCGAGCGCGATCATCATGTCCTGCCCGGCCGTGAAGCCCGCCTGCCTCGATGGCCTCCAGGACGGATTCGATGGCCTCCTCGTTCGAGCGCAGGTTGGGCGCGAAGCCGCCCTCGTCGCCCACCGACGGTGGCGAGGCCCTTCTTCTTGAGCAGCCCTTTGAGCGCGTGGAAGACCTCCGTGCCCATCCGCAGCCCCTCGCCGAACGACTCGGCGCCGACGGGCATGACCATGAATTCCTGCATGTCCACGTTGTTGTCCGCGTGGGAGCCGCCGTTGAGGATGTTCATCATCGGCACCGGCATCGTCCGCGCGTTGGGGCCGCCGAGGTAGCGGAAGAGCGGCTGCTTGAGGCTGAGCGCGGCGGCGCGGGCGACGGCGAGCGAGACGCCGAGGAGGGCGTTCGCGCCGAGACGTGCCTTGTTCGGCGTGCCGTCGAGGTCGATCATCAGATGGTCGATGTGGACCTGCTCGAACACCGAGAAGCCCTCGACTTCGGGCGCGATCGTGTCGTTGACGTTGGCGACGGCCGTCTCGACGCCCTTGCCGAGCCAGCGGCCCATGTCGCCGTCGCGCAGTTCGACGGCCTCGTGCTCGCCCGTCGAGGCGCCGCTCGGCACCGCCGCGCGCCCGGTGACGCCGTCGGTGGTCGTGACATCGACTTCGAGCGTCGGGTTGCCTCGGCTGTCGAGGATCTGGCGGGCGTGGACGTCGGTGATGAAGGTCATCGGGGGTCGTGGAAGTGGAACGGGGCAGTCCGAAAAGATACGGGCGCCCCCCGAACGTGCCGGAGAGCGCCCGAGAGGCGGAAGGGCTTTTGTTTTGCGCGAGCCGTGCAGCGTCACCGCCTGCGTGCGGAAGCTGGCCAGAATGTGTTGATGACGTCCGTCATCCCCGCGAAAGCGGGGACCCAGAGTGCAGAGCGCTGTGCGTGACCGCTTCTGGATTCCCGCGTTCGCGGGAAAGACGAATCAGAAAAAGCGCGGAGCCGTCCGGTGGGGGGCGGTCAGCGCAGCTTCGGCCGGTCGAACCAGCGCTCTCCGAAGCTGAAGACGAGGCCCATGCGCACGTAGCGGTCGCGCACGAGGGTGCCGGTCGTCTCGCCGCGCTGCCCGACCTCGGCGTTGAGGTCGGCGCGCGAGCCGAAGAAGAGCGACGGGAACGAGAAGCCCGCCGTCGCCGCAACGGTCGTGATCGTCGTCCCCGCCTCGGGCGAGACGTAGCCGCGGTCGACGTAGCCGCCGAAGCGGTACGCGGTGCGGCGCCAGAAGGAGGCGAACGGCGAGCGCCCGGCAGGCAGGTATTCGGCGCCCGCGCTCACGCGGACTCGGTCGTTGAAGGTCGAGACGAGCGGCTGCCCGTCGTTGTACCCCGCGAACGAGAAGTCGCTGTCGAAGCGGCTCCACGGCTCGTAGCGCACGTCGGCGACGGCGGTCCAGCGGGCGCTCGGGTAGAAGGCGATGCCGAGGCTGGCTTCGAGCGGCATGCGTGACGCTGCCCTTGGCACTCGTCGAGAGCGTGTCGCGGTCGAGGCTCTCGCCGAGCGTCTGCACGCGTCGCCCGGAGAGGCGCGTCGGCAGGGTGAAGGTCGCGGCGACGTTGAGGCGCCGGGCCGAGCCGCCGAGGCTGTCGAAGCGCGCGAGCGCCGAGACGGTGCCGGTCACGCCCGCGAGGCGCGTCGTGGTGATGGCGTTCTGCTCGGCGTAGAACAGCAGCGGGATGCCGCTGCGGTCGAGGAACTGCGTCCGCCGCCCCGTCTCCAGCAGCCCGAAGCGCGCGCCGACCGAGGCGCCGACCATGAGACGCTTGCCGATGGCCACGCCAACGCCGCCGTCGACGGTGTTGAGGCCGCCGCTGCCCTGGTAATCGACGGTGTAGCGAAGCGTGTCGTCGCCCGTCGGCACGCCCGGCGCGCACGTCCATCCCCGCGCGCTGCACGCCATAGGCAAGGCGTGTCGACGGCGTGAAGCGCAGCCCGACGCCGACGCGCTGCCGGGTGACGGGGAAGGCGAACTCGACGGCGCTGAGCACGCCCTCCGAGCGGTCGCCGGTGCGCCCGGCGCCGTCTTCCGCGCGCAGGCCCTGCACGTAGGCGCCGGCTGTTGCACGCGTCAGGATCTGCTCGGCGAGTGTCGCCGGGTTGCCGACCTGCACGTAGCTGAGCGAGACGAGGCCGATGCCGCCGCCGCCCATCGCCGCGCCCTGCGCCGATGCGTTGCCGACGCGCTCGCCAAGGCCGTAGCGCGAGTAGAGCGAGCCGGTGTACGAGCCCTGCGCGCGGACTGCGAGGGGCGCGGTGGCGCTCAGAAGAAGGACGGCGGGGGCGAGGAGCGCCCGCGGGGAGAGAATCGCGCGGCGCATCAGGACGGGTCGACGAGGGTGAGCAGGAGGCGCGGGCCGAAGGTGGCGTCGAGGCGCAGCACGAGCGCGTCGAGGGTGCCGGGCCCGGTGAGCGTCCGCAGGCGGTAGGCGACGATGGTGCGCGTGCGTCCGAGCACGGCGTCCTGGATGTCGAGGGTCAGGCTCGGCGAGGTGAAGACGAGCCGCCCGTCGCGCACCGTCGCCACGACGCGCACACGCGGCGCACCGGCGCCGACGAAGACGACGTTGCCCTTGGAGTCGACGCCGGTGAGTTCGACCGATGCCATCCCACGCGCGAAACCGGGCGTGCGGAGCGCGAGGGTGTCGAGGTCGATGACGACGGAGGCGCGGGCGATGCCCTTGCGCAGCACGCCGAGCGTGTCGAAGCGGAGCGCGAAGTCGTAGGCGATGGGCACGCCGTCCTGAAGCACGGCGCGTCCGGCGGTCGCGGGCGGGGCGCCGCTGCGGCGCAGGAGGGTGCCGAGCTTGACCGCCGCGAAGCGCACGGTGTCGTCGCCCGCGATGGCGTCGAGGCGCGTGCCGGCGTAGCTGAACCCGCGCACCGCGTTGCCGGTCGCGCCGTCGGCTTCGATGGCGAATCCCTTGAACGAGGTCGCAAACCCGGTGCTGCGCAGCGTCGTGTCGTTGGCGGCAACCCACGCAGCGGGCATCTGCACGGTGACGCTCGTGTCGGCGGGGGCGAGCGAGAAGGTGGCAATCGGCGGGCCGAAGCTGTACGTCGTGTCGGTGGAGCCGCCGGAGACGGGCAGTTCAGCGAGAAGCGGACGCAGCACGAGCCGCAGCGTCGCCGACGTGTCGCCGGTCACGTAGCGGTCGCGGCGCAGCACGAAGGTGGCCTTCGTCACGCGGTCGGCGCGGAACGAGTCGACGGTCGACGCAATCGAGGTCGCCACCGGCGGGCGGAAATCCAGAAGCCCGGTCGCCTCGAACGTGCCGAGCCGCGGGTCCGTCACACGCCCGACGAGCGAGCGTTTGGCGCCGAAGCGGCTCGTGTCGGCGTCGAGGAATCCGGCGCTGAGGTCACGCTCGGCGGCGGCGGTCGTCGAGCGAACCGGCAGGGCGATCTGCCCCGGCACGCCGCCGCCGTCGCCGACGAGGTCGAGGCCAACCGGGGAGTCGTTGTTGCAGGCCGTGAGCGCGAGCGGGGCGAGGAGCGCGGCGAGGACGAGCGCGAACGGGGTCCGCCGCAGGCGCGGAACGGGAGTCCGCAGCGGAGACGGGGTCGGGTCGAGGGAGGGCATGCAGCGCGAAAGCAGGGGTCGCCGCCGGTCGGCGGCGCGGTCGGTCAACGGGAGGGTCCGAAACGTTCGTATGCGAAGACGGGGCGCACGGGCGGCGTCCAGCAGCGCCGGAGGCCGGGTCTGCGCCGAGTCCGCAGGCACCACGAACCGCGCCGGATGCGCGGGTCTCGCACGAGCGCCCGCGTGCCCGGTGCGGGACAGCCCTCGCCAACCGCCCGCGCGGCGCAGAGGGTTCGGCGCGGCACGGCGCGGGCGCGAAGCCCGTGTGAGTTCGGGCGCGCCACCGCAGGTTCCGCCCGGTTCTACCGACGCGGCGCGGCGTCAGTCCTCGCGGAGGGGCTGGATCTCGTCGTAGCGGCCCATCGCCTCGGCGACGTAGAGGTCGTCGGGATCGACGGGCGGCGCCGGGTCGAAGATCGTCCCCACCGAGTAGCGCTCGGCGATGCTGCGGAGCGTCGGGGCGGCGCTGAGGTCGGGGGCGGTGCCGCCGTCGAGGGCGAGGAGTGCCGGGTCGATGGGCATGAGCGCATCGTGGCCGTCGGGCGTGTAGATCGAGCGCGCGCCGCCGAGGAGATTGTCGCCGCGGTATTCCTCGGCGACGAGGTACGGCACGAGCGAGGCCGCCCATCCGGCGGCGTGGACGATGTCGGGCGACCAGCCGAGGTTGCGGATGGTCGTGAGGGCGGCGCGCCCGAAGAAGAGCGCGCGTTCGGCGTTGTCGTCGTACTCGTCGCCCTCGCGCCCGACGTACGTGCCCTTGCGCTTGAAGAATCGGGCGTTCTCCATGAAGTACACCTGGAGCCGGATGCCGGGGATCGAGGCGACCTTGACCTTGAGCGACTCCTTGCCTCCGGCGACCGGAAACTCGGCGCCGGAGAGGCGGATGACCTCGTGGAGGCGGTTCTTGCGCTCGGAGATGACGCCGTAACGGGGCATCATGATGCGCATCTCGTAGCGCCCGGAGTCCTGGAGCTTCTCGGGGAGCGCGCGCATCAGGTCGCCGAGACCGCTCGCGGCGGTGAACGGAGACGCTTCGCTCACGACCAGAAGAACCCGTGTCGGGTGCGTCATTTGAAAACCGCGGATCAGTGGCGAATGAGGCTGCAATTTACGGACATTCGCCCCTGCTTCCAATTCGCCTGTGCGCGCCCGTCGTTCGCCGCCCCCATCGCCCCCGTAGCGCCGCCCCTCGGGGGCCTCTCCTCCGCCAATCCTCCCGCCTCCCGCGGCTCCGTGGGGAGGGCGGCCTGCCAGGGTAGCGTCGGCCGCGGATGCGGACGGGCCCCCTTCACGTCCCATCCTCTCGCCCCGATGTCCGCCTTCCTCGACCCCGACCGCCCGGTGCGCTGGGGCATCCTCGGCTGCGGCGACGTCACCGAGCGCAAGTCCGGCCCCGCGCTTCCAGCAGGCGCCCGGCTCCGCGCTCGTCGCCGTGATGCGCCGAACACCCGGCCTCGCCGCCGATTACGCGCGCCGCCACGGCGTCGCCCGCGCCTACACCGACGCCGACGCGCTCCTCGCCGATCCCGATGTCGATGCCGTCTACATCGCCACGCCGCCGGGCAGTCACCTCGATCTCGCGCTCCGCGTGGCCGCGGCGGGCAAGCCGTGCTACGTCGAAAAGCCCATCGCGCGCAGCGGGGCCGAGGGAAAGGCGATGGTCGATGCGTTCGCGGCGGCGAGCGTGCCGCTCTTCGTCGCCTACTACCGGCGGGCGTGGGCGCGGGTGGCGGTCGTGCGCGAGGCGATGGAAAGCGGCGCGATTGGACGTGTCACGTCGGTCGAATCGGTGTTCGCGCGCCCGGCACGTCCGGATGGCGATGTGCTCGCGTGGCGATTGCGCGCCGAAGAGAGCGGCGGCGGCCTGCTGCTCGATCTCGCCAGCCACGCCCTCGACCTCGTCGATTTCCTCCTCGGCCCGCTCGTCGACGTGACCGGCACCGCCTCGCGCGGCGACGCGGTACACGCGGTCGAGCAGTCGTCGGCGTTTGCCTTCCGCACCGGCAGCGCGCTCGCGGACGGGCGCTCCGAGGTCGTCGGGACGGGCCGGTGGAGCTTCGCCAGCGCCACGGTCGAGGACCGTCTGACGATTTCGGGCACGCGCGGCCGCGTCACGTTCCCCGTCTTCGGCGCCGCGCCGGTCGTCGTCGAGACCGACGGCGAGGCCACGGCCCACGATGTCGCGCCGCCCGACCCGGTGCAAGGCCCGCTCGTCGCCAACGTCGTCGCCGCGCTTCGGGGCGAGGCGGCGCCGCTCAGCACCGGCGCCACCGCCGTCCGCACCTCGCGCGCGCTCGACGCCATCCTCAGCGCCTACTACGGCGGACGCGCCGATGCCTTCTGGGACCGTCCGGAAACGTGGCCGGGCGCGCGGCGGTGATGTTGGGGCGGTGGTGGTAGGGGCACGATAGTTCGTGCCCCTGCGTCGCCGTGGCAGGGCATTGGGACGTGGCGGGCGGATTCCTCGCCATTGCGTCACGAATGCGCGCGAGGGGGCGGGCTACCTTGGCGGATAGTCCCGCGCCGCCCATTTTCCGCGCCGATCCGCCCGCGATGCTCCGTCTCTCCCGCTCCCTCCGCCTCGCCGCCGCCTTCGCCGCCGCGCCGGTCGCTCTCTCGCCTTTCGGCCTCGCCGCCGCCCAGCCGGGCGCCGGGCAGACGGTCGAGATCCCGCGCATCGACGAAGCCGAGTCGGTCTTCGCGCAGGCGCTCGACGCCTACCGCGAGGGCGATTTCGGGATGGCGTACCGCCGCTTTCGCCTCGCCTACGCGGGCTATCCGCTCCACCAGAAGACGACCGCCGCGCTGCTCATGGCCGCCCGCGCCCGGCTCCGCGAGGGCGAGCCTGCCGATGCCGCCCGCCTCGCCCGCGAGTTCCTCTCCGCCTTCCCGTCGAGCCGCTACAGCGCCGACGCCCGCGCGCTCCTGACCCCCGAAACCAGCCCTGCCGAGCCGCAGACCGTCGAGATCGGCCTCGCCCTGCCGCTCGGCGCCGACACCGCGCCGCTCACGCAGGCCTTCTTCAACGGCTTCCGGATGGCCGTCGACGAGGCCAACGCCGCGGCGCTCGCCTCGGGTGGGACGCGCCTGCGGATGGTCTTCCGCGACAGCCGCGGCGACGCAGGCGGCGCCGAAGCCGCCGTCCGCGCGCTCTCGCAGACCGCCGTCATCGTCGGACCGCTGTTCTCCGAAGAAGCCCTCGCCGCCGGGGCCGCCGCCGAGCGGCAGCGCAGCGTCCTCATCGCCCCGCTCGCCACCGACGACCGCGTCGCCGAGAACCGGCGCTACGTCTTCCAGGCCAACGCGCCCCTCTCCGTGCGCGGCGCGCAGATGGCGCGGACGGCCAATGCGCTCGGGATGCGGCGCGTCGGGGTCGTCTGGGAAGGCGAGGCTGGATCGACGAGCGAGCGCCTCGCCCACGGCTTCGCCGACGGGACGCGCCAGGCGGGCGGCACCGTCGCGTTCGAGACGAGCGTCGGCACGGCGTGGTCGGCGCTCGCCTCGCGCGTCGGCAGCGACCTCGAGGGCCTCGATGCGCTCTACGCCCCCGTCTCCGGCGGCAACGCCGAAACCGACATCCGCGTCGTCCTCGGCGCCCTCGACCGCAGCGGCGCCGACCTCGCCGTCCTCGGCGACGCCGAGTGGCACAACCGGCCCGCCGCCCGCGCCCTCGGGCCGCGCTTCCGCCTGACGTACACCAACGACTTCTACCTCGACCCCGCGCGCGCCGAGACGCGCGCCTTCCTCGGCCAGTACCGCCAGCGCTTCGGCGCCGATCTCGACGCCGCGCCCTTCACCACGCGCCGCCTCGCCGTCACCGGCTACGACCTCGGGCGGATGCTCGCGCGGCAGATCGGACGTGGCACGGGCGACCTCGCCGACGCCCTGCGCGGCGCCGCAACCGCCGAGGGCATCGGCACGCGCATCGGCTTCGCAGGCGGGCAGGTCAACCGCGCGCTCTTCGTCCAGCGCCTCACGACCACCGGCACCGAGCGCCTCGACGACGGGCGGTGAGGATTGGTAGTTGATCGCTGGTTGTTGGGTGTGAATGTGGGACCGGGCTCGGAGGGCATCGCCCGGGACCGGCGGATAAGGACGTTCGCACGCCCTCGACCCTCCCCGATGCGCAACGAACCACTACCAACAACAACCAACCAACGCCCCATCGCCGGGCAATACGTGGCTCCGCGGCGCCGTTCGCGCTTCGCCTGTTTCCGACTCTTCCGACCGATTCACGCGGCACGTTCGCGGCTTTATCTGCCGCGCCTGCCGCGCTCCCACCCCTGATGTCTTTCCGCACCGCCGCCGTCCGCCTGCGCGTCGTCGCCCTCGTCCTCCTCGCCCTTCCGCTCGTCGCCGGCTGCGCCTCGTCGCGCCGCGTGCGCCATTCGACGCCGCAGGAAGCCTATGAGAAGGGGATGCGCGCATTCGAGCGCCGCCGCTGGGACGAAGCCGTCGATTTCTTCAAGGGCACGCTCGACTACGGCCGCACGCCCGCCAACGAGTTCGCCGACGACGCGCAGCTCCAACTCGCGCGGACGTACTCCAAGCAAGGCGAGTACATCCTCGCCGCGGGCGAATTCTCGCGCTTCTCCGAACTCTACCGGAGCGACCCCCGCGCCGCCGACGCCGAGTACGAACGCGCCCTCGCCTACGCCGCCCTCTCGCCGACCTTCGAACTCGACCAGACGAACACCGAGCGCGCCGTCACCTATTTCCAGCTCTTCGTCGAGCGCTACCCGGAGAGCCCGCGCACCCGCGAGGCCGAGGCGCAGATTCTCGATTTGCGCGGCAAGATGGCCCACAAGGCCGTCGCGTCCGGGCGACTCTACGAGCGCCGCGACCTGTTCGAGGCCGCCGCGATGAGCTACGAGCAGGCGTTCGCCAAGTACCCGGACTCCGAGTGGGCCGACGAGGCGCTCGTCGGGGCGGCGCGCGCCTACACGCGGTTCGCCGAGAAGAGCGTGCGCGAGCGGCAGGCCGAGCGGTACCAGAAGGCCCTCGACCTCGCCCGCAGCTTCGCCGAACTCTTCGCACAGAGCCCCCTGCGCGCCGAGATGGACGCGGTCGAAGCCGAAGCCCGCGCCGGTCAGGCCGCCGTCTCCACCGCGAGCCGCTGAGCAGCCGTCCATAAGCGGACACCTGCGCCTCTCCTCCGTCGGCTCTCCCGCGAACCGAAGGTCCCCGTAGGGGCAACCGAAGGTCCGCGGAGCGGAACGCGGAAATCCAGAGGCGGCACGCGCAGCGCTCGTCACGCTGGGTCCCCGCGTTCGCAGGCATGACGATGTTTAGAGCCGTCCAGCCGAACCGCCCCGCCGTGCCTGACGCCGCCGCATCCGATGACGCCCCGCCGGGCGACGCGGTCTCGGGTGGATTCGGGACGGGTGAGGCTGGATCTGCGGATGCTGCGGAGGTCGCGTGGCGCTACGCCGCCGTCGCGGCTCGCCTGCGCGCGCGCCTCGGCCCCGGCGCCCCGCCGCTGCCCGGCCACGACGCGCACCTGACGATGGCGCCCTCGCACCGCCTCGACCGCGACCTGCTCTCGGTCGTCGGCAAGACCGCCCGCCGCGCCGCGACGCTCGTGCTCGTGTACCCCGATTCGGGCGGCGCCGCGACCGTCCTCCTCACCGTCCGCCCGCCGACGCTGCGCGAGCACGCCGGGCAGGTCGCCTTCCCCGGCGGCCGCATCGACGAGGGCGAGTCCGACACCGCCGCCGCCCTCCGTGAGGCGTGGGAGGAAGTGGCCCTCGATGCCTCATCGGTCGAGGTCATCGGCACGCTCACCCCGCTCTACGTCCCCCCGACGCGCTTCGCGGTCGTCCCCGTCGTGGCCCTCGCCGCCGCCGCGCCCGCCCTCGTCCCCTCGCCCGACGAGGTCGCGCACCTGCTGCCCGTCACCCTCGCCGACCTTTTCGCGCGGGCGAACCGGCTCGTCGGCACGTGGGAGACCGTCCACGGCCTCTCCGCCGTCCCCCACCACATCGCCCGCGACGCCACCGGCGCCCCGCACCGCGTCTGGGGCGCGACGGCGATGATGCTCGCCGAACTCCGCGCCGTGGCCGCGCCGTAGCGACGCCAGCGCGGACTTGACGACGGAGGCGGGCGGCTCTATGCTGCGCTCGTCCCCAGCCCCGGACTCCCGATGCGCCGCTTCCGCCTCCGTGCCGCCCGCGCACTGCTGCCGGCAGGCACCCCGGCGCCCACACGAACCGTCCCGGATGCACCGACGGACGCCAGGGGCGCAGTGCCCAAGCCGCGCGCGGCAACCATCTCGCGTCCTCCTCGCGCTGTTGTCAATGCTTCGATCCGAGAATGCTGCCGTCCCGGCAGCCTGCCCGCTGCTGGACGCCCGAGCAGGTTGCCATCCGCGTTCGCCGTGCCACTCACGGGAGCGCTGAGACCACGCGGTCGTCGTCCTCACCGGACACCGGAATGGGCGCGGTCACGACCACCGCCGCCCATCGAACGCCGGTGTGGCACGGTCGCAACCGCCGCGCCGAACGCCGACCCCGCATCCCCCCGCATCGCCGCAAACGTGGCGCGATGCCCGTGACCGCCTCCGCGGCGCCGGCGCCCGGTGCGGCGCGGAGGCGGGGCACCGCCGCGCGAAATCGGTGGGCAGCGGATGGAGCGCCGCGCGGACGTGCCGATCTTGGCGGCGCCCCCACCGGATTCGATGCTCACGGTTCTTCTCACGCTCGCCACCCTCGTCGCGCTCTGGCGCATCGGGCGGCGTACGCGCTACTTCCTCCACGTCGCCCAGCTCGACGGCTACAAGGCCCACGAGTTCGCGGCGTGGATCGGAGCGCGGACGGGCACGCACGTGCTGCGCCGCTCGCACCTCGCAGGCCTCGCGCTCGTCGTCGTCGGATGGGCGGTCGCCTTCGGCGGATGGCCGCGCGTCGGGGCGGGCGTGGCGGCGGGGTTGTGGACGGTTGCGTTCGCGTCGTCGCGCCTGTACCGCAGCGACCGTCCGAAGAAACCGCTCGTGTGGACGGAGCGGATGCGGCGGCTCGGCGCGGCGGCGGGCGTGCTCGTGGCGCTTCCGCTCGTCGTGGCGGCGTGGGTCGGCTCCGGGCGCGGGGCGGCGGGCGCGCTCACGTGGTTGACGGCCCTGCTCGTCGCCGACTTCTTCGCCCCGTACATCGTCTATCTCGCGCTCCGGCTCACGCAGCCCGTCGAAACGCGCATCCAGGAGGGCTTCAAGGACCAGGCCCGCGCCCGCATCGCCGCGCGGCCCGACCTCACCGTCGTCGCCATCACGGGCAGCTACGGCAAGACCTCGACGAAGGCCGTCGTCGCCGAACTTCTCGGGCAGCGCCTGAACGTCCTCGCCACGCAAGGCTCGTACAACACGCCGAACGGCATCGCCCTCACCGTCAACAACCGCCTGCGCGACGCGCATCAGGTGCTCGTGTTGGAGATGGGGATGCGCTACGCGGGCGACATCCGCGAACTGTGCGAGATCGTGCGGCCCGACATCGCCATCGTGACGAGCGTCGGCGTGGCGCACCTCGAAACGATGGGCTCGATCGAGGCCATCGCCCGCGAGAAAGGCTCGCTGCTCCGCGAGATGACGCCTGGCGGCACGGCCATCCTCAACGGCGACGATCCGCGCGTGACGACGATGACGGGGAAGGAATCCCGCGCCCTTCGCGTCAGCCTCGACCCGGAATCGGATGCCGATTTCGTGGCGATGGATGTCCGCTACGACGCCTCCGGGATGACGATGACCGTCCGCGAGGCCGCGACGGGCGAGACGGCGACGCTGACCACGCGCCTTCTCGGCGCCCACAACGTGACCAACGTACTCCTCGGCGTGGCCGTCGGGCGTTCGCTGGGGATTCGCCTGCGCGCCCTCGCCGCCGCCGCGACGCGGCTCGCGCCGGTCGCCCACCGCCTCGCCCTCCGCGTGGAGAACGGCATCACGATCCTCGACGACGCCTTCAATTCGAATCCCGTGGGCGCGCGAGGCGCGCTCGAGGTGCTCGGGCAGATGGCGGGGCAGGGCACGACCGGGCGGCGCGTCGTCGTGACGCCGGGGATGGTCGAACTCGGCGAGCGCCAGGAGGCCGAGAACCGCGCGTTCGGGCGCGAGATGGCCCGCCACATCGACCTCGCCATCCTCGTCGGGCCGCGCCAGACGGCCCCGATCCGCGCGGGCCTCGCCGACGCCGGTTTCCCCGACGACCGCGTCGTCGTCGTCAAATCGCTCTTCGAGGCCCGCGACCACCTCGCCACGTGGCAGCGCGCGGGCGACGTGGTGCTCTACGAAAACGACCTGCCGGATCAGTACGCGGAGTAGGCCCCCACCCGGTTCTGCGCGCTGCACGCCCTCCGAAGCATCCTCCCCCACGCGTGGGGGAGGTGTCCCACAGGGACGGAGGGGGCTCGCCCGTCACAGCAGCACCCGCAGCCCCGCCGCGTGCACCAGCCCCGTCCCGTACGGATCGAGCGCCACGCCGTAGTCGACGCGCAGGCGCAGCGGCCCGGCGGCGCGCTCGAAAGCGGCCCCGGCGCCCGGACGCACCGCCGCCGCCAGCCCGTCGCGCAGCAGCCCGTCGGCGCCGACGCGCAGGCGCAGGGCATCGCCGACGCGGTGCTCGGCGCCGATGCGGAGGGTCGTGTGGGCGAACGTGTAGGCCGGGTCGCGGCGGTCGAGGCGCGGCAGGCCGTTCTCGATCACCACGCGCTCCTCGCGGGCGTTGCGGAACTCGATCTCCTCCTCGATCTCCACGAGCGCCACCGTCTGCCCCCGCTCGACGCTCGCGCCGAGACGCAGGCGCGTCGGGAAGCGCTCGGTCGTACGGGCGCCGCCCTCGCCGTAGAGGCCGCTGCTGTCGTACGTGTAGCCCGCGAGCGCGTCGTCGAGCACGAGCCCGACGGCCACTCCGGGCACCGGGCGCACCAGGACGCCGACGTCGAGGCCGACCGACAGCGCCGGGCGCACGCCCTCGGCAATCGTCGACCGGAAGACCTGCAAGCCGACGCCCGCGCTCACCTTCGGGGTCAGGCGCAGGCCGAAGGCGGTGAAGATGGCGAACTCGTCGGTGCGGAGCTCGCCGGTCGCGTAGCCGCTGCCGTCGCGCCCGTCGATGCCGGTGACGGCGGCGTGGACGACGCCGACCGAGACGCCCGCGCGGGGGGCCATCGGCGTGCCGAACTGCAGGCTCTGCACCTGCCGGTCCTGCGTGAGCGCGAACGCGGCGGCGTCGAGGTGCTGCCCCTCGATCTCGGGCGCGAGCGCCGGGTTGTGGAATCCTGACGCCAGGCCGCTCGCGTCGGCCGCGAGGGCGCCACCGAGGGCGAGGCTGCGCGGGCCGCTGCCGTAGCGCAGAAACGCCCCGGCCTGCGCGTGCGCGGCGGGCGCGGCGAATCCACACGCAAGAACGGCGAGAAGGGCAGGGCGCATCGAACGAGACATCGGCAGGAATGGCGATACAGATGGCGACCGCGACAGCATCGGAATCAGGCTCATTCGACGACGAGGATCTTGCCGCGGACGGTGGCGCCGTCGCGGTCGATGGCGTAGAAATAGGCGCCGTTGGGCGCGCGGACGCCGCCCTCGTCGAAGCCGTCCCACTGCACCTCGCGCTCGCCCGCGCCGTCGTCGCGGAGGGTGCGGACAAGGCGCATGCCGAAGTCGAAGATGCGCACGCGGGCCGCGCCGCCGTCGAAGCGGATGCGCGTCACGCCGTCGAGGGCGGGGGAAAAGGGGTTCGGATAGGCGTAGGCGCTGACGACGGGCTGCCGGTCGTCGGGGCGCTCGGGGCGCAGCGGCACGTCGGCGCGGAAGACGCGCCACGAGGCGCCGCCATCGGTCGAGCGCGCGAGGCCGCCTTCGGTGCCGGCCCAGAGCGCGCCGTCGGCGGTGGTCGCGGCGGCGAAGATGCGGGCGCCGAGCGGGACGCTGTCGCCCGGACGGGCGGCGTCGAAGAAGTCGCGCACGAGCGTCCACGTACGTCCCCCGTCGTCCGACGCGAACAGGCCGCGGGCCGCGGCGGCGTAGACGGTCGCGCCGCGGAAAGCGAAGTCGAAGACCTGCTCGCCGAGGAGCGTCTGCTCGTACGTCAGCCCGCCGTCGCGCGTCACGGCAACGCCGGAGGTGGCGCCCGAGAACTCGGCCGTCACGCCTGCGGGCACGGTCGCAATCCACACCGGGTTGCGCGCGCCTGCGAGGGGCTGCTCGCGGAGGACCTGAATGGCGCTCGACGGCAGCGATCCCGCACCCGCGCGGGCGGTCAGGCGGCGCCACGAGAGGCCGCGGTCGTCGGAGCGGTTGAGGCCGAGGAGAGAGCCGGCCCAGATCGTTCCGGCCTCGTCGACGAGTACCGAATAGACGATGTGGTTGAACGAGCCGCGCGGCGTCCGCGTGCGCGGCCCGACGAAGAAGCCGTTGAGGGCATCCGGACGCAGTTCGTCCTGCGAATCCGGCGGGAGCACGACGCGCTGCCACGAGGCGCCGCGGTTGATCGAGCGCCGCAGCCCGCCCTCGCCCGCAGCGGCGTAGACGACGTTGGAGTCGGCGTCGAGCGAGAGCGCGAACGGGGCCGTGCCGTCGGGCGTGAGGAACGTGAAGGCGCTGAGGCGGCTGATCCCGTAGACGAGCGTCGAGTCGCCGACGCGGTCGGTGATGGGCGCGGTGAAGCGGAACGAGTCGCCGCCGTTCTCCGAGAACAGGAAGCCGCTTCCGGTGTCGATGCGGTCGCCGAAGTCGTTGGCGGTGACGTAGGCGAGGCCCGCGATGGCCGCGTTTCCGCGCGTCTCCATCGAATAGGCCCGCCAGCGCCCGAAGCGCAGCGAATCGAGGTCGACCTGCTGCCACGACGTGCCGCCGTCGCGGGTGCGACTGAGGAGGCCGGTCGCCCAGAGCGTCGGGCCCTTCGGCGTCGAGGAGCACGACGCTCGTGCGCGCCGGGCCGGGTGCCGGGCGCAGCGTCACGGTCTGCCCGACCGTCTGCGCCGACGCGGGGAGCACGGCGAAAACGAGCGCAGCGGCGGCGAGAAGTGGACGGAGGGCCTGTCGGATAACAGGCGGTCGCGTCTCAAGCGAGGGCATCACGGAACGGCGGATCACTGGGCTGATCACTGGACGACGAGGGCGGTGGTGACGGCGGCGCTCCGCACGCCCGCGCGGTCGGTGGCGACGAACGAAACGGGGTACGACCCGGCGACGGGGCGGTCGGCGAAGAGGATCGTGCCTGTGAAGCGACCGTCGCCCGCGACCGGGTCGCCGGAGGTGCGGCCGTCGTCGAAGAGGCGGAACGACTGGCCGGAGAACGTCGCATCGACGCGGTCGACGTCGGCGAGGCCATCGGGGTCGCTGGCGACGGCGGTGAGCACGAGCGGTCCGGTGCCCGGGTACGGGTTCGGCGCCGCCACGCCCGACGCGACGACGGGCGCGCGGTTGCGCGAGCGGAGCGTGATGCGCGCCTGCCCCTCGCCGAGAAGCCCGTCGCCGTCGATGGCGAAGAGGCGGACGGTGTAGGTGCCGAGGCCCGTGCGCGGAAGCGTGAGCGTGGTGTCGGCGGCGAAGCGGTCGCCGCCCGTCGCCCGCAGCGTCTGCGCGACGACCGGCACGGCGCCCCCGCCGACGGGGAAGACGGCGTACGACACGCGCGCGAGCGCGCCCTCGGCGTCGCGCGCCGTCGCGGCGACCGAGAGGCGGACGCGGATCGTCGAAGCGGTCACGTCGGCCGCAGGCAGGTCTTCGACGACGACATCGCCGGGCGTCACCGAGACCGACGAGACGACGGGCAGGCGTCCGGTGGAGGTCGCGCGTCCGGGCGCATCGTCGCACCCGGTGAGGGCGGCGGTGGCGAGCGCGGCGGCGGCGAGGGGAACGAACAGTCCGGCGGCGAGCGGACGCAGGCGAGGGCGCATCGGGCGGCGTATCAGGGCGGAGAACGGCGGGGGCACGGCGCGCGCGCCCAGTCCGAGGATCGGGCGGTGGCTGTGCGGGCGGTAGCGTTCAGCCGATACGGTCGCGGGGGGATGGAGCGCCCAAGATAGCGCGGCCGCGCCGGGCGGCAGCGCAGGGGCGGATTTGCGCCTGTGCAGCGGGCCGGCCCCCTCCTGCCGCTGCGGCCTGGACAGCCGCGGAGGGGGCCGGGTGGCGCGGGGACCGGGAAGTGGAGGGCGGAGGGGGCGCCCGGCCACTGCGCCCGGCGCTGCCCTCGCGTCCCTGCCCATCCCCAATACCCCACCTCCAAATCCCACCCCCCAACGCGAGACCGGCACGGCGCTTGCCGATACATTGAGGCATGATCCGTACCCGCCCTCTCGCCGCCCTCGCGCTCGCCGCCGCCCTCGCCACGCCTGCCGCTGCGCCCGTCGCCGCGCAGTCGCGGTACGAGACGTACACCGGTTTCGCCGTTTCGACCGCCCTGCCGCTGCCCGCCGCCGAGGTGCACCCGTCGCTGTACTTCCGCACCGCCGAGATCGCCGAGATTCGCCTCCGGCGTGACCGCGCCCGCGCCGCGCCTGCCTCGCTTCTCGGCCCCGACTGGGCGGCGGTCGATGCCGAGCAGGCGTCGCTCAAGAAGAAGTCGTCGGCGGCGATGGATGCCAGCGACCGCCCGCGCTACGCCAAGAGCCTCGCCTTCCGGTGGGTCGTCGCCAACGACGCCGTTGCGCGCGACAGCGCGATCTCGGCGATGGGGCGGATGTACGTCGGCGTGCCGCAGGCGCCGGTCGCGGCGTCGTTCGAGCGGCCGTATATGCCCATCTTCCGTGCGACGTGGCTGCAGAACTACTGCGCCGCCTACGACTGGCTCCACACGTCGATGACGCCGGTGCAGCGCGACTCGGCGCGGGCGCGCATCGGGCGCGAGGCCGAACTGCTGCGCCGACAACATGGTCGACGGCGTCGTCTACGCGCCGCGTCCGCAGAACTTCCGCCTCAAAGCCGCCTACGCGATCGGCACGGCGGCGCTCACGCTCTCGTCGGACCCGCGCGCCGCGGACTGGATGCGGTTCGCGCTCGACCAGCAAAATGCCGTCACGCGGTACCAGTTTTCCGCCGACGGCGTCTACCGCGAGGGGCCGCATTATCTCGTCTACATCCTCGTCAACGGGCTGCCATTCCTGTGGCAGGCGAAGAACGTGGCGGGCGTGGACCTCTTTCCGGCGTACGCGCCCGTCTTCGAGGCCGCCGTGCGGCTCCGCGGGACGCAGGGCTGGTGGCCGCCGTTCGAGGACGGCGCGCCGAAGCCCATCCCCACCTACATGGCCGCGCCCGCCTACCGCACGCGCCCGACCGACCTGCGCCCGTCCGCGCCGCTCGCCGAGGTGCTTGCAGTGGCACTGGCAGACGACGGCCCTGCCGACGCGCGACTACACCGGCGCCACGGTCGACGTGACGTGGGAACTCGACGCCTTCCTCCTCGCCGACGACCGCATCGGGGCGAGCGCCCCGACGGCATCGCCGGTGCAGCGCCTGGAGTCCGGCGCCGTCGCGCTCCGCACCGCGTGGACGGGATCGGACGCGCGCACGCTCGTCTTCAGCGCCATCCCCGAGGGCGACAACCACCAGCACCCCGACCGCCTCGGCCTCCACATGGACGCCTTCGGGACGATCCTCGCGCCCGACGCGGGCTACGGTCCCGCAGGGGCCGCCGACCCGAAGCGCGCGTGGTACACGTCGGTCGAGGCCCACAACGTCGTTACCGTCGGCGGCGGGCCGACGATTGCGAGCGATGCGATGCGCAACGACGCCAGCACCGGGCAGCGCATCGAGGCGGTTCTCGACGCGCCGTGGGGAGCCTACGCCGAACTCTCGGCCCTCGACGCCAACGTGCCCGGCAGCGGTCGCCTCTCGCGCGGCGTGCTGATGACGGGCGGCAATTACATCGTCCAGGACGCCGCCGCCGGAAGCGCCGCCGCCGACTACGCCCTGCAGGTCCACGGACGCGGTGCGCTCGTGCAGACGGGGCAATCGGCCCGGTGGAACGCTCCGGCGGACATGTACGGTCAGGCCGCCGACATGGCCGTCGCCATCGCCGGTGGGACTGCGCCGACGACCGCGACCGGGTGGACGAACCTCGCGTGGGGCCAGGAGGAGACGCAGACGTACCTCCGCGCGCCGCAGCGCGCCGCAGCGCCCGTCTACCTCCACGCCCTCGTCCCGCTCCTCCCCGGCGCTGCCGCGCCCGTGATGACGCCGACGACCGACGGCGAGACCGCCCGCCTCGTCCTCGCCACGCCCGGCGCCGCCACATCGGTCGCCGCCCGCGCCGTCGCCGGTGCCCTCGACGCTGGAGATGGTACGACGGCGACGGCCCGGATGCTGTGGAGCATTCGCGCGAGTGCCGGACCCACCGCGCGGCGCGTCGAGATCGGCGCCTCGGCAGCAACGCTCGTGCGCGACGGCGCGCGGACGCTCCTCGCCAGCCCGTCGATGGTCACGCTGACGCGGCGGCAGGGCGGGGCGGGCATCGAGGAACTCGTGCTCGCCGCCCCCGCGACACTCGACCTCTGGGCGCTCGACGCGACGCAGTCGGTGACGCTCGTGCTCGTGAATGGCGACCCGGTTGCGACGACCAGTCTCGACGCGGGCGGCGTGCGCGTCGCCCTCCCGGCGGGCGCGGCGACGCTTCGCACGGCAATTGTCTCGTCGGCGGAGACCGGCGCGGCGCCGTCCGGCCTGCGGCTACGGGCCTACCCGTCGCCCTCGCGCGGCCCGCTCACGCTCGACCTCGCCCTCGCAGGCGCCACCGACGCGGCCACGCTGATCGCCTACGACGCCCTCGGACGCGCCGTCTGGCACGCGTCGGCGCGCGGCCCCCTCGTCTGGGACGGTCGCGGCGACGACGGGCGCACGCTCGCCCCCGGTGTCTACGTCCTCGAAGCCCGCGCTGGACGGGAGGTCGTTCGCCAGACCGTCGTACGGATGTGACGGCGGCGGGCGTCAGAAGCCGCCGAAGAAACCGAAGGGTGAGCGGCCGATGCCGGTGATCGTCACCGACGGCACGACCACGAAGAGCGACGAGCGGCTGCCGGTGGCCGAGCGGTCGAAGAAGACGCCGATCTCGGGGGCGATGGTGATGCCGGTGCGCCCGATCCGCGCGCCGACGAAGGTGCCGACGGTCGGCAGGTCGATGGGATCGGACGGGCCGAGCGGGTAGGTGACCATCGCTTTGAGGCCGCCGTAGGGCGTCAGATCGCCGCCGGGGCGGCCGGAGACGATGAACGTGCCTTCGAGATCGGCCACCTGAAAGCCGCTCGTGAGCCCCGCGCCGACGATGAACGCCTGCTGCGCGCGGGCGCTGTCGGGCGAGAGGCGGCGCTTGTAGGTGCCGACGAGTCCCGCGCCTCCTCCGACGAACCGGACCCCGATCTCGCTCCGCTCGTCGAGGCCGGAGCGGATCTCGATCGATCCCATCGGCTGGACCCGCTGGCATGGATCGGCGGCCCCGCGCGGGGCGTCCGGGTCGCACGAGCCGTCGTCGGGAATGAAAGGCGGGATGACTTCGAGGATCGACGCGGAGACGACCTCGCCTTTGGGAAGCGTCTCGGCGGTCGTGCCGACGGCGTACGAGACGCAGCCGCTGGCGAGCGGGGCGAGGAGCGCGAGGGCGGCGAGGCAGTGGATACGACGGGGCATGGCGGTGGGTGGATGGGGTGACCCCAAGAAGGCCCTGCCGGGCGATGTCGTGCGCGCCGCGCTGCGGCATCGACGCGCCGCGTCGCGCGGGCCATGCGCCCGGTTGCGGCGTCCCTGCGCCTGCGCCCGGCGGGATGCCCTGGCGTGTTTGCCGATGGCCCGGTGGCAGGGCGCAGACGGAACCGCGCTCGGGCGGCCCGATTGGCAGCGGTGAATCGATGCCTCCGATGCCCCCCTCTACACATCCGTCCTCCGACGCGCCGCTCGTGCGCCTGCGCGGCGTCTCGCGGCGCTACGCGACCGGCGGCTCGCTCGTCCACGCCCTCCGCGACGTCACGCTCGACCTGCCCGGCGGCGCCTTCGTCGCCATCGTCGGGCGCAGCGGGTCGGGGAAATCGACGCTGCTTCATCTGCTCGCGGCGATGGACCAGCCGACGAGCGGCTCGGTGACGGTCGGGCCGTGGGACATCGGCGCGCTCTCGCGGCGGGAAGCGGCGCGCTACCGGCGCGAGATGGTGGGGATGGTCTTCCAGCAGTTCCACCTCGTCCCGACGATGACCGCCGCCGAGAACGCCGCGCTTCCGCTCGTGCTCGCCGGCATCGACCCGGCCACCCGCGCCCGCCGCGCCGCCGACGTGCTCGACCGCGTCGGCCTCGGGCACCGCGCCGGGCACCGCCCGTCGGAACTGTCCGGGGGCGAGCAGCAGCGCGTCGCCATCGCCCGTGCGCTCGCGCTCGACGCGCCGCTCGTGCTCTGCGACGAGCCGACGGGCAACCTCGACTCGGTCACCGCCGCCGAGATCGTCGATCTTCTCGCCACCCTCCACCGCGACGCGGGCAAGACCGTCATCGTTGTTACGCACGACGAAGCCGAGGTCGCGTCCGCCGCCACGCACCGCGTGCGCCTCTCCGACGGGCGGGTCGTGTCGGTCGATGCGACCGCCGTGATCGCACCGTCGGCGGCCTGACGCCGGGCGCCTCCTTTCTGATCTCTCCACGCCCCGACCCTCCGTGCGCGCTTCCGATACCGTGCGCCTCGCGCTCGCCAACGTGCGGCGCAACCGCACGCGCAGCCTTCTCACCCTCGTCGGCGTCGCCGTCGGCGTCGGGGCGCTGCTCACGCTCGTCAGCTACGGCGCGGCCCTGCAGAGCAGCGCCAAGGGCGAATTCGACCGGATGGAGCTCTACAACACGCTCCGTGTGACGAGCCGCGCGACGCCGTTCGCGGGCGGCATCGGCGAGGTCGCCTACCGCTCGCGCGACGCCGCCGCCGACACCATCCCCGAGGTCGCGCTCACCGACAGCCTCATCGGCATCTACGGGCGCATCCCCGGCGTGCTCGCCGCCTACCCGGAGGTCGCGTTCCCGGTCAAGATCGAGGCCAACGACCGCGACGTCTTCGCCAACGCCGAGGCGATCCCGATGGCGTTCGGAAGTTATCCCAGCTACCGCCCGACCGTCGGCGCGTTCTTCGAGAGCGAGCGCGATTCGGCCCTGTTGATGTCGCCGTCGATGGCCGCGCGCCTCGGATTCACCCCCGCATCGAGCGCCGTCGGCGACAGCGTGACGCTCGTGACGGCGACGCTCGACCTCGCCGCGCTCTCGGCGATGCAGGGTGCGTTCGCCTTCGGGATGGGCACGATCCCGACGCGCGACCACCGCCACCGCCTCCGCGTGGCCGGGCTGCTGCCGGAAGATGGGCAGGCCGTCTCGTCGTTCGTGCGCGTGCTCGTGCCGCTCGGCCTCGCCCAGTCGATGCAGAAGCTGACGTTCTTCTCGACCATCGACCTGCTCCTGCGCCGCAACAGCGTCGGCGGCTACGCGGCGGTGCGCGTGCAACTGCGCGACGCCGACGCGCACGAGGCCGTGAAGGGCCGCATCCGCGAAACCGGCGCGTTCGTGACGTCGGCGCGCGAGCAGTTCGCCCAGCTCGACCGGCTGTTTCTGATCGTGGACCTCGCGCTCGGCATCGTCGGCATCATCGCGCTTCTCGTGGCCACGCTCGGCATCGCCAACACGATGATGATGAACGTGATGGAGCGGCGCCGCGAGATCGGCGTGATGAAAGCTGTCGGCGGCGACGAGCGCGATGTCGTGCAGCTGTTTCTGGTGGAGAGCGCGGCGCTCGGCCTCGTCGGCGGCGTGCTCGGCGTGGCGAGCGGATTCGCGGTGATGGGGCTGTTGCAACTCGCCATCTCGACCTACCTCACGCGCCGGAGCCTGCCCAACGTGATCGCCTTCGACCCGAGCGTGGGCCTCGTCGCCGTCGTCCTGCTGATGGCGCTCGTCGTCAGCCTCGTCGCGGGCCTCGCCCCGGCGCGCCGGGCTGCCCGTGTCGAGCCGGTCGAGGCGCTGCGCGGGGCGTGAGGGGCATCGCCACCGCACTTTTCTCCGTCACCCGTCGAGGAACGTTTCGAGGGCAGCGACGAGGGCGTCGGGGTTGTCGGCGTGGAGCCAGTGGCCCGCGTCGGGGATCGTGACGACCTCGGCCGTGGGAAAGAGGCGGTGGAGGTCGTCGATCGCCTCATCGGGCACGTAATCCGACCGCTCACCGCGCGCGACGAGCACCGGTCCCGCGTACGGGCGCCAGATCGGCGGCAGGCCGGCTTCGATGCCGCCCGAGACCGTCTCCTGCGCGCCGAGGAGCACCGGCACGTTGAGCGCCCACCGGAATCCGCCGCCGGGCAGCCGCACGAGGTTCTTCATCAGCCACCCGCGCAGCGCCACCGACCCGATGCGGGCGCCGAGGTCGGCTTCGACAGCCGCGCGGTCGGTCGCACCGTTTATATCGACAGCGGCGAGGGCGTCGAGGACCGTCGCTGCGTCGCCGGGCGAATCGCCGGGGGCGATGTCGAGGAGCGCGAGACGCTCGACGCGTTCGGGGTGGGTGAGTGCGAGGTGCATCGCCGCCTTTCCGCCCATCGAGTGGCCGACGACGGCGGCGCGGGCGATGGCGTGGCGGTCGAGGAGCGCGAGCACGTCGGCGGCCATGTGGGCGTAGGCGTGGACGTCGCTGTGGGGGCTTTTCCCGTGGTTGCGGGCGTCGGGCACATAGACGGTATGATGGGCGCTCAGACGCCGCGCGACCGTGTGCCAGTTGCCTCCGCTGCCGAGGAATCCGTGAAGGATGACGACTGGAACGCCGAGGTCTCCTGCAGGGGGCGGTCCGGCGTAGTGTGCGTGGTAGAGTTGCATGAGAGGCAGCACGGGGCGATTCGTGAAGGCTCCGTGGGGGGCGGAAACGCTTTCGCATCCATCCCATTTTGGAGACAGGCATTTTACAGTCCCTTGACACGAACAGAGCCTGTCGTCTACATTGGCCTCAGAATGACCGGAGTGCCCGTATCGTTACCGCCCGCCCTGCCCATCGCCCCGTTGCTACGTCCTGACCTGCTCCGCCCCTCTGAGGGGCGTTTCACCGTGACCCCCGGCGTCCCCGCGCCGTTTGGCGGTGGGTTGGCAGCGGATATGGGACGGACGAGCTGTGGCGGACGGAACCGCGCCTTCGGGCGTGACGGGCACCCCACGAAATCCCCAACGCGGCACTGACCTGGCTTCGTGCCCGGCAGCGCCGTCCCCCATCCCATCCATCCACTAGGAGGTCTCATCATGTACCGCAAATGGAGTACGTTCGTACTCTTGACACTGGTCATGCCCCTCGTCGCTCTCGCCCAGAACACGGGCAAGCTGACGGGCCGCGTGACGGAGGCGGCCAACGGCGACGGGTTGCCCGGCGCTATCGTCTCTATCGAAGGGACGACGCTTGGCGCCGCCAGCGATATCGACGGCAACTACACCATTCTCGGCGTGCCGGTCGGCACGTGGAACGTCCGCGCCGAGGCGCAGGACTTCGGCCCGCTGCTCGTTCAGCGCGTTGAGATCAACTCGGGCTTCACCCGCACGCTGAACTTCGCCATGCGCGTGTCGGCGACCGCTGAGGAAGTCGTCGTCGTCTACGAGCGCCCGCTCATCCAGAACGACGCCATCGGCACGCCCCGCGTAACGTCGGGCGAGCAGATCCAGAACCTGCCGGTTCGTGGCGTTGCAAGCGTCGCCGCGCTTCAGGCGGGCGTCGTGAGCGACGAACGCTCGGGCACGCTCAACATCCAGGGCGGTCGCGGCTCGGAAGTCACGTACTACGTCGACGGCGTCAAGGTCGTCGGCTCGCTCGGCGTTTCCCAGTCGGCCATCGCCGAGCAGGAGATGCTGATCGGCTCGATTCCCGCGCGTTACGGCGACGCCATGTCGGGCGTCATCTCGGTGACGACGCGCAACGGCTCGGACCGTTTCTTCGGCACCCTCGATGCGGTGACGAGCCAGGCGCTCGACTCCTACGGCTTCTCGTCGGCGCAGCTGTCGGTCGGTGGCCCGATCGTCGGCTCGCGCGTCGGCTTCTTCGTGAGCGGTGAGCTTCTCCGCAACGACGACCAGAACCCGTCCGCCGTCGGCGTGCCGCAGCTCTCGAAGGACATGTTCAACAGCCTTCGCAATGCCCCGCAGGCGCTGCGCGTCAAGGACGCGAGCGGCGCGACGGTCTACCGCGAACTGCCCGCGTCCCTCCCCACGGGCGTGACGCTCAAGCAGCTCATCGACCAGGGCGTCATCAAGTCGGACGACACGTTCTTCAACGCTCCCGGCTCGACGACCGCGTTCGATTACACCCCGGTCGACCGGTACACGCTGCTCAAGGCGAGCGACTTCTCGAACTCGGCGGCGCTTCCGCGCAACGAGCTTCAGGGCAACAACCTGCTCGCCAAGTTCAACGTCTCGCCGGTGAACGCTATCCGCATCGTTGCGGGTGGGCAGTACATCACGCGCGCCTTCGACAGCTACGCCGTGACGCGGTCGCTCTTCAACTACGACCAGAACGGACGCAACGAGCAGGAGACCCGCCGTGGCTTCCTGACGTGGTCGCACTACCTCGGCACGAAGACGTTCTACCAGCTCCAGGCCGACGTGCAGGACTTCCAGGCATGGTCGTTCGACCGCGACTTCGGGCGCGGCATGGAGGACCTGCTTCGCTACCAGGACATCGACGACGCATCGAACGCGACCGCCCGTGGCTACCGCAACGCGGTCATCACGAACCGCAATGGCGTGGTCGAGGCCGACTCGGTCGTCTTCAACCAGCGCTTCAGCGACCGCCTTCTCCCGTCCTCTTCGGGCGCCTTCAACCTGTACGCGCTTCCGGGCGCCTCGGCCATCGGCTACAGCAAGAGCCGCACGCAGCAGGCCCGCTTCCAGGGCAGCGCCCAGACGCAGGTCGGGATGCACCAGGTCGAGTTCGGCGGCGAGTACGAGCAGCGCACCCAGCGCGCGTTCTCGATCGGTAGCGGCTCGCTCGGCGCCGCCGCTCAGCGCTTCGCCGACAACGCCGACGGCTCGTGCGACTTCGACGCGACGGGCAAGGAGTGCGTCGACAGGCGTACGATGCTCGCTCAACTACCCAGCGCTCAAGGATCGCACGACGTACTACGGCTACTCGTTCAATGGTCTCCGCGAGACGGGCAGCGAGAGATCTCGGCGCCTTCGCCAGTGTCAAGGCTTGGCCGCGGCGACTCGACGAACATCGCGCCGTTCCGCCCGATCTACTACGCGGGCTACATCCAGGACAAGATCGAGTACAAGGACATCGTCCTCAACCTCGGCGTCCGCCTCGACGTGTACGACTCGAACCAGCGGATCCTCTTCGACCGCTACTCGCTCCTTCCGATCCAGCGCGCGGGAACGCTTGGCCTCTCCAACGGGCTGGTCGGCGACGACTTCGCGGTCTACTACGACGGCAACACCGTTGCAGGCTTCCGCGACCGCTCGGGCAAGTTCTACGACACGAACGGCCAGGTCGTGACGCCGAACGCGGTCATCACGAACGTCTCGGTCAAGCCGCGTCTGCTCAACCCGGACAAGGGCAACATCGTGCAGGAGGAAGCCTTTACGGACTACAAGCCGCAGGCTATCTTCCAGCCGCGCGTCGGCGTGAGCCTTCCCGTCACCGACCAGGCGCTCTTCTTCGCGTCCTACAACGTGACGGCGCAGCGCCCGTCGGGCAACGAGTTCGCCACGCTCTCCAACTACCGCAACCGCCTCGAAGGCTCGGGCGCCATCGGCAACCCGAACCTCAAGCCGGAGAAGACAACGCAGTACGAGCTCGGCTTCCGCCAGCGTCTCGGCGAGCGCGCCGCGCTCCAGATCAAGGGCTTCTTCAAGCAGATCGACAACCTGATCCAGCTGCGCGCCTACAAGAACGTGTTCCCGTCGAACTACTCGACCTACGAGAACGCGGACTTCGGCACCGTCAAGGGAGCGGAACTCGAGTTCGACCTGCGCCGCATCCACAACGTCGAGCTGACGGCGAACTACACCCTGCAGTTCGCGCAGGGCACCGGCTCGGACGCCAACACCACCAGCAACATCTTCTGGCTGCGTGAGGCGAACCCGTACGTGCCCAACTTCATCTCGCCGCTTGACTTCGACCGTCGCCACTCGGCGAACATCGCCCTCGACTACCGCCTCGGCAAGAACGAAGGCCCGATGATCGGGGGGATGAACCTCTTCGAGAACTTCGGTATCAACGTCGTCGGGCAGTTCCGCAGCGGCAAGCCATACTCGCGCCTCACCGCGCCGTATGCCTTCGACAACGCAGTGCGCCTCACTGGCCTTCGCGGCCAGGTGAACGGGCAGAACCTGCCCGCCTCGATGCTGCTGAACCTCAAGGTCGACCGGCGCTTCGCCATCGGTCAGCGCACCGCGCTCACCGCCTACCTCGAAGTCGAGAACCTTCTCAACGCCGACAATGTGGCGAACGTGTGGCAGTTCACCGGCCAGCCCGACGAAGACGGTTACCTGAACACGGCGGCAGGCCTGCAGGAGCGCCCGGTCGGGTCGCTCTCGCGCGACCTGTACCAGTTCCGCCTCCGCTCGACGGGCAACTACGGCGCCCCGCGCCAGACGCGCATCGGCGCTCGCCTGAGCTTCTGACGCCTCGCGGCCTCGGGCACGGCCCGGCCTTCCACGGCCCGGGCCGCGCTCTAGGCGGCTCTACGATTCCTCTCTCTTTCTCTCATCCCTGCAATGACGCTCAAGCGAACGCTCCTCGGAGCCCTCGCGCTCGTCGTGTCCGCTGGTGGACTTGCCACCGCGGCTCAGGCGCAAACTGTCGGAACGTGTTCCGGTGGCGCCGCCTCGACGGACCTGGACATCAACAACGTCCGGGCGCGACTCTTCAACAACGGCGGTCTCTTCTGGAAGGGCGCGGGCAACGTGTACAACGTGCCCAAGGCCCCGACCGGTACCCCCATCACCCCCAACGCGGTCTTCGCGGGCGGCATCTGGCTCGGCGGTCTCGTCGGGACCGAACTGCGCGCCGTCGCAGCGACGTACGCCAACTGGGAGCTCTGGCCTGGCCCGCTCGGCGCCGACGGCAACCTCATCAACCCGAACTGCTCGGTCTACGACCGCATCTTCCTCGTCAGCCGCGAGCAGCTCCGCCAGTATGTCGCCAGTGGCACCACCACGAACGACCTGACGGCGTGGCCAACCGGCCTCGGCGCGCCGACGTTCGTCGACGCCAACAAGAACGCCGTCCGCGACTTCATCGATACCAACAACAACGGCATCCAGGACCCCGGTGAGGCTCTGGAGCAGGTCGTCGTCCCGACGAGCCGTACGCAGCTCATCAACCTCCAGGCCAACCAGCTTCCGCTCCTGACGGGCGACCAGATGGCATGGTGGATCATGAACGATGTCGGCGGCGCCAAGCGGACGACCAACACGAAGCCGCTCGGCCTCGAAGTGCAGGTCTCGGCGTTCTCGTTCGCCCGCGAGGGTGCCCTAGGCAATACGACCTTCTACCGCTACAAGCTTGCTTACAAGGGCAGCCAGCCGCTCACGAAGGCGTACTTCGGCGTTTTCTCGGACCCGGACCTCGGCAACGCGACCGACGACTACGTCGGCTCGATTCCGGCGCAGGGCCTCGGCTACGTCTACAACGCGGACAACAACGACGAAGGCTCTGACGGGTACGGCTCACCGCCGCCAGCGCTCGGCTACGACTTCTTCCAGGGACCGCTCGTCGACGCGCCCGGCCAGACCTTCACCGACCCCGACGGCACGCGTCTCCCAGAACAAGACGCGTTTGCCCGCCACGGGCTTCATGTATTACGACAACAACGCGTCGAACCACGGTGACCCGGTTGCCGGCACGGACCAGCACTACAAGTTCCTCAAGAGCACCTGGAAGGACGGCTCGCCGATTCGCAACTGTGGCAACGGCGACGACACGGCCCTCGCCACGTGCACGCCTGAGACCTTCATGTTTCCGGGCAACCCGATCACGAAGCAGGGCTGGAGCGAGTTCAACATCTTCCCCGGAACCGGCGCCCCACGGGCCAACGCCCCGAACGACCGTCGTTTTCTGATCTCGACCGGCCCGTTCACGATCAACCCCGGCGATGAGCAGACGATTGTCTACGGGATCGTCTGGGCACGTGGCGGCACGAACCTCGGGTCGGTGACGGCCCTCGGACGCGCCGACAACCAGGCACAGCTGGCCTTCGACAACAACTTCATCCTCCCTGACCCGCCGGCCGCGCCGCGCGTGAACAAGGCGGAGCAGAACAAGGAAGTCATCCTCTCGTGGTACTACGACCCGACGGACAACAACTTCCAGAATGGCTACCGTGCCCCGCTCTCGGTCGCCGGCCAGCAGACGTTCTACACCTTCGAAGGCTTCAACATCTTCCGGTACCCGAACGAGGCGTTCAACGCGGAAGAAGGTGAACTCATCGCCACCTACGACCGCATCAACGGCGTGACGCAGATCATCGAGGACAACGACCTCGGAACGACCTCGATCACGGCGAACGGTTCGGACAATGGGCTCCAGTACTCGATCCGTGAGACTGGTCTGACGAACTACAAGAAGTACTACTACGGCGTTCAGGCGTACGCGTACAACGGCAGCACGCCGGTCGAGAAAATCCTGCGCTCGCAGGTGACGCGCATCACCGTCACCCCGCAGCCGACGACGGCCCGCAATGGCGGCACGCAGGACGTGACCGGCAACGCTGGACGTACCCTCTCGTCCACCCGGGCTGCGACGGCGCTCGGTCAGGGATCGATTTCGGCCTCCGTCATCGACCCGACCCGCATCACCGGTGACAGCTACCGCGTGCAGTTCTACAACTACTCGTTCACCTTCAACGGAGCGCCCACGACAGTTCTGGCCTACGACATCGTCAATGTCAACACGGGAGTCAAGATCTTCGACGGGCGGGCGTTCGCCAACCGTACGGGTCTTCGCAGCCCGCAGCGCGCCGACGAAGTGGGCGGAGAAGGAGGCGGTGCGGCGACGCTCGCCACGGGTGATGGACTTCAGTTCTTCATCGGTGGGCCTGCGCCGGGGTACATCGACTTCCAGGTGACACGCAACGCTGCCGGACCGCTGAACCCGCCCGATTACGGCGCGGCGGACCTGAACCACCGTGGCTTCCCTCGCACGGTGCCGACCACCAGCCCGTACTACGACGGAGTTCCCGGTCGCAACCAGTCGACGAACAACGCCCGCTGGGGCGTCCACACGGCCAACGTCAACACGGCTGCTGCGCCCACGACCGACACCGGATACGCCTACTTCCTGAGCCGCACGACCCGTGACGGATTGTTGTTCGCGTCCCAGAACGCCAGCGACTTCGAGTACCGCTTCACCGCGGCCGGGTCGACGGTCTACAACTACTTCACCGACGGCGCCATCTACCAGGCTCCGTTTGAGGTGTGGGATGTTGGCACGAAGCCGGACGCCTCGGACGACGTGCGCCTGATCCCGCTCATCAACCCGATCGCGGGTGGCGTGGGCAACGTGTTCGACCTCGGCGAGGACCACCCGACCTCGGGTGCCTTCAACGACCCGCAGACCGACTGGGTCTACGCCGTCCGTCCTCTCGATGGGTCGCCGGGACAGGCGGGGTACAACAAGTGGGTGACCTCGGTCAACACTCTCGGTGTCAACTGGGACGGTGAAGAGGCCAAGCTGAACCCTGCGGTTCCCACCGGACTCGACGAGGTGATCTCGCGTCTCGTGTTCGTGAACCAGAACGGCGGCACCGTCCCCGGTCCGTACAACGCACTGATGCCGGAGACGGGCACGATCTTCAAGCTCGTGACCGCCAAGCCGAACTCGCCTGGCGACATCTACACGATCGCCACCGACAGCGTGAGCGCCAGTGTCGGCGTGGACAGCCTCTTCCAGGCTTCCATCGACCGCATCGGCATCTCGCCGAACCCGTACCGTGGCGCCTCGAACTACGAGACGTCGAACCTGCAGGACGCCGCTCGCTTCACCGGCCTGCCGGAACGCGCGACGATCCGCATCTTCACGCTCTCGGGCACGCTCATCCGCACGCTTCGCAAGAGCGGGCCGGACCGCTTCCTCGAGTGGGACCTCCAGACGGAGAACGCACTCCCGATCGCCTCGGGCATGTACCTCATCCACGTCGACGTGCTCGACACCGACGGCAAGTCCATCGGGGAGAAGGTCATCAAGTTCGGCGTCGTCAAGAAGCGCATCCAGCTCGACCTGCTCTGAGGCCCTGCATCTAACTAAGGAGACACATCCATGAACACCAAAGTCTCGCTGCTCGGCCTCGCGGCGCTCACCTTCGCGGTGGGTGCCCAGGCCCAGAGCGATCGAAAGGGAACAGCAGGTGCCGAGCACCTGCTCATTCCCGTCACGGCCAAGACGACCTCGATGGGCGTCGGCATGACGGCCGGTATGGCCAACATGTCCGCCGTCGAGGCCCTCCAGTCGAACCCCGCCGGCCTCGCCGTCAACACGTCGACCGACGTCCTCTTCAGCCGCATGAACTATGTGGCCGACGTCGGCGTCAACTACGTGGGCATCGCGCAGCGCTTCGGGCAGAACAACATCGCCCTCAGCCTGCAGTCGTGGGACTTCGGCGACATCGCGGTGCAGTCGGAAGACTCGCCCGACGTCGACCCGTCGCTCACCTACAACGCCAACTACTTCGTGGCCGGGCTGTCGTTTGCGCGGCAACTCACCGACCGCATCGCGGCTGGCACGACCGTCAAGGTGCTCTCCGAGCAGATCGACGACATGAACGCCGGAGGCATTGCCCTCGACGCGGGCATGACGTACACGGTCGGGGAGTCGGGCCTGCGCTTCGGCGTGAGCCTGAAGAACTTCGGCGCGCAGATGAACTACGGCGGCAACGGCCTCGTGCGTCTCGAGCAGATCACCGGCCAGGACAACAACACCACGCCCAACGCCGTCGCGGTGCAGGGCGCGAATTTCGAACTCCCGTCGCTGCTCAACTTTGGCATCACCTACACGCGGCCTCTCGGGGCCAACGCCAACGTGACGACGCTCGCCAACTTCCGCTCCAACTCGTTTGGAGACGCGCAGTACAGCGGCGGCCTCGAAGTCGGCTTCGCCAACCTGGTCTACGCCCGCGGCGGATACCTCGCGCAGGCCGACCGCGCCGACAACTTCTTCACCGGCGTCAGCGCGGGTGCGGGTGTGAACCTCAACCTCGGCGGCACCGCCGTCATGGTCGACTACGCCATCCGCCCCGTCCGCTACTTCAACGGCACGGTGCAGATGGTGACGGCCAGCGTGCGCCTCTGACCGCACCCGTCCGCGGCCCCGCCGCACGACGACCCCTTCGGCGGGGCCGCATCCTTCGGGATGCGGCCCCGCTGCCGTTTGTGGACGGCGTGTCGGCACCGCCCACGCGCCCGCGGCAACACCTCGGGCACACAGACGGACAGACGTGGCGCGCACCCCGCTATCTTGCCGGTCTGATGCTCCGTTCCGTGCCCCGCGCCTTCGCCTTTCTCGTCTGTCTCGCCGCCACCGTCGGCGCGTGCAGCCCGTCCGTGTCGCCGGAGGAGGCGGGAGATGAGACGGCGCGCTTCCGCAACGTCTCCGCCGACGCGCGCGACTCGGTGGCGTTCGTCGGCGACCGCGTGTGCGCGTCGTGCCACGAGGACCTGTGGGCGTCGTATCAGAGCCACGGCATGGCGCAGTCGATGCAGCGCCTCTCCGACTCGACGCTGATGGGCGAGACCTTCGACGGCCCGCCGGTCATCCACGCCGCCTCGGGGTTCACGTACCGCGCGCTCCGCACCGCCGACGGGCGGTTCGTGCAGGAGGAGACGCAGACCGACGACGCGGGCGCGGTCGCCCACCGGCTCGCGCGCGAGATGACGTACGTCGTCGGCGGAGGCGGTGCGGCGCGGTCGTACCTCGCACGCATCGGGCCGCGGCTCGTGCAACTGCCGCTCACGTGGTACGCGCAGAAGCAGCGGTGGGACATGAGTCCGGGGTACGAAGCCGAGAACGTCCGCTTCGACCGCGTCGTCAACGACCGCTGCCTGACCTGCCACACGGCCTATCCGACGCCTGTCGCGCGCACGAGCGACCAGTTCACCGAGGTGCCGCTCGGCATCGGGTGCGAGCGGTGCCACGGGCCGGGCGCCCTCCATGTCGAGGCGCGCCTCGCCAACCCGGAAGCAGGCGACTCGGCGGACTGGACCATCGTCAACCCCAAGCACCTGACGCTCGCGCGGCGCCTCGACGTGTGCCAGCAGTGCCATCTCCAAGGGACCGTGATGCTGCTGCGCGAGGGCGAGACGCCGTACAGCTACCGTCCGGGCCGTCCGTTCGAGGCGCAGCAGGCGATTTTCTCGACCATCGCCGCGTCGGTGGAGGAGGGCGGGCCGATCGGGGTCATCTCGCACGCCGAGCGGATGAAGCAGAGCGCGTGTTTCCTGGAGACGCAGGCGACGCCGCGCCCGATGGAGTGCACGACATGCCACAATCCGCACGAGGGCTTCCGCGAGGCCGGACCGGCGTACTTCAACCGCACCTGCCTGACGTGCCACACGCCTGCGACGCTCGCCGCCGCCGTCCCCCCGGCCGCCCGCGCCGATCACGCGCCGACGGCCAACTGCACGTCGTGTCACATGCCGAAGGTCGTCTCCGAGGTGCCGCACTCGTCGTTCACCGACCACCGCATCCGCGTCGTCCGTGCGAGGGCCACGCCGCCCGACGAGACCGCCCCGACCGGCACCGTCGAACTCGCCGCCTACTTCCCCCGCGACGCCGCCCCCGGCGAGACCACCGGCGACGCCGCGATCTACCGGGCGATGGCCTACATCGTCTATGGACGCCAGCGCGGCGACACCGCCGCCCTCGCGCGCGGCGAACAGGCGCTCGCCGCCGCCCTCGACGGACAGGACGCGGGCCACGGCGAGGCGCACTTCCTCCTCGGCTTCGCCCGGTTGCAGCAGGGCCGCGCCGCCGACGCCATCGCGCCGCTCGAAGCCGCCGTCCGCCTCGCGCCCGACGTTCCCGAGCGCCTGAACGCCCTCGCCCAGGCCTACGAGGGCGCCGGGCCGCGCCGCCGAGGCCGGGCCACGCTACCAGGACGCGCTCCGCTTGCAGCCGGCCCTTGCCTCGGTGCGCGTCAACTACGGACGCCTGCTCGAAGCGCAGGGCCGCCTCGCCGAAGCCGCGACGGAGTACCGCGCCGCCGCCGACGCCTTCCCGTGGCTCGCCACGGCGCACTACAACCTCGGCACCGTCCTCGCGCGCCTCGGCGACCTCGCGGGCGGAGAATCGCAGCTCCGCGAGGCCGTCGCCCTCGCCCCCACCGATGCCCTCGCGCGCGGCAACCTCGGCACGATCTACGCCGGATCGGGGCGACTGGCACTCGCCAGAGCCGAGTTCGAAGCCGCCGTCCGCGCCGCGCCGCGCGACGCAACGGCCCTCGCCAACCTCGGCGCCTTCTTCCTCAACGAGAACGACATCGCCCGCGCCGAGGCGCTCCTGACGCGCGCCGTCGAGGCCAATCCCGCCAACGCCGACGCCCTCGTCAACCTCGCCCTCGCCCTCGCCAAGCAAGGCCGCCTCGCCGAAGCGGCGCAGCGCGCCCAGCAAGCCCTCGCCGTCCGCCCCGGCGACCCCCGCGCGACGGCGCTGCTGCAGATGATGGCAGGGCGGTGAGGGGTGAGTTGGTGAGGGGTGGGATGGGGAGTTTGTCGTGGGGTGTTGGTCGTTCCCGGAGCGCAGCCCGTCACCGCGCGGCGAAGCGCCAGATGTGGGCGGACCGCGGCGGAAGCACGAGCGCGAGCGGACCGGATGCCGGAAGTGTGACCGCCGCGCCCCCCAGTACGTCCGCTGCCGATTGCCCGGCGAACGTGCGCGGCGCTGTGTGGCCCGCTTCTGGCAGGCTAAGCGCGAGCGGGACGGCCACCGTTCGCGCGTCGTCGCCTTCGTTGAAGGCCACGACGACGAGGTCCTCGCCGAGGCGGCGCTCGTAGACGAGCACGCGGGCGTCGGACACGAGCGTCGTCATCGAGCCGTGGGTGAGGGCCGGGCTGGACGTGCGCAGGTGGGCGAGGCGGCGGTAGGCGGCGAAGAGGTCGGCGTCGAAGGCGACCGCGTCGCGCGGGCGCGGCTGGCCGAACGGGTGGCTCGCCTCGTCGGCGAAGCGCATCTCGGGCCAGACCATCGGCTTGCGCTCGTCGGGGTCGTCGGCGCCCCACATCCCGGCCTCGTCCCCATAAAAGAGGTGCGGCGCGCCGACGCTCGTGAACTGGTGCGCGAGCATCCGGCGCATCAACGCCCACTCGGCGCCTTGCGGACGCCGCACGTCGTAGCGGCGGTTGTCGCTGACGCCGATGTCGTGGTCGAAGCGCGTCGGGGCGTTGACGACCTGCGAGGCGAGGCGGTCGGTGTCGTGGGTGCCGAAGGCGTTCATCATCGCGTACGAGGCGGCGGCGGGCACGGAGGCGCGGAGCGAGTCGAGTTCGCGGGCGAAATCGGCGGCGTCGTACGTCTGGCCCGCGGCGAGGTCGGAGGCGAGGAAGAAGCGCCGCGCCGCGCGTGCCCAGCGGTAGTTCATCACCGCATCGAAGGCGTCGCCCTGCACCCACGGCGCCGGTTCGAACATCTCGTCGCGCGGCCAGTCCTTCCACCACACCTCACCGACGAGGTAGGCGTCGGGGTTGATCGCGCGGATGTGGCCGCGGAAGTCCCGCCAGAAGCGCAGGCTCACCATCTCCGCCACGTCGAGGCGCCACCCGTCGATGCCGTCGCGCGGGTCGCCGTCGCCGTCCGGGTCCATCCACCGCGCCGCCGACGCGAAGACGTAGTCGCGGACGGGCGCGACGAGGCCGGTCGCGTCCTCGCGCAGCTCGGGGAGTTCGCGGACGTTCATCCAGCCGGCGGCGTCGGTCTCGTTGGTGTCGGGCGTGGCCGGGTCGTCGAAGCGGCGCACGGTGAACCAGTCGCGGTACGGGCTGGCGGCGCCGCGCCGCGCGAGGTCTTCGTAGGCGAAGCTGCGCAGGCCCATGTGGTTGAAAACGCCGTCGAGCACGACCCGCATTCCCCGGCGATGGGCCTCAGCGACGAGGTCGAGGAAGAGGCGGTCCGCGCGCGTCCAGACCCATGTCTCGGGCCGCAGCGGGTCTTCGGCGGCGATCCTCGCGCGGTCGCCGTCGGGGTCGGGGCCGAAGTGGACGTCGATGTGGTGGAAGGTGGCACCGTCGTACTTGTGGAGCGAGGGCGCGTCGAAGACGGGGTTGAGGTAGAGCGCGGTGACGCCGAGCGAGTCGAGATAGGGCAGGGCGTCGACGACGCCCTGCAGGTCGCCGCCGTAGCGCCGGAGCTGCACGCCGGTGTAGAACGGCAGGCCCCGCTCCCACTCGGCCTGCGCGTACCAGTCCGCCGTCCACTCGGCGACGCGCCAGCCGCGGGGGGCGATCTGCGGCCACGAGCCGCGAATCGAGGCGAGCGTGGGGTCGTTGGAGGCGTCGCCGTTGCGGAAGCGCTCGGGGAAGATCTGGTACCAGACGGCGCCCGCCGCCCACGACGGCACATCGGGGGCGGTCTGGGCGGGCGCGTCTGGGCGGGCGCGGTCTGCGCGGTGCTCGGACGCGGGAGGCAGGCGGCGGCGAGGAGGGCGAACAGGAGCGGGCGCATCGGCGTCGGGGAGCATCGGGGACGCGTCAAGATCGTGTGCGGTGCGGCTGGCTGCAACGAATGCCGTTTGGCCCGCACGTCCACCGCGCCCAGCCAGCGGTCGTGCGATGTTGCAGAGCGTGTGGTTTGTGGACGCGCCACGGGCTACGTTACGGGCGTCTCCACCCCGACCCGTTCCAATCATGCGTCACTGGTTCTTCGTTCTCGGCCTTGCGGCCGCCGTCGCCCTCGCACCTTCCGGCGCCTCGGCGCAGGTGCAGGAGGTGCGCATCGACACCGTCTCCGTCCGACAGATCGGGCCGGGAATGACGTACATGCGGCTGCACGCGCCCGCCATCCCGTGGGTCATCAACGTGATCGAGGTGGACCTCAAGAACCCGTACCTCGATGTCGAGGCCGTCAAGGCACGCGACCTGCGCGCGGGCGGGCTCGAACGCACGTCCGACATAGCCGCGCGGCGCGGCACCCCGACCCGTCGCGTCGTCGGCGCGGTCAACGCGGGGTTCTTCGGGGCCGGCGGCGCTCTCACCGGCCTCCACGTCGGCGACGGCGAGGTGGCCGGCTCGACGGGGCAGCCGAGCTACTCGTCCATCGGCGTGAGCCGCGACATGGGGGCGCTCGTCGGCGCGCTCGCCGTCACGACGACGGCGATCTCGCGCACGGGCAGCCGCACCGTGAACCTCTACAACGACGTCCGCGGCGCCAACGCCCTCGTGCTCTACAACCGCTACATGGGCGCCTCGACGCGCACCGACGCGAGCGGCACCGAACTTCAGGCCCGCGCGATCGGCCCGTGGGCCCTCAACGACACCGTGCGCGTCGTTGTGACACAGAAGCAGGTCGGCGCCGGCAACACCGAGCTGCCTGCCGGGCACATCGTCCTCTCGGGCGCCGGCACGAGCGCCCCGTTCCTCCAGGCCATCGCCGTCGGCGACACCGTTCGCGTGGTTCAGCGCACCGTGCCGGGGATTCGGCGCCTCGACCAGGTCGTCTCCGGCTTTCCGCTCCTCATCGCCAACGGCCAGCGGACGTCGCTTCCGAGCATCGACCACCACAACCTGCGCCACCCGCGCACGGCGATGGGCATCAACGCCGACACGACGCGCCTCTACCTCGTGACTGTCGACGGGCGCATCCCGTCGAGCGCCGGCCAGACGAGCCGCGAGCAGCAGGACCTCATGCTGCGCCTCGGCATGGCGCACGCGCAGGGCCTCGACGGCGGCGGCTCGACGACGATGGTCGTCGACGGCGCCGTCGCCAACATTCCCTCCGACGGTCCGGGCACCGAGCGCGCCGTCGGCGACGCCTTCGTCATCGTCTCGACGGCCCCGCGCGGGCCGCTCGCGCGCCTCGACGTCTCGCCCTCGCAGGGGCGCTTCTTCCGCCGCGAGACGCTCCAGCTGACCGTCCGCGGCACCGACGCCTTCTTCGCCTCGCTCCCGCTCGACGCCTCGCGCCTGCGCTACGAGATCGACCCGGCGCTCGGCACCGTCTCCTCGACCGGCCTCTTCACCGCCGGGCTGCGCCGCGGCACCGGCTACGCGCGCGTCCGCTACGACGGCGGCCTCGTCGACTCGGCGCGCGTCAGCATCACCGGCATCGCCCGCGTCGAGGTGACGCCTGCGGTCGTGGCGACCGACACCGCCCGCGCCGTCACCTTCCGCGTGCGCACGACCGACGACGACGGCACCGCGCGCGTGCTGCCCGTGGGCGACGTGAGGTGGCGCGTGCTCGACCCGTCCGTCGGGTCGGTGACGCCGGGCGGCGTCTTCCGCGGCATCGCCGCCGGCACGACGTTCGTCGTCGCCGAAACCGACGGGGTCTCCGACACGAGCGCCGTGCGCGTCGAGATCGGCACCGGCGCGAGCGTTCTCGATCCCTTCGACGCCATCGGGGCGTGGCGCGTCGGCGGCATCGGCATCGACACGGCCGCCACGCGCCTGCGCGTCCTCGCCGACCCGGCCGCGACCGGCGGGCGCAGCGTAGCCCTCGACTACCGCTTCACCGAGAACAGCGGCGCGGTGCCCATCGTCCGCCTTGCCACCGACATGCCGATCTACGGCGTGCCCGACTCGCTGACCTTCCGCGTCCGCTCCGACGGCGCCAACCACCGCGTCTTCCTCGAATTCGAGGACGGTGCCGGAACGCCCTTCACGACCAGCATCCCGCGCTACGTCAACGACTCGACGGCCTACGCGCTCATGCCCGCGCCGATGCTGCGCTCGAACGTCTCCTACGCGTCGATCGTCTTCCCGGTGCGCCTGACCGGGATGCGCTTCGAACTCGCCTACACGGGCGGGCGCGTCTCGGGAAAGACGTACAGCAGCACGCTCCTGATCGACGATCTGCGCCTGACCTACCCGGCCCGCGCCACCGCCGCCGACGCCCCGGCCTCGGCGCTCGCAGGCCTCGTCTTCACCGGCCTCGTCCCGAACCCGGCCCGCGACCGCGCGACGGTGTCGTTCCGCTCCGACCGCGCCGCGCCGGTGCGCATCGTCCTCTACGACCTGCTCGGGCGCGCCCGCATGACCGTCTACGACGGCGCGGTGGCGCCGGGTGCGCAGTCGTTCGTCGTCGACACGAGCGGCCTTCCGAGCGGCGTGTACTTCCTCCAAGGCTCGACGCCGTTCGCCGCCCCGCTCTCGCTCGTCGTCGCCCGCTGATGAGTCTCGCGCGGGTGTCGGCTCAGGCGGGCACCTGCTGCGTGAGGCAGTGGAGCGAGCCGAGACCCCAGACGATCTCGCGCGAGGGCACCGGCACGACGGTGCGCGTCGGGAAGCAGCGCGCGAGCGTGTCGATGGCGATGGCGTCGTTCGGGTCGCCGAAGACGGGCAGCAGGACGACGGCGTTGCCGATGTAGAAATTGGCGTACGACGCAGGCAGGCGCTCGCCCTTCGAGACGACCGGCGCGGGCATCGGCAACTCCAGCACGGTGAGCGGGACATCGCTGCCCGAGGGGCCGGGGATGCGGGCCGCGCGGAGGCGGTCGAGGTTGGCCGCGAGCGCGTCGTGGTTGGCGTCGGATGGATCGGCCTCGGTGGCCGTCACGACGGTCGCGGCGCCGACGAAACGCGTCAGGTCGTCGACGTGCCCGTCGGTGTCGTCGCCGACGATGCCGTCGCCGAGCCAGACGACGGTCGTGGCGCCGAGGACCGCGCGCAGCCGGGCCTCCATGTCGGCGCGCGTCATCGCCGGGTTGCGCGAGGCGTCGAGCAGGCAGGCCTCGGTGGTGAGGAGCACGCCCGCGCCGTTCACGTCGAGCGAGCCGCCTTCGAGAACCATCCCGCCCTCGACGGTCGGGGTGCCGAAGACATCGGCCATGCGGCGGTTGACGCGCGCGTCGAGGTCGTGCGGGTACTTGCCGCCCCAACTGTCGAAGCCCCAGAGCGAGGCCGTCAGCGTCCCTTCAGGGTGCGCGCCGCCACGCGCGGTGTCGCGGACGAAGATCGCCCCGTGGTCGCGCGCCCACGCGTCGTTGGTCGGCGACACGTGAAGCTGCACGTCACCGCGCACGCCGTGGGCGTCGAACAGATCGCCGACGTGGCGCCGGTGGGCCGCGTCGAGCACGCCGACGTGCACGGCCTCGCCGGTGGCGAGCGCGCGGACGGCGCCCGCGAGGGCGGCCTCCACGGCGGGCAACTCATCCGGCCACGTTTCGCGGTTGTGCGGCCACGAGAACCACGTCGCGCGGTGCGGCGCCCACTCGGCGGGCATCCGGTAACGCGGCGCGGGGAGGGCAGACAGGGCGTCGGGCGTGGAGGGCACGGCGTCGGGCGGGACCGATGTCCCGGAATCGGAGGGAGACGACGCGAAAAAGGCCAGAGGACGCGAACGTCTCTGGCCTTTTTCGTTGTGGCGGGGGAGGGATTCGAACCCTCGACCTTTGGGTTATGAGCCCAACGAGCTACCTCTGCTCCACCCCGCGGTGGTGAGTGCCAACATACGGCATCGACTTTGCGCGATGCAACCGTTCTCCCCTCTCATCTACCGATCTGTCGTGAAGAAGTCGTTTGTGTCTGCTGCCGTTCTCCTCCTCACCCTCGCCGCGGGCTGCACGCGCGGGGGGCAAGCCGCCGCGCCGGAGCCGCCGCGCGAGATCGCGATCACCATCGACGACGGCCCCATCGTGCGCCCGCTCACGTATCCGGGCCTCTTCGAGCGCGCCATCGTCGTCGACAGCCTGATCGGCGCGGCGCGGCGCTTCGGGGCGCCGCTCACGCTCTTCGTCATCGGCGACCAGCTCGGCACGCCCGCGCAGGACTCGCTGCTGAGGCGCTGGACGGCGGCAGGGCGTCGAGATCGCCAACCACACGATGACGCACGCGGACATGGGCACGCTCGCGCCCGAGGACGGCGTGCGCGAGATCGAGGACGCTGAGCGTGCCATCGAGCCGTTCGCGCGCGGCCAGCGCCTGCGCTTCTTCCGCTACCCGCTCCTCAGCGAAGGCACCACCGACGCGCAGCGCACCGCCTACGACGGCGCCCTCGCGCGCCTCGGCCTCCGGGCCGCGCCCGTCTCCATCTCCAACGACGACTGGTCGTTCGACGCGCGCTACGCCGATCTCGAGGCGAAGCAGGACTGGGCCGCGCGCTACGAGGTCGGGCAGGCGTACCTGCAGCACATCCGCGAGGCCGTCGCGCTCTGGGACCGCACCGGGCGCGAGTTGACCGGTGGACGCCCCGTGCGCCACATCCTGCTGCTCCACGCCAACCGCATCAACCGCGACCACATGGGCCAGATTCTGGCAATCCTCCGCGCCGACGGCTTCCGCTTCGTGAGCCTCGACCGCGCCCTCGCCGACCCCATCTACAGCGAACCGACGACGTGGCGCAGCCCGAACGGTGTTTCGCGCCTCGAACAGATCAAGCAGAGCCGACGGTTGGCCGGGCGGTGACGGCGATGCGTCTCCACGCCCCCGGAACGCCGCGCCCGCCCGCCGGATAGGACGCCCCGCACCGATCCCCCGCACGCCCGATGGCCGTCGTCCGCCCGTTCCGCGCCCTCCGCCCCGACCCCGCGTTCGCCGAGGAGGTCGCCTGCGTCCCCTACGACGTCGTCTCCAGCGCCGAGGCGCGCGCCCTCGCCGGCGGACGCGAGCGCTCGTTCCTGCACGTCATCCGCCCCGAAGTCGGACTTCCCGACGACGTCGACGAGCACGCCGAGGCCGTCTACCAGGCGGGCGCCGACGCGCTCGACCGCATGACGCGCGCGGGAACGTTCGTCGAGGACGACGCGCCCGGCCTCTTCGCCTACCGCCTGACGTGGCGTGGCGCCTCGCAGACCGGCCTGTATGGCCTCGTCTCGGTCGACGAGTACGACGCCGGGCGCATCGTGCGCCACGAGCGGACGCGGCCCGACAAGGAGGACGACCGCACGCGCCACCTGCTCGCGCAGCGCGCCCACGCCGAGCCGGTCATGCTCGCCTACGCCGACGACGCGGCCCTCGCGCAGCACCTGCTCGCCGCGACGGCATCCGAGCCGCTCTACGACCTCGTCGCCGACGACGGATCGGGCGAGCCGGTGCGCCATACGCTCTGGCGCATCCCCGACCCCGAGACCGTCGCCGCCGCCTTCGAGGCCGTCCCGCGCCTCTACATCGCCGACGGGCACCACCGCTGCAAGGCCGCGAGCCGCGCCTACCACGACCTCGCCGCCGACGGCCGGGCGACGCCGGGCGACGAGGCCGCGTTCTTCCCCGCCGCCCTCTTCCCGATGGGCGAGATGCGCATCCTGCCCTACCACCGCCTCGTCGCCGAGATGCCCGACGGTGGGCGCGACGCCTTCCTCGCCGCCCTCCGCGAGCGCTTCGACGTCGTCGTCAACGCCCCCCCGAGCCGGAAGCGGCGGGCGACGTGTCGGTCTACGCGGGCGGCGGCACGTGGCTCGGCCTGCGCCTGCCCGAGACCGACGGCACCGGCGCCGCCGACCGTCTCGATGTGGCGCGGCTCGGCGAGCACCTTTTGGAGCCGCTCTTCGGCATCGCCGACGCCCGCACCGACCCGCGCCTCGCCTTCGTCGGCGGCATCCGCGGCCCCGAAGCGCTCGAAGCCGCCGTCGACGAGGGCCGCGCCGCCGTCGCCTTCGCCATCCACCCGACGCCCATCGAGGGCCTCGTCGCCGTCTCCGACGCGGGCGAGTTGATGCCGCCCAAGTCGACGTGGTTCGAGCCGAAACTCCGCAGCGGCCTGCTGATCCACCGGTTCTGACGGGGCGCGCGCGTGAGCCGTGTGGCCGCGCTGGGTGGGGGTGAGGGCCATTCCCGAACGACCTCCTACCACCGGATGCACGGATGCATCCACGCCCCGCCGCCGCCCGGACCTTTCCCCCCGCGCCTCCGGTATCCCGGCCCACCGACCGACCCGTCACCGAATCGCCCCGCTTCCGCCATGAAATTCTTCATCGACACCGCCGACCTCGGCGAGATCCGCGAGGCCGAAGCGCTCGGCGTGCTCGACGGCGTCACCACCAACCCGTCGCTCGTGCGCGCGTCCGGGGCCAAGAGCTTCCACGACCTCGTCGTCCAGATCTGCGAGATCGTCGACGGTGACGTGTCGGCCGAGGTGACGTCGATGGACTACGAGGGGATGCTGCGCGAGGGGCGCGTGCTGGCCGGGCTGCACGACAACGTCGTCGTCAAGGTGCCGCTCATCAAGGAGGGCATCCGCGCCATCAAGACGTTCTCCGACGAGGGCATCCGCACCAACTGCACGCTCTGCTTCTCGCCGACGCAGGCGCTCGTCGCCGCCAAGGCGGGCGCCTCGTACATCAGCCCGTTCGTCGGGCGCCTCGACGACATCTCGTACGACGGGATGGAACTGATCCGCCAGATCGTCGCCATCTACACGAACTACGGCTACCAGACGGAGGTGCTCGCCGCCTCGATCCGCCACCCGATGCACGTCGTCGAGGCGGCCCTCGCAGGCGCCGACGTGGTGACGATCCCCTTCAAGGTCCTCGAACAGCTCCTCCGCCACCCGCTCACCGACGCGGGCCTCGATAAGTTCAACAGCGACTGGAAGGCCTACGAAGCCGGCCTCGCCGCCGTCGTCGCCGACGCCGCCGACATGGGCAAGGGAGCGAAGAAGGCCGCGGCCAAGTCGTCGAAGAAGTAACGCCCTCCACCGATCCGCGCCCGACCCCCATGAAGACCCGCACGCTCACGCTCCCGACCGGCGAGACGGTCCGCTTCGAGACCTCGACCGACCCCATCCCCGACGAGGCCGATTACGTCGATCTCGCCACCGAGGGCGACGATCTCGAAGACGAGGACGATCTCGAAGGCGCCTACCTCTCGTACTCCGACGCCGTCGCCGCCCTGCTGCGCGACTACGACGCCGCCGGTACGAAGACGGGCGACGACGATGCCGAGACGCAGGAGGACCTCCGCGCCTCGCTCGTCGCGCTCCTCTACAACCGCGCCGGTCTGCGCGTCGACCTCGACGATGTCGACGGCGCGCTCGCCGACCTCGATGCCGCCGTGACGCTCTCCGCACCCGCAGGCGTCGACGGCGAAGACCTCGCCGACATCTACGTCCGCCGTGCCGATGCGCGCTACGCCGCGAACGACACCGACGGCGCCGACGCCGACCTCGCCACGGCCCTCGGCCTCTGGCCCGACCACGGCCTCGCGCACAACAACCGCGCGGCCTACCGCCTCGACGCCAACGACCTCGACGGCGCCCTCGCCGATGCCACCGAAGCCGCGCGCCTCGACCCCGACGACGCGCTCTTCCTCGCCACGCTGGCCGAGATCCACGCCGCCCGCGGCGATGGCGCCGCCGCCCTCGACGCCCTCGAACGCGCCGCCGACATCGACGACATCACGCCCTTCCTCACCTCCGAGCACTTCGAGAACGTCCGCGACGACCCGCGCTTCCTCGCCCTCATCCCCGACGACGAAGAGGAGGGCTGATGCGACGGCTATCGCTGCGAACCCCTGTCAGGTCCCCGACCTGACAGGGGTTTCCCGTTTCGGGTGTGCCGGATCAGGAGACCGGCTGCAACGTCCCGCCGGGGTGGATCGGACGCTTGTGCTCCAGGTCGAAGCCGAAGCCGTCGGAGAGCACGTGGAGCCGCACGTCCATGAGCGTGAGCGGCGTCTCCTCGGCCACCTCGGCGGCGTTGGTGAAGGTGACCCGCCCGTCGAGCACCGTGACGACGCCCTCGCCGACGACGCGGAAGGCCTTGCCCGGACGAATCTCGATGGCGGTGTTCTCGTCGATGCCGATGCCGAGGATCTGCGGGTTCTGGGCGAAGACGGTGAGCAGGCGCGACACCCGCCCGCGCTGCGAGAAGTGCGTATCGACGAGCACGTTTTCGAGCAGGCCGAGGCCGGGAGCGAGGTTCACGTCGGAACGGCGCACCGTCCCGTCGTTCGAGCCCGAGACGGGCATGACGCTGCCGAGCGCCGCCGCGCCCGCGCTCGTGCCGGCGACGATGAGCTTGTCGAACTCGAGGCGCTCGCGGATGCGCTCGCCGAACGATGTGCCCGCGATGAGGCTCGTGAGTCGGAGCTGGTCGCCGCCGGTGAAGAAGACGCAGGTGGCGCGCTCCAAGCCTTCGAGGAGCTTCGGATCCTCGCCTTCGAGCCGCTGGGTGAGCGGCGCTTCGATGACCTCGGCCACCCCGACCGACTCGAAGAGCGGGCGGTAGGTGCGCATCTTGTCATCGGGGTCTTCCGATGGCGTGCCGCACAGCAGGACCCGGGCCTTTTTGCCCCCAGCGAGCTCCGCGAGGTGCGGCAGGATGCGCATGTTGGACTCGTCCGGGTCCTCGGCGCCGCCGATGGCGAGCAGGCACCCGTGGGCCGCGCGGCGGCGGGCGACTTTTTTCTCTTGCAGCATGGTGTGGGCGGCCGTTTTCGCCCGCTCACACCAGAGACGGCGTCCCCGGCTCCACTGCGATGGGGGCGTTCCGGCTTCGTTACCGAAGGCCGCGCGAACCGCCGACAACGGCCCTTCACGGTGGTGGAATCGGCTTGTTCGGGGCCATCGGCCCCGGTGTCAGAGGTCGTACTGGTCCTTCGTGATGCCCTCCTCGACGGGCACCGGGTAGCGGCCCGAGAAGCAGGCGTTGCAGAAGCCCGGCGGGGTGCCGGTACGCTCGGTCGTCGCGCTGTGGGCCTCGTTGACCGCGCGCATCATGCCCTCGACCGAGAGGTAGGCGAGCGAGTCGGCGCCGAGCCACGCGGCCATCTCGGCGCTGTCGGGGAATTCGTTGGCGAGGAGTTCGGCACGCGACGGGAAGTCCATCCCGTAGAAACACGGGTTGACGACGGGCGGCGAGGCGACGCGGAAATGCACCTCGCGCGCGCCCGCCCGCCGCACCATCGCCACGAGCTGCCGGGCCGTCGTGCCGCGCACGATCGAGTCGTCGAGCATCACGACGACGCGGTCTTTCAGCACGCCCTCGACCGTGTTGAACTTGGTCCGCACGCGGATCTCGCGCTGGTCCTGGCCGGGGCTGATGAAGGTGCGCCCGACGTAGTGGTTGCGGATGAGGCCGATCTCGAACTTGCACGGCAGCCCCATCTTGGCGCACTCGGCGGCGTAGCCGATGGCCGCGGTGTTGCTGCGAATCGGGCACCGCGATGACGATGGGCGGCTTCTCGCCCTTCTTCACCTTCGGGACGGGCGCGTCGTGCGCGAGCGCCTTGCCGATCTTGCGCCGCACCTTGTCGACCATCTCGCCGAAGACCTTGGAGTCGGGCCGCGAGAAGTAGACGTACTCGAAGACGCACTGGCTCACGCCCCAGCGCTGCGCGAGGTGGTGGCTCTGGTACTCGCCGGAGGCCAGCCCCTCGCGGTCGATGACGAGCACCTCGCCGGGCGCGATGTCGCGCACGTAGCGCGCCCCGACGAGGTCGAAGGCGCAGGTCTCGCTCGCCACGCAGGCGGCCCGCGTGCCGTCGCGGTGTGTGATCTCGCCGAGCGCGAGCGGGCGGAAGCCGTTCGGGTCGCGGACGGCGATGAGGGCGTCGTCGGTCAGAATCACGAGCGAGAACGCACCCTCGACCTGCGTGAGCGCGTCGAGCACCTGGTCGACGCGGCGGGTGCGGCGGCTCTGCGCGATCAGGTGGAGGATGAGTTCGCTGTCGGTCGTCGACTGAAACAGCGTACCGCGCTCCTGGAAGCTCTGCCGCAGCTCGCGCGCGTTCGAGAGGTTGCCGTTGTGGCCGAGCGCGACGTTGCCCGTCTTGTCGTGGACGACGAAGGGCTGCACGTTGGCGAGGTTGTCCGCCGCGCCCGTCGTCGAGTAGCGGACATGGCCGATGGCGCTGTCGCCGAGGAGCGTCTCGGAGAAGAGGCGCTCGTCGCGGAAGACGTCGAGCACGAGGCCGAAGTCGCGGTGGACGGGCATCACGCGGCGCTTGCGGCGCTCGTCGTAGGTGGCGGTCACGATGCCCGCGCTCTCCTGCCCGCGGTGCTGGAGCGCGTGGAGGCCGTAGTACGTCTGGCGCGCGGCGTCGCCGCTGCCGAAGACGCCGAAGACGCCGCAGTATTCCTTGATCTGTCGCATCGAAAAGCAGGTCGGGGATGGAGACGGGCGCCGCTCGGAGTCGAGATCGAGGGGCGCGTCAGAGGGCGAGGAAGAGCACCCCGGCGGCAGTGCCGAGGGCGTCCCAGACGAGGTCGCGCCGCGAGAAGCCGCTGCCGTTGGGCCGGTAGACGTCGTAGATCTCCTTGGCGACGCCGACCGAGAGCGACGTGAGCGCCGAGGCGGGCAGGACGCCGCGCCGCGAGCCGCCGAGCTTGACCTCGTACGTGTACTGCGCGCTGACCGTCACGAGGCCGCTGGCGAGGAAGTGCTGCGCCTTGTCGTACCCGAACCACGGATCGACGCGCACCGACCGCCGCACGGCCGACCGCACCGGCGGCTCGGGCGCCGGAAGCCGCGCCGCCATCACGACCGACGCCGGGAGCGATGCGGCGCGGGCCGAGTCTTCTGGCGTCGTCGTCTGGGCGAGCGCGGCAGGCGCCGCGGCGATCCCGAGGGCGAGGGCGGCGGCGAGGCGGCGGGGGCGGAAAGCGCAGGCGGACATCGAAAGGCGGGAGTTCGCAGGGCGTGGGCGAGGCGGTCTCGGCGACGAGCAACCGACCGGGAGACGTGCGCCGGGCAACGGAAGGTCGGGTGCGAAGGTCCACCGCGCCGCGCCGCCGCCGTGCCTTTTCCGCGCAGGGGAGGTCGGAGGCCGCCGGTCTCGCCGGGCCAACGCCGCCATCGCGCACGGCCCCATCCGTCCGGTTCCCGACCTGACAGGTGCTCCACCGAACCGGTCCGCCGACTCCCTCTGGCCGCCCCACTCCCTTCCGCTTCGCAGACCTCCGATTCAACGGGCCGTCGCGGGGGATGCCCTCGCAACACGCGGACGTCGCATCACCCCGCCACACGCGCATCTCGCCCCGGAAGCCTCTGCGTCGCCACGTCGCCACCGTAGCTTCTTGCCGCTTCTCCATCGCCCCGTCCCATGCGCCGCTTTCGCCTCGCCGCCACTCTCCTCGCCGCCGCACCGCTCGCGCACGCCGCTCTTGCGCAGCCGACGCGCCCCACCGCCCCGCGCGACAGTGTCCTGCTGCCGATCGTCGTCGTGACGGCCACGCGCACGGCGACGCCGCTCGCCGAGGCGCCGGTGTCGGTGACGGTCGTCGACCGGGAGCGCATCGAGGCGGGTGCGGGCGTTGGTTTGGAGCGGGCGCTCGCGGGCGTGCCGGGCGTGCTCGCGCAGTCGCGCAGCGGCTTCACCGACCTCCGGCTCACCATCCGCGGCTTCGGCGCGCGCGGCGCAGGCGACCGCTCGAACGCGGGCACGGCGCGCGGCGTCCGCGTCGTCGTCGACGGATTTCCCGAGACGGAGCCGGACGGACGGACAGCGTTCGACCTCCTCGACGTGCTCCTCGCCGAACGCGTCGAGGTCGTCCGCTCGAACGCCTCGGCGCTCTGGGGCAACGCCGCGGGAGGCCTCGTCTCCGTCTCGACCGTGCCCGACGTGCCCGAGCGCGGATGGGCGCGGCTCTCGTCGAGCGCGGGTGGCTTCGGCCTCGTTCAACTCTCCGCCGAGACCAACGTACGCGCGGGCGGCGGGCGCGCCTTCGCCGCCGTGACGCGCGCGACGTTCGACGGATGGCGCGGGCACTCGTCGGCCGAGCGGTCGCTCGTGCGGGCGGGCTACGTCGGCACCGCCGGAGCGCGGTCGAGCGTCGGCGTCTTCGTCACCGCCGCCGACGTGCGCTACGACATCCCCGGCCCGCTCACCCGTGCCGCCTTCGAGGCCAACCCCCGTCAGGCGAACGCGACCTACGCCGCGCGCTTCGAGCGCCGCCACAACCGGACGCTCCGCCTCGGGACGACCTTCACGCAGCAGACGATGGGCGGCGGCGCGCTCACCGTCTCCGGCTTCGCCAACCCCAAGACGCTCGCGCGGTCGGAGCGCGGCACCTACCGCGACTTCACGCGCACGCACCTCGGCGGCGGCGTGACCCTCGCGCAGCCGCTCGGGACCGTCGGCGCCGCCGGGCCGCTCCGCGCCGTCGTCGGCGCCGACGGGCAGGGGCAGGACGGCGCCATCCTCTTCTACAGCCTCGCCCCCGACGGCACGCGCGGCGCGACGCTGCGCAACAACAAGGGCGAGGGCGCCCGCACAGGGGGCGTCTACGCGCAACTCGACGCCGACCGCATCGGCGGCGCCTTCGGCGGACGGCTCGCCGCATCGGTCGGCGCCCGCCTCGACGCGCTCACCTACGACTACCGCGACTTCATCAACGCCCGCCTCGACGACCGCCGCACCTACCGCCACGTCACCCCGCGCGCGACGCTGCTGTACCGTCTGGGGGACGGCCACGTGCTCTACACCGCCCTCGGCGGCGGCATCGAGGCCCCGGCAGGCAACGAGACCGACCCGGCGAGCACGTTCGGGCAGGACACCGTGACGGCCCTCAACCCGCTCCTCAAACCGATGCGCTCGACGACGTTCGAGATCGGCACGCGGCAGACGATCGGGCGCCGTTCGGATGGAGACCGCCGCGGCGTGCGCCTCGCCTACGACGCGGCCGTCTACCTCGTCTCGGGCCGCGACGACCTCGTGCCCTACCGCGGCGGGCGCTTCTACTTCAACGCCGGGCGCACGCGCCGCGCGGGCGTGGAACTCGGCCTCCGCGCCGACCTCCCGGCAGGCGTCGCCCTCGACGGCGCCCTCACGGTGTCCGACAACCAGTACGTCCGCTACGCCATCGACTCGGTCCACTACGGACGCCCTGGCAAGACGGCCGACCTGAGCGGCAATCGCATCGCGGGCACGCCGGGCCTTTACGGCGGCGCGGGCCTGCGCTTCGCCCCCGTCTACGCGCGCGGCTTCTTCGCCGACGTGCGCGTGCAGGGCATCGGCGCGTACAGCGCTGACGACGCCAACGCGGTCCGCGTGCCGGGCTTCGCCGAGGTCCACGTCTCCGCCGGCACGACCGAGCGGCGCCTGTCGCCGGGCCTCGCCGTCCGCGCGAACATCGCCCTCCGCAACGCCCTCGACCGCCGCTACGCCGCCTCCGCCTTCGTCAACCCCGACGTCGTCGGCGGCCAGCCCGTCTACCTCGAACCCGGCCTCCCGCGCCACGTCGTTGCTACGCTCGCGCTGACGTTCGGGCGGTGATGGGTCGTCCGTTGCTGCGTGAGTGTGAGATGCAGTGTGCGGCAGGGTGCAGGGGCGGCGCACGCAGAGATGCCCCTGATGTGGACGTCGGGGACATCGTTTCAAGGCGCAGACGCGTCGGCATCCCCGACCGACCGCTCCCGTGACCGGCGCCCCCGAGACCCCGGAGGCCCGCAGAGTCTGGGTCGGGACCGGCCGCGCGTGCGGCAACGCGGGCATCCCCTGCCGACGATGCGGCACCACTGCGCGTCGAGGGCACCGCAACCGGGCGGGGCGTCGTTTCTTGGGCGTCGTCCCTTCCGCCCCGATCCGTCCCCGATGCGCCGTTCCGCGTGCCCCGCTGCCTTCCGGGCGTCGGCCCCTCGGGCGATGACGGCGCGGGCGGCGGTGTGGATGTGCGGGATGGCCGCCGGGCTGCTCGTCGCGGGCGCCGCCGACGCGCAGCACGTGCCGTTCGGGCGCAACCGCGTGGCCGTCGGGGAGACGGCGGCGTGGGTCTACGTGCAGACGCCGCGCTACGACGTGTACGCCCCGCGCGGCCACGAAGCGCTCGCCCGCGACGCCGCCGCCGAAGCCGAGCGCGTCACGCCGCGCCTGGAGCGTCTGACCGCGCACCGGTTGGAGCGGCGCGTGCCGATCCTCGTCTTCCCGTCGGCGGCGTCGTTCGCAGCGACCAATGCGGTGCCGCTTCCGGAGGATGTCGAGGGCATCGGCGGCGTCACCGACCGCGCGAAGAACCGCGTGCTCGTGCCGTTTCTCGGCGACCGCGGCGCCTTCCACCGCGTCCTCGCGCACGAACTGACGCACGCCTACCTGAACGACCTCTACGGGCGCCGCGCGCTCCTGCGCCCGACGCGCCCGCGGATGCCGCCGCTGTGGTTCGTGGAGGGCCTCGCCGAATACGTCGCCGCCGAGCGCACGCAGGGACGCCCGTCCGCCGCCGACGAGCGGCCGCTCCGCGCGGCGCTTCTCGCCGGGGGATTTCCGCCGCTCGACCGCCTCCGCGGCCTCTTCGCCTACCGCGGCGGCCACGCGCTCTGGGCCTTCGTCGCCGACGAATACGGCGAGCAGCGCGTCGCCGAACTCGTGCAGGCCTTCGCGGCGACGCGCAACCTCGACGTGAGCGTCCGCGCCGTCACCGGCCTCACCGTCGCCGAGCTCACCGCGCGCTGGCAGGCCGCGTGGCAGGACGCGCTCGTGCCCGAGGCCGCCTTCCGCGTGCGCCTCTCGGAGATGGGCCGCGTCGTGCCGCTCGACGCCGGACCCGCCGACGCCCTCGCCCCGGCGATCTCGCCCGACGGCAACCGCATCGCCGTGGCGCTTCTCGGGCGCTACGACGCGTCCGTCGCCGTCTTTCAGCTGGCCGACGGCGCGCGGTTGTGGAGCGCCCTCGGCACGCGCGCTTCGGCGGCGGTGACGCGCCTGCGGCTGGGTGGGGGCGGGATGGCGTGGAGCCCGGACGGCCGCCGCCTCGCCGTCGCCGCCTCCGACGACCGCGGCGACCTCGTCGTGCTCCTCGACGGATCGACCGGCGCGACGGTGCGCACCTACCGCCCGCGCGTCGCCGGGCGCCGCCTCGACGCCGTCCTCGCGCTCGCGTGGAGCCCCGACGGTACCGCCCTCGCCCTCAGCGCCGTCGCCCGCGGCCAGAGCGACCTCGTGCGCCTCGACATCGGCACCGGCGAAACGACCGCCCTCACCGACGACGCCGCCTCCGACCTGACGCCCTCGTGGACGCCCGACGGCGCCGCCCTCGTCTTCGTCTCCGACCGCGGCGGCCCGGCGACAGACGACGGTCGGCAGACGAGGGACGATGGACGACGGACGATGGACGACGCATCCCTGTCGACCAGCAATCAACGCCCAACGACCAACGATCCACAACCCAGCCCGCGCCGCGCACCTGCCCCGTTCCAGCACGACCTCTACCGCCTCGACCTCGCCGAGCGCCGCCTGACGCGCCTGACCGACACCGCCGCCGACGAATCCGCCCCGACGGCCCTGCCCGGCGGTGGCGTGCTCTTCACGAGCGACGCGAGCGGCATCGCCAACCTCTACCGGCTCGACGGGATGGAGGGCGAGGGTGGCGCGGCGGGCGTTCCCGTCGCCCTCACCGACCTGCTCGTCGGCATCGACGGCGCCGTCGCCCTCTCGCCCGACGGTTCGCGCGCGCTCGCGCCCGGCCTCGACGGGGGCTGGCCGACGCTCGTGCTCCTGCGCACGCCCCTCGCGCTGCCCGCCGCCGCGCCCGCGCCGACGCTCGCCGTCGGCGGTGCCCGCGCGCCCATCTACGCCGCCTCGACGCGCGAGCGCCGCGCCCTCAACCCGTTCCTCCGCGCCGCCGCGCCCGTCGCCACCGTCCCGCCCGACAGCGCCCCGCGCGACAGCACCGGCGGCCCTCCCGACTTCGGCGCGCCGACGCTTCCCGATCCCTCCGCGTTCGACACGACCGGCCTCGGCGCCCTCCTCGCCGCCGTCGCCGCCGAGGGGCCGGAGCCGTACCGCTACGACGCCGCCCGCGCCCGCGACGCCGACGGGCAGCTCACCGCGCGCCCGTACCGGCTGCTCTTCTCCGCCGACGCCCTCGGCGGCACCGCCGGTCTCGACGCGCTCTACGGCGTGCAGGCGGTCGCTCAGCTGCGCGCGAGCGACCTGCTCGGCAACCACGTCTTCACCGCCGCCTCGAACCTGCTGCTCGACCTGCGCAACTCCGACTACTCGCTCGGCTACGCCTACCGCCCGCGCCCGGTCGACGTGAGCGCGCAGATCTTCCACACCGCGCGCTTGGTGCCGGAGTCCGACGACGCCGCGCGCCTGACGCGCTACCGCTACTACGGAGCGTCGATTGGCGCGAGCGTGCCGTTCGACGGGTTGCGCCGCGTCGACGCGTCGCTGACCCTTGCTGCCGTCTCGCAGGCGAGCGTCTTCGAACCCGCGCAGCGCCCGGTCTCACGGCGTTTGCTGCTGCCGTCGGTCACGTTCACCCTCGACCGCGCCATCGACGGCGTGGCGACGGCCATCGGGGGCGAGCGGGCGGCGATCACGGCGACCGCCTCACCGGTCGGGGACGCGCGCTTCGTGTCGGTCGTCGGCGATGCGCGGCTCTACCGGAGCACCGCGCGCGAGGCGCTCGTGTTTGCGCTTCGCGGGGCGGCGGGCGGCTCGTTCGGGCGGCGGCCACAGCGGTTCTACGGCGCCGGGGTCGTCGGCTGGCTCGATCCGTCGTTCGCCGCCGACGCCTTCCCCATCGTCCAACTCGAAGACTTCGCCTTCGCCACGCCAGTGCTTCCGCTGCGCGGCTACCGCCTCGGCGCGCGGAGCGGGACCGCGTACGCGCTCGTCAACGCCGAGGCGCGGTTGCCGCGCGTCGCGCTCATCGGCGCGCCCTCGGGGCCGGTGCTGCCGCTGCAAGGCGTGCTCTTCGCCGACATCGCCGCTTTTTCCGGGCCGGGCAACGGGCGCTTCCGCGTCCTCACCTCGGGTGGCCCCGGCGCGCCGCGCCGACTCGACGACGTGCTCGTCGGCGTCGGCGGTGGGCTGCGGACGTCGGTGCTCGGGCTGCCGGTGCGCGCCGACATCGGCTGGCCGTTCGACGGAGCGGTCGTCGGGAGTCCGCTGCTCTACCTCTCGCTCGGCGCCGAGTTCTGAGCGAGCAGGCGGGGGTGGGTCAGGCTCCAAATCTGCCGTGAGCGTTCGGAAATGCCTGCACGGCAGATTTCGGTCATGTCCGTTACAGTTTGCCGGTCGAGTTCTTGGGGGCTTCCCTCGAAAGACGTGTATCCTTGGCGCTGCCTGATCCCGTACTGATGTCTTTCGTTCTCCGCAACGCCTTCGCCCCCTCGTCGGGGCTCGCCCTCGGCCTTCGCCTCGTCCTGTTCGAAGACCGGATCGAGCTTCGCCGCTTCGGTTTTTGTGTTCGCACCGCGACGCTCGACGAGATCGAGGACGTGTTCATCGCCGCCTCCTCGACGGACCGGCGAAACATTCGCATCCGCGTGCGCGGCCAGAAGGCCATCGACGGGAATGTGGAGGCGGTGTCGCTGTGGAAGTTCGCGCTCCGCGACCGCCTCGACCTCGTCGAGCCGGCGGCGGTCGTGCCGCAGCGCGAGGCGACGAGCCAGCCGCGCGGGCGCAGCTTCCTGGCTGCCGCCTGAGGATGGCGACCTGAGCGACGCGCGCTGCGCCTGCTGCTTCGCCGATTATTGGAGCGCGCCGCGGAACGCCGACCGCGCGTTGCCCATACGACGCGCCCCTGACCTGCCTTTCGCCGCGCCGGCACCCGTTGCCAGCGCGGCGCTCGTTTGACCCCGCGCCACCCGCGGCCGCCCCTTCCCGCAGCCTCCCTGCCCGCCATCCTCCGAATGCAGACCACGATTTCCCAGATCGGCCCGGCCGACTACCAGCTCGACATCGTCGGCCCTGCCGCCGACATGGCCCCGCGTTTCGACGCCGCCCTACGGCGCCAGCGCGGACGCGTGCAGCCGCGCGGCTTCCGCCCCGGCAAGGCCCCGCTCGACCTCGTCCGCCGCCTCTACGGGCGCGAGATCGCGGGCACGCTCGCCGAGGAGACCGTGCAGGAGACCTACCAGGCCGAGGTCGTCGAGCAGTACGAGGTCATCGGGCGCCCGCAGCTGACCCGCCTCGACTTCGACGGCACCGGCGACCTGAACGCGACGGTCCGCTTCGGCGTCCGCCCCGATGTCGAGATCGTCGGCCTGAGCGGCCAGACGATGACGCGCCTCGTCCACGAGATCACCGACGAGGAGATCGACGCCGAACTCGCCGCCCTGCGCCGCACCGCCGCCACCGAGACCGAAGCCGACGCCGAAGACGGCCACGCGATCACCGACGCCGATGTCGCCGTCGTCGACCTGCTGCCCATCGCCGACGTGGCGACCGAGGGCGAGGGCGATGCCCCGGCACCGCACGACGTGCAGGCCGAGACCGGCGTGCGCGTCGAGATGGACGACACGCGCGTCCACGAGGCGCTCCGCGAGGCGCTCGTCGGCAAGACGGCGGGCGAGAGCGTCGAGGTCGAGCTTCCGCACGGCGAGGGCGAGACGGCGCACGCGCACCGCTACGCCGTGACGGTGCAGTCGGTCAAGACGCGCACGCTTCCCGAACTCGACGACGCCTTCGCCGCCGAGGCCTCGAACGGACGCCACGAAACGCTCACCGCCCTCCGCGACGATGTCCGCAGCGACCTCGACCGCTCGTGGACGCAGCGGCAGCGCGAGTACAACGAGTCGCAGATGATCGAGGCCCTCCTCGCGGCCAACCCGATCCCGGTGCCGTCGAGCGCTGTCGAGATCTTCCTCGAATCGTTCCTGCGCGGCATCGCCGACGAGAACGAGGGCAAGCTGCCCGAGGGCTTCGACGTGAACGGCTACGCGCAGCGCATGTCGCCCGAGGCCGAGCGGCAGGCGCGCTGGATGCTCGTGCGCGACGCGCTCGTCGAGAGCCACGGCGTCGAGGTCGGCGACGAGGACATCGACGCGTACTTCGCCCGCACCGCGCAGGGCCTCGACCCGTCGCTCCTGCGCCGCCTCTACGCCGGGCAGGAAGGCGTGATGGACCGCTTGCAGCAGCAGATCCTGTCGGAGAAGCTCTTCGGCGTTCTGTCGGAGGACGTCACGTTCGAGGACAAGAGCTTCGAAGCGGTGCAGGCCGAACTCGTCGCCCGCCGCGCCGCCGAACGCGCCGCCGCCGAGACCGCCCGCGCCGAGGCCGAAGCTGCCGACGCCGAGCGCAAGGCCGAGATGCGCAAGAAGGGCGGCCCGCGCAAGAAGGCCGCTGCTGACGACGCCACGGAAGACGCCGCCGCTGAGACGCCCGCCGTCGACGTGCCTGAGGCGGACTCCGACGGCGACAGCGCCGCCGCCTGATCCACGCGCCGCCCCGTGGACGACACCTGTCAGGTCTTCGGGCCTGACAGGTGTTTTCGGTTCAGGATGACCGTCACAGCCGAACCGGACGTAGGGGCACGAACTATCGTGCCCCTACCGCCACCACGCCCCCCCCGGAACCGCCGTTTCGGGTTCCCGTGAACAGCCCTGCGCGCCGCCCGTGCGCGCCATTCCATTCCGACATCCCCGCCCTCTCCCCATGGTTCAGGACTTCCTCCACTACGCCAAAGACCTCCGCCTGCCCTCGTCGATCTCGACGGTCGGCCTCGGCGACCAGCCCCTCGCCGGTCTCGTGCCGATGGTCGTCGAGCAGACGTCGCGGGGCGAGCGCTCGTTCGACATCTTCTCGCGCCTGCTCCGCGACCGCATCGTCATCATCGGCACCGGAATCGACGCGAGCATCGCCAACCTGACCATCGCGCAGCTGCTCTTCCTCGCCTCCGAAGACCCCGCGCGGCCCATCAACATGTACATCAACTCGCCCGGCGGCGAGGTGTACTCGGGCATGGCGATCTACGACACGATGCAGTTCGTGCAGCCGGAAGTGTCGACGCTCTGCGTCGGCCTCGCGGCGTCGATGGGGTCGGTGCTGCTCGCGGGCGGCGCCGAGGGCAAGCGCGCGGCGCTCCCGAACAGCCGCATCATGCTCCACCAGCCGAGCGGCGGCGCGCAGGGAATGGCCTCCGACATCGAGATCGTCGCCAAGGAGATCGCCTGGATCAAGGACCGCCTCTATTCCGTCCTCGCCCACCACACCGGCAAGACGGTCGAGCGGCTCCGCCACGACGCCGACCGCGACTACTGGCTCGGCGCCCACGACGCCAAGGACTACGGCCTCATCGACCAGGTCTTCGAGCCGCGCCGCGGCTACAAGCCCGATCCGCAGGTCGACGACACGATCAAGAAGGAAGGCGAGGGCTGACGCACTCCGCCCCCATCGCAGCGCGCCCCGCCCGGAGTCTCCGAGCGGGGCGCGCTGCGTTCGTGGATGCCGCGCGTCAGCGGGCGACGACGAACGTGCGGGTCTCGACCGTCCCGCCGCCGACGAGGCGAACCGCGTAGACGCCCGGCGCCAGCGCCGACGTGTCGATGCCGACCTCGTCGCCGGATGCGAGCGGACCCTCGTGCAACCGCGCGACCGTCCGCCCGAGGGCGTCGTGGAGGGTGACGGTGGCGTCATCGACGCTGCGCCCGATGGCGACCGCCGCGTGCGCGCCGACCGGGTTCGGACCGACGAGGCGAAGCATCCCGCTGCGGGCCGTCTCGCGCGCAGCCACGCCGGTGAAGGCGCCGCCGCGCACGCGCACGACGACGAGGTCGCTGACGCCGCGCGAGGTGAAGGTCTCGGCGCCGAAGACGTTGCCCGCGCCCTGGAAGTTGCCCGTCACGTAGACCGCGCCGTCGCGCGCCGCCGCCGAATACGCCGCATCGAACGACGGCCCGCCACCGGAGACGAGGCCGTCGCCGAACGCTGCCCGCGGCGCTGATCGTCGGCGGCGACGAGATCGCTGCCGCCCTGCGTGACGAGCGGCACCGCGCCGACGGTGGACGGCGTGTTGAGGTTGCCCGCGACGAGCGCTGCGCCGCCGGGGAGCGCCGCCGCCGCGCGCCACGAGTCGTCCTCCGGCCCGCCTGCGAGGCGCACCCAGCGGACGTCGCCGTCGGGCGAGAGGCGGACGGCGAGGGCGTCGGACTTGCCGGCAGTCGTGAGCGTCTCGCTTCCGAAGACGCCGCCGGAGGTGCCGAGGATGCCCGCGAAGACGAAATCGCCGTCGGTCATCGCGGCGCCGTCGAACGCGAAATCGGCGGAGCCGCCGCCCATCGAGCGGGTCCAGAGGAGGCGTCCGTCGGCGCCGTAGCGGGCGGCGGCGATGTCGGTGCTGCCGCGCGAGACGAGCGTGTCGGCGGTGGGGCGCGAGGGGTCGGTGTAGCCTGCGCGGGTGCGGAAGGTACCGGCCACGTAGACGCCGCCGCCGGGCGCCGCGGCGACCGTCCGCCACGTGTCCTCGTCGGAGGTGCCGCCGCCGGTGCGGATCCACGCGAGCGAGCGGTCGGGGCGCACGCGCGCGAGCCATGCATCCCCGAGACCCGCCGACTGCACGACGCCACCGCCGATGGTCGCCGCCGTGTGGAAGTCGCCCGCGGCGTAGAAGCCGCCGTCGGGCTCGACGACGAAGTCGCGGAGGTAGTCGTCGTTGGCGACGCCACCGCCCGTCCATCCCCATTCGTACACACCGTCTCCGGTGTAGCGGGCGACGAAGGCGTCGCGGTTGTTGCCGTTGGCGTAGAGCGAGTCGCCCGAGCCGAAGCCGATGCTGCGCGTGAACGTGCCGCCGACGTAGACGCTGCCGTTCGGCCCGGTCTCGACGGCGTACGCGAAGTCGGCGCGGTTGCTGCCCGCGCGCCGCGCCCACCGCACGGTGCCATCGGGGGCGAGGCGCATCAGCAGAATGTCGGCGCTGCCCGCGCTCACGAGCGAGTCCGGCCCGAAGCGCACGCCTGCCGCGAACGACCCGGCGACGAAGACATCGCCGCCGGGGGCGATGGCGAGGCCGTAGCCGTACTCGGCGCCGGTGCCGCCCCACGCGCGCGCCCACTGGAACGACGGCTGCGCGGCGGCGGGAATCGTGAGGGCGGCGGCGAGGACCGCAAGTGGAAGCAACCGGCGCATGGGCAGTGTGGGAGAAAGGGAAGGGGGGAGGAGACAGCGGACGACGGGATGCGTCAAGCTACGGCGCCGGACGCGCCCGTTCGGGCCCGAACGCAGCGCGGCCCCGCGTGTCCGGAGACACGCGGGGCCGCGAGAGAAGGAGTGCGCCGGAGCGTTACTTCCAGCTGCTGCGACGGTCGTCGCGGCGGGCGCCGCTGAACCCGCCGTTCGGGCGGTTGCCACCGCCGCCGCCCTGGTAGCCGCTGCGCGAGCCGCCGCGCGGCGCACCCGCGTGGGCGCGCGCCGGACGCGGGGCCGGCTCGGGGGCCGAGTAGCCCTCGACGTGCTGCCGCTCGATCGCGCGCCCGATGTGGCGCTCGATGTTGCGCAGCGCCCAGGCCTCGCCGTTGGAGACGAACGAGAGGGCCTCGCCCGTCGCCTCGGCGCGGCCCGGTACTGCCCGATGCGGTGGATGTAGTCCTCAGGGGCCATCGGCGCGTCGAAGTTGACGACGATGTCGAGGCCCGGCACGTCGATGCCGCGCGCAGCGACATCGGTGGCGACGAGCACGGCGACGCGGCCGTTGCGGAAGTTCTCGAGCGCGCGGCGGCGCTGGATCTGCGAGCGGTCGCCGTGGAGGAGACCGACCGGCACGCCGTCGGCCATCAGGAACTCGGCGACTTCGTCGGCGCGGATCTTGGTCTTCGTGAAGACGAGCGCGGTCGGCTCGGCGCCCGCCGCGAGGCCTTCGCCGGTGCGGAGCAGGTGCAGGAGCAGACGCATCTTGTCGCCCTCGGTGACGGTCACGACACGCTGCGTGACGGTCGCGGCGGGGCTGCGGCGCTCGCCGATCTCGATGCGCTCGGGGTTGCTGAGCATCGAATGGGCCAGCTTCTCGACCTCGCGCGGAATCGTCGCCGAGAACATGAGCGTCTGGCGCTTGGCCGGAAGCACCTCGGCGAGGCGGGCGAGGTCGGGTTGGAAGCCCATGTCGAGCATGCGGTCGGCCTCGTCGAGCACGAACGTCTCGACGGTGTCGAGGCGCAGCAGGTCGCCGCGGTCGAGGTGGTCGAGCAGGCGGCCCGGCGTGGCGACGACGAGGTCGGCGCCGCGGCGGAGGGCGCCGATCTGCGGCCCGTACGGCATTCCGCCGACGAGGAGCGCGGTGCGCAGGCGCAGGTGCCCACCGTAGGTGCGAACGGCGGCCTCGACCTGCTCGGCGAGCTCGCGCGTCGGGGTGAGGATGAGCGCGCGGGTCACGCCGCGGTCGCCTTCGGTCTCGGACAGACGCTGAAGCGTCGGCAGGACGAAGGCGGCGGTTTTGCCGGTGCCGGTCTGCGCGGAGGCGAGAAGGTCACGGCCCGAGAGCGCGAGCGGAATCGCGATGGCCTGAACGGCGGTCGGCGTCTCGTACCCGGCGGCCTGAACGGCGCGGAGGATGGGCTCGGCGAGGCCGAGGGTGGCGAACGAGGACTCGGGAGCCGCGTCGGTGGAGGTGGGGGTGGGGGTCGTCGTCACGGAGGTGATTGAGTGTAGACGATGGAGACCGCGAACGCCGCCCGGCGGGCAGCGTCCAGAGATCTTGCAGGCGAATCACACCTCGTCTGGCACTCGGGCGCCACGCAGGCGCCTCCGAACCCCTCGAAGCCTCATCCTCGCGCATCCACTTCGTGGAAGGGAGGCAGACGCAGCATGCAACTCTCGTCAGCGGTCAGAAACAAGCCGCATCCGAGAGGTCCCGGGTGTCCCGATTGGATCGGGAGACGTAGCCGGGGAGCGCAGAGGCGGGCAACACCGCGGCACAGGGGCCGCGTGGAGTCTGCTACGGCGGCGGCGCGCGCGGGTCCCCGTGAGGGCGCGAAGAGACGGCGGAGACAGCGCGCGGAGGCGGTGAAGTCCGTGGTCCGCACCGCTTCGTCTCGACTGGCCCCGCTCCGACGCGATTGTGTCCGCTCCCGCGAGACGCCTTAGCGGCCGCCGCCTCCGGGAAGGAACAGGGATGCGATGGGGTCGAGCGGCGCCGGGACCGTCGTGCCGCGCGCGACCACGAAGACCGAGGTCGCGCGGGCGGTGTCGGAGGCGCTGTCGAAGGTCAGGCCGACGCCCGCGCCAGGGGCGTAAAGGTGCGCTGACCCGAACGGAACCGCCTGCGGGTAGAGCAGGGCCACATCGGAGCGGCGGACGCCGCCGGGACGGAGGGCGTCGGGCGAGGCGCGGACCATGCGCACGTGGTAGCCCGTGCCCCCGGCGGTATCGGCGACGGCGAACACGGCGATCCAACCGGACGAATCGCCCGAGGCGGATCCGGCAGACGGACGGCGCCAGGCGGTCAGCATCTCGCCGGGGCCCGCCGCATCGAGCGCAGGCACGCCCATGTGCACCGCGACGCTGTCGTAGGCCATCCCAACGGCCGCCGTCCCGATGGACACGCCCGGCACGACCTCGCCTGTGGCGCCGTTCACACCAGAGGGCGCCGTCTGGGCGGTGAGCGAATCGGCGGGCGCGGTCGACGGGTCCGCAGGTTGACAGGCGGCGAGGGGCAGCAGAAGGGTAGCCAGGGCAAAGCGCATGGGCAATCGGGTCGAAAATGGGGGAGCGCAATATAGAGGCACATCTGGCCCCGTTCTCCCCCGTTGCATACCGATGAGCGGAGTGCGGCTCCCGCCCCTTCCAGCCCGGTGCGACAGCAAAAAGCCTGTCAGGTCGGGGGACCTGACAGGCTTGCGTGGTGCGGTGGGCGCTCAGGCGCTCACGCCTTGCCCATGTGGCGCGCGACGGCCTCGCCGATGTCCGCCGGGTTCTTGACGATGGTGGCGCCCGCGGCTTCGAGGGCGGCGAACTTCTCCTCGGCGGTGCCCTTGCCGCCCGCGATGATGGCGCCTGCGTGGCCCATGCGGCGCCCCGGAGGCGCCGTCGCGCCCGCGATGAAGGCGAAGACCGGCTTGGTCATGTGCTCGCGGATGTAATCGCCGCGGCTTCCTCCTCGGCGCTGCCGCCGATCTCGCCGATCATGACGATGGCCTCGGTGTCGCCGTCAGCCTCGAAGAGTTCGAGCGCGTCGACGAAGCGGGTGCCGATGACCGGGTCGCCGCCGATGCCGATGGCCGTCGTCTGGCCGATGCCGCGCCGCGTGAGCTGGTCGACGGCCTCGTAGGTGAGCGTGCCCGAGCGCGAGATCGACGCCGACGGGGCCTTCCGAGAAGATCATCGCCCGGCATGATGCCGACCTTGGCCTTGCCGGGCGAGAGCACGCCGGGGCAGTTCGGCCCGACGAGGCGCAGCGCCCTTGGCTCTTCACGTAGTGGTACGCGGGCAGCATGTCGCTTCACCGGGATGCCTTCGGTGATGCAGACGATGACGCTCCACGCCCGCGTCGGCGGCCTCGATGATGGCGTCGGCGGCGTAGGGCGGCGGGCACGAAGATGACGGACGTGTTGGCGCCTTCCTTCTCCACCGCCTCGCGGACGGAGTTGAAGACGGGGCGGTCGAGGTGCGTCGTGCCCCCCTTGCCCGGCGTCACGCCGCCGACGACGGTCGTGCCGTAGTCGATCATCTGTTCGGCGTGGAAGCTGCCTTCCTTGCCGGTGAAGCCCTGGACAACGAGACGGGTGTCGCGTGCCGACGAGAACGCTCATGGGATGGTCTGGAAATGGTGTGATGAGACCGCCCAAGATACGCGCCCGCACCTGCCCGCCTCCGACGCCCGGTTGCCCGGAGCTACCGCCGAAGCCAAAATCCGTACCCACCAGACGCCCCGACGCCTCCCGCGCAGGCTGCACGGAAGGCGTCGGGGAAGGAGCGTCGGCGCCCGGGCTGTGCCGGACGCTGCCTCAGAGGCGGCTCTCGCGCGGCGGGGGAGAGTCGTTGGCCGCGGCAGGCGGGACGGGCGCGTTCACGGTGCCGGTCGACGGGAGGCCGTGGGCCGGGTCGCCGGTCATGTCGGCGCTCGGGTAGAGGTGCGTCTCGTACGACGGCACCGCCTCGGCGGCGCCCCCAACGGCCGCGCTCGTCATCGGCGCGGGCATGGAGGCCGGGGCGCCGGGCATGCCGGGTGCTGCGGGCGTCGCGTAGACGATCGGCTCGCCGGTCATCGTGCGGGCGTACGTCTCGCCCTGCGGCGGGAGGCTCGGACGGCGGCTCTCGTCGACGGTCAGCTCACGCTTGATGTCGTTGGTCGCGTCTTTGAACTCGCGGATGCCCTTGCCGAGGCCACGGGCGATCTCGGGGATGCGCCGCGCGCCGAAGAGCAGCAGGACGACGAGGAGGATGAGGAGGATTTCGGTGGCGCCGAGGTTTCCCATGGAAGCGGTGAGACGAGGGTGGAGCGGGCGGGCGGCGACGGATCGCCGCTGGCCGGGAGAGATCGGGCGCAACGAGGGGCCGCGCAGCCCGGTTTCGGCGGCATCCGGAGGCACGGCGTGTCGTTGCGGAATCGTGCCCCCGCGCGGGTCCGGCGCCGACACACGCCCCGCGCCGTAGATTGCCCACGAAACGGCCCCCCATGCTCGACCCGTCTCGCCCCGCTCAGACGCCTCCGCGTCCGACGCTGCCACGCCCTCGGGCACATCGCCGCGCGCCGTGTCGCCCCGCGCGACGACCTCGCCACTCGCTGCCGTCGCGCTGCCCGGCGCCGCGCGGCCGGTCGCCTTTCCACCGCTCTCGCGCGACGATGTGGCGCGGTGGCCCAAGGCAGAGCTGCACTGCCACCTCGACGGCTCGCTGCGCCTGGAAACGATGCTCGAACTCGCCCGCGAGCAGGGCAAGATGGACGTGCTGCCGTCGGATTCGGTCGAGGGTCTGACGGCCATCCTCCGGCAGGTCGACGACTCGGAGACGCTGGAGGCGTACCTGCGGTGGTTTTCGTACTCGATTCCGCTCATGCAGACGCGCGAGGCGCTCTCGCGGATCGCCTACGAACTCGCCGAAGACAACGCGCGCGAGAACGTCCGCTACCTCGAAGTCCGCTACGGCCCCATCCTCCACACCGACGAAGGGCTGACGATGGCGGAGGTCAACGAGGCGGTCTACGACGGCCTCAAAACTGCCGAGCGCGACTTCGGCATCCGCTCGGGCATCATCGTCTGCGGCCTCCGCGACCGGCGCGAGTCGGCGAGTCTGGCGCAGGCCGAACTGGCGGCGGCGCACCGCGACAAGGGCGTCATCGGCTTCGACCTCGCGGGCGGCGAGCGCGGCAACCCGGCGGAGCTGCACGGGGCGGCGTTCTACTTCGCGCGCAAGCACCTGCTCAACATCACGATCCACGCGGGCGAGGCGTACGGGCCGGAGTCGATCCGGCAGGCGCTCTTCAAGTGCGGCGCGCACCGCATCGGCCACGGCACGAGCCTGTGGGAGGACGAGGAGCTGCTGCGCTACGTCATCGACCGGCAGATCCCGCTCGAAGTCTGCCCGACGTCGAACGTGCAGACGAAGGTCGTGAGCGGCTTCGCCGAGCACCCGCTGCGCCGCTACCTGGAGGCAGGCGTCGCGGTGACGATCAACACCGACAACCGCCTCTTCTCGCGCACGACCGTCACCGACGAGCTCTGGCGCATCCACACGCTCTGCGGCGTGCCCGCGACGCTCGTGCGCGACGCCGTCATCCTCGGCTTCCGCCACGCCTTCCTGCCGTGGGACGAGAAGCAGGACTTCGTGCGCATGGCCCGCGCCGCCATCCCCCGCTACGCCTGACGCACACCGGGAGCCGGTGCGCTCATCTCCGGTCCGAGCCGCGCGGCCACGGGTTGTAGATGTGCGCGCGGTGGTAGGCGAGGCGCTCTGGGTCGACTGGGTGCCCGTTCGTAGACCGAAGCGCGCCCTCATCACCGATCAGGCGGCCGTCGTCGGCGATCGTAACCGCTCCACGGTCGAAGCGGACGTGGCAGTTCGGGCACAGGCAGAGCAGATTGCCGGGAACGTCGGGGCCGTCGTGCGGGGCGCCGAGCGGCTGCACGTGCGCGGCTTCGGCGTACGGTCCGCCTGGCGTGTCGAGGCGCAGGCCGCAGAGTTGACAGGTGAAGTCGTGCGCCTGCTTGACAGATGCCATGGCCCGCGTGTCGCGGACGATCCGGTTCTGCGTTTCCAGCCTCCGGGGCGCCGGGCCGGTCTCCTCGGCAGCGGCAGCGTCTGAAAGACCCGACGAGGCGATGCCTTCCACCACCGAAGCGATGCGGTCGTAGGGCAGGCTGGCAAGGAGCCACAGCGGCAGCTTCGGTTCGCCGACGGCGCTGCCCGTTCCCTCACCGCGCCACGTCTCGCCCCATGCAGCAGCTTCGTCGCGCGGGAGGCGTTCGAGCCGGTACTGCCACACGAAAAAGCCGTCCTGCCCCCGCTCTTTCCAGTACGAGACCACGCGGTAGAGACCTTCGTAGCGGTATTCGCGGTCCCGAAAGCCGGTTGTGAGGCGGGCCACACGCACCGGACGGCCCGTGAGGGTGCTGCGGGCGAGCGACGCATTGTAGCCGTTCCACGGCTGGTCGGCCACCTGCCGGTTCTTCAGCGGGTCGCGCCCTCCCTGCCCCGTGTAGATGATGGCGTCGCCCTGAAACTGGTCGTCGCCGTACCCGCCGGAGAGGACGATCGACTCGGCACCTTCGCCATCGTTCGAGCCGCAGATGCCGGGCTGCGTCGGGCGGTGGACCCCGGCGTGTGAGAGTTCGATCCGGTCGGCAAACGTCGCCCCGACGGGTACATCGGAAATGGCGCCGAAGTGACGGTCGGGCATGGCAGAGGCTGGGCAGGCTGCGCCGACGATACGGCGGGGCGTGTGGAAAAACGGGACGGGGTGGAAGGAACCGGCTCTGACGTGCGTTGCAGGGGTGCGCGGCGCGGCGGTGGGCACAGGAGCCCGCCGCAGCGGCGCGGCTCAAACGCGCCCTTCGCGGGCGCCCCCAGCACCGATGGACGAGTACCGCGTCCGGGCGGGCATCTTCGGCTCGCTCATCCTCATCGTCCTGACCATCCTCGGGATGCGCCTCGCGTGGCTGCAGCTGCTCGCGCGCGACCTGTATGCCAACGAGGCCACCAACAACGCCATCCGCGAGGTCTTCGTGCGCCCGGCGCGCGGCGCCGTCTACGACCGCAACGGCCTGCTGATGGTCGACAACGCCGCCTCGTACGCGCTCTCGCTCACGCCGCGCTACTTCCCGCACGCTCCCGGCACCCGGCACGTCGACTCGACGCGGGTCACGCTCCTCGCCGGTCTCCTCGGCGTGCCCGACTCGACCGTCTTCGCGCGCCTCGCCGTCGCCACCGAGCGAAACCCGGATGCGCCGACGGTGGCCTTCACCGACCTCGACCTCGGCACCATCGGGCGCGTGCTCGCCGAGCAGTTCCGCTTCCGCACCGACGGCCACGAGGGCGTCTCGGTCGATGAGAAGCAGATGCGCCGCTACCTCACCGACGCCCGCGCGACGCACGCGATCGGCTACGTCCGAGAGATCGGCAAGACCGAACTCGGGCGCCGCTACGACGACGGATACCGCCGCGGCGACCTCATCGGCGTGACCGGCGTCGAGCGCAACTACGAGATGTATTTGAGAGGGAAGCTCGGCCTCGATTATGTCGTCCGCAACGCGCGCGGCCTGCCGGTCGATACGCTCGCCGAGCGGAGCCAGACGGCCATCTCCGGCTACGATCTCGTGCTCACACTCGACAGCCGCTTGCAGGCGTTCGCCGAGAGCCTGTTCGTCGGCAAGCGCGGCGGGGCGGTCGCGCTCGATCCGCAGACGGGCGAGATTCTGTCGATGATCTCGATGCCGGATTACGACCTGACCACGTTCTCGCGCCCGGTTTCGCAGGACATGTGGCGCTACCTCAACGAGTCGAAGACGAAGCCGATGTTCAACCGGGCGACGCAGTCGATGCAGCCGCCCGGCTCGACATGGAAACCGTTCATGGCGCTCATGGCGCTCCAGGAGGGGTCTCTCAAGGTCGGCGAGCACATCTACTGCGGCGGGGGCCACCCGCTCGGCGGCGGGCGCTTCTTCCGCTGCATGCACCGCGACGGATCGATCGAGGTCGTGCAGGCCATCGAGCACTCGTGCAACACGTTCTTCTTCGAACTGATGTACCGAACCGATGTCAACACGTATCAGCGGTACGCGCACATGTTCGGCTTCGGAGAGCGCGCCCTGACCGATGTCGGCGAGCAGACGCCGGGCCTCATCCCCGACTCCGCGTACTTCAACCGCAACTACGGCGTCGACAAGTGGGGACCGGGCTTCACGATCAACCTCGGCATCGGGCAGGGCAACATGGGGGCGACGCCGTTCGAGCTCGCGCGGTACGTCGGCATCGTCGGCGCCGCCGGGCGCAAACCCGCGCCGCACCTGATTCGCGAGCTGCGCCACCCCGAGACCGGCGAGACGATCCGCCCGACGATCCCGGCGCCGGAGACGCTGCCGATCAAGGACGAGTATTTCCAGCTCGTCCGCGACGGGATGCGGGGCGTGATGGAGCGCGGAACGGGCCGGAGCCTTCAAATCCCCAACATCCTGTCGGGCGGCAAGACGGGCACGGCGCAGGCGCCGGGCGTCGCGCGGCGCGACAACTCGGTGTTCATCATGTTCGCGCCCTTCGACAATCCGAAGATCGCCATCGCCGTGCAGGTGGAGAACGCGGGCTTCGGCGCCACCGCCGCCGGTCCGATCGCGTCGCTGATGGCCGAGTACTACCTCACCGGCACGATCTCGCCCGAGCGGAAGGCGCTCGTCGCGCGCGCCGTTGCGGCGCAGAGCCAGGCGCTGCCCGGCGACGACATCGCCCCGCCGCGCCGCGCTGGCACCCGCGAGGAAGGCCGCTCGACGCTCAACGACGACGGTCCGGACGCGCAGGGCCGCATCCGCCCGACGCCCCCACCCTCGACGACGCTCCGCACGAACGCCCCCGGCGCCGCCGCCGTCCCCGCCCGTCCGACGACGCGGTGACGGGGGCCACAGGCGGCGCATGACGACGGCGCCGCCCGCGTCGGCCTGCGATTTACGCGCCGAACGTTCCGTGCCCACCGAACGTCCACACGCATGAACGGCGTCTCCCCATCCGACCGTTCGGCGCCCCGGCCTGCGCGCCACCCCGGCCGCCCCCGACGCCCCGCACATTTCGCCCGTTCGCCCCGCGCGCCCGCACTGCGCGCCCGCACATCCTCGATCCCTCATGCGTCCCTGGTACCGGCAGCTCGACTGGCTTCTTCTGTTCGCGTGGGCGGGCCTCGGTGGGCTTGGCCTGCTCGCCATCTTCTCGACGACGACAGGGCAGGGCGCCGAATACCTGCTCGACTCGGTCCGGGGCAACTATGCCCGGCAGGTGCAGTGGTTCGTCATCTCCGTCGTCGCGCTCGGGCTGTGCCTGACGCGCCCGCCGCGCTTCTTTCAGGCGATTGCGTGGCCCGCGTACGCGTTCGGCCTCCTGCTCATGATCGCAACGGCGCTGTTCGGGCGTGAGGTCAACGGTGCCAAGGCGTGGTTCTACATCGGCGGATTCGGCCTTCAAACGTCCGAGCCGGTCAAGGTGGCGACGCTCCTCGCCGTCGCCGCCATCCTGTCGACGCGCAACCCGCGCGAGAGCGGCCTCAAACAGGGCATCCTCGCCACGGTCCTGCTGCTGATTCCGGCGGCCATCGTCATCGGGCCGCAGCGCGATACGGGCACCGGCCTCGTCTTTCTCGGCCTCATCCCGATCATGCTCTTCTGGAGCGGCCTGCCGCTCTGGGTGCTCGCCATGATGATCGCGCCCGCCATCGCCGGGTACTTCTCGATCGTCTACATGCCCGTCGCCATCGCGGTGACGGTCATCTTCACGCTCGGCGTCTGGGTGACGACGCGCAACCGAAAGATGGTCCTCGTGGCCCTCCTGCTCACCGGCGGGGTGACGATGGCCTCGTCGGTGGCCGTCTCGGCGCTTCAACCGCACCAGGTGGCGCGCATCAAGTCGTTCACGAACCCCGAGGCCGACGAGTACAAGGACAACGTCGGCTATCACCTCGTGCAGTCGAAGGCGGCCATCGGCGCGGGGGGCCTCCTCGGCAAGGGCTTCCGCAAGGGCACACAGACGCAGGGGGCCTACATCCCCGAGCAGTCGACGGACTTCGTCTTCTCGATCATCGGCGAGGAGTTCGGCTTCATGGGGTCGCTGGCGGTGCTGCTGCTGTACGGGTTGCTGCTCGGGCGACTGGTGCGCGTCGGGGCGCAGATGCGAAGTCCGTTCGGGTCGATGATGGCGGCGGGGGCGGCGGGCATCTTCCTGATCCACCTCTTCGTGAACCTGGGGATGGTGACGGGCCTGCTGCCGGTCATCGGCATCCCGCTGCCGTTCATCTCGTACGGCGGCTCGGCGCTCCTCGCCAACTCGCTGCTCCTCGCCATCGTGGTGACGCTCCACATGCGGCGGGATGACTTCTCGGTGTACGGGGCGTGAGCATCCCCCGCGACGGCCCGTTGCACGCGGGCGTCATGCTCTTCTTCCTCGCGGAAAGAGGGTTTCGCCGTGGAACGCCGTTGTCGTTGCGTTCGGCGCTTCCGCTGCGTGATCCCGCACCATCGCGACACGTCGTGGCCAGATCGCCGCTGCATCCCCTTGCGAATCGGAATGGTCGTTGGAACGTCGAATTGGACGACCCGGTACACCGGCCCATGACGCTTCGCCCGTTGCTGCTCGCCCTGTTCCTGATTGCGCTTACCGGCGCAGCCATGACCGGGCGTGCCGCTGCGGCTCCTGCCGCGGTCGCCGGAGAACAGGCCATCTCCGCCGTCTCGTCCGCGTCGTCGCCCGCCGATGTGCCGGCCACGGACGGTTCGTGGCTCGCGGGTGAGGAGACGTCTCCCGAGGCGCCGTTCGGCGTCGAGGCCCACGCCGCTGCCTCCGTGCTGCGCGCCGGAGCCGACGCCCTCCGCCACGCGCCCGCCAGCGCGCCGCCCGCGGCCGGGCACGGCGCGCCTTCGTCTCCGCCGCCGGAACGCTGACGCCGACGGCCTCGCCGGTGCTGCGCACGTGTCCGTGTGCGCCCGCGCGAGTCGTCCGGCACCTTTGCCTGCACGCCGCTGCGCGCCCCTGTGGCTGCGCGCGGCGTGCGCTCCCGTCCGTCCCGCACCGTGCGTGGACGGCGTCCTACCCCCCGCTTTCAGCCCTTCCTTCCGACCGATGCGTCGCCTTCGTTTTTTCCTCCCCGTCCTTGTCCTCTCGTTCTCGAGCGCCTGCGTGACCGCGCAGCCGCGCACGGGCGCTCCCGCAGTTACCGACGCCACCGGCCGCGAACTCACCGCCGCGCTCACGAAAGAGGCGCAGGCGGCTCTCACGCCCGCGAGTGTCCTGCAACTGCTCAAGGACGGCAACGAGCGCTTCCTCGGGGGCCGCGCCGTCGAGCGCAACTACCTCGAGCAGATCCGCCAGACCTCAGGCGGCCAGTACCCGATGGCCACCATCCTCGGCTGCATCGACAGCCGCGTGCCGCACGAGATCGTCTTCGACAAGGGCGTCGGCGACGTGTTCTCGGCGCGCGTCGCGGGCAACTTCGTCAACACCGACATCCTCGGCAGCATGGAATTCGCCACCGCCGTGGCCGGCTCCAGGCTCATCGTCGTGCTCGGCCACACCGAGTGCGGCGCCGTCAAGGGCGCCTGCGACCACGTCGAGCTCGGCAACCTCACGAGCACGCTCGCCAACATCGCCCCGGCGGTCTACTCGGTCGACGACGTCGAGGGACCGCGCCGCTCGTCGAACAAGGCGTTCGTAGAGGCGGTCTCGCGCGCGAACGTGAGCATGAACGTGAACAACATCGTCAACCGCAGCCCCGTCATCCGCGACCTCGTCGCCGAGGGCAAGCTGGCGGTCGTCGGCGCGATGCACGACGTCACGACCGGGCGCGTGACGTTCATGGAGGCGTCGATGATCACGAGCGCGAACGTCAACACCCGGCGCTGACCGGCTGCGCCACTCGCCACCGCAGAGGGCCTGGCACGGATTCGTCCGCGTCAGGCCCTCGCGCGTGTTCGGACGTTTCCACCGACGCGAGACGCCCCCGCCCGGCACAGCGGCCGGACGGGGGCGGTGGGGGCACGCCGCGCGGATCAGGCGGCGCCGCGGAGGCTCTTGTCCTGGTCCTTGACGACGAAGCGCGCGTCGAGACGGGCCACTTCGGTGGCCAGCCCGGCCGTTTCGACGGCGTTCAGGACCTCGCGGAAGTCCTTGTAGGCCGCCGGGGCCTCGTCGATCGGGTACTGGCGGCAGTTGCTCAGGATGTCGGCGGCCTCGAACGACGCGTCGACGCTGGCCTGGTCGAGCGTGCGGAAGGCGGCCTTGCGGCCCAGCGCGCGGCCGGCGCCGTGGTTGACGCTGTACAGGTTGCTCGCCGCGCCCGTCCGCCGCGACCATCACCGACGAGCCGGCCTGCGGGTTGCCCGGCAGCAGGATCGGGTGGCCGGTCGTCGGCGAACGGCGTGCCCGCGAGCGCTGGTGGCCGCCCGGGAGCGCGCGCGTCGCGCCCTTGCGGTGGACCCACGCCGTGCGGCCCTCGTCGGTCGTCTCCTGCCGCGCGATGTTGTGCCTGATGAAGTAGACGAGGTGCCCGGTCGTGCCCGGCAGCACTTCCTGGAACGCCTCCAGCACGAGCGCGTTGATGAGCAGGTGGTTGACCGTGGCGAAGTTGGCGCCGAGGGCCATGTCGTCGAGGTAGTGCGTCGGCCTCGGCGGTGCCGAGGCGGCGTAGACGAGTTCCTTGTCGCCGCCGGGCAGCGCGCGCCCGGTGGCCTCGAAGTGCGCCTGGAGGCGGCGGAATTCGTGCTGCGCGAGCGCGTGGCCGAAGCCGCGCGAGCCGCAGTGGGAGAGGAACGCGACGTGGCCGTCGCGCAGCCCGAACGTCTCGGCGGTGGCCGCGTGGTCGTCGCGTACGCGCACGACCTCGCACTCGCCGAAGTGGTTGCCGCCGCCGTACGAGCCGAGCTGGCGAATCTTTTCGGCAGGTTCGAGAGCACGCCGTCGCGTCATCAGCCGGTCGAGGTGCGCCGCGAGCGCCTCCGCCGTGCCGTCGTGGCCGACGTGGACGGCGTCCTCGCACCGCTCGGCCCAGTCGAGCGGGATGCCGAGCGAGGCGAGCACGTCGGGCGTAGCGCCGCCGACGACCGCGCGCCAGCCGTCCGCCTCGGCGATGCGGCGGCTCTTGCGCACCGACCGCTGGCCCTGGCCCGCGCCGGTCGGCGTGCGCGCGACGATGGCGTCGATGAGGGCGCGGCGCGTGGCGCGGTCGGCGATGGCCTCCGCGGGAACGTCGATCTGGAGCAGGCTCATCGAGCACTTGATGTCGACGCCGACCGGGCCCGGATAGACGTGCGTCGGCGAGACGAGGGCGCAGCCGATCGGGGCGCCGTAGCCCGCGTGGGCGTCCGGGTTGAGCACGAGGGCCGTGACGCCGGGAGCGCTGCGCGTGCTGAGCGCCTGGTCGAGGCAGACGGTGTCGAAGCGGTCGAGGAGCGCGGGCGTGGCGACGACCGGCACCGGCTTCATGGCGCCGGCGGCGTCGGTGAGGAGGGCGGTGGCGGCGCCGGTCTGGGTGAGGCGAGCGCCGTAGCGCGATTCGGTGGACTGCATGGCAGCAGGGGGGATAACGTGGCGCCCCGGTCGTCGGGGCGTGGCGGGTCTCCTTGCCGCAACCGTGCCAGAGTTCAAACGTGGCGTTTCGGACTCAAAATCACAGATCGGCGGAGCGCGGCACGTCCACTTCGTATCCTGGGGGCACGTGTTTTTATCCGTCTGTCTACCCCATCCGATGCCCGAACCTGCCGAAGACCCGCGCCCGCTCGTCGTCATCGGAATGCTCGGGGTCGTCAAGGACTCCGGGGCGGGCGAGAAGCGGTGGCTCAAGTGGCGCCCGACCGTCGCCGCCTGCACGGCGCCGGAGCTTCCCGTCGCGCGGCTCGACCTGATCGCGCAGCCGTGGCACATGGACATCGCCGCGACCGTCGCCGCGGACATCCGCGAGCGTTCGCCCGCGACCGAAACCGCGCTGCACGGCGTCGCCATCGACGATCCGTGGGACTTCGAGCAGGTCTACGCCGCCCTCGCCGACTGGGCCGAGGCGTATCCGTTCGACACCGAGCGCGAGCGCTACGCCCTCCACATGACGACCGGCACGCACGTCGTCCAGATCGTCCTCTTCCTCCTCGCCGAGACGCGCGCCGTGCCTGCCGTGCTCTTGCAGGCCGCGCCGCCGCGTCCGGGCGCCGACGGCGGCAGCGTCCAACTCGTCGACCTCGACCTCGGGCGCTACGACCGCCTCGCCCGCCGCGCCGCGCGCCGCGCCGAGGCCCGCCGCGCCGACCTGCGCCTCGGCCTGCCGAGCGCCGACGCCGCCTACGACCGCCTGATCTCGCTCGTCGAGCGCGTCGCCGTCGCCTCCGACGCGCCGATGCTGTTCACCGGCGCCACCGGCACCGGCAAGACCGCCCTCGCGCGGCGCGTCTACCACGCCAAGCGCGCCGCCGGGCGCCTGCGCCGCGACCGCTTCGAGGCCGTCAACTGCGCCGCCCTCCGCGGCGACACGCTCCTCTCGACGCTCTTCGGCCACGTCCGCGGCGCCTTCACCGGCGCCGACCGCGTCCGCGAGGGGCATCTCCGGCGCGCCGACGGCGGCGTGCTCTTCCTCGACGAGATCGGCGATTTGCCGCTCGAAGCGCAGGCCGTGCTGCTCACCGCCCTCGAAGACGGACGCTTCCGCCCGCTCGGCGCCGACGCCGATGTCGAGAGCCGCTTCACGCTCCTCGCCGGCACGCACCGCGACCTCGCCGCCGACGTCGCCGCGGGGCGCTTCCGCGAGGACCTGCTCGCGCGCATCGCCCTCTGGTCGTTCCACCTGCCCGCGCTCCGCGACCGCCCGCTCGACCTCGCCGCCAACCTCGACTACGAACTCGACCGCGTCTCCGACGCCACCGGGCGCCGGGTGACGATGAGCCGCGAGGCCCGCGAGCGCTTCCTCGCCTTCGCCACCGCCCCGGACGCCCTGTGGAGCGGCAACTTCCGCGACCTCGGCGCCGCCGTCGCCCGCATGTCCACCCTCGCCGACGCGGGCCGCATCACCACCGCCGATGTCGACGCCGAGACCGCCCGCCTGCGCGCGGCGTGGCGCGGCGCCGCCGCCGACCCGCTCGACGCCGTTCTCGGCCCCGAGCGCGCCGCCGACCTCGACCTCTTCGACCGCGCCCAGCTCGCCGCCGTCGTCGCCGTCGTGCGCCAGAGCGCGAGCCTCTCCGACGCCGGTCGCCGCCTCTTCGCCGCCAGCCGCGCCCGCCGCGCCACGACCAACGACGCCGACCGACTGCGCAAGTACCTCGCCCGCTTCGGCCTCACCTTCGACGCGATCCGCGCCGCCTAACGACCTCACCCCTCGCGGGCCGGGAGGACGGTGCCGATGCACTCGCCGAAGCCGATGCGCGAGCCGTCGGCGCGGGTGGCGGTGGCCGAGAGCGTGACGGTGTCGCCGTCTTCGAGCCATGTGCGCGTGGCGCCGGAGGGGAGCGCGATCGGGCGCGTGCCCTTCCACGTGCGCTCCAAGAGGCTGCCGAGGCTCGATTCGTCGGCGCCTGAGATGGTGCCGGAGGCGAGGAGATCGCCCGCGCGCAGGTTGCAGCCGTTGACGGTGTGGTGGGCGATCTGCTGCGCGGGCGTCCAGTAGAGGTGCCGGAAATCGGTCTCCGAGAGCGTGACGGTCTCGCCATCGCCCGTCGTGAGCGTTGCCGTGATGGCGATGGCGAAGGTCTCGCGTCTGGACTCGCGCAGGTACGGCAGCACGTCCGGCGACTGCTCGGGCGCGGCGACGCGGGCCGAGGCGAGGGCGTCGGGTGAGACGATCCACGGGCTCACCGACGTGAGGAAGCTCTTGCCGAGGAACGGCCCGAGCGGCACGTACTCCCAGCGCTGGATGTCGCGCGCCGACCAGTCGTTGACGAGGGAGAAGCCGAAGACGTGCCGCATCGCATCGTCGGCGGCGATGGACGTGCCGAGGGTGTTGCCGGGGCCGATGAAGACGCCCATCTCGACCTCGATGTCGAGCTCCCGCGTCGGGCCGAACACCGGCGCAGACCCGCCCGGCGGCATCGTCTGCCCGCACGGACGCGTCACCGGGTGCCCGCTCGCCACGACCGACGACGCGCGCCCGTGGTAGCCGACCGGCAGGTGCAGCCAGTTCGGATTCAGGGCATTCTCGGCGCCGCGAAACATGACGCCGACGTTGGTCGCGTGCTCGCGCGACGAGTAGAAATCGGTGTAGTCGCCGATGCACGCCGGAAGCAGCATCTCGACATCCTGCAGCCGGTGGATCGCCCGCTGCCGAACCGCCGCATCGACCGTCTCGCGCTCGAGAAACTGCTGCACGTCTTCGCGCACCGCGCGCCACGCGTCCTCGCCGAGGTCCATCAGGCAGTTCAGCGTCTCCTGCATGAGCGCGTTGCGGACGCGCTCCGGCAGGTCGTGCTCGGTCGCCCCGATGATGGCGAGATCGACGACGTGATCGCCGACGCGCACGACCGGCCGCGGCCGCAGCGCGTGCGACCGAGGCCGCGCCAGCCCCCACGGCAGGTGATCGGCAGGGTACAGCGTATCAGAAGGAATGGGAAGCCACATAAGACCAGAGAGATAAAGACAAAGACAAACAGAAACGCCTCCCACCACCTGTAGGGGCGGGTCTCAGACCCGCCCGCTCCGCCACGATCATCCCCTCAAACCCACCACCCCCCGATCCGTCCCCGTCACGCGGCGCGTGTCATGGAGCCAGCCGGACGCCCATCGCCCGAAGATCGTCGACCGGCTCGTCGAACGAGCACGAGCCGACCGAGAGCGCGAACACCGTCCGCGCCTCCGCCACCGCATCGCCGCCAAGCACGAGATCGCGGTAGGCGAGCGAACCGTCGGGAAGGAGATGCCACGCCGTCGGGTCGTCATCCCCGAGCACCGCGGGCAGCGCCGACGCATCGAGGGCGCCCGTGTGGACGAGCGCCGCGCCGCCGAAGACGCCGAGGAAGCCGTGCATCGGCAGGCCGCCGCGCGTGCCGGGGAGCGGGTGGTGCAGGCCCGCCGTCGCCTTGAACGCGACGCCCGCGCGGTGCGCCGCCCCGATGGCCGCCCCGAGCGCGTCGGCGGACGGAAACGCCTCCGGCGTGAGGCCACCCGTGCGCAGTTTGAGCACCGCCCCGGCGTCGCGGATTGCTGCGAGGAGGTCGCCAAACCCATCGCCCTGCATCGCCCACGGCACCTCGACGGCGATCCGCACATCGGGTGCCGCCTCCCGTCCGGCGGCGAGCAGGCGGGCGAGAGCGGCAGGGGCGGCGAGGATGGCGTCGGGGGGACGGATTTCGAGCACGTCGGCGGTGATCGCCCAATGCGCATCGGTGAGCGTGGCGGCGCGGGCGAGGTCGCGGCGGAGCGAGTCGATCGCCTCGGGGGGCGTCGCATCGGCGCTGAGCGGCGTGGCGAGGACGGCGAGCGACACGTCGAGGTCCGCCGGCAGGCGCGCGGCGAGAGCGTCGGCGGCGGCGATGGGGACGACGAAGCGCCCGAGCATTCCCGCCTCCGGACGCGCGCGGTGCGCGGCGAACTCCGCCGCGGCCCGGTCGAGCGGGAGGGCGGCGGGAGGGAAGAGGCCCGCGTAGTCGACGAGGCGGGTGAGGAGCGGGTGCGGGGTCACGGAGGCGGAGCGGGAACGTGGAAGGCAGACGGCAGGCGCGGCGGCGCGGTTCCGGGGTCGGCAGACGGCGCATCCGGGCGACTGCATCTGAAAGATCGGAGGGCGCCGGGCGGTAGCGGTGGCATCGTGCGCGGCGGTTCACAGAACCTCGACAGGCGATGCCGGGTACGCGACGGGTTCTCTGCCCCCGCAGGCACCGGCCCGATCCGTTCGCGCCGCCACCCGAACGGGGCCGTCCGTCTCTCCACCACCACCCATCCAGCATTTCACGATGACGCGATTTCTGACCCTCGGCGCGCTCGTTTTCGGCGGCCTCGTGCTCGCCGGCGCCGGCTGCTCCAGCGACCCCAACGTCGAAGGCGCCAAGCTCAACCTCCGCAACCGCGACTACGCCGCGGCCCTCACCAATGTGAACGCGGCGCTCGCCAAGAACCCCGCCAACGCCGAAGCCCTCGACATCAAGGGCCAGATCCTGCTCGCGCAGGCCCTCGCTGCGACCGACGCGGCAGAGTCCGGACGCCTCGGCGCTCAGGCGGCGGAAGCCTACCGCGCCGCCGCGAGCGCCGACCCGAAGCGCGCCGAAGCCTCGGCGAACGCCGTCGGGCAGATCTACGCGCAGCTCTTCACGCGCGGCGTGACGGCCTTCAACGCAGGCCAGACCGACGCGACGCGCTACACCGTCGCGGCCGATTACTTCAGCGCCGCCTCGATGGTCGCGCCCGACTCGGCCGACCCGTACATCAACCGCGCCTTCGCCTACATCAACGGCGGACGGCAGGCCGAGGCCATTCCGGCGCTCGAAACCGCCATCCAGCGCGGCGTCAACTCGCCCGACGTCTACCTCAACCTCGCCCAGATCCACGGGCAGGCGCGCAACTTCGACCAGCAGGTCTCGGTCCTGGAGCGCGCCGAGCAGGCGATGCCGACGAACGAGGACATCAAGCGCCAACTCCTCACGGCCTACGTGATGGCCGGGCAGGCGGGCCGCGCGATGGAGCGGTACAACTCGCAGGTCGCCGCCGAGCCGCGCAACGCGGTCTACCGGTACAACTACGGCTCGCTGCTTCTCGAGGCCAACTTCTACGACCAGGCCATCGAGCAGCTCACCTTCGCCACGACCCTCGACCCGACGAACGCCAACGCGTTCTACAACCTCGGCGCTTCCTACATCAACAAGGCCGTCAAGGTGAACGAGCAGTACCAGTCGGCCGACTCCTCCCTCAGCGCCGTGCGCGCATCGCTCACCCCTGAGCAGCGCACGGCCCGCGAGGCCGCACTCGCCGCCATCGGCGAGAGCCGCACGGCGCTCTTCCGCCAGGCCGTCGCCCCGCTCCGCCAGGGCCTCGAACTGATGCGGGTGCGCGAGATGGAGACGACGGAGATCTGCCGCGCGCTCTTCCAGAGCCTCGCCAACACCGGCGCGACCCAGGAAGCGCAGCAGTACGCCACCTGCGCGGGGATGTAACGCCCGCCCGACTCTCCGGTCCTCGCGCCCGGCTCTCCGACGGAGGGCCGGGCGCGTCTGGTTTCTGTGGATGGGGTACGCTGCGCAACATCGGCGCCCCATCCACATCCCTCGACGCCCCGCCGAACCCCGCGCGCGCCTCCGTCGTGCCACCGCCCGATCCTCCAACCCGCTTCCCCCATGTCCACACCCGAGATCTACCCGCCCGACGGCCTCGCCTACGCCGATCAGGGCTTCGGCACCCGCTGCGTCCACGCCGGGCAGGCGCCCGACCCGGCGACGGGCGCCGTGATGACGCCCGTCTACTTCACGTCGACGTTCGCGCAGACCGCCCCGAACGAGCACCTCGGCTACGACTACAGCCGCGCCGACCACCCGACGCGCCGCGCCCTCGAAGGCAACCTCGCCAGCCTGGAGGGCGCCCGCCACGGCGTCGCCTTCGCGTCCGGGACGGCGGCGATGGACGCGATTCTCAAGCGCCTGCGCCCCGGCGACCACGTCGTCACCACGAACGACCTCTACGGCGGCTCCTTCCGCCTCTTCACGCAGGTCTTCGCGCCCTTCGGCATCGCCTTCACGTTCGTCGACATGCGCGACGCGGCAGCCGTCGAGGCGGCGATGCGGCCCGAGACGAAGCTCCTCTGGATCGAGACGCCGACGAACCCGCTCCTGCGCGTCGTCGACATCCGCGCCCTCGCGGCCATCGGACGTGCGCACGGCGCCTGGGTGGCCGTCGACAATACCTTCGCCACGCCCGCGCTCCAGCAGCCGCTCGCCCTCGGCGCCGACCTGGTCCTCCACAGCGCCACCAAGTACCTCGGCGGGCACTCCGACGTCATCCTCGGCGCCGTCCTGACCGACGATCCGGAGTGGCACGAGGCGCTGCGCTTTCAGGTGAAGGCGAGTGGCGCGTGCCCCGGCCCGATGGACTGCTTCCTCGTCCTCCGCGGCACCAAAACGCTCCACCTGCGCATCGAACGCCACTGCGAGACCGCGATGAAGGTGGCGACGATGCTGCGCGACCACCCCGCCGTCGCAGAGGTCTATTATCCCGGCCTCGCCTCGCACGATGGCCACGCGGTCGCCGCCGGACAGATGGCGTTTCGCGGGCGCCCGGCCTTCGGCGGGATGGTCTCGTTCGTCCTCGTGGACGACACCGTCGAAGCCGCGACGCGGATGGTAACCGCCACGCACCTCTTCACGCTCGCCGAGAGCCTCGGCGGCGTCGAGAGCCTGATCGAGCACCCGGCGACGATGACGCACGCCTCGATTCCGCCCGAGGAGCGCCAGAAGGCCGGTTTCCGCGACAGCCTCGTCCGCCTCTCGGTAGGTGTCGAAGACGCCGACGACCTCATCAACGACCTCCGGCGGGCGTTGGGATGAGGATGATTGGATGTGGATGATGGGGAATTGGGGATGGCGCGGTGTCCGGGAGAGTCGTGCGGTGGCCGTAGGGGCGGGTCTCCGACCCGCCCCCCCACCGCGCACCCACCCCGCGCTGCCCCATCTCCGAACCTATTCCCGCGCTTCGCCTCACGGCGCACCCATCCCCACGCCGTGCGTCGGCCCCGCGCTCACCGGCTCCGCACGTTCCGTTGTGTTCGGGGGGCCGGGGTTGGCGGGCAGAGGCAGGCGTCGGGCCGTAGAGACGCCCGTCATGGACCTCTCAACGTCCCATCGGCCACGTCCGGCGCAACCCGGCCCGTGCGGGCGCGTCTACGCGACACGCCCGTCCGACGCCCCGCACCGATGTCCACCGCCCTCGTCCGAACCGATCACCCGATGCCCTACGACGACTCGCGCGAAACCGTCCGCGACGTGCTCGCGCACTTCACCGACGACGACGACCGCTTCCTCGTCGAACTGCTGCAGAGCCAGCTCAACCGCACGAGCGACGCGGCGATGCAGACCCGCATCGACGCCCACGCGGCCGCCCCGACGCCCGCGACCCGCGCCGCCCTCGACGCCGAGATCGAGCGCGCCCTCGCCTACCTCGGCTCCTCCGACGTCGCCTACGTCCTCCGCGAGGCCTCCGGCCAGACGCCCGGCGTATCGCTCGACGAGGTCGTGGACGATGCGGCCAAAGCGCTCGGCATCGCCATCCCCAGGCGGGCGATGTCGTTCCGGCGGCGCGTCGAGGCGGTCGCCGAAGCGCACGCGGCGAAGACGCTGGCCGGGATGACGCCCGAGGCGCAGCAGCGCTTCCTCGAAGACGCCGGCGTCGAGCGGCAGCAGGCGGCGCGGTTCGTCAAGACCGCCGCGGGCGTGTTCGCCTTTCCGGCGCTCGTGGCGGCGTTCGAGGCGCTCGTCGTCGAGCGGCTGCTGCGCGGCGTCGTCTTCGGCACCATCGCCAAGCTCGTCGGGCGGCGCATCTCGGGTGCGCTCTTCGGCGCCCTCCTCGCCCGCACGCCGTGGTGGCTGCGCGCGATCGGCCCGGCGTCGCTCGCCCTCTCGGTCGGGTGGACCCTCGTCGACCTTGCCGGACCGGCCCTCCGCAAAACCGTGCCCGCGGTGCTCTACCTCGGCCTCGTCAGCCACCGCGCCCGCCTCGCATCGGGGGAGGGCGAAGACCCACACGACGCCACCGCGCGCGTCTGACGCCCCGAATCACGCGCGCAGATCGGCGACGAGCGCGGCAGCGGTTTCGGTGTCGAGGTCGTGGATGCGGAGGCCGAGCGCCGGACCGGCGGCGGTGTCGACGACGACGCTGGCGAGGCTGCGACGGCGCTGCATCCACGTGGCCCGCTGCGTGACGGCCTGCGTGCGGTCGCGCGGGACGCTCCGCCGCGTGCGCCAGAACGCGCCACTTTCGACGTGGAGGGCGTCATCGGTGAGGGCGTAGCGGTGCGCCCGCGCCTGCGCCCACGCGAGGCCGACGGCGAGCGGCACGAGCGCCACGCCCCAGAGCGCCCACAGCGACAGCCACGCCCCGATGGCGGGCACGAGCGCCGCGGCGGCGGCGTAGCGCACGCCCAGCCGCCGCGCGTGCAGCGGCGAGGGCGGATGCCACGCGTCGACCGGCGCGAGCAGACGAACGGAGGCGACGAGGGCGTCTGCTTCGGCGAGCCGCGCGAGCGGGGCAAGGGCGTCGAGCGAGCCGCCCGCGCCGCCCTTCGACGACGAGGCGCCGAGCATCTGCACATCGAGGCGGACGAAGCCCGCGCGGCGCATCACGGCGTGGCTGCGGCGAACGAACGCCTGCACACGCCCGCGCGGGAGCGTGCGCGTCCACCGGCTGACCAGCCCACCGCGCGTGTGGAGGCGCGGGCCGTCGTCGGTGAGCACGAAGCCCGCGTAGTGCAGCACCGTCGTCACGATCCCCGCCGCCCACGCGATGCCGATGCCGAGCGCGACGAACAACGCCGCCGCGACCGCCGGATGCGCCCCGACGAGGCTGCGGACGGCGGAAAGGCGCGAGTCGTAGGCGAGTTCGCGCAGGTCCTCCGGCTGAAATCCGGCCAGTTGGAGCGCCGAGTACGCGACGGCGAGGTACCCGAGCGACACGCGGTAGAGTCCCGCGCGGAGCAGCCGCGCCCCCGTCAGCCGGAAGAGCGCGACATCCCCCACCGCTTCGGGTGTCCCTCGGCGCGTCGGCTCCTCACCGACCGATCCGTCGGAATGGGCCATTCGAGCTGTTTCTGGCGCGTCCAGAAGTCGACCGACCGGTCGCTCCATCCCGACACTCCCTGTCTTCGCGTCGCGGAGAACCCGGCTCAGGCGCTCGGCCTCATCGGCCGAGACGTAGGCGAGCGTCGCCTCGGCGCCCGTTCCCGAGCCGGTCATCAGGTGGACGCGCGCGGTGCCGAGGAGCCGCGCGAGAAGCGGACGCTCGACCTCGACGGCCTGCACGCGGTCGTACGGCAACGCCCGGTGCTGCCGCGCGAAAATCCCGCTCTCGACCTCGACACCCGACGCCGTCAGCCGGTACCGAAAGCGCAGGAACCGCGCGACGACGAGCGGGCCGAACACGACGAGCGACACCAGGCCCAGCGCGAGCGTCGACACGAACTGCCCCGTCCCACCGCGCCCCATCCACACCGGCAACCCGACGATCAGCAGCGGCAACAGCGCCCCGGATGCGTCGTGCGCGATGGTGAGCGGGTGGAGGCGATGCCATGCAGAGCCGTCAGAAATCAGTTTCAGACCGATCGGTCGCTCCGACCCAGACTCCGCCGGGGGACGAAGACCGATCGGTCCGTCGGCGGATGTGTCGTCGTGCGGCAGCGTCATCGGCGTCACAGGTCGTCGTCGCCCGAGCGGGCGCGGAGGGTGTCGCGCAGGGCTTCGGCGTCGGCGAGGGCGAGGCCGGGAAGCGTGACGGAGGCGTCGTGGGTGCCGGCGGTGTGGACGACGAGGCGGGCGAGGCCGTGCTCGCGCTCGATGAGGCCCGCAACACGTCGATGTGCTGGACGCGCACGACGGGCACGACGGTTTCGGCGCGTGTCACGACGCCCCGCGCGAGCACGAGCGCATCGGCGTCGAGGGCGTAGCGCCAGGCGGCGTAACGGCGCGGCACGTAGACGCCGAGGTAGAGGACGGCGGCCACCACGACGAGGCCGCTGACGAGGCCGAGCGGCACGGCGCGGCTGTCGGAGAACACGCGCGCGGCGTCGAAGGCGACCGCCGCGACAGCGAGGGCGCCGAAGCGCAGCCCCGCCGCGAGGCGCCAGACGGTGCGGACGCGCGGGTCGAGAGGAAGCATCGGGCGGAATCGGTGGAACGTCGGCTCGCTCGTACGCACGCACGCCGACCGCGTTGCCGGTCGCTCGTCAGCGCGGGGCGGCGGCGCGGAGGAAGGGGACAACGGCTTCGCTGTAGGCGGTCTCTGTCGCCGGGGAGGAGACGAGATGCACGTGCGCCGCCTTTTCGAACGCCACGACGCGGACGTTGCCGGGAAAGCCGAGGCTCTCCCGCTCGACGAACCGCGCAGGCGTCGTCACGTCGGCGCGGCTGTAGAGGACGAGGACGGGGATGCGGACGCCCGCGAGCAGGTGCCCGAGGCGCATCTCGCCGAGGTGCCCGTCGACGGCGACGCGGTCGAAGACGCCGAGCGTGGCAGCGGTGACGACGCGCGGCACGCCCATCGCGTCGGCGCGGTCGCGGACGTTGTCGGGGACGCTCGCCATCGGCGAGTCCATCACGACACGGTCGATGGCGACGCGGGCCTGCTGGCGGCGGGTGGCGAGGTCCGGGCGGTCCATCATCAGCGCCGTCCCCATCGCGCCCATCGAGAAGGCGTAGACGACGACGCGGCGCGTGCCGTGCGTGGTGGCGAGGTGCTCGAAAGTGCTCGTGAGGTCCTCGGCGAACTGCCACCCCATGTCGGTCGTGCCCGCTTCCGAGCGCCCGCTGTTGCGAAGGTCGGGGAAGACGGTCAGGCACTGCTCCGACAGACCGGACGCGCGCACGAGCGGCAAATATTTGAGCGCTTTGAGCCGGTTGTCCCACCGCCCGTGGACGAACACAACCGCGCAATCGGTCTGAATCGGCCCGGACGCCACGGAATCAGCACCGACCGATTGGTCTCCTACGACCTGCGCCCCATCCAGCGGCGCAGACACTGGCACGAACGAAGACGAATCCGCGCTCACCGACCGACCGGTCGGTTGGACGATCCATGCCGAGAGGCTCAGGCCGTCGGGCTGCGACTCGAACGTTTCCTCGCGGTAGTCGGGGAATCCCCACTCGGCAGGCGTCCACTTGCCATCGAGGGCGAATTCGGCGATCTGCGCCGGGTCGGTGTCGCGTCCTCTCGAAGGTCATCGGCGGGTAGGTGCGCACCTCGTGGAGGAAGTACGCGACGGCGCCCGCGAAGGCGACGAGCGCGAGCACGCCGACGACGGCGGCGATGCGGAGAACGAGGCGCACGGGCGGAGGGCGAAAGCGAGGCAGAAGACACGGCGTGCGGAAGTGTACGGACGCATCATCTGGTTCCGAAGCTCTCGCCATCGTACGTTTCGCTGGGCTCGCGCGGCGTGTCCCTGGAGCAGGGCGCGCCTCCGGCACCCACTTCCCACGGTCTCCTGCTTCGATGTCCGACGCCTTCGCCTCTCGCCTCGTCGACTCATGGAACGCCAACGCCGACGCGTGGACCGATGCGGTGCGCGGCGGCGCCATCGCCAGCCGACGCCTCGCAACCGACGCGGCGGTCGTGGCGGCGGTTGTGGCGGCAGCCGACGGACGGGCCGCGCCGCGTGTGCTCGACGTCGGCTGCGGCGAAGGGTGGCTCGCGCGGGCGCTCGCCGAGCGCGGGTGCGCCGTCGTCGGCACCGACGTGAGCGCGGCGCTCGTCGCAGCGGCAGCGGCGGCCGGTGGCGGTACGTTCCACGCCCTCGATTACGACGCCCTCACGACGCGCCTCGCCGGTGACGCGGACGCGCTCGGCGGGCGATTCGATGTCTCCGTCTGCAACTTCGCCCTCCTCGACGACGCCCCCGGCGCGCTCCTCGCGGCCCTCCGCGGCGCGGCGGCGGACGGCGGCGCGCTCGTCATCCAGACCCTGCACCCGGCGGCACAGAACGGGCCGTACGTCGAGGGATGGCGCGAGGAGACGTTCGCGGCGATGGGGACGGGGTTCGCGGCGCCGATGCCCTGGTACTTCCGCACCGTCGGCGGGTGGGTCGACGTGGTGCTGCGGGCCGGGTGGACGCTCGCGCGGATCGACGAGCCGGTCCACCCGGAGACGCATCGCCCGCTCTCGCTTCTGCTCACGGCGCGGGCGTGACGGCGAGCCGGATCTGCAACGGCGCCTTGTGAGATGCATCGGCGATGCGTCTCCAGCACCCCCAACCGGCCCGACGGACGCACGGCCGTACGCGGCGCCACTGCGGCGCGGGGGCACGAATCGCGCGGGCGGCATCGTATCGTCCGGTATTCGCCGACACCTTCCCGCCCCGATGCCCGAACCCACCGACCCCGACCGCTACCCGACCGGGCGCTTCGTCTACGACGACGCCCCCGGCGCCCGCCAGAGCGCCATCGCGGCCATCGCGTCGCTGCCGTCCGAGCTTCGCGCCGCGCTCGACGGGCTTTCCGACGCCACTCTCGACACGCCCTACCGCGACGGCGGGTGGACGGCCCGGCAGGTCGCGCGCCACCTCGCCGACAGCCACATGAATGCCCTCGTGCGCGTCAAACGGGCGCTCACCGAAGAGGCGCCGGTCGTCACGCCGTATGCGCAGGACCCGTGGGTGCGCCTGCCCGACGCCGCGCTTCCCCTCGACGTGCCCCTCGCGCTCCTCGACGCGCTCCACGCGCAGTGGTCCGCGCTCCTCGCCGCGCTCTCCGACGCCGACTTCGCGCGCGGCTACATCCACACCGACCACGGACGGCTCGTGCCGATCGACGAGGCAACGCAGATGTACGCGTGGCACGGGCGCCACCACCTCGCCCACATCGCCGCCGCCGCGCGCCGCGCCGCCGACTGACGCGAGTCTGCTAACACCTTTGCTCTTCTGCTAACACTTTTGCATTCGATGATCCGACCCTTCCTCCTCGCCGCCGTTCTCTTCGGGACTGCCACCGTGCCCGCCGCGACGGCGCAGCGCATCTACGGCACCGCCGACCCGGCGCGCGGCCTCGCCGCCCTCGACACCGTCGCCGCGCGGCGGCACCTCGAAACGCTCGCCTCCGACGCATTCGAGGGCCGCGGCACCGGCACGCCCGGCGAGCGCCGCGCCGTCGAATACGTCGAGCGTGAGATGCGGCGCATCGGCCTCGCACCCGGCGCGCCTGACGGCACCTACCGCCAGCGCGTGCCGATGCTCGGCTCGACGCCCGTCAACACGCAGCCGCTGCGGTTCTCGCGCGGTGACTCGTCGTACGCGGCCACCTTCGTCACCGACTTCACGCTCTCGACCGATCTCGCCGACGAGCGCGCGGCCCTCGACGGCGAGATCGTGTTCGTCGGCTACGGCATCGCCAATCCGGGCGAGCGGTGGGACGACTTCAAGGGCGTCGATGTGCGTGGCAAGATCCTGCTCGCCTTCGTCAACGACCCGCCCTCGACCGCCGCCGAACCGGCGCTCTTCCAGGCCGACACGCTCACGTACAACGGGCGGTGGACCTACAAGTATGAGGAGGCGAGGCGCCGCGGCGCGAAGGGGATCCTGCTCATCCACACGCTCGGCACGGCGGGCTACCCGTACCAGGTGCTCTCGGCGTCGGCGCCGCGCGAGCAGATCCAGCTCGCCACGCCGCCCGCGAATCCGCTAACACTCAAGGGATGGATCACGCAGCCTGTCGCCGACCGCCTCGCGCGGTGGAGCGGGACAACCCTCGACGCGTGGTTCGAGGCCGCCGGGCGGCGTGATTTCCGCCCGCAGCCGCTCGGCATCACCCTCCGCGCCGCGTCGGACTTCCGCGTCCGGCGCTTCGACGGCACCAACGTCGTCGGGACGATCCGCGGGCGCTATCGTCCGCAGGAAGCCATCGTGTACAGCGCGCACCACGATCACCTCGGGATGAGTCCGGAGTTGATCGCGCAGGGCCGCGATGGCATCTACAACGGCGCCGTCGACAACGCGAGCGGCGTGGCGATGCTGCTGACGCTTGCCGAGGCGTTCACGTCCGGTCCGCCACCCGCGCGCAGCGTGACGTTCGTCTCGACGACGGCGGAGGAATCCGGCCTGCTCGGCGCGACGCATTATGCCGGATCGCCCGCGACGCCGCTCGTGCGCACGATCGCCAACCTGAACGTCGACAGCGGCAACCTGCTCGGGCGCACGCGTGACCTCGTCGGCATCGGCGCCGAGCGGTCGGATCTGATGACGATGCTGCGCGCCGAGGCCGGGCGCGAGGCGATGACGGTGACGCCGGATTCGCGCCCGAATCAGGGCCTGCTCTACCGCTCCGACCAGCTCGCCTTCGCCCGCGGCGGCGTCCCCGCCGTGTTCTTCAACACCGGGCGGACGTTCATCGGGCAATCCGACGACTACTTCGACCGCATGGAGAACGACTACAACCTCCGGCGCTACCACCAGCCCGGCGACGAGGTGCTGCCGACGTTCCAGTACGGCGGCCTGCTCCAGCAGATGCGCGTCGCCTACCGCCTCGGGTTCGACCTCGCCGACGGCACGCAGCGCCCGGCGTGGCGCGCGGGCGAGGCCTTCGGCGCCACCCGAGAAGCCGACGAGCGCGCCGCCGGTCTGCGGTGACACGTCTGCTATCGTCGTTACGCTTCACGGGCTGTCCCTCCAGTACGTCGACGCCCGGCTTGACGCAGCATTGACCGGCGCTGCACGGAACGTTGGCTCGGCGTGTCGTTGCTTGGCTGTTCCTCCATCTCGCCGACACCCGTGCTGCTCCGCCGTTCCGCATCGTTCCTCGCCGTCTGGGTCCTCGCCCTCGCGCCCCTCGCCGCAGGCGCGCAGCCGACCGCTCCGCCTGTCGCCGGTCCGATCTCGGTCTCGCCGGTGGCGCCGCGCGGGGCTGATCGGGTGGCCGAGCCGGCGCCCGATTTCGCCGATGCGGCGGCGCTCGCGGCGTGGCTGCGCACCCGGTGCGCCCGGCGGGCCGGTCGTGAGCGCGCACCGCGGCGGCTACGGCGGCGCGTGGCCCGAGAACGCCATCGAGACGTTCATCGCCACGAACGCCCGCCTGCCGCGCGCCCTCCTCGAAACCGACATCCGCCTCACCCGCGACAGCGTCCTCGTGCTCCTGCACGACGAGACGCTCGACCGCACGACGACCGCGACCGGGCGCCTCGACGCGCTCACCTTCGCCAGCACGCGCGGCATCGCCCTGCGCAGCGACAGCGGCGCGACGAGGTTCGGCATCCCGACGCTCGACAGCGCCCTCGCGTGGTCGGCGGGGCGCGCCGTCTACACGCTCGACCCCAAGCCCGAGGTGCCGCCCGCGCGCATCGTCGGCGCCATCCGGGCGTGGCGGGCTGAGGGGCGGGCCGTTGTCATCACCTACTCGGCGGCGCAGTACGCGGGCTATCTCGTGCTCGCGCCCGACCTCGTCTACTCCGTCAACATCCCCGACCTCACCGCCCTCGACGCGCACCTCGCCCTCCCCGGCGCCCGCGCCGACCGGATGCTCGCCTTCGTCGGCACCCGCGTGCCCGACGCGGCGCTCGTGGCCCGCCTGCGCGCGCTCGGCATCCCGGCCATGGCCGGCGTCTTCGGCGCCCGCGAGGCCCGCGCGCTCGGCGGCGACACGAGCGTGATGGCCGACGCCTACGCCACCGGCGTCGGTCTCGTCTCCACCGCCGCCGTCGACGCCGCCGTGGCCGCCGCGCGCGCAGTGCGAACCGGCAGTCAGTAACCGCCCCGCACTGCCGCCGGTCAGCGCCAGCCGGTCAGCGCGAGACGAGGGCGCGGACGCGCGCGGACCCCTTGACGCGCCGACTGTACGGGCCGCGCTCGGCCACGAGCGTCGCCGTGAGGGTACCCCTCACCGCCTCGGCCGTGACGGTCTCGACGACGAAGCGCCCGCTCTCGGCGGCGTAGACCCACGATGGCATCCCACACTCGCCACCGATGGCCATCCCACCCGAGAACTCGGCGGACTTGAATAGCCTCCACCAGGTCTGTCGCGCCCCGAGGTCGATCACCGGCCCCACCGAGGGCGTTCCCTCGAACGACTCCGACCACCCGAAGCGCCCGCCCGCGCCTACGTCGGGGCCACCGACCCCGACATAGGCGCGCGGGCTCTCCCCGCTCGGCAGCGACAGGTGCCCGTCGGTGACCGGCCACGAGAACGCCGCCGCGCCCACCGGCCGCACCTCGAGCGTGCCGACGACCGGGCGGGCAGGCCGTCTTGGCCGACGCAGCCGGAGACGACAGCCAGAGAGGCGAGAGCGAGAGGAGGGGCATCCAAGACGAAGGAACGGAATCTGGACGCCGGGGAAGCCCGCTGCCCCCGGATCCGCGAACCCACACGCCGCCCCCGTGCCCCTGCAACGGCGCGCGTCGTGCCCTCCCGACGCGCGGCGAAGTGGGCCGCCGTGGATCCCCGCTGTCGTGGCGATGGCGACATAGATGGGATGGCCCGTCTCCGCCGAGCCGCACGCCCCTCGGTGGCGCTCATCGGTGGCGCTCAGATATGGGGCGGAGCAGCCCTGCTCTCCACCTCGCCCCGGCGCGCCGGGTGCGCGCGACTCGGAAGCGGAGACGATCGCGCCAGCACCGCGCGTCGCAGTCTTCACGATCTACGAACAACGTAGCCGGTCCACCTTTCAGAGGCAGACAAGATCGAGGCGGCACGAAAAAAAGGTGCGGAAGGGCTTCTGGCTTTCGAATCGACATCGAAGCGCTTCCCGGTTTTTGAAATCGAAGGTCAGAACCCCTTTTTTCCTTCGTAGAGAATCCGTATCCATCGGTCCACAGACCCCCGCCGCCGTGGACGCCCCGCCCCCCGCCTCCCCTGCCGCTCCCCGCGACGTCTCCGCCGCCGCTGCCCCTGCCGACGGCCCGCGCCCGCCGCGCGCGGGCCTCTACGACGCCCGCCACGAGCACGACGCGTGCGGCCTCGGCCTCGTCGCCGACCTCTCCGGCACGCCCACGCACGCCACCCTCCGCGACGCGCTCGCGCTGCTCGTGCGCCTCGACCACCGCGGCGCGACGGGCGCCGAGACGCACACGGGCGACGGCGCGGGCGTGCTCCTCGGCCTGCCGCGCGCCTTCCTCGCCCGCGTCTTCGCGCCCACCCTCGCGGTCCTGCCGCCCGAGGGACGCCTCGCCGTCGCGGTGGTCTTCCTGCCCCACGGCGCCGCCGCCCGCGCCGTCGCCACGCGCGCCCTCGAAGACGCCCTCGCCCGCACCGGCGTGCGCGCGCTCGCGTGGCGCACCGTGCCCGTCGACCCCGACGGCGCCGCGCTCGGCCCCACCGCCCGCGCCTCGATGCCCGTCGTGGCAATGCTCGCCTGCGAAGACGCCCTCCCCGACGGCGGCGACGACGCCTTCGAGCGCCGGCTCTTCGTCGCCCGCCGCCGCTTCGAGCGCCGCCCGCTCAGCAGCGGCGCCAGCGACGGCGCCACCGGCAGCCACGACAGCACTGCGGACGACGGCACCGCCTACGTCGTCTCGCTCTCGGCGCGCACGCTCGTCTACAAGGGGATGCTCACCCCGGCGCAGCTCGCCGCCTTCTACCCCGACCTTCGCGCGCCCGACCTGGCGACTGTCGTCGCGCTCGTCCACAGCCGCTTCTCGACGAACACCTTCCCGTCGTGGGAGCGTGCGCAGCCGATGCGCCTCGTCGCCCACAACGGCGAGATCAACACGCTCACCGGCAACCTCGGCGCCCTCGCCGCCCGCGAGGCGACGCTCCGCAGCCCGCGCCTGAGCAGCGACATCGGCGCCGACATGGCCGAGATCCTGCCCCTCGCCGACGCCGCGCGCGACGCCGCCGTCCTCTCGGACACCGCCGCCTTCGACCGCGCCTTCGAACTGCTCGTGCGCGGCGGGCGCGCCCTCCCCGACGCCCTCGCGCGCATGGTCCCGGCGGCCTGGCACCACGACCCGGGCCCGGCGGGCGGCGGCATGCCCGACGCCGTGCGCGCCTACCACGCCTTCGGCGCGTGCACGATGGAGCCGTGGGACGGTCCCGCCGCGCTCGTCGCCACCGACGGACGGCTCGTCGCGGCCACGCTCGACCGCAACGGCCTGCGCCCGTGCCGCGTCACGCTCACCACCGACCGCCGCGTCATCCTCGCCTCCGAAGCCGGCGTCGTGCCGGTCGCCCCCGAGTACGTCGCCGCGCGCATGCGCCTCGAACCCGCCCGCCCGTTCGTCATCGACCTCGTGGCCGGGCGCGTCGTGTGGCCCGGCGAGGTCGAGGCGGCGCTGGCCGCGCAGCACCCCTACGGCGCGTGGCTCGACGCAGGCCTCGCGGGCCTCGCCGACCTGCCCGACGCCCCGTCCGTCGCCCTCCCCGCCGACATCGACGCGGCGCTGCGGGCCTTCGACTACTCCGACGAGACCGTCCGCGCCATGCTCGTGCCGCTCGCGCGCGACGGGCGCGACCCGCTCGGCTCGATGGGCAACGACGAGGCCCCGGCGGTGCTGAGCCGCCAGGCCCGCCTCGTGCCCAACTACCTGCGGCAGCGCTTCGCCCAGGTCACCAACCCGCCCATCGACTCGACGCGCGAGGCCTGCGTGATGGCGCTCGCGCGCGTCGCCGGGCCGGAGGGGGACCTCCTCGACGAGACCCCCGCGCACGCGCGGCGCCTGCGCCTGCCGCACCCCGTCCTCACCGACGACCAGGCCGCCCGCCTCTTCGCCGCCGACACGACCTTCCCGAGCGGCCTCGCCGTGCGCGCCGCGCGCCTCGACGCCACGTGGGCCGCGCGGGGAGCCGATGGCGGCATCGGCGATGGCCTCGCCGCCGCCCTCGACCGCATCGAGGCCGCCGCCGACGCCGCCATCGACGGCGGCGCCACGGTGCTCGTCGTCTCCGACCTCGCCGTCTCACCCGCGCGCGTGCCCGTGCCCATCGTGCTCGCCATCGGGGCGCTCCACCACCACCTCGGACGGAGCGGGCGGCGCACGCGCGTGCTCCTCGCCGCCGAGACGGGCGAGGCGCGCACCGTCCACCAGATCGCCTGCCTCGTCGGCTACGGCGCCGACGCCGTCTACCCGGCCCTCGCCTACGCCGCCCTCGCCGCCGCCGCCGCGCAGGGCCTCCTCCCCGGCGCGCGCTCGCGCGGGGCCGCCGTCGAGGCCTACCGCGCGAGCGTCGGCAAGGGGCTGCTCAAGGTGATGGCCAAGATGGGCATCGCCACGCTCGACTCGTACCGCGGCGCGCAGACGTTCGAGGCGCTCGGCCTCGCCCCCGACGTCGTCGACCGTTGCCTCCCCGGCACGTCGTCGCGCATCGGCGGCACGACGCTCGCCGGCCTCGACGCCGAGGCGAGAGTCCGCCACGCCCGCGCCTACGCCCCCGACGACGCCTTCTCGGACGATGCGTCGGCCCGCGACGGCGCGACCGCGAGCGCGACCGGCGACGGCGCCACGCTCGCCGCGCTGCCCTCGAACGGGCGCTTCGCGTGGCGCTCCGGCGAGGCAGAGGGCGAACGCGCGTGGCACCCCGACGCCATCGCCGACCTGCAGGCCGCCGCGCAGCGCGGCGACGCCGACGCCTACGACCGCTACGCCGCCCGCATCAACGACGCCGCCCGCTCGGCGCGCACGCTGCGCGGGCTCGTCGGCCTGCGCGCGGGCGCGGCCGTGCCGGTCGAGGAGGTCGAGGCGGCGGCGGAGATCGTGCGGCGCTTCGTGACGGGCGCGATGTCGCTCGGCTCGCTCTCGGCGGAGGCGCACGAGACGCTCGCCATCGCGATGAACCGCATCGGCGGCAAGTCGAACACCGGCGAGGGGGGCGAGGACCCGGCGCGCTCGGTCCCCACGGCGAGCGGCGACCTGCGGCGCTCGGCCATCAAGCAGATCGCGTCGGGGCGCTTCGGCGTGACGCTCGCCTACCTCGTCGACGCCGACGAACTGCAGGTCAAGATGGCGCAGGGCGCCAAGCCCGGCGAGGGCGGCGAGTTGCCCGGCCACAAGGTCGTCGGCGACATCGCGCGCATCCGCCACGCCACGCCCGGCGTCGGCCTCATCTCGCCCCCGCCGCACCACGACATCTACTCCATCGAGGACCTCAAGCAGCTCCTCTTCGACCTGCGCGCCGTCAACCCGACCGCCCGCCTGTCGGTCAAGCTCGTCGCCGAGGCAGGCGTCGGGACGGTCGCCGCCGGGGTCGTCAAGGCGGGCGCGGCGCACGTGCTCGTCTCCGGCGACAGCGGCGGCACCGGCGCCTCGCCACTCACGAGCATCAAGCACGCGGGCCTGCCGTGGGAGATCGGCCTCGCCGAGGCGCACCAGACGCTGAGCGCCAACGGCCTGCGCCGCCGCGTGACGCTGCAGACCGACGGCGGCCTGCGCACCGGGCGCGACGTGGTCGTGGCGGCGCTCCTCGGCGCCGACGAGTTCGGCTTCTCGACGGCGCCGCTCATCGCGCTCGGCTGCCTGATGATGCGCAAGTGCCACCTCAACACCTGCCCCGTCGGCATCGCCACGCAGGACCCGGTGCTGCGGGCGCGCTTCGCCGGGCAGGCGGAGCACGTCGTCAACTACCTCTTCGCCGTCGCCGGGGAGGTGCGCACGCTCCTCGCGGGCCTCGGCCTGCGCCGCCTCGGAGACGCCGTCGGGCGCGTCGACCTGCTCGACACCGCCCCCGCGCTCGCCCACTTCCGCGCCGAGGGCCTCGACCTCTCCGCCCTCCTCGCCCCCGCCGAGCCGCCGCGCGCCGAGGCGCCGCCCACGCTCCTCCCCGGCGCCGCCTTCGACGCCGCCACCGCCCTCGACCTCGGCCTCGTCTCCGACGTGCTGCCGCGCGTGCTCGCGGGCGAGCGCGCCGACGTCACGCGGACGGTGGAGAACACCGACCGAAGCGTCGGAACCCGTCTTTCGGGCGAAATCGCGCGGCACCTCGCCACGACTGGCGGCGCCGCCGCCGTCTCTGGCGGCCTCCCCGACGACGCGCTCACGGTGCGGCTCCGCGGGGCCGCCGGGCAGAGCCTCGGCGCCTTCCTCGCGCGCGGTGTCACGCTTCGGCTCGACGGCGAGGCCAACGACTACGTCGGCAAGGGCCTCTCGGGCGGGCGCATCGTCGTGCAGCCCGAACCCGGCTGCGCCTTCGACCGCGAGACGGACGGGGATGCCGCGCACGTACCGGATCGCGCGATGCGAGAGCCGTGGCGCGTGCCCGTGGTGGCGGGCAACGTCTGCCTCTACGGCGCCACCTCGGGCGAGGCGTTCTTCCGCGGACGCGTCGCCGAGCGCTTCGCCGTGCGCAACAGCGGCGCGCGGGCGGTGGCCGAGGGCTGCGGCGACCACGGGTGCGAGTACATGACCGGCGGCCTCGTCGTCGTGCTCGGGCGCGCCGGGCGCAACTTCGCCGCCGGCATGAGCGGCGGCCTCGCCGCCGTGCTCGACGACGACGGCACCTTCGCCGCCCGCTGCAACCGCGAGAGCGTGGAGGTGGCGCGGCTGGCCGATGTCGTGGAGGCCGATGTCGCGGAGACCGGCGAGGCGGCGCGACGCGCGGACATGGGGACGTGCGAACGCGCGGACGCAGGCTCGGCGGACGCAGGCGCGGGCATGAACACGGGCGGACCGTCGGGGACACCGTCCGACGAGACCCTCACCCGCCTGCTCGACCGCGAAGACGACGCCGCGATCCGCGCCCTCGTCGCCCGCCACCACGCCGAGACCGGCTCGTCCGTCGCCGCCGCCCTCCTCGCCGACTGGCCCGCCGCCCGCCGCCGCCTCGTGCGCGTCGCCCCCCGCGACGAGCGCCGCGCCCGGCTGGCCGCGCTGCGGCAGACGACGGGCGAGGTGTCAACGGGCGGACGACGGACACGGCTCCGCAGACCCGAGACGAGAGGCGAGAGGCCACAGGCGAGACGGCGCCGGGCCAGACGATGCCGGGCGCCGCACCGCAGGCGGCGGTCGCCGGGCGATAGGCCGCCGGGCGGGCGCGGCCCCAGCGCCCTGCCGCCTCTCTCGCGCCTGCGCTCCCACGGCCCCACATCCCCCCGAAAACCCTCCACCCCGATGGGCCACCCGACCGGCTTCCTCACCCACGCTCGCCGCGCGACGCCGTACCGTCCGGTCGAGGAGCGCCTCGCCGACCACGCCGAGCTGTTCACCCGCGCCGACGACGCCGCGCTCGGCGAGCAGGGCGCGCGGTGCATGGACTGCGGCGTGCCGTTCTGCCAGAGCGGCCACGGCTGCCCCCTCGGCAACCTCATCCCCGAGTGGAACGACCTCGTCTACGCCGGGCGGTGGCGCGAGGCCGCCGAGCGCCTGCTGCGCACCAACAACTTCCCCGAAATCACCGGGCGCGTCTGCCCTGCGCCCTGCGAGAGCGCGTGCGTGCTCGCCCACACCGCCGGAGACGCCGTCACCATCAAGTCCATCGAACACGCCATCGCCGAGCGGGCGTGGGACGACGGCTGGGACGTGCCGCGCCCACCGAGGCGCGAAACCGGCCGGTCGGTCGGGGTCGTCGGGAGCGGCCCGGCGGGGCTCGCGGCGGCGCAGGAGCTGCGGCGGCGCGGGCACGCGGTGACCGTCTACGAGCGCAGCGACCGCGCGGGCGGCCTGCTCACCTACGGCATCCCGACGATGAAGCTCTCGAAGGCCGTCGTCGCGCGGCGCGTGGCGCAGATCGAGGCCGAGGGCGTCGTGTTCCGGCTGGGCGTCGATGTCGGGCCGGGCGAGGCGGCGGCGCTGCGGACGCGCCACGACGCGCTCCTGCTCGCCACCGGCGCCGGACGCCCGCGCACGCTCGGCGTCGAGGGCGAGGCCCTCGGCGGCGTTCACCTCGCCCTCGACTACCTGACGCAGAGCACGCGCGAGACGCTCGGCGCCGCGCCACGCGCGATCGACGCGGCGGGAAAAGCCGTCGTCGTGATCGGCGGCGGCGACACCGGGACGGACTGCATCGCGACGGCGCTGCGGCAGGGGTGCCGGCGCCTCGTCAACCTCGAACTCCTCCCCGAGCCGCCGCGCGACCGCCCCGCCGATGCGCCGTGGCCGCTCTGGCCGCGCGTGCTGCGCAGCGACTACGGCCACGAGGAGGCCGCGAGCGTCTTCGGGCGCGACCCGCGCGCCTACGCCCTCCGCACGACCCGGCTCGTCGGCGACGGCGCCGGGCACGTGGTGGCCGTCGAGACGGTGGGCGTGGCGTGGCACGGCGGGCGCATCGAGGACGTGGCGGGCACCGAGCGGCGCTGGGACGCCGACCTCGTGCTCGTGGCCGCCGGGTACCTCGGCCCCGAGACCGCCCTTCCGCTCGCCCTCGGCGCGGCCCTCGGCCCGCGCGGGGCCGTCGAGACCGCCACCGACCACGCGAGCGCCGCCGACGCCGTCTACGCCGCCGGAGACTGCCGCCGTGGGCCGTCGCTCGTCGTCTGGGCCATCCGCGAGGGCCGCGACGCCGCCGCCGCCATCCACGCCGCCCTTGCCGCCTGAACGGCCCCGCCCGCACCGAGGCGCGCTGCCGGACGGCCCTTCGCCCTGCGGCGGTGAGACGGTCGAAGCGCTTTCTCCGTGAATCCAGAGAGAACGAAGCCCTTTTCTTCGACTTGCCTTAGAAATTAAGTTGATTTTGTGGTTTGTAGTTCGGATTGTCGGGTCGTTCGCCATCGTCTCCTGCGGTGTGCGGCGTCTCCCTCCGATCCCGTCCACACCCATGCGCCGCGTCCTCGCCCGCCTCCCCGCCGTTCCGTCCGCCGCCCTCGCCGCCGCCCTCGCGCTGCTGCCCCCGGCTGCCGCCCACGCGCAACCGACGCTCACCGGCAGCGTCGCCTTCGTGAGCCCGTACGTCTTTCGCGGCGCCCTCTTCTCCAACGGCTACGTCGTGCAGCCGACCGTCGAACTCGGCTACCGCGGCGCCTTCGTCGGCGGCTTCGCCAGCGTCGACCCCGACGGCGGCACGCGCGGCACGACCCTCGCCGCCAACGAGGCCGACCTCTACGCCGGCTACGGCACCACCGCCGGACCCCTCACCCTGCGCGCCGTCTACACCTACTACACGTTCCCCATCCCCGACGGCGACGAGATCGAGCTCACGCCCACCCAGGAAGTCGCCCTCACCGCCCGCCTCGCCGCCGCGCCCTTCGCCCCCGGCCTCTTCGTCGCCTACGACTTCGACGGCGACACCGACGACGGCGACCTGAAAGGCCTCTACGCCGAACTCTCGGCCTCGCAGCCCTTCTCCCTCGGCGGCCAGACGCTCAGCCTCGGCCTCGCCGCCGCCGCCGACGCCGGCTACCTGCTCGACGACGGCGACATCGGCCTCGCCCACGTGACGGCGTCGGTCTCGACCGACGTGCCCGCGGGGTCGGTGACGCTCAGCCCACTCCTCGCGCTCCAGGTGAGCACGGACCCGGTCTACCGCCGCAGCGTCGCCCGTCCGACGGTCGTCTACGGCGGCCTCGTCGTCAAATTCTGAGCCAGCGACCAGCGGCGAACCGGGCACGGCGGCCCGGCACGCGGGCACGGCGGCGTACCTTTCCGGCCCTCGTTCCGCCCCGCGCCCCGCCCGACCGGCGCGGCCGCCCCTCCGGCCCCGCCGCGTGTTCCTCAGCCGCCTCGACCTCCACGGCTTCAAGAGCTTCGCCGACAAGACGACGCTCACCTTCTCGGCGGGCGTGACGTGCATCGTCGGGCCCAACGGCTCGGGCAAGAGCAACGTCGTCGACGCGGTGCGGTGGGTCATCGGCGAGCAGCGCGCCCGCGTGCTGCGCTCGGACGCGATGGCGAGCGTGCTCTTCAACGGCTCGAAAACGCGCAAGCCCCTCGGCCTCGCCGACGTGCGGCTGACGGTCGAGAACACGCGCGGCGTGCTGCCGTCGGCCTACACCGAGGTGACCGTCGGGCGACGGCTGTACCGGTCGGGCGAGTCGGAATACCTGCTCAACGGCGTCGAATGTCGGCTCCGCGACGTGCAGGACCTGTTCCTCGACACCGGCCTCGGCGCGGGCGCGTACTCGATCATCGAACTGTCGATGGTGGAGGATCTGCTCTCGGAGGCCGACGAGGACCGGCGGCGGCTCTTCGAGGAGGCGGCGGGCGTGACGCGCTACAAGCTGCGCCGCAAGCAGGCGATCGCGCGCCTCGACGCGACGCGCCACGACCTCGCCCGCGTCCGCGACCTCGACGGCGAACTCGCCGCCCGCGTTGCGTCGCTGCGCCGACAGGCCGACCGCGCCGGGCGCCACCGCGACCTCAGCGCCCGCCTCGCGCGCCTCGACGACCTCCTCGCCCACGCCGAGCACGCGCGCCTCGTCGACGAGCGCGACGCCGCCGCGACCCGCCTGCGCGGCCTCGACACCGACCTCGCGAGCGCCGACGCGCGCGCGTCCACGCTCGACACCGAGGCCGCCGCCCTCGCCCTCGCGCGCACGAGCGCCGAAACCGCCCGCCTCGACGCCCGGCAGGCCCTCGACGCCCACCTCCGCCGCGTCCGCGACCTCGACGCCGAGCACCGCCTCTCCGACGAGCGCCTCGCCCGCGCCCGCGCCGACGCCGCCCGCGTGCGCGCCGAGCACGACGAGGCCACGCGCCGCCGCGCCGCCATCGCCGGTGCCGCCCACCGCGTCGAGCGCGAGAGTGCCGACGCCGCCCCCGACGCCGCCGAGGCCGCCGACGCCCTCCAGAGCGCCCAGTCGGCCCGCGACGCCGCGCGGCAGGCCCTCGACGCCGCCCGCGCCCGCGTCCGCGCCGCGCAGACCGACGAGGCCCGCGCGACCGCCGCACGCCAGAGCGCCGAGCGCGAGCGCGACCGCGCCGCCACGCGCCGCGACCTCTTGGCCGGCGACCTCGCAGCCGCCGAGCGCGCCGACGACGGACGACAGACGACGGACGACACCGCCGCCCGTCAGAGCGCCGAGTCCGCCCGCGCCGCCGCGACGCGCGACGCCGACGCCGCCCGCGCCCGCCTCGATGCCGCCGAGGCCCTCCGCGTCCGGCTCGACGCCGACACCGCCGCCCTCCAGACCGAGCGCCGCGCCGCCGACGCCCGCCTCGCCACCCTCGACGCCGAAGCCCGCGTGCTGCGTCGTTTGGTCGAGCAGCAGACCGACCGCGCGGGCGCCGTCCGCAGCCTCGCCGCCGCGCCCGGCATCGCCCACCACGCAGGCGTCCTCGTCACCCTCGCCGACGTCCTCCGCCCCGACGGCGACGCCGCAGGTGCCGCCCTCCGCGCCGTCCTCGGCCCCGCCCTCGGCGACCTCGTCGCCGCCACGACCTCCGAAGCCGACGCGCTCCTCGCCCACCTCCGCGAAGAACGGCGCGGGGCAGGCGACGGTGCACGTGCTGGAACTGGTGGGGGACGACGGACGACGGACGACGGACGACGGGGCAAACGATGGGGCCAGCGACGACGGACGACCGACGGCGGACGACGGGAGAGGAGACGACCGACGACCAACGACCGACGACCAACCCCTCACCGCCCGCATCGCCGCCGCCGCGCCGCGCTACGAGCGCCTCCGCGACGCCCTGCTGCGCGACGTGACGATGGTGACGAGCGCCGACGAGGCCGCCGCACGCGCTGCCGCAACGCCCGGACGCGTCTTCGTCGCCCCCGACGGCACGTGGGCCGCAGGCGCCCGCCGCCACGGCGGCAGCGCGACGCCCGGCGAGGCCGCACCGTCGCGCCTCGACCAGATCGCCCGCCTCGACGCCCTGAGCGCCGACGCCACCGCCGAGCGCCAGACCCTCGCCGCGCTGGACGTCCGCGCCGCCGCCATCCAGAGCCAGCGCCCCTCCACCGACGCCGCGCCGCACCGCCTCGCCCTCGACCAGAGCGCCCGCGCCCTCCGCGACGCCGACGCCGCGCTCGCCCGCATCGACGCCGACGCCCGGAGCGCCGTCCGCGCCCGCGACGAGCGCATCGCCCGCCGGGGCGCCCTCGCCGCCGAGATCGCCCGCCTCGACGCCGCCCTCCCCGGCCTCGACGCGCCTCTCGCCCAGAGCGCCGCCGCCCTCGACGCCGCCCGCGCCGCGCGCCAGAGCGCCGACGCCGCCCTCCCCGCCGCCGAGCGCGCGAGCGACGCCGCGCAGAGCGCCGAGCGCGACGCCGCTCTCCGGGACGCCGACGCCCGCCGCCGCCTCGACCAGCTCGCCCGCGACGCCGCCCGCCAGAGCGCCACCCTCCGCGACCTCGACCGCCAGCAGTCCGCCCGCCAGAGTGACATCGCCCGCCTCGACGCCCTGAGCCTCGCCGCCGCCGACGCCCTCCGCGCCGCCCGCGCCGCACTCGACGCCGCCGCCCCCGACCGGCAGGGCCTCGAAGACGCCGCCCAGCGCGCCGACGCCGCCCTCCTCGACGCCGACGCCGCGAGCGCCGACCACGACGTCCTCCTCCGCGACGCCCGACGCGCCCGCGAGGCCGCCCTCCTCGCCGCGCGCGACACCCGCGCCCGCCACGCCGCGACCGCCGAGCAGCTCTCCGCCCTCCTCCTGCGGCTCAACGACGAACGCGGCGCCCCCTTCGACCCCGACGCCCTCACCGGCGACCCCGACCTCGACGCCTTCGACGCCGTCCGCTGCCCGCGCCGAGCGCGCCGACGTGCGACGCCGCCTCGACAGCCTCGGCGCCGTCAACGCCCTCGCGCTCGACGAATTCGAGGCCGAGTCCGCCCGCCTCGACACCATCCGCGCCCAGCTCGCCGACCTCGAGGCCGCCGAGGCAACGCTCGGGCAGACCATCGACGAACTCAACGCCGAGGCGTCGCGCCGCTTCCGCGAGACCTTCGGCGAGATCCAGGCGTCGTTCGCGCGCCTCTTCGCCGATCTCTTCGGCGAGGGCGCCAATGCAGAAGTGCGCCTCGCCGACCCCCGCGCGCCCCTCGAATCGAGCATCGAGATCACCGCGCGCCCCGCGGGCAAGCGTCCGGCCGCGATCACGCAGCTCTCCGGCGGCGAGAAGACGCTCACCGCCATCGCGCTCCTCTTCGCCATCTACCTCGTCAAGCCCAGCCCCTTCTGCCTCCTCGACGAGGTCGACGCGCCGCTCGACGAGGCCAACGTCGACCGGTTCATGGCCCTCCTGCGGCGCTTCGCGGGCGAGACGCAGTTCCTCGTCATCACCCACAACAAGCGCACGATGGAGCTCGCCGACCGCCTCTACGGCGTCACGATGCAGGAGGCGGGCGTGAGCACCGTGGTGAGCGTCGACTTCGAGGGGGCAGCGGGGATGGTGGGGTGATGGACGTGTCTACCGAAACTCGCGCACTGTCCCGTGCATCTCGACGAGCCAGCATACCTCATCGGCGATGGCGAGTTGGTCCGCATCGTCGGGCGGCCCACTCGTCATCCTCGCGAAGGGCCGCGTGATCGGCGCCCGCACGACGATGTGCATCCCACGCATGGCCGAGTCCCCGCAGGCAGAGAAACGAAGGCATGCCTTGTCGGGGCGCGAACCATCGCGCCCAATCGCCCTGGCAGGCGTCCTGCCCGATCACCGGATCGTGTAGGAGATGCCGATGAGCGGAATCGGGATCTTGACCAGGCGCACGGTGCTGCCGTCGTACGCGAAGAGCGGCAGCGCGACATCGGCGGCGAGGCGGTCGCTGAAGAACCGAACCCCGGCCGAGGTGATGCCGATGGGGTCGTTCTCGTCGCCGAGCGGGATCGCAAACGCGTTCTCGGTCATCACCTTGATCGAGTTCGACACCTGCTTCTCGCCGCCGACGACGAGCCCGACGCCCTCGCCGATCGTGAAGTCGTCGTTGCCGCTGCCGCCATAGACGCCGTAGGCGCCCACGGTGAAGGCCTGCGTCGCGTCGCCGAACGTGCCGACGCCGTAGAACGTCCCGCCGAAGCCGCCCGAGAATTCGCTTCCGTAGATCGTGCTCACCTGAACCCCGACGGCGAGGGCCATGGTGCTCGTCTGCACGGGCGCGAACTTGGCCGTCGCCGAGACGATGCCGTTGCCGTCGATCGGAATCGACGCCGTCGCCGAGATGTCGAGGTTGCCGGTGACGCCGTAGGCGACGTTCGGGATGAAGAAGTAGGCGGTCGAGAGGCGGAGGCTGCTCTTCGGCATCGTGCGCGCCGTCGGAGTCACGAAGAGGCGCGTGCCGACCGGGTCGACGCGCGCGAACCGCCCGGCGTCCTCAACGCGGACGATGCGCTCGCGCGGGACCTCGGAGCGAACGCCGCCCCCCTCGATCACGACGGTCGCGTCGCGCACCTCGACGACGGTGCCGACGATCACGGTGCCGTCGCGCAGGACGAGGCGCTGCCGCGCGCCGACGGTCTGCGCCGTGGCGGCGGGGGCGAGGGCACCTGCGAGGGGCGCGGCGAGGAGAAGCGCGGGCAGGAGGCGGAGGGCGGTGGAAACGGTCGGGCGCATGGGAGGCAGGAGCAGGTGCAGCGACGAAAGTACCGTCGTCCGCCCCGGCGGCTCTGCGCCCGGTTGCGCCACGCGGGCGCCCGGGCGCGTCATTCAGCGGCGCGGTGACGCGCCGGTGCCCGCGGGACGCGCCGCCCGCGCCCGTGGCCGTCCTCCCTGCCTCACGCAGGCATCCGCAGCCAGCGCCAGAGGTCGGCGAGCGACGGCTTCTTGCCGTACGAGAGGATGCCGACGCGGTAGATGCGCGCGCTCACCCAGATCGCCCCGACGAACGTCGCCACGAGGAGCGCGAGCGAGAGCGCGACCTGCCAGAGGGGCACATCCGTCACCGCCACACGCGCGGTCATCAGAACCGGCGACAGGAACGGCGTCATCGAGAGGGCGACCGACACCGGCGAGTCGGGCGAGGCGAGCACGAACTGCATCGCCACGAACGAGCCGATGATCGGCAGCATGAGGGGCAGAACGAGGCTCTGCGCTTCCTGCTGCTGCTCGACGGCGCTGCCGATGGCCGCGAAGAGGCTCGCGTAGAGCAGGTAGCCGCTGATGAAGAAGAGGACGAAGGTGACGATGGCGCCCGCCGAGAGCGTCGGCAGGACCATGCCGGGGGGAAGCGCGCCCGCTCCGCCCGCCGCTGCCGCTCCGGCGCCGCCATCGCCCATCACGAGCGCGAAGATCGACCCACCGAAGGCCGAGAGCACGCCGCCGATGGTGAGCCAGAGCGCGACCTGCACGAGGCCGATCGCGCCGATGCCGAGCACCTTGCCCATGAGCAGCACGAACGGCCGCACCGACGAGGCCATCACCTCCAGCACGCGGCTCTGCTTCTCCTCCAGCACGCCCATCATCACCATCTGCCCCGAAATCAGCATCATCATGTAGATGAGGATGCCCATGCCGAAGCCGATGGCGTACGAGCCGAGGGCGTTGTCGGCCTCGGTGCCGGTCTCGGAGAGGCGCTCGGCGGCGAGCCGCGGCGTGCGGTCGAGCGCGCGGGCCACCTCGGGCGCAAGCGTCGACGCGTCGATGCGGAGGGCGCGGACGGCGGCGTCGAGGCGGTCGGAGACGGACGAGCGGAGCGTCAGGTCGTTGCCGACGCTGAAATACGCGGCGGCGCTCGCCGAGTCGAGGACGGTCGGCGGAATCACGAGGAGCGCGTCGTACGTCTCGTCGCGCACGGCCTGTTGCAGCGCCGCGACATCGTCGGCGGGCGGGGCGACGACGAACGTTGCGCCGTCGCCCGGCATCGCCGCGAGGCGCGCGCCGAGACCCGCGCCGCTCTCGTCGCGCACGGCAACCGTCGACGGGCCGCCCTTCGTCGCTGCGATGCCGATCGCCGCGATGCCGCCGATGAACCCGGCGAAGAGCAGCGGCAGGAGCAGCGTGCCGAGGATGAACCACTTCGAGCGCGCGCGGCGCATGAACTCGCTGCGGGCGACGATCCAGATGCGATGCCACATGGTCAGGAAGGGGGAAGACGGGGAGGGAAGGGGTGTCGTTTGGTTGGTCGTGGTTGTGGACGAATCCTCGATCAACGATCAACAACCAACCATCAACGACCAGCGCCAGAGGCGGCCTCGCCGACGGTGCGGACGAAGATCTCCTGCAGCGATGGCTCGGCGAGTTCGAAGCGGTAGAGGTCCGTCACTTCGGCGAGCGCGGCATCGAGGACGCGGCGCGATGGCGTACCGCCGATGAGTTGCACCTCCGCCGCCGCCGGGCCGCGCTCGATGACGCGGATCGCGCCTTCGCGCTTCGAGCGTGTCGAGAAAGGCCGACGTGCCGCCGAAGTCGAGGAGCACCACGTCGCGCCCGAACCGCTGCTTCACCTCGCGCATCGTGCCGCTGAGCACGACGCGCCCGCGTGCGATCAGGCACAGGTCGTCGCACAGCCGCTCGACCTGCTCCATCCGGTGGCTGGCGAAGAGGATCGTGCGGCCGTCGGCGCGCAGTTCGAGGACGATGTCGCGCAGCAGCTCGGCGTTGATCGGGTCGAGGCCGGAGAACGGTTCGTCGAAGACGAGGAGGTCGGGCTCGTGGAGGACCGTCATCACGAACTGCAATTTCTGCTGCATCCCCTTCGACAGCTCCTCCGTCTTGCGCCCGGCCCACTCGCTCAGGCCCAGGCGTTCGAGCCAGTGGGCGGTGCGGGCGCGGCCCTCGGCGCGCGCGAGCCCGCGGAGTTCGGCGAAGTAGACGAGCTGCTCGCCGACCTTGAGCTTGCGGTAGAGGCCACGTTCCTCGGGCAGATACCCCATCCGCGCCTGCGTCTCCGCCCCGACCTGCACCCCGCCGACGGTCACGCGCCCGGCGTCGGGGAGCGTGATGCCGGTGATCATGCGGATCGTCGACGTCTTGCCTGCGCCGTTCGGGCCGAGCACGCCGAGAATCCGCCCCGGCCGCGCCGTCATCGACACCGCGTCAACGGCGGTGAAGTCGCCGTAGCGCTTCGTCACGCCGTCCACGACGAGCGTGGCGTCTCGGCGCTGGGACGGCGGCCCGGCGGGTGTCGATGCGGCGGACGTTGATGCAGCGAGGAGGGCGTCCGCAGAACGGACAGGGAAGGCGTCGGTCACGAGCGGTCGAGAAGATCAGGCGACAGGATACGCCGACTCGTGACGGCGGCGGCGCGGCTTGGTTGCGCATCGCGACGCGCGAGGACGGAGTAACTTGGGAGGCCTGTCGGTTCGGAGGCGCCGTTTCCCGTCCCTCGTTTCCGCCGTTCCGATGCGCGTCTGCGCCATTCTTGCCGGGGGCGCCTGTGCCGCCGCTCTGACGCTCCTGTCGCACGCGGCGTCGGCGCAGTCGCCGGGCGCCTCCAAGGGTGGCGTGCGGGCGGCCTCGCCTCGGCTGTCGGTGGAGGCGTTTCGCGCCGACGTGGCGCTGCTGCGGCGCGCCTACGAGACCTTGCACCCCGGCCTCTACCGCTACGCCACGCCCGACGAGGTCGCGCGGCGCTTCGACACTCTCGCTCACGCCATTGACGCGACCGAGTCGCGCGCCGACGCCTTCGTCGCCCTGGCGCGGTTTCTCGCCACGGTGCGGTGCGGGCACACGTACCCCAACTTCGTCAACCAGCCGGACTCCATCGCTCAGGCGCTCTACGCGCGCACACCGCGCCTGCCTGTTTACTTCCGCTGGATCGACGGGCGGATGGTGATTACACGGTCGTTCGCCGCCCCGGGATCGCCTGCCGCGGACGTGCTCCAGCGCGGCGCTGAGATCGCCGCCGTCGATGGCGTGCCGTCGGACACGCTGCTCGCACGCCTCCTGCCCCTCGCACGCGCCGACGGCGGCAACGATGCCAAGCGCGTCGCCTCGCTCGCCGTGCAGGGACAGGGCCGGTTCGAGGCATTCGACGTCTACTGGCCGCTCGTCTTTGCGCCGCCGACGGACTCGGTCACGCTCGACGTGCGCCCGCCGGGCCTGCCCGCCGGTGCACCCGCGGTTCGCCTGCGCGTCGCCTCGGCCACGCACGCGCAGCGGACTGCCACGCGCGAGGCGGACCGCGCGGCGTCGAATGCCTCGGCGGCGGACACATCGGCAGGCACGTCCGACGACAGCGGACCGTGGACGCTGCGCACGCTCGGCGACTCGACTGCCCTCCTGACGATGCCCACGTGGGCCGTTTACAACGACGCCTGGGACTGGCAGGGCTTCCTCCACCGCGCCTTCGACGCGCTCGCGACCACGGGCACGCCCCGCCTCGTTATCGACCTGCGCGGCAATGAAGGCGGGTCGAGCGTCGGCGATGTCCTCCTGAGTCGGCTTGCGGCGCGCGGTCTGGCGCTGCCGCAGTTCACGCGCCACACGCGTGTCCGCCGCGTGCCCGCCGACCTCGTCCCGCACCTCGACACGTGGGACCGCTCCTTCGACGACTGGGGCGAGGCGGCGCAAGACACGGGCGACGGCTACTTCCGCATGACGCGCTTCGACGATCCCGTCGGCGGTGACGTGATCCGCCCCCGAGGGCCGCGGTTCGAGGGGCGTGTGGCCGTACTTGTCGACGCGACCAACAGCTCGGCCACCTTCGAATTCGCCCAGCAGGTGCAGGCCACAGGCCTCGCGACGCTCGTCGGGGAGCCGACCGGCGGCAACCAGCGCGGCATCAACGGCGGCGCGTTCTACTTCCTGCGCCTTCCGAATTCGGGCTTCGAGGCCGACCTGCCGCTCATCGGCTTCTTCCCTCCCGCGCCGCGCTCCGACGCCGGCATCACGCCCGACGTGCTCGCCCGAGACACCGCCGCGTCCATCGCCGCCGGTGCCGATCCGGTGCTCGACGCGGCCCTGTCGTCGCTGAAACGCCGCTGAACGGGCGCTGCCTACCGCGCGCTCAGCGGTAGAAGCGCACCTGGTCGAGCGTGAAGTCGATCTCTCCGGTGAGGATCGGGAAGACGGCGACGTGGGTGAGCTGGTCGCCGGTCCACGGGACGGCGGCGCCGAAGGACTCCTGCTTGAAGTCGGAGAACGGGATCTTGAACTCCGTCCATCCCGATCCTACCTGGACGTACGCATTGTAGAAGTTGAAGTCCGTCACGAGTGCCGAGCCGATCTGCACGATGTACGTTCCCGGCGTGCCCTTGACGGCGAGCGCGAGGCCGGTGAAGCCGCGCGCGTCGGCGGTGACGTCGGCGCGGTTGGGGTCGGCGAGGCGGGGCGAGAGGGCGAGCGACGTGCGCACGCCGACGACCTCGCTCGTCGTCGCCGATTCGCTGCGGAAGCCGCTCACCGAAAGGCCGTAGGGCGTGCCCGCATAGCCGCCCGGCTCGGGCGCAATCGTCACGCCGTCGCCGCCCGAGCTGCCGACGGCCTCCCACGGGTTGCCGATGGCGGCGGTCGTGTTGGCATCGTCGAACGTGTCGACGACGCCGCTTGCGAGCGGGGCGCTGCGCTGCTCGTCGGTGCAGCCGGGCGCGGCGAGCGCGGCGGCGAGGAGAAGAACGGGCGTCAGGCGACGGAGCATCGGGGCGGGCGGAAAGGCCGTCAAGGTACGGGCCGCGACGGATCTCGCCCCTCTGGAATCCGCGCGACGCGTCACAAGACCTTCGACTCGTTGCCGGAGATCGGGATCAGGTAGCAGCGTTCGAGCACGTCCTCGTGGACGCCGCACTCGCCGGTGCCGCGGAAATCGACGGCCACGAAGGCCCCTTCGATGCGCTTGACTTCGCCGACGCCGTAGAATTTGGGCATCGGGCCGTAGTAGACGAGCTGTCCTTCGGCAAGTTCGACCGTGCTCATCATCGCGCGGCGGTGGTAGGGAGGGATCGAGGGAAGCAAATCGAGGCGGAAAAGAGCCGTCCCATTCTCACGCAGCAGCGTGCTCATCGGCGGTGGGGTCCAGAATAGCGGAAAGGCACGCCGCGCGCTCACGTGAGCGTCGCCGCGCAGGAGCCGGACGAATAATCCGCGCCGGTGCCTGCGTGGGGCGTGATGCGCGTCTCAACGATGCCCTTTCGAGACGGGTTCTGAGGATTCCGCGAAGCCGGACAGACCGATCGGTCTGCAATCGCCAGGGAGACCGATCGGTCGGATGCCTGGATCTGCCGAACCGGTCGGTCCGCGCAGGCCCCGGTTTCGATGGCTTCGGTGCTGCATCCGCACGCCGTGTTCGCGCGCGCCGGGCACCGCCGCCGCGGCGCGTGCGTTGGCGCGGCCCGTGCCGCCCGCCTCCCGTCTCCTCCCGATGCGCTACAACGAAACGATGTTCAACCGCCAGCTCGGCCGCAACGCCCAGCTGTTCGCCCGCGAGATCGGGGCCATGGACACGCCCGAGGCGCGGCACCCGTACCTGCGCGAACTCCTCGCGGTCATCGAGGAGGCGCGGCCCGAGTGGGCGGAGGCCGAGCACAAGGCGGCGCTCTACACCCACCTCGTGCGTGAGCTTTGCGGTGCCGTCGTCGGCGACGAGGAGATCGACGCCGCCGTCCGCGCCCGCGACGCCGAAGCCGCCCTCGCCGCCGCCGACTTCTCCGCCGATGGCGGGGAGAGGTAGTGGTGGGTGGTTTGTAGGTGGTGGTTTCCGCGTGTCTGGCCGCACGACCAACCATCATCGACCCACGACAAACCACAGCGAGGCGAAGCCGAGCGAACGACCCTCCTCACCCGTTCCCTTTGAGGCGCTCCGGGTGGGCGCGGAGGAAGGCGTCCCAGTCCGACGCGCGGCCTTTCGAGCGGGGGGCGGCGGCGGGTTTGGCGCCGCCGTGGCGCCGGAAGCCCGCGTGGCAGAGCGCGACGGCGAGCGCGTCGGCGGCGTCGGCGGAGGTCGTCGGGAGGTCGCCGAGGAGGGCGGCGACCATCGCGGCGACGCGCGGCTTGGCAGCGGCGCCGTTGCCGGTGACGGCCTTCTTGACCTCGGCGGGGGTGTACTGCGTCACCGGCACGCCCTTCTGCAGCATCGCCAGCATCGCCGCCGCCTGCGCGCGCCCGAGCTTGAGCAGCGACTGCGGGTCGTGGCCGAAGATCGGCATCTCGACCGCGCCCTCGTCCGGATGGTGGGCATCGACGAGCGCCGTGATGGCCTCGTGGATCTGCACGAGCCGCGCGCCGTGGTCGTCCGACGCGTTCAGGTGGATCGCCCCGCAGGCGACGAGCCGCTCCTTCGGCCCGTCGACCGCGATCACGCCGTAGCCGGTGTGGTTGGAGCCGGGGTCGATGCCGAGGATGATCATTGCTGGGAGAGAGTCGTCCGCTCGGCTTCGCCTCGCTGTGGTTGGTTGTGGGTCGTTGAGGATCCGTTGCGACCCAATCGGTGAGGCACGGGGAAACGACCAACTACAAACCACCAACGACTAACTCTCGTCCGCCAGCGTCGAATAGACGGCCTGAATGTCGGGGTGGTCGTCGATCTTGTCGAGCATCGCGTGGACCTTGTCCGTCGCATCGGGGTCGGCGGCGGTGGCGGTGGTCGGGAAGCGGCGCAGGGTGGCGTCGGTCGGCTCGACGTTTGCGCCGCGGAGGGCGCTGAGGACGGCGCCGAAGGCGTCGACGGGCGCGGTGACGACGAAGCCGCCTTCGCCATCCGGCTCCAGATCCTCGGCGCCCGCGTCGGCGGCCAGGAGGAAGAGGTCGTCCTCGCCCATTCCGGTGGGAAGGTCCGTCTGCGCGATCTCGAAGACGCTCTTGCGGTCGAACATGAAGGCGACCGAGCCGGAGTTGCCGAGCGCCCCGCCCGCCCGCGAGAAGAAGACGCGCAGGTCGGCGACGGTGCGGTTCGGGTTGTCGGTGAGGGCCTCGACGAAGACGGCGACGCCGCCCGGCCCGTATCCCTCGTAGGAGAGTTCCTCGTAGTCGGCGCCCGCGATCTCGCCCGAGCCGCGCTTGATGGCGCGGTCGATGTTGTCCTTCGGCATGTTCGCCGCCTTGGCCTTCTCGACGCAGAGCGCGAGGCGCGCGTTCATCGACGGGTCGGCGACGCCTTCGCGGGCGGCGACCATCATGTCGCGCGTGATGCGCGCCCACACTTTCGCTCGGCGACCGTCGGTGACGGCCTTCTGCCGCTTGATGGTGGACCACTTGCTGTGTCCGGACATGGGGTTCGGGTGGATCGGAGGAAGCGACGCGGCTGGATCAGCGCGAGGCGAAAAGCGCGGCGGCGAAGGCGAGGAGCGCGGTGTAGAGGGCGCCGCCGAGCCAGTCGCCGGTGATCATCGAGAGGCTGCGCGCCTGCGTGTCGAGGACGGAGAAGAGCACGACGAGGCCATTGTGCACGAGCGCGATCACGAAGCCGCCGAGGAGTGCTTGCTGCGGCTGGATGCTGACGGTCTCGCGCTCGCTCGCCGGAAACAGGCCGACGAGGAAGCCGACGAGGCTGTCGACGAACATGTGGATGCCCCACGTTTCGTACGTCGCGTCGTAGAGCAGCCCCATCGCAAGGCCTGCGACGGCGCCCGCCCGGCGTCCGTGGCGGAGGCCGACGAGCGCGACGAAGAGCAGGCCCGCATCGGGGACGGCGCCGGAGATGCCGAGGCGTCCGAGGACCAGCCACTGCGCGGCGAAGACGGCCAGCCCGGCCAGCACGAGGGGGATGAGACGGGGCATCGAGGGCGGACGGGCGCAGCGCGGGGCGCAGGGCGGAGGCGTAGGGCGGGCAGCGAAGGTACGGACGGCGGCCCGCTCGGAGGGCGACCGCCGCGCCGCGCCGCCGATGCGAACCGACGCGTTACCCCGCGTCCGCAACCGCGCTCGGCGCCGCGGCGATCCACCGAGCGTCCTCAACGCCCGCCTGCCCGATGCCCGAAGGCCCCGAAGTCCGCCGCCACGCCGACGCCATCGCCCGGGTGCTCGTCGGCGCGCCGCTCGTGCGCATCGAGGCGCGGACGAAGGCCGCGAAGGCGTGGCTCGCCGACCACGGCGCCGACCTGATCGGGCGCCGCGTGACGCGGGTGACGTCGCACGGCAAGCACCTCGTCGGCACCATCGAAGCCCGCGGCGGCGCCGACGACCCGTTCGGCGGCGCCGCGCCGTACATCCACAGCCACCTGATGATGTGGGGCCGCTGGCACGTCGCGGCGGCGGATGGGAGCGGCGAGGATGGAGATGGAGGTGGCGTCGAGGAAGACGGCGCCGCCTACGCCGCGTCCACGCTCGACGCGCCGCCGATGACCGACCGCCGCGACCGCGCGGTGCTGGAGACGCCGCTCGGTGTGGCCCTCCTGCGCTCGGCGCCGGTCTTCACGATCGGCACCGGCGACCCGTACGCGAGCGAGCCGCTGCTCGCGAGTCTCGGGCCCGACGTGCTCCCGGTCGAGGGCCCGTTCGATGCCGACGAGGCGCGGCGGCGGCTCTCGCTGCGGCCCGAGCGCGAGATCGGCGCGGCGCTCCTCGACCAGCAGGCCGTCGCAGGCATCGGCAATTACCTGCGCGCCGACATCCTCTTCCTGTGCCGCATCGGCCCCTTCCGCACCGTCGGCAGCCTGAGCGGCGACGAGTGGACGTGCCTGCTCGGCGCCATCCCGAACGTCTGCGCCCGCGCCTACGCGACCGGCGGCGTCACCCTCACCGACGCCGACGCCGCGCGCATCGCCGACGACGCGGCGCTCGTCTACACGCCCGGCGCCGCGTGGCAGCGCCGCCACTACACGTTCCGCCGCACCAATCTGCCCTGTCTGGTCTGCGCGACGCCGATCCGCCAGCTCCGGCAGGTGACGCGCGAGGCCGACCCCGATGCCGCCGAGGGCGACCGCGCCGCCTCGAAGACCGAGCGCATCGTCTACTTCTGCCCGACCTGCCAGAGCGTCGATGTGCCGCCGCCGAAGACGACGCGCCGCAAGGCGGGGTGAGGGGGCGGAGCGCGGGGCGATGGCGGTTTGTTTTGGGATGACGTTCGGTGGGGGCGGGTCGGGGACCCGCCCCTACGGTTCGCTTTGCATCGAACGCACCCTTCCTGTTCCGCCCCTGCACGTGACCGCTTCGCCCATGCCATCCGCGCCCTTCGCCGACATCGTGGCCGCCGCCGAGGCCGTCGAGGCCACGCCGTCGCGTCTCGCCAAGGCCGATGCGCTCGCGCCGCTCCTCGCCGCGCTCTCCGATGCCGACCTCGCGCTTGCCGCGCGGTGGCTCTCCGGGCGCCTCTTCGCCGCCGCCGACCCGCGCACGAGCGGGGCGGGGCACGCGCTCCTGCTCGGTGCCATCGCCGCCGCATCGCCACAGCGAGAGGGCGCGCCGGTGGATGCCGCCGCGCTGCGTCCGCGGCTCGTGGCGCTCGGGGATGCGGGCGAGGTCGCCGCCGAGGCGCTCGCAGGGCAGGGCGGGGCGGGCATGACGATTGCCGATCTCGCCACCGCCGTCGAGGCCATCGCCGACACGCGCGGGACGGGTGCGCGCACCGCCGCCGTCGCCGGTCTGCTCGGGCGGCTCTCCGACCGGGAGGCGCGTCTGACCGTCCGGCTGCTCGCGGGCGATCCGCGCATCGGGCTGCGCGAGGGCGGGATGGAGGCGTCCATCGCCCGCGTCTTCGAGCGTGACGCCGCCGATGTGCGCCGCGCCGCGATGCTCACCGGCGACGCAGGCGAGACCGCCGTCCTCGCCCGCGCCGACCGCCTCCAGGGCGCGCGCCTGCGCCTCTTCCACCCGCTCCGCTTCATGCTCGCCACCGCCGCCGACTCGCCCGAGGAGGTCGGGCGGCTGATGCCCGACGGCTTCGCGGTCGAGGACAAGTACGACGGCATTCGCGCCCAACTCCACATCGCCCCGGCAGGCGCCGTGGCCACGCCCGGCGATGCCGCGCACGTCTTCGGACGCACCATCGGCGCGTGGCGCGTGGCGCTCTTCTCGCGGCAGATGACCGAGATCACGGCCAGCTTCCCCGATGTCGCCGAGGCCGCAGCGGCGTGGGCATCGTCGGGCGCGGCGCTGTTCGAGGGCGGCGCGGTGCTCGATGCCGAGATCGTGCCGGTCGCGCCAGCCGGTGGATCGGAGGAGGAGATGGAGGCCGGGACGGACGGTTCGATGCCGCGCATCCTGCCCTTCCAGACGCTCCAGCAGCGACTCGGGCGGCGGGCGCCGACGGCGCAGGTGCTGGCAGACGTGCCGGTCGCAGTCGTCGCCTACGACGTGCTCGTGGCCTCGGGCGAGCCGGTCTACGAGCAGCCATTCACGGCGCGCCGCGCGCTCCTCGACACGCTCTCGGCGCTGGAATCCGCCGATGGCGTGACCCTCCACATCGCGCCGCAGACGCAGGCGACGGCGGCCGATCTCGACGCGCTCTTCGACGCGGCGCGCGCGCGCGGCAACGAGGGGCTGATGGTGAAGCGCCCCGACGCGCCCTACCGCCCCGGCACACGAGGGCGCGACTGGCTCAAGGTCAAGCGCGCCCTCGCCACGCTCGACGTCGTCGTCACCGCCGCACAGGTCGGGCACGGCAAGCGCCGCCACCTGCTCTCCGACCTCACCTTCGCCGTCCGCGCGAATGGCGACCCGGATGCGCCGCTCCTCAACATCGGCAAGGCCTACTCGGGCCTCACCGACGCCGAACTCGCCACCCTCACCGCCCACCTCGACGCGACGACGCTCGAAACGTTTGCCCACGGCCGCGTCCGCACCGTCGCGCCGACCGTCGTGCTCGAAGTGACCTTCGATGCCGTCCAGCCGTCGCCGCGCCACAAGGGCGGCTACGCGCTCCGCTTCCCGCGCATCGTCCGCCTCCGCCCCGACAAGACGCCCGCCGAGATCGACACGATCGACGAAGTCGCCCGCCTCGCCCGCCGCGACGGGTGATGGGGCCGGTGAGGTGCCGGTGCAACTGCTACGCTTGTGCTCACATTCCCAGCGCTGTCCTTGCGAGGAGCGAAGCGACGTGGCAATCCGGATCGACGGCGCCCATCGACCCGGATTCCCGCGCTGCGCTCGCAATGACACCGCCGGTGGAGTGGCGGCGCCGCGGTAGCAGGGGGCACGAACCATCGTGCCCTGCGGATCACCCGGAGACACCCTCGCCGGTTCAGCCGGCCAGATCGGCGGCTGCGGGCGCGCGGGCGCTGCGGGGCGCGAGACGGTCGACGCGGGCGAGGAGCTGCGAGAGGCCGTCGCGGCGGGGGATCGGCGGCTGCTCGACGCGTCCGGTGCGGGCGGCGGTGACGGGGCGGAGCTGCGCGAGGGCGGCGGGCAGAAGGTCGCGGAGGAGCACGGGCTGGGCCATCGGGGCGGAGGGGATGCAGACGTGGCGACGGAGGTGCGCACCGCGGCGCGGGGCCGAGATGCAAGGGGCGCTTCCGGGGGAGACCGGGACGCTGTGCGAAAGATGGGAGGCGGTGGGTGACAGCCGCCTGTCATAGCCTTCGCGGCGTATTGCCGCGTCCTTCGCTGTTGACGGGGGCCGGGCGAGGGTGTGGATGTGTAGCGCGGTCGTTACCTTTGCCGACTGTGCCGCCGCGGCGCGCGCGTTGGCCCGGCTCGATCTGCCGCCCGACCTGCTGCCCGGCCTGCGCCGTCCGATCCGTGCCGCCTGATCTCGCCCCGTGACCCGCCTCCGCCACCCGCTCGTCGTTCGCCTCGTCGGCCTCCTCGTGAGTGCCGGGCTGTGGGGCATCGCCGTGCGGAGCACGAGCGCCTCGCCGTCGGCGCGGTACCGGGCGTGGCTCGTGGCGCAGGCCGACGCCGAGAACGCGGCTCTCGTGGCCGACGCGCTCTCGCGGATGCAGGGCGAGACGGCGACGCCGGCGCTCTTCCTGAGCCGCTACGCCGACGCCCAGCTCGCCCTCGCCACGCCGCCGTCGGTCGTCCGCCGCACCGCCGCCACTGCCGAGACGACGACCGCCGCCGCCCCCGCCACGCGTGCCCCGACGGGCGCGTGGTTCGGACATCCGGAACTGACGTTCCTCGACGCCCTCGCGCTCCTCGAAGGCCGCCTGCGCACGTTCGACGCGCCCGCGTCGGCGCTGCGGTTCGCGGCGGCGCACGTGGCGCCTGTCGTGGCGACCGGCGTGCCACTCGCGCCCGCACCCGTCGCCGGGCTGCGCGCGCGCGCAGCCGTTCCCGTTGCCGATGTGCCTGCCGCGCCGCGCGCCGGCGTGCGCGCCGACATCCTCCACGGCGCGAGCGCCGCGCAGCCGCAGGGGCCGTAGCCGCCGCGCCGCCGTCCGCCGCCGCATCTGCCGTTTATCCACCGTGCCCTGCCGCTTCGAGCGCCGGCGTGCGTGTGACGAAGCGGCGGCGAGGAACCGGCGAGACGCACCCGCCCCCCTCCCCAGCCTTCGGGCGCCCGGACACCGCCGCAGCGCGCGCAGGTCCGTCGGCGCCGTCGTTTTCGATTCCATCCCCCATCCCTCGAATGAACAACAAAGGATTCCGCGTCGGCCTCGTGGCCGCGCTCCTGCTGCTGACCGGCTACTACCTGTGGCCGACCGCCTCGCTCGCCCTCTTCAACCGCAGCGCTCCCGCCGAGGGCACGCCCGCGTACGCCGCGTGGCAGACCGCCAACGCCGAGACCCTCGCCGACCGCAAGGAGAAGGCCCTCAAACTCGGCCTCGACCTGCAGGGCGGCATGTCGTCGACGCTCGAAGTGCGCGTCGACGAACTCATCCGCGCCCTCGCGAGCGACACCGACGCCCCGTTCGACTCGGTGATGGCCGTCGCCCAGCGCGAGGCCCGGACCTCCGACGCCTCGTTCGTCGACCTCTTCGTCGATGCCTTCGAGGCGCGCGACGGCGACGCCCGCCTCGCCCGCTACTTCCGCTCCGACGCGGGCGGCCTCACGCGCCGGTCGTCGAACGCCGACGTGCGCACGTACCTGCAAGCGCAGGCCGACGACGCCGTCAACCGCGCCATCGAGATCGTCCGCACCCGCGTCGACCGCTTCGGCGTCGCCGAGCCGTCGATCGTGCGCAAGGGCACGCGCCGCATCGCGATCGAGCTTCCCGGCGTCGACGACGCCGCCCGCATCCGCCGCCTCCTCGGCGGCACCGCACAGCTCGAGTTCCGCCTGATGGCCGACCCCGACGAGATGGGCCGCGCGCTCAACGACATCGTCGCCTTCTACAACGACTCGACGCGCTCGCGCCTGACCGTCCCGACCGCTGCCACCGCCCCCGCCGCCGGTGCCGCCGACAGCGCCGCCGCCGCGCCCTCGACGCTCGCCCTCGCCACCGGCGCGGGCCGCAATGACAGCGCCAGCGCCGACTCGTCGCTCGACAGCGCCGCCGCGGCGGCCTCGCGTGCCCTCGCCACACCGGCGACCGGCAACGCGCTCCTCAAGGTGCTCACGCCCATCGGCGGCGTGCAGTTCGGCTCGGTCGCCGTCAAGGACACGTCCGTCGCCAACCGCCTGCTCCGGCGCCCCGACGTGCAGGCGCTGCTGCCGCGCGGCGTGAGCCTGCTCTGGGACGCCCGCCCCACGGTCGCCCCCGGCGCCGCCGCGAGCACGGGCCAGATCCTGCTCCTCGGCGTCAAGGACAAGGTCGAGATCACCGGCGAGACCGTCGAGGAGGCCAGCGTGCAGTTCGACCAGCAGACCAACGCGCCCGGCGTCTCGATGACGATGGACGACGAGGGCGGAAGCCTGTGGAGCCGCCTCACCGGCGCCAACATCGGCAAGCCCGTCGCCATCGTGCTCGACGACTACGTCGTCTCCTACCCGACCGTGCAGGGCCGCATCCCCAACGGGCGCTCGTCGATCACCGGCCTCGGCGACCGCAACGAGGCCAACGACCTCGTGAACGTGCTCCGCTCCGGCTCCCTCCCTGCGCCGGTGCAGATCATCGAGGAATCGACGGTCGGGCCGAGCCTCGGCGCCGAGTCGATCCGCAACGGGGCGCTCTCGTTCGGCCTCGGCTTCCTCGTCGTGGCCGCCTTCATGATCTTCTGGTACCGCACGGCGGGCGTCGTCTCGGTGGCCGCGCTCATCCTGAACGTGCTGTTCATCATCGGCATCCTCGCCGCCTTCCGCGCGACGCTCACGCTGCCCGGCATCGCGGGCATGGTGCTGACGCTCGGCATGGCCGTCGACGCGAACGTGCTCATCTACGAGCGCATCCGCGAGGAACTCGACGCGGGCAAGAACTTCCGCTTGGCGGTCGAGGAGGGCTTCGCCAACGCGCTCTCGGCGATCCTCGACTCGAACATCACCACGTTCCTCACCGGCGTCATCCTCTACGCCTTCGGCGTCGGGCCGATTCAGGGCTTCGCCGTGACGCTCATGGCCGGCATCCTGACCTCGCTCTTCGCGGCCCTCGTCATCACCCGCTTCGTCTTCGACTACGTCGTCGAGGAGAAGGGCGGCGAGATCGCCATCGGCTGACGGCGCCACCTGCGCACGTCCGAGTGCCGCTCCGGCGGGACGTTCGGATGTGCGCGGCGCGTGCCTCCCCTTTTCTGACAGACGACTTTTCTCTCCCATGCGCATCTTCTCCAACACGAACATCCAGTTCGTTCAGAACCGGCGGATCTTCTACATCTTCTCGATCGCGGTGACCGTGATCGGCCTCATCTCGATGTTCACCAAGGGCTTCGAGCTCGGCATCGACTTCACCGGCGGCAAGGAATTCCTCGTCGAGTCGCCCGGCCTCACCGACGTCGCCGCGCGCCGCGCGCTCGGCCCGGTGCTCAACGGCGCGCCCGAGATCAAGCGCTCCGACGACAAGATCCTCGTCGTGACCGACGCCGAGGGCGAGGCTCCGGCGCTCGCGGCGTCCATCGAAGGCGCCATTCCGGGCGCTAAGGTGGTGCGCTACGCCGAGATCGCGCCGCGCTTCGCCGCCGACTTGCAGCGCAGCGCCATCTACGCCGTCCTCGCGTCGATCCTCGTCATCTTCGCCTACATCTTCGTGCGCTTCGAGTGGCGCAGCGCCGTCGGCGCCATCGTGTCGCTCGTGCACGACGTGCTGTTCGTGCTGAGCCTCTTCTCGCTCCTCCACGGGTGGGTGCCGTTCTCGCTCGCCATCGACCAGACAACGATTGCGGCCTTCCTGACCATCGTCGGCTACTCGATCAACGACACCGTCGTCGTCTTCGACCGCATCCGCGAGGACCGGGCGAAGTACAAGAACCAGCCGCTCGACGAGGTCGCCAACCGGGCGATGAACTCGACGCTCTCGCGGACGATGCTCACCGCCGGCACGACGATCATCGTGCTCATCGTGCTCTTCATCTTCGGCGGCGAGACGATCCGCGGCTTCACGTTTGCGATGCTCGTCGGCATGATCATCGGCACCTACTCGTCGGTGTTCATCGCCACGCCGGTCATGCTCGACATCTACCGCCGCACCGCGCCGCCCGCGCCGATCGTGCCCACGCGCCCGGTCCGCGCCACCCGCGCCGTCCGCGCCGCCTGATGCGGGTCGCCTGAGCCGCCCGGCTTGGGCAGTCCCCGGCCCCGTGCCGTAAGTTGCCGCGCCGCGCCCTGCCACCTCCGGCGGGCGCGGCGCGGCCCGTTTCCGCGCCCCCGTTCCGCCCTCTCTCCCCCGACCCCCGACGCGATGACCTTCGACCTGGACGCCCGCGGCGACGTGCTCGTCGTCCGACCCACCGGCACCGTTTTCGGCGGCCCCGAGGGCGCCGATCTGCACGAGTACCTGCACACGCCCCCCGAGGCGGGCGGCGCGTCGTCGAAGAGCGTCGTCGTGGACCTGGGCTGCGTCGTGCTCGTGAACTCGTCCGGCCTCGGCCAACTCGTCGCCGCCGTGACGACGCTGCGCGGACTCGGCGGCGACCTGCGCCTCGCGTCGGTCTCCGAGCGCGTCGAGCACCTCTTCGTCATCACCCGCCTCTCCAGCGTCTTCAAGCGCTACGCGGATGTCGACGCGGCGGCGCTCTCGTTCGAAGAGCACGGCTGACGGCCCCCACCTGCCGCTGCACGCGCTCCGCGGCGGTCCTCCCCCGCGGTCGCGGGGGAGGTGCCCAAAGGGGGGAGGGGGCAACCGCCACCGAGGCCCGGAGGCGGGCTGCGGCCCCGCCCGTCGTATCTTGGACCGCAACTCGTCGCGGCGGGGTGCCTTCTCTGGCGCCCCGCCGCGCTGCGTTTGGCGCGGCCCGATGTGGGCCGCTCGTGCTGTCTCCTCATCCCCAGATTCCCATGCCCGTCACCATCGTCATCGGCGCCCAGTGGGGCGACGAAGGCAAAGGCAAACTCGTCGACCGCATGGCCGCCACCGCCGACGTCGTTGCCCGCTACCAGGGCGGCGCCAACGCGGGCCACACCATCGAATGGGGGGCGGGCGAAGGCAAGCGCAAGGCCGTCCTCCACCTCGTGCCGTCGGGCATCTTCCACGCGGGCACGACGTGCGTCGTCGGCGGGGGCGTCGTGCTCGACCCGGTCGCGCTCCTCGACGAGGTGGCGATGGTCGAGGCGATGGGCTTCGAGGTCGCCGGGCGCCTCTTCGTCTCGCACACCGCCCACGTCATCATGCCGTGGCACAAGCGCCTCGACGCCGCCCGCGAGCAGGCCGCCGCCGACGCGGCCGCCGACGCCGAAGGCCGCGGCGAGGGCGGTACGACCGGCGCCATCGGCACGACCGGGCGCGGCATCGGCCCGGCGTACATCGACAAGGTCGCGCGCACCGGCATCCGCGTCGTCGATCTGCTCGACCGCGACCGCCTCGCCGCGCAGATCCGCGCCCTCGTCGCCGAGAAGAACGAGGTCCTCGCCGCCATCTACGGCGCCGAGCGGCTCGACGTCGAGGCCATCGTCGAGGAGTACGTCGAACTCGACCGGCGCCTCGACCCGTACGTCAAGGACACGAGCGCCTACCTGCACGATGTGCTGCAGCGCGGCGGGCGCGTCGTCGCCGAGGGGGCGCAGGGCGCGCTCCTCGACGTCGATTTCGGCACCTACCCGTACGTCACCTCGTCGTCGCCGACGGCGGGCGGGGCGATGACGGGGCTCGGGATTCCGCCGACCGCCGTCGACCGCATCGTCGGCATCGCCAAGGCGTACTCGACGCGCGTCGGCAACGGGCCGTTCGTGACCGAGATGCACGGCGCCGATGGCGAGGCGCTCCGCGCAGGCGGGCCACGAGTTCGGCGCCACGACGGGCCGCCCGCGCCGCTGCGGCTGGCTCGACCTCGTCGCCCTCGCCTACTCGGCGCGCATCAACGGCCTCACCGAGATCGCGCTCACCAAGCTCGACGTGCTCAGCGGCATGGACACGCTCCGCGTCTGCACCGCCTACCGCATCGACGGGCGCGAGACGACGCGCTTCCCCGCCGACGTGCCGACGCTGGAGCGCGCCGAGCCGGTCTACGAGACGTTCGCCGGATGGCACGAGGACCTGACCGGCATCCGCCGCATCGCCGACCTCCCGGAGGCTGCGCGCCGCTACGTGGCCTTCGTGGAAGAGCGCGTCGGCGTGCGCATCGGCAGCGTCTCGACGGGTCCCGGCCGCGACGAAACCCTCGACGCCGAGTGACGCGCCGGGCGTCCCGGTCGATGCGCCGCGCCCGCGTGACGCGAACGCTGGCCATCGCCTGGGCCGCGCCCAACACCGCGCTTGGCCTCGCCCTCGTGGCGCTCGCGCGGGCGACGGGCGGCGAGGCGTCGGTCGTGGGCGGCGTCGTCGAGGCGAGCGGCGGGGTCGTCGGGCGGGTGCTCGGGCGCGGCGGGATCGCGGCGATGACGCTCGGGCACGTGGTCGTCGCGCGCGATGCGCCGTCCCTCGTGCGCACGCGCGCCCACGAGCGCGTCCACGTGCGGCAGTACGCGCGCTGGGGGCCGTTCTTCCTGCCCGCCTACGCCGCCGCCTCGCTATGGGCGGCGCTGCGCGGGCGCCGTGCGTACCGCGACAACGCCTTCGAAGTCGCCGCCTACGACGAGGCGCCGTAGCGCGTCACAGCCCCGCGAATCCGGTGGCGCGGAGGGCGGCGAGGGCGCGGCTGGCGGCGGCGAGGTGGGCGTCGATGTCGACGGCGGCGGCGCGGGCGGCGTCGAGAGCGTCGGCGTTGGCGTGGGCTTCGATGGCGTCGGCCTGTTCGGAGAGGCGGCGCGCGCCGATCATCCCGCTCGACGATTTCAGCGTGTGCGCGGCGCGGCGGGCCCCGTCGAGGTCGGCGGCGGCGAGGGCGCGGATGATGTCGGCGACGAGCGCCGCGGCGTCGGTCGCGTAGTCGGCGACGAGGCCGCTGAGGAAGGCGTCGTCCTCGTCGCCGATCATGGCGCGCAGGTCGCGGAGCGTCGGCAGGTCGAGGACGCCCGCGTCGCTGGAAGGCGTCGGCGTCGGGGCGGCGTCGGGACTGGCGAGGCCGCAGGCGCGGAGCACGCGGGCGAGGCCGTCGAGCTGGACGGGCTTGGCGAGGTAGTCGTCCACCCCGGCGGCGAGGCAGCGCTCGCGGTCGCCCGGCATCGCGTTGGCCGTCACCGCCACGATGCGCGGCTGCGGCGCCTCGCGGGCGCGGATGCGGCGCGTCGCCTCGAGGCCGTCCATGACCGGCATCATGATGTCCATGAGCACGAGGTCGTAGGCCGTCGATTCGACGTGCTCGACGGCGTCGAGGCCGTTCACCGCCACGTCGGGCGTCACGCCGAGGCGGGCGAGCAGGTGCTGCGCGACGCGCTGGTTGATGAGGTTGTCCTCGACGAGGAGCACGCGCGGCGGCCGCGCGAGCGTCGGCACGTCGCCGGCGGAAGACCCTGGCGCGTCTCCCGACGCGGAACCGTCGCCTGCCGGGGACATCGTGGGGGTGCGGAGGGCGGTCGAGAGCACGTCGAGCAGGTGGGCGCGCCGCACGAGGGGCGGCAGGAAAAGGGCGTCCGCGGAGCCATCGTACGGGCCTCCAATCTGGATCGCCTTCACGCCGCGCCGCACTGCGCGTTCCATCCACGCCTGCGCCTGCGCCGCCTGCCCATCGACGAGGACGACCTCGGCGCCGCCGAACGCCGCTTCGTCCTCCTCCGGCGCCGCCGTGCGCGCCTCGATGCCCGCGCGTTCGAGGTAGCGGGCGAGCATCGCCGCCGTCGGCGCGTGGGCGGTGACGACGAGCGCGCGGTGCCCGGCGAGCAGCAGCGTCGACGGCGGCACCGGCGGGGCCGCGACGCGCACCGGCACGTCGAGCGTGACCGCGAGCGCACCGCCGGAGATCGCCGCGCGCAGCGTTCCGCCCGTCGAGACGGCGAGGCGCCGCGCGAGTGGCAGGTCGAGGCCCGTCAGCCGCTCGGCCTCCGAACCGCCACCGGGTGCGTCGACGGCGTGGGGACGGGCGAAGGGCGTGAAGCGCGCCTCGGCATCGTTCGAATCGTCCTCCCCATCGCCGCCGTGCGCGACCGCCGCGCTCACCACGACGCGCAGGCAGAACGGCGCGCCCGCTCCGTGAGACGCCGCCTCTTCCCACGCCCCGCCGACATGGACGACGACATCGCCGGTGGCGACGTGGGCGACGTAGGTGAGGACGTGGCCGAGGCACGCGCGCACGCTCGCCGCGTCGCCGACGAAGCGCTCGGGGAGCGACGGCGCCTGCACGAGCGCGAGCCGCAGCCCGCGCCGCTGCGCCGCTGCCGCCGCGAGCGCCAGGGCCTCCTCGACCTCGGCGACGGTGTCGACCGGTTCGTGCCGAGCGGCCGCGTCGGCGGCGGCGGGGATGTCATCGAGGCCGAGGTGGGCGTAGGCGTGGACGTGGTCGAGGAGCGTCAGGAGGGCGCCGCCTGCGGCGTGCATCGCATCGAGATGGGCGGCCTGGTCGGCGCTGAGCGGCGTCGCGCGCAGCAGGCGGGCGTGGTCGAAGGCGGTGCCGAGCGGCCCGCGCACCTCGTGGCTGAACCGGGCGAGGAAACGTGCGTGGGCGCGGACGTCTGCCTGCGCGGCGGCGAGCGCGGAAACCTCGCCGCCGCGCATCGGAGCGGGCGGACGGGGCGGGGCGGGCGGGGGCGAGTGGACGTGCATCGGAGGGACGAGGCGGGGCAGGGGAGGGGCGCGGGGACGCGATGGAACGTCGCGGCGTTCAGGGGGAGATCGTCCGGCCGATACCTTTCGTAACCGAGCCTCCGCAAATCCCTTCTCCGTGCGTCCGCTCCCGCCTCCGTTTCGCCTGCGCGCGCTGAGCGTCGCCGCCGTCGTCGCCACTGCCGCTGCCGCCCTCGCCGTCGGCACGCTCGTCGGCGGCATCGCGGCCGGGCAGGCGATCGGCGGGTCGGTGGCCGATGCACGTGCCGCGCGGGCCTCGGCCGCGACCGCATCGACGGCTGGGACCGCGCGCTCTCCGCAGGCCGCGCGCGGTCCGCAGGCCGCGCGCCCGGCCTTCGACGTGCCGCCGCACCGCACGCTCGCCTACACGACCGAGGAAGGCCTGCCGACGAGCCTGCTCAAACGCGTCGCCATCGCCCCACCTCCAGACGGCGGGATGGGAGACGGCGCCGTCTGGATCGCCACCGACGCGGGCCTCGTCCGCTTCGACGGCGCCGTCTTCACGACCTACGGCACGACGCACGGCCTGCCGTCGGCATTCGTCAAGGACGTGCTGCCGCTCGCCGACGGCTCGGTCGTCGCCGTCACCGACGACGGCGCCGTGCGGATGACGCCGCGCGGCGACTCGCTCGTGGCGACGCCCGTGCTGCCGCCCGCCGCCGCCGCCGGGGTGCGGTATCCGAAGAGCGCCTTCGCCGCCGCCGACGGGTCGCTGTGGATCGGAAGCGCGCAGACCGCTGCCCGCCTCGCGCCGGATGGATCGCCCGACGCGTCTCGCGCGCGCCTCTACCGCTTTCCCGACGACGACCGCTCGGAGTCCGTCAAGCGCGGCGTGCAGTTCGCCGAGGCCGACGGGCACCTCTTCGCCGCCACCTCGCGCGGGCACCTCTACCGCTTCGACGCCGCGCGCGACCGCTTCGTCCCGGCGACGGCGCGCGTCTTCGCCGCCATCACCTCGCTGCGGGCGTGGCCCGGCGGCGGCCTGCTCGTCGGCGAGCACGAGGGCGTCTGGCGGCTCTCCGCGTCGGCGGGCACGTCTGCCCGGAGCGCCCCTGCCGGTGACAGCGTCGCCTACGCCGCCGCCGGGCACGTTGCGGCCGAAGCGGTCGAGGATGCGCTCGTCGCGCCGGACGGACGGCTGTGGGTGAGCACGACGCGCAGCGGCCTCCGCACCGCCGCCCCCGCCGACGCGTCCGACGTGCCCGGTTCGGTGACGCGCGCGCCGCTCGTGCGCGTCGACGACCTGCCCGCGGTGCCGATGAGCGGCCTCGCCGTCGACGCGCACGGCAACCTGTGGGCGGCGTCGGACAACGGCCTCTTCGTGCTCGCCACGCCGGCCTTCGCGCCCCTCTCGGCCTCGTCGAACATCGGCGTCGAGACGGCGTCGGTGGGGCCGGACGGGCGCGTGTGGATGCTCGACGGCGAGCGCGTCGTCGTGGCCCCGGCGGCCTCGCCGCGCGGCGGCATCCCGGCGCCCGTGCCGATGAGCGGCGACCTCACCGGCGTCCTCTCGATCGAGGCGACGAGCGGCACCGTGTGGCTCGGCTACCGCGACGGGCGCGTGCAGGCGCTCGGGCGGCCCGCGGCCGCGCTCCGCGCGCGCACCTCGGTCCTCTCGATGGCGCCCGACGGCGAGGGCGGGCTGTGGGCCGCGCAGGCCGAGCAGCCGGGCCTCGTCCACCGCCGCGCCGACGGGCAGCTGCGCCTCTACGGACCGGGCGACGGCCTCGACGGCGACGTGCTCGTCGTGCGCCGCATCGGCGGCGTCGTCCATGCAGGCGGTGAGGGCGCGGGCGGCGTGCTCTGGCGCTTCGACGCGGCCACCGAGCGCTTCGAGCGGCTCGCCGGACACGCGCCCGAGGGCCTCGCCGACGCCGCGGCGGCGCAGCGGGCGGCAGCCGCGCACCTCGCGCCCACCGTCTTCGACATCGTCGGCGACGGGAAGGGCGGCCTGTGGCTCGGCACCGCCGACGGCCTCTGGAGCGTCCGAGACGGCGTCCTCACCCCCGATCCGCACCCGGCGGTGCAGGGCCGCGTCCGCGCCATCACCGCCGCGCGCGACGGCACGCTCTGGGTCGGCACCGACCGCGCGTTCCTCCGCTACGACGGCACCGACGCGACGGCGTTCGGGCGCCTCGACGGCCTCGCCAGCACGACCGTCTCGCTGCGCTCGCTCGCGCTCTCGGGCGACGGGCGCCTGTGGGTCGTCCACCACGGCGGCATCTCCGCGCGCACCGCGCCCGCGCCGATGGGCGAAACGCCCGCGCCCCTCCTCGCCGCCACGAGCGCCCCGAGCGCCGTCGCCGTGACGGCTACATCGACCGGTGAAGCACCCGGCGAGCGGATCGCCTTCGGCGCGCACCTCGTCGTGCGCGTGGCGACGGGCGCCTATCCCGCCGACCGCGTCCGCTACCGGTGGCGCCTCGACGACGGCCCGTGGGAGGAGCCGTCGGCGCGGGCCGAGCGCACGTTCACCGCTCTCGCCTCGGGGCCGCACCGCATCGACGTCGCCGCGCAGCAGGTCGGCGCGCGGTGGAGTGCGCCGCTGCGGCTCGGCGTGCGCGTGGCGCCGCCGTGGTACCGGAGCGCCGGTGCGTTCGCCGCCTACGCCCTCGCCGCCCTCCTCGCCCTCGCCGTCGCCGTCAACCTCGCCGTCTCGCGCCGCCTTCGCCTCCGCGCCGAACGCGGCCTCGCCGAGCACGCCCGCCACCTCGAGCGCGCCAAGGACGACCTCGAGCGCACCGTCGTCCTCCTCGCCGACGCCGCCAGCCGCGCCGAGGCCGCGACGGTCGCCAAGAGCGCCTTCCTCGCCAACATGAGCCACGAAATCCGCACGCCGATGAACGGCGTCATCGGCATGGCCGGCCTCCTCCTCGACACGCCGCTCACCGACGCGCAGCGCGAGTTCGCCGACATCATCCGCACCTCCGGCGAGGCCCTGCTGCTGATCATCAACGACATCCTCGACTTCTCGAAGATCGAAGCCGGGCGCGTCGTCCTCGATTCCGGACCGGTCGACGTCCACGCCGTCGTCGGCGAGGCGCTCGACATCGTCGCGGCGTCGGCGTCGGCGCAGCGCCTCGAACTGCTGCTCGATCTGACGCCGCCGGGCACCGGGGCAGCGGTCGGGGGGAGCCGGACCGAGCGGCGCGCGGCGGCGCGCGTCGCCGTGCCTGCGCGCATCGAGGGCGACGCCGGGCGCATCCGGCAGGTGCTCGTCAACCTGCTCTCGAACGCCGTCAAGTTCACGAGCGACGGCGAGGTCCGCCTCCGCGTCACCGCCTTCGCGGCGGCAGAGTCGGCGGGAGATTCCGGGGATGGCGTTGGCGATGGATCGCCGGGCGGGCGCACGCCCGCGCCGCCGCGCGTCCGGCTCGTCTTCGAGGTCGCCGACACCGGCATCGGAATCCCCGCCGACCGCCTCGTCACCATCTTCGACTCGTTCGTGCAGGCCGACGCCTCGACGACGCGCCGCTACGGCGGCACCGGCCTCGGCCTCGCCATCTCGCGCCACCTCGCGGGCCTGATGGGCGGCGAACTCGGCGCGACGAGCGTCGAGGGCGACGGCTCCGTCTTCACCTTCACCCTCGACGCCGACGTGCTCGCGCCCGCGCTCCCGTCTCCGGCCTTCCTCGGCGGACGGCGCGTGCTCGTCGTCGATGCCCACGCGGGCAGCCGCCGCATCACCGCCGCGCACGTCGAGGCCCTCGGCGGCGTCGCCGTCTGCGTCGCCACACCCGCTGAAGCGGCCGCCGTGCTCCTGAGTGGCCCGCCCATCGCCGCGGCCCTCGTCGACGTGCGCCCCACCGCAGACGGCACCGGCGGCGATCCCGTGCAGCCGCTGCGCGCCGCCGCACCGTCGCTGCCCGTCGCGCGGGTCTCCGCCGTCGGCGACGGGCAGGGGCACGCCGGCGAGGCATTCGTCTCCAAGCCGGTGCGCGCGGCCCACCTGACGCGCGTGCTCGCCGCCCTCGTCCCGCCCGAGCCTGCCGCGGGCGTCGTGCGCCCCCTCGAACTCCCCGCATCCGTGCCCGCATCTCCTGCGCCCGCCCCCGACACCGTGTCCGACATCATGCCCGAGCCGGAGGCCGCGCTGCGCGTGCTCGTGGCCGAGGACAACCTCATCAACCAGAAGGTCGTCCGGCGAATGCTGGAGCGACTCGGCGCCGACTGCACGATCGTCGGCGACGGGCAGGCGCTCCTCGACGCGGCCGCTGAGGCGACGTATGACCTCGCGCTCGTCGACGTGATGATGCCGGTGCTCGACGGCCACGAGGCCGCGCGCCGCCTCCGCGCATCCGGCAGCGATCTGCGCCTCGTCGCCCTCACCGCCAACTCGCTCTCGGGCGACCGCGCCGTTGCCCTCGCCGCAGGCTTCGACGACTACCTCACCAAGCCTGTCTCGCTCGACACCCTCCGCGCTGCCCTCGCCGATGCGCGCGCGGGCGTGGGGGCGCCCTGACAGGATCGCGGGGATGGCGGGACATCGTCCCGGCGCGTGCGCCCTGCCGGGGCATGTGGCGTGGCCGTGGCGTTCGGGGCGTGGCCGGGCGGGTCAGAGACCCGCCCCTACGTCCGTTCGGATGCGCGACGGGGTCGCCGATCCCGTACAACCCAACCATCAACAACGAACGACCAACGACGCGGGTACGCGTCACGCGGCGGCGCGGGCGGTGGCGTCGTCGTGGGCGGGGAGGTCGCGGATCGGCGTTTCGCGGAGGGCCGGGGCGCCGTCGCGGATCGTCTCGGCGGTGATGCGGACGGCGCCGGGCGCGTCGTGGGCGTCGAACATCACGTCGAGCATCGCCCGTTCGAGGACCGAGCGCAGGCCGCGGGCGCCGGTGCCGAGCACGAGCGCACGGGCGACGATGGCGTCGAGGGCGTCGTCGTCGAACGAGAGCGACACGCCATCCATCGCCAGCATCTTCTGGTACTGCCGCACGAGCGCGTTGCGCGGCTCGGTGAGGATGCGCCGGAGAACGTCGTGCGCGAGCGGGTCGAGCACCGCCACGACCGGCATCCGCCCGACGAGTTCGGGGATGAGGCCGTACTTGACGAGGTCGTCCGGCTCGACGTGGCGCAGGATGTCGGCGTCGTCGGCGTCGATGCGGCGCCTCGCCGTCGTGCCCGAGAAGCCGATGACGGTGCGCGCGAGGCGCCGGGCGACGATCGGCGCGAGGCCGTCGAAGGCGCCGCCGCAGACGAAGAGGACGTGCTGCGTGTTGACGTTCACGAGCGTCTGCTCGGGGTGCTTGCGCCCGCCCTTCGGCGGCACACCGGCGACGGTCCCTTCGAGAATCTTGAGGAGCGCCTGCTGCACGCCCTCGCCCGAGACGTCGCGCGTGATCGACGCGTTGTCGCTGCGGCGGGCGATCTTGTCGACCTCGTCGAGGTAGACGATGCCCCGCTCGGCGCGGTCGACGTCGTAGTCGGCGGCCTGAAGCAGGTGCGCGAGCACGCTCTCGACATCGTCGCCGACATAGCCCGCCTCGGTGAGCGTCGTCGCATCGGCAATCGCAAACGGCACGTCGAGGGTGCGTGCGAGGGTGCGTGCGAGGAGCGTCTTGCCGGTGCCGGTCGGGCCGATGAGCAGGATGTTCGACTTCTCGATCTCGACATCCTCGAAGTCCGCCGCCCCGCCGCCCTCGACGCGCTTCAGATGGTTGTAGACCGCGACCGACAGCGCCTTCTTGGCATCGTCCTGCCCGACGACGAACTGGTCGAGGGCGCCTTTGAGCAGGCGCGGCGTGAGGGCGGTGCGGGCGCGGGTGAGGCCGCTCGGGCGGCGGGTGCGGGGCGCGGTGGCGCGCTCGAACGCCGGTCCGAGGTCCTGCCGCACGATGGCCGTCGCATCGCGGACGCAGCGGTCGCAGATGTAGACGCTCGGCCCGGCCACCATCGACGAGGCCTCGTGGGCGGCGCGCCCGCAGAACGAGCACCGGATCACGTCGTCGCGGCGGGTGGGCATCGGGAGAGGAGTGGCTGGAAGGAGGGCGCCGGGCACCGAACGCACGGCTCATGCCCGCGGTGCCCCGTCTGCGCAGGACGGGCATCGGCGCGGCGCGCGCCAACATAAGCCGGAGGCGCGGAAGACGGCAGCGAATGGGCAGAATGCGAACAGGTGCGACGGCGAGAGAGGAGGGCGGTAAACCTGACCGGTCTGGACGATGGGCGCCGGACGATGGGCGACGACCCGCGCCGGACGCTTCGCGGCCTCCCCGATCCGCGACCAACCTCCTTACCTTTTCTCCATGCCCCTGCCTCCGCGCTTCCTCGACCGCCTCGCGCGCATCGTGCCGCCCGACCGTCTCGACGCCGTCACGGCCACGTTCGAGGCGCCGGTGGCGCGCGTCGCCTTCCGCGCCAACCCGCTCCGCGGCGACCGCGCGGCGACGCTCGCCGCCCTCGCGGACGTGGGCCTCGACGTGGCCCCGGTCGCGTGGTACGCCGACGCCTTCACCGTCGATGCCGCCGACCGCGCCGCCCTCCTCGCCACCGACGCGGCGCGCGCGGGCGCCGTCTACCTGCAAAACCTCTCGTCGATGGTGCCGCCGCTCGCGCTCGCACCCGAGCCGGGCGAGCGCATCCTCGACCTCGCCGCCGCGCCCGGCTCGAAGACGCTGCAACTGGCCGCCCTCGCGGGCGAGACGGCGGAGATCGCCGCCCTCGAGATCGTCCGAGAGCGCTTCTTCCGCCTGCGCGCCAACCTCGCGAGCGGCGGCGCGACGTGGGTGCGGACGTATTTGCAGGACGGAACGAAGGCCGCGCGGTACCGCCCCGACCACTTCGACCGCGTCCTCCTCGACGCCCCGTGCTCGACCGAGGGCCGCTTCCGCGCCGACGAGCCGGAGACGACGCGCTACTGGTCGGAGCGCAAGATCCGCGAGATGCAGCGCCGCCAGCGCCGCCTCGCCGAGGCCGCCGTCGGTGCCCTGCGCGTCGGCGGGGTGCTGGTCTACGCGACGTGCTCGCTCGCGCCCGAGGAGAACGAGGTCATCGTCGATGGCCTCCTCGACCGCTTCGACGGCGCCCTCGAACTCGACGCGATTCCCGTTGCCGCGCCCGGCGACGGCGGCCCCCCCTTCGCCGCGCCGCTCGACGGGTGGGACGGCAAGGCGTTCGCCCACGACCTCCGTCACGCCCGCCGCATCCTCCCCGACGGCACCCACGAGGCGTTTTTCGTGGCGCGGCTGCGCAAGGTGGACGATACGGAGTGAGGGGGAATGGAGGACTGGGCATGGGTGACGCAGGTGAAATGCCGCCCAGGGCCACACCGCCGTCGTTCCCGCGAACGCGGGAATCCAGCCTCCGCGCGGCGCGCGCCCACCGGCTGGCGCTTGCCGCCGGGAGCGAGGATCGCCGTCTCGTGCGGGGCTCGCCGCCCACGGCTCTCGGTGCCCGGTCGGGGCCGGGAATGACGGGGGACGGAGGAAGGCGGGGAGCAAGAGGCGGGTCCACTGCTGATCGTTGCAGGTGCGTCGGTCGAGGCGTGGGGCATGCGGTGCCGTCGGTGGAAGGGCGCGCGACGATGAAACGTGGCGACGTGCGGGACTGGGGGATGGGATGCCGTGGCGCCCGGCGTCGGCGGGGGACCAGCGGTCGTTCCGGTCGTTTCAGCGGCCCTCCCTCCCCGCTCCCCCGCCATGACCCGCACCTCGCCCGAGGCCATCGCCGCCGACCTCGCCGCCCTCGCCGACCACTACGCCGCCGCGCCCGCACGCCTCGCGCACCCGTCCGCATCCGAGGTGCGGCCCGCCGTCTCCGGGTGGAGCGTCGCCGGACACGCGTGGCACCACGAGGCCCTGACGCGGCTCATCCTCGCCACCCTCCACCGCCTCGCCACCGGACGCGGCGACGAGGCGCCGGTGCCGGTCGAGACCGAGGCCATCCTCGCACTCCCGCGCATCCGCCGGGGCCGGTTGCAATCGCCCGAGTCGCTCCATCCGCCCGCCGAGGTCGATCTGGCCGCCGTCGCCGAGACGCAGACCCGCCACGCCGCCGCCCTCGCGGCTCTCGATCCCGCCGTCCTCGCCGCCACGCCCGGCACGCGCCCCCACCCGTTCTTCGGCCCCATCGACGCCGCCGGGTGGGTGCGCGTCGCCATCGCCCACGCCCGCCACCACGACGCCATCGCCGCCGACATCCTCGCCGATGCCGACGGGGCCGCTTCCGCCGATGCCTGACGCGCCCGAGGATGAAGCGCCCACGCGTGCCGAGACGCGCGGCGTCGAGACGCACCTCGTGGCGACGGCCCGGACGGCGCGCGTCGTCGTCATGGGAGCCGCGTCGGCGCCGCGCGCGGTCGTGGCGCTCCACGGGTACGGGCAGCGCGCCGATCTCTTCGCCCGGCACCTCGCGCCGCACGCCAGCGCCGACTGCCGCGTCGTCGTGCCCGAGGCGCTCTCGCGCTTCTACCTCGACGTGCCGACGCCCGAGGCCGTCCGCGCCGTCCCGCGGCGCCGCCCGCGCGTCGGGGCCTCGTGGATGACGCGTGAGGAGAGGGAGGCCGACATCGCCGATCTGACCGCCTACCTCGACACCGTCGCCGCCGCGTTCGTGCCGCCGAATGCCGCAACGACCGGCCTCGGCTTCTCGCAGGGCGCCGCCGCGCTCGTCCGCTGGTGCGTGCTCGGAAAGGCCGACGCACCCGCGCGCCTCGTCCTCTGGGGCGGCCTCGTCCCCGACGACACGCTCGACGCCCTCGCCGCCGGGACCGTGCGCCTTCCGCCCGTCACGCTCGTCGCCGGTCGCGCCGACGGCTACCTCGCGCCCGAAACCGTCGCCGCCCACGCCGCGCGGCTGCTGGATCTGGGCGTGGATGCCGCGCACATCGCCTTCGACGGCGGCCACGCGCTCGACGCGGGCGTGCTCGCGGACGTGCTGGGGTGAGTCACGGGGCCGACGGTGCAGACGTCCGGGACGGCGATCCGGGCGGCGACGGGCGCGAGGGGGCGAGGCGGAGGCCGAAGCGGAAGGTCGAGCCTTCGCCCGGCTCGCTCGTCACGTCGAGGCGCTCGTCGTGGGCGGCGAGGATGTGCTTGACGATGGCGAGGCCGAGGCCCGTCCCGCCGACCTCGCGCGAGCGGCTCGTGTCGACGCGGTAGAAGCGCTCGGTCAGGCGCGGCACGTGCTGCGGCGCGATGCCGACGCCGGTGTCGGCGACGGACAACTCGACGCGCTGCGGCCCGGTCTGCCGCACCCGCACCGCCACGCGACCGCCGCTGCGGGTGTACTTGACGGCGTTGTCGACGAGGTTGGAGACGACCTGCCGCAGCCGGTCGCGGTCGCCCCACGCCGCGGGCACCTCGCCGTCGTCGCCCTCGTCGAGCGCGATCTCGACGCCGCGCGCCTGTGCCGCGGGTTCTGACGATTCGACGACCTCGGCGGCGAGACGCCCGAGGTTGACGGGGGCCATCGAGAGGCGCAGTTCGCCGGTTTCGAGGCGCGCGAGCTCGGTCAGGTCGCGCGTGAGCGCTTGGAGGCGCGTCACGTTGCGGAGGATCTTCTCGACGAAGGCGCGGCGCACGCGGTCGTCGTCGAGGGCGCCGTCGAGGAGGGTCTCCGAGAAGCCCTGGATGGCGAAGATGGGCGTTTTCAGCTCGTGGGAGACGTTTCCGAGGAACTCGCGGCGGTAGTTCTCGGCGCGGCGCAACTCGGCGATCTCCTTCTCGAGGGCGAGGCCGGTGCGCTGGAGGCCGCGCACGAGCGCGTCGAGTTCGTCGCCCCGGGAGAAATCGCGGCCGGGCGGGGGCGTGTCGAGCGGGCCGAAGCGGTGCTGCCGCACGTCGGCGAGGACGGCGCGGGCGTGCGCGAGGCGCCCGGCGAGCGCGGCGTGCGCGGCGGCGTAGGCGACGAGGCCCGCCACGACGGCGTGCACGGCGAGGTGCGCGACCGGCGAGGCGCCGTCCCAGACGGCATCGACCAGGCCGACCGCCACGAACGTTCCGGCGGCGGCGCCGACGGCGATGCGCGCGGCAAGGCGAACGAAGGTCATCGGCGGGGGCGGGGCGAAGGGGCAGGGCGCGGAGCGCTGCGCGACCGCATCCCCAAGATCAGGAAAACGGCTGGCATCATCGGGTGTCCCTCACCCCCCAACTCGCCCCCTCGCCAACCCGCGCTCACTTGCGGAAGCGGTAGCCGACGCCCTTGACGGTCTCGATGTAGTCGTCGCCGAGCTTCTCCCGGATCTTGCGCACGTGGACATCGACGGTGCGGTCGACGACGTAGACGTCGCGGCCCCAGACGCGGTCGAGCACGTCCTGGCGCGAGAAGACCTTGCCGGGGTGCGAGGCGAGCACGTGGAGCAGCTCGAACTCCTTGCGCGGCAGGCGGATGGAGATGCGCTCGCCGCCGTCGTCGCGGAAGACGAGGTAGCGCTCGCGGTTGATTTCGAGGTCGTGGATGCGCAGCGTGCCGGGGGCATCGTCGCTGCGGCCCACCCCGCGCAGCAGGGCGCGCACCTGCGAGAGGAGGACGGGAATCGGCACGCCCTTGCTCAGGTACGCGTCGGCGCCGACGTCGAGGCCGCGGATCTGGTCGTCGGGGCCTTCGAGGGCGGTCAGCATCAGGATCGGCACGTGGCGCAGCGCCGCGTGCTCGCGCAGGCGGCGGGCGACGGCGAGGCCGTCGAGGCCGGGCATCATCACGTCGAGCACGATGAGGTCGGGCGGCGTGGCGAGGGCGAGTTCGAGCGCGCGGAGGCCGTCGCGCGCCGTGAGCACGGTATAGCCCTCCCGCTCGAAGTTGTAGGCGAGCAGGTCGACGAGGTCGGGTTCGTCGTCGACGACGAGGAGGGTGGCGGAGCCGTCGGGCATGGCGGAGGGCGCCGCAGGCGGCGCGGATCGGGGAGCGCACCCGAAGCGGGCGACGCAGGCCGACTCTATCGACCGCCAAGATACCCGCCGGTGCGCCCCGCGCCCTGTTACCAAATCTCGGGCGGCGGATGACGGATGTGACGCGCGCGCGTTTGGCTTCGCAAACAGCGTCTCACCGCTTCCGCGCCTCGTACCGCCGCATCAGCGGCGTCACGCTCGCGCCGTGGACGACGACGGAGACGGCGATGGTGGCGAGGACGAGACCCGCGACGAGGTCGGCCTCCGGCCCGGCGAACCCTTTGTGGAGCGCGAAGGCGAGGTAGTAGACCGAGCCGATGCCGCGCATCCCGAATCCCATCATCATCGCCGCCTGCGCCCGCTCGACGGGAGCGCCGATGAGGCCGACGGCCACGCCGATGGGCCGCACGACGATGAGCAGGAGGGGCACGACCCACAGCGCCGCGCGGGGCAGGTCGGCAGCGATGAGCGCGGCGCCGGTGACGACGACGACGGCGAGTTCGCCGATGCGTTCGAGCAGCTCGTTGACGCGCGTCGCCTCGGCGGTCATGTGCGCCTCGGCGAGCGCGTCGTCGCCCGCGGCGACATCGGGGTCGGTGCGGCGGGCGTCGGCCTCGACGGCGTCGGCGCTGCGCGTCGTGTTGGCGCGGCGCTCGACGCGGCGGAGGGCGAGACCGGCGGCGAAGGCGGCGAGGAATCCGTAGGCGCCGAGCATCAGGGCGGCGCCGTAGGCGAGCGCGAGCACGCCGAGCGGCAGCACCTCGTCGAGCGCCGACGCCTCGGCGATCTCCTCGTGCCCGAGCGCGTCGGCGCGCCGCCGCCGCAGCATCAGGCCCACACGCGCCACGAGCGTGCCCGCGACGGCGCCGATGACGAGGCCCGCGCCGGTCGCCCAGAGCACGTCGACGAGCAGCCACCGCAGGCCGATCTGCCCGATGTCGTGGAGGCCGAGCAGGCCGAGGCCGAGCATCACGAAGGGGAATGCCGTGCCGTCGTTGAAGCCTGCCTCGCCGGTCAGGCCGAAGCGCAGGCGGTCGCGGTCGTCGGCGCTCGTGACCTGCACGTCGCTCGCAAGCACCGGATCGGTCGGCGCGAGCACGGCGCCGAGCAGGACGGCGGCGCCGAGCGACAGCCCGAGGCCGTAGACGCCGATGAGCACGACGAGGCCGACGGTGACGACCATCGACACGGTGGCCAGGCGCAGCGGGATCGCCCACCGCCGGTCGGTCAGCGGGAGCGGCAGCTTGAGCCCGGCGACGAAGAGCGAGACGACGACGACGATCTCCGACGCTAGCTCGAAGAACCGGGCGTCGCGGATGAGGTCGAGGTCGAGCATCCCGACGCCCGCGAGCGCGGCCCCGGCGCCGAGGTAGACCATCGCCGTCGTGAGCGGAAGGCGCTGGAGCGTCGCCCCGCCGAGACCGACGCCGGCGAGGAGCAGGCCGACGATGGCGTACCAGAGGCCGAGTTCGAACACAGATGGAAGGCGTCTGCCGGGGAATGATCGTTGAAACGACCGAAAGCTACGCCGCTCCGCCCGGCCCGCCCGCGCCCGTCTCCGAACCGTCACGCGGTCTGCCGATGGGGCGCGGTGGCGGCGCGCGAGCGGCACACCCCCTTTGCTTCGCGGTCTCCGTCGGGATTCGGGGCACCGGCCCCCTCCGCCCTTCGGGCACCTCCCCCGCTCGCGGGCAGGGTCGTTACGTTCTGCGCCTGTCTTGCGTTTTGTCATTGCGAGGAGCGCAGCGACGCGGCAATCCGGATCGACAGGCGCCTTCGATCCGGATTGCCGCGGCCCTTGCAGGGCCTCGCAATGACACCGGAGAGCGCGGATGTAGAACTGAGCAGCCCTGCCCGCTCGCGGGGGAGGACCGCCGCGGAGGCCGTCTGGCCGCAGCGGCAGGTGGGGGCCACGCCGCCCCACCGCCCCTCACCCCTCCCGCCACGCGAACGTCCCGGTACCCGGCGCATCCGGGAGGGCGAGGCGCCCGTCGTGCCATCCGACGCCGCCGGTGACCGCCGGGTCGTCGAGGAGGACGGCGCCGTCGAGGTCGGCGAAGTCGGCCAGGGGGGCGAGTTGCGCCGCCGCGCTGACCCCGACGGCGCTCTCGACCATGCAGCCGATGAGCACCTGCATCCCCGCCTCCCGCGCCGCCGCGATGAGCGCGCGGGCACCGGCGAGGCCGCCGGTCTTGGTGAGCTTGACGTTGACGCCGTCGGCGGCGCCCGCGAGCGCGGCGACATCGGCGACCGACTGCACCGATTCGTCGGCGAGCAGCGGCGGCAAACCATCGGCCACGCCGCCCGGCAGGCCGCCGCGCAGGCGGTGCCAGAGCGCTGCGCCCTCGGCGATCGCGCCACGAGAGCGGCTGCTCGACGTAGGCGACGCCGATGTCGGCGAGCGTCGGGATGGCCCAGAGCGCGTCGCCGAGTGTCCACGCGCTGTTGGCGTCGACGCCGATCTCGGCCTGCGTCACCACCTCGCGGGCGATGCGGACGAGGCGCACGTCGTTGAGCGCGTCGCCGGTGCCGACCTTGAGCTTGAGCACCGGCAGGTGCGCCACGCGAGCGAGGGCGTCGCGGTAGTCGGCCTCGGTTTCGGGGATCGAGAGCGTGAACGACGAGAGCGGCGCCGCGGCGGGGTCGAGGCCCCAGAGGCGCCACAGCGGCTGCCCGGCCATCTTGCCCCAGAGGTCGTGGATGGCGCCGTCGAGGGCCGCGCGGGCGGGAGCCGGGCCGTCGCCCGCGTACCGGGCCGCGAGCGCGAGGGCGGCGTCGAGGTCGAGCGTCCCGCCCTCCTGTACGGCGGCGTCGAGCGCATCGCCGAGGCCGGACGCGGCGGCGGCGTCGAGCCACGCGGTGAGGTCGACGAGGCGGTACGGGTAGTACGGCACGAGCGCCCCCTCGCCGGTGCCGACGTGCGGTCCGTGGGCGATCGTCGCGTAGACCGTCGTGCGCGTGTCGGAGGTGCCGTGGGCGACGCGGAAGGGCGTGCGCAGGCGGTGCGTGAGGGTGCGGGTGGCGAGGCGCATCGGTTGGGAGGGAGGATGGGGGAAGATCGGGTGCGGGGATGGCTGGATCGTCGGGCGGACCGTCCGAACCTGTCCAGGTGCCCGACCTGACCGGTCTCGCTCCACCCTTCGTCGTCCGCCGTCCACCTGTAACCGTCCCGTTCGCGCGGCAACACGGGCGCGGGCGGTCGTTCCGGAGGGCACCAATCTGACCGAAATCCGCCTCCGATGCCCACCGACACCGCTCCGTCCTCCGACATCTCCGTCTACGACGTCGTCCTCATCGGCGCCGGACACAACGTGCTCGTCGCGGCGGCGCGGCTGGCCAAGGCGGGGCGGCGGGTGCTCGTGCTGGAGCGCAACGACCGCGTCGGCGGGTGCATCCAGTCGGGCGAGGTGACGATTCCGGGCGCCGTCCACGACCTCTGGTCGACGAACCAGAACCTGTTCGTCGGCTCGCCCGCGTACGCCGAATTGAAGGCCGACCTCGACCGCCACGGCGTCCGCTTCGTCGTCTCCGAGCGTCCCTTCGCCAGCGTCTTCCCCTCCGGCGCCGCCCTCCGCGTCTACCGCGACGCCGCCCGCACGCGCGACGGCCTGCGCCGCCACGACGCGCGCGACGCCGACGGCTGGCAGCGCCTCTCGTCCGTCTACGACGACATGGAAGCGGGCCTGCTGCCGCTCATGGCCATGCCGCTCCCGTCGCTCGCCGCCGCCGGGGCGCTCTCGAAAGCCTTCGCCCGCCTCGGCCCGACGCGCCTGATGACCGCCGTGCAGGCCGTCCTGTCGACGCCCCGCGAACTCGGCCTCCGCTACGTCCACTCGCCCGAGATGCGCGCGCTTCTGGCGCCGTGGGCGATGCACCTCGACTTCGGGCCGGACGTGTCGGGCGGGGCCATGTTTCCGCTCGCCGAGGCGTTCGGCAACCAGAAGAACGGGATGTCGGTGGTGCGAGGGCGGCGCGCAGCGGCTCGTCGAGGCGCTCGCGGCCATCGTCACCGAGCACGGCGGCGAGGTGCGGACGGGCGCCGAGGTGACGCGGATCCTGACCGATGGCGAGGCGGCCATCGGCGTCGAAACGGCGTCGGGCGAGCGCATCGGGGCCGAGGAGGTCGTCGCGGGCGTCACGCCCCGGCTGCTCTTCGGGACGCCTCCTCCGCGACCACGCCCTCGACGCCGACGTGCGCGCCCGCGCCGACGGCTTCCGCTACGGCCCGGCGACGATGATGCTCCACCTCGCCCTCGACGGCCCGATCCCCTGGGCCGCCGACACCGACCCGAGCGCGCCACCCCGACGACGCCCCGCTCGCCTCGTTCGCCTACGTCCACGTCGCCACCTCCGTCGACGCGCTCGCGCAGACCTACGCCGACAGCCTCGCCGGGCGCCTGCCCGCCGAGCCGCTCCTCGTCGTCGGCCAGACGACATCGGTCGACCCGACGCGCGTCGCCGGTGCGCCCGAGGGCACGACCCTCGCCTGGATCCAGGTGCGGACGCTGCCCTCCACGATCACCGGCGACGCGCTCGGCACGATCGACGCGCGGACGTGGGAGGAGGCGACGGCACCCTACGCCGAGCGCGTGCTCGACGTGCTCGAACGCGTCGCGCCGGGCGTGCGGGCGCGGATCGTCGGGCAGCGCGTCTACGGGCCGCACGACCTCGAAGCGCACAACCCGAACCTCGTCGGCGGCGACTCCGTCGCGGGCAGCCACCACCTCGACCAGAACTTCCTCTTCCGCCCCTTCGTCGGCGCCTCGACGTACGCGATGCCGGTGCGGCACCTCTCGCTCGTCGGCGCGGGCGACGTGGCCGGGCGCGGGCAACCACGGCACGAGCGGCTACCTCGCTGCCGACGCCCTGATGTCGACCGGGCCTCGCCTTTTCACCGCCCTCGCCGCCGGGGGCGCCGCCGGCATCGCCGCCGCGCTCAAACTCCGCCGCGGGCGGGGGTGATGGTGGGATGGTGAGGTCGTGAGTTGGTGAGGGGGATGGGGAGGCAGCGTGTTCAGGTCTGCGAGCGGGCAGGGTTTGCACCGCGACGACGGCCGTTTCTTGCGCGATGCTCCGATTTCTCCTCGTCGCCTGCGCCGCCATGCCGCAGCCTGCCGGACCGCGCCCGCTCACGATGGTCGTCCTCGGCCTCGCTGCCGGGGTACTGGGCGGATGCTCGCAGGCGGCGTCCGTGCGTTCCACGCCTGAGCGGCTGGTGACGTGCGCCGGTCAGACGCTCGACGCCCCGGCCCCGCTGCCTCTCGTCGAGCGGGCGGGCGCAGGCCGCCGCCTCGTCGTCCGCGTTCTCGATGAGCAGGGCGAGGCTCTGCCCGGCGCGAGCGTGGAAGTCGACGGCCGACGAGCGGTCTCTGGCCTCGACGGCGTGGCGGTCGTGGGCACCGGTCGCCGCCTGTCGGTTCGCTACCTTGGCTTCTGGGGCATTGAGGCGCGTCTCCGGTCTGCCACGCGCGATGTGGTCGTGCGTCTTTTGGAGCAAGGAGTCGAGTCGTTCGATTGACCCGATGCGTTCCCTGTCGCAATTTCCTGCCTGCCCGATGCACCGTTCGATAGCCACCGTCCTCGCCTTCGCCGCCGCGCTCGGCCTCGCCGCCTGCGCCGCCGTCTCCCCATCCGCCGGGCCGCGCCCGCTCACCTCGTCGTGCTGGGCTCGTCGACCGCCGCCGGAGGGGGGGCGGGGCACCGCGACAGCGCGTGGGTGGCCCGCGTGCGCAACCACTACGCCCGCACCGACGGACGCGTCGCCGTCCTCAACCTCGCGCAGAGCGGCTACACGACCTTCAAGGTCCTGCCGACCGGCACGTTCGTCGCCGCCGGACTGCCGACCGTCGACTCGCTCCACAACGTCACCGCCGCCCTTCGCCTGCGGCCCGACGCCATCGTCGTCAACCTGCCGTCGAACGACCGCGCCTACGGCATCCGCATCGGGCAGCAGGTCGCCAACTTCGAGGCCGTCCGCGCCGCCGCCGCCGCGCAGGGCGTGCCGGTGTGGTTCACGACCGCCCAGCCGCGCAACATCCCCGACGACGCGAAGCGCCGCGACCAGCGCCTGCTCGGCGACAGCCTCCGCGCCGCTTTTGGTGCCGACCGCGTGATCGAGACCTACGAGGGCTTCGAGGCCCCCGGCGACAGCCTCCGCCGCGACCTCGACAGCGGCGACGGCACCCACCTCAACGCCGCCGGCCACCGCGCGCTCGCCGCCCGCATCATCGCCGCCGACATCCCCGCCGCCCTCCGCCGGATGCGCCCCCGCTGACGACTTCACGCCGTCACCGGTCGCCGCGCAGGTTGCGCCCGAAGTTGGCGTGGAGCCCGACGCCGACGAGCGAGCCGATGGGGCTCGTGAGCACGGCGCTCACCGAGGCGCCGAACGAGGCGCGCGACGAGCTCGCCACGTGCACCTCCAACCGCGCCGGGACGATCAGGCCCCGCGCGTCGTCGCTCTCGCACGAGAAGTACGGCGTGCTCGGGGCGCAGCGGTCGAGCGTTCCCTGTCCGTAGCCGACGCCGAGGCTGGCGTTGACGAACGCCGCGTCGCCGAGTTCGAAGGACTTGCCCCCGAGCAGGGCCGCGTAGCCGATCGCCCCGCTGCCGGTGTCGCGCTCGTCCGAGCCTTTGCCGACGCTGCCGAGCATGACCCCTGCGCTCGGGCCGCCGAGCCGTTCGATCATGAAGCGGTAGTCGCCGGCGGCGCCGGCGGAGCCGAAGTCGGTCAGGAAAGCACCGTGCACGCCCATCCACGCGCGGATCGGTGCTGCCGGGGCCGGCTGCGCGGCAGCGGCGGTGGGCAGGGCGAGGGCGAGGAGGCCGAGGCGATGCATGGGGCGGAGCGGGTCAGGGTGGGAAGGGCCACCGCGAACGTCGGGCGGCGTGCGAAAGGTAATGTCCCGGATGATGCCCCTGTGCCGGACGGCGCATCCCGGCGCCCCGGTGGCGCAGTCGCACGCCTGGCGCCCGCGATTTCGCCCCCGCCCGGCATCGCCAAACGAAACGCCCCTGTCAGGTGCAGGGACCTGACAGGGGCGTCGGCAGAAGCCAGCAGCGTCACGCCGCCGCGCTGCGCTCCATGACGAGCTTGGCGAGATCGACCGTGCGGTTCGAGTAGCCCCACTCGTTGTCGTACCAGCCGACGACCTTGACGAGCGTGCCCATCGCCATCGTGAGGCCGCTGTCGAGGATGCACGAGTGCGGGTCGTGGACGATGTCGGCGGAGACGAGCGGGTCTTCCGAGTAGTAGAGGAAGCCCTTCATCGGGCCGTCGGCGGCGGCGGCCTTGAAGGCGGCGTTGATCTCCTCGGCGGTGACCTCGCGCTTGAGGACCGCCGTCAGGTCGGTCGCCGAGCCGTCGGGGATCGGCACGCGCATCGCAAATCCGTCGAGCTTGCCCTTGAGGTGCGGCAGGACGAGGCCGACGGCCTTGGCGGCCCCCGTCGTCGTGGGCACGATCGAGAGGGCGGCGGCGCGGGCGCGGCGGAGGTCGCGGTGCGGCGCGTCCTGCAGGTTCTGGTCGGCGGTGTAGGCGTGCGTGGTGGCCATGAAGCCCTTTTCGACGCCTGCGAGGTCGTCGAGCACCTTCACCATCGGCGCGAGGCAGTTGGTCGTGCACGAGGCGTTCGAGAGGATCGTCTCGCGGCCCGTCAGCTTGTCGTCGTTGACGCCGAGCACGACGGTCAGGTCTTCGCCCTTGGCCGGGGCCGAGATGATGACCTTCTTGGCGCCCGCGGCGAGGTGCTTCTCGGCGCCCGCGCGGTCGGTGAAGTGGCCGGTCGACTCGATGACGATGTCGCAGCCGAGCTCGCCCCACGGCAGCTTCGACGGGTCCTTCTCGGCGAAGACCGGAAAGCGCTCGTCGCCGACGATGATCTCGTTGCCCTCGGCGCGCACGTCGAGCGGCAGGCGGCCGTGGACGGAGTCGTACTTGAGCAGGTGCGCGAGCGTCGCCGCGTCGGTGAGGTCGTTGACGCCGACGATGTCGAAGTCTTTGGAGCCGCGCTCGAGGATGGCGCGGAAGACGAGGCGCCCGATGCGCCCGAAGCCGTTGATGGCGAGTTTGATGGCCATGGAGAAGTGGAGGAAGATGAAGGACGGGCCGCGGCGCGGTCGCCGCCGGAGGAATCACCGTCCATCCTACGACGCCGCCGCGCGGGTGGTCCGGCGCCAGGCGCCGCGGCGGGGCCGTGCAAGCGCTTTCGGCGCGTCGGCGCGCCGTGAAGGTTTGGCGGATGGCAGGGCGCTTGAGGTGGAGCGAGCCGGTCCGGTCTCTCTGACCTGACAGATGGAGCGGTTCATCGCGGGACGGACGCCCATCCGTCTCCACGCCGTCGCTTTCGCGGGTGCTTCGCGCGCGGTGCGGCGGTGCGGCGTACCTTTGGCCTTTCTTGCGCAGACGGACCGCAGAGTCGCGTTCCCGTCCGCCCCCCGCGACCCTCCGAATGGCCACCGACCCGATCTCCACCGCGCCCGTCCTCGCCGACGACGCCACCGCTCCCCGCGCCGCGCGCCGCGCACCCGGCACGCTCCGCCCCGAGCAGCTCTCGCAGACCGACCGTCTGTGGATGTTCTGGGAGGGCAACAAGCGCCTCGTGCTGACGCTCGCCGTCGCGCTCGTCGTCGTCGTGCTCGGCGTCGTCGCCTTCCTCGGATGGCGCGCCTCGCGCAACGACGAGGCGACCGACAAGCTCGCCGACTCGGTCGCGCTCTTCGAGACCGGCCAGTTCGAGCAGGCCCTCCGCACCGACGGCGCCCGAATGGGTCTCAAAGACATCGCCGACAATTACGGCGGCACCAAGGCGGGCAACCTCGCCCACTACTACGCCGCGTCGTCGCTCTACGAGTTGAAGCGCTACGACGAGGCGAAGACCTACTTCGACGCCTTCGACGGCGACGGCACGCTCCTCGGCCCCGCTGCCGACGCGGGCCTCGCGGCGATCCTCGAGAACCAGAACAAGCCCGCCGAAGCCGCCGCCGCCTACGTCGAGGCTGCCGATGCCGCCGACTCGCCGCTCTTCACGCCGATGCACCTGCTCTCGGCCGCCCGCGCGTACATCGCCGCCAAGCGCCCCGACGACGCCCGCCGCGTCCTCGACCGCATCGAAGCCGACTACGCGACCTCGCCCGAGGCGCAGGAAATCGCCTTCATGCTCGGCCAGGCCGACGCCCTCACGCCCGCCGCCCCCGCGCGCTGACCGGGTCCGGCAGGCCACCGCCTCGACGGGCGCTCCGCAACACGCGGGGCGCCCGTTTCGTTTGGGCGCGCTCCCGCCTCCGTTCTCCCTCGTCTCGCCTGCCCCGATGCCCACCATCCTCATCGTCGACGACGAGCGCCCGATCCGCCGCACCCTGCGCGAGATTCTCGAGTACGAAGACTACGACGTCGAGGAGGCCGAAGACGGCGAGGCGGCGGTCGCGATGCTGCGCAAGGGCCGCTACGACCTCGCGCTCCTCGACATCAAGATGCCCAAGATGGACGGTCTCGACGTCCTCCGCATCGCCACCGACGAGGTGCCGGAGACGCCGGTCATCATGATCTCCGGCCACGGCACCATCGAGACCGCCGTCGAGGCGACGCGGCGCGGGGCGTTCGACTTCATCGAGAAGCCGCCCGACCTCAACCGCCTGCTCGTCGCCGTCCGCAACGCCCTCGACCGCGGCACGCCTCGCCGTCGAGAACCGGCGGATGAAGTCGGTGCTGACCGAGCAGCAGGAGACCGACCTCACGCCCATCCTCGGCGACTCCGGCCCCATCCGCGCCATCAAGGACACCATCGCGCGCGTCGCGCCGACCGAGGCCCGCGTGCTCGTGACGGGCGAGAATGGCACCGGCAAGGAGCTCGTCGCGCGGCACGTCCACGCGCACTCGGGGCGCCGGGGCGGACCGCTCGTCGAGGTCAACTGCGCCGCGATCCCGTCGGAATTGATCGAATCGGAGCTCTTCGGGCACGAGAAAGGCTCGTTCACCGGGGCGACGAAGCAGCGCATCGGCAAGTTCGAGCAGGCCGACGGCGGCACGCTCTTCCTCGACGAGATCGGCGACATGTCGCCTCGGCGCAGGCGAAGGTGCTGCGCGCGCTTCAGGAGAGCAGATCACGCGCGTCGGCGGCGACCGCTCGCTCCCGGTCAACGTGCGCGTCGTGGCGGCGACGAACAAGGACCTGCTCGCGACCGTCGAGGCGGGCGCGTTCCGCGAGGACCTGTACCACCGCCTCGCCGTCATCCTCATCCACGTGCCGCCGCTGCGCGAGCGCCGCGCCGACGTGCCGACCATCGCCGCGCACATCGCCGACGCCTCGGGCGCCGCGACGGGCGCGCGCCGAAGGCCATCACGCCGACGACGCGCTGGACCGCGCTGCTCGCGCCTCGACTGGCGCGGCAACGTGCGCGAACTCCACAACGTCGTCGAGCGCCTGCTCATCCTCTCCGAGGGCGACGACGATGACCGCGCGCGACGTCGAGCGCTTCGCCGGGGCCGGGCGGCGTCGGCGGCAGCCCGGCGCAGGGCCTGCTGGAGCAGTACGACGACTTCACCGCCTACCGCGACAGCGCCGTCGAGCTGTTCCTGCAGCTACCAGCTCGAGCACCACGGCTGGAACGTCTCGCGCACCGCCGAGACCATCGGCATCCAGCGCTCGCACCTCTACAACATGATGGGCAAGTTCGAAATCGAGCGCGCGGGCGAGGGGTAGCGCGCGGGTGAGGAGGGGCGGCAGCATCGCGGCGTCGCCTCCGGTGGCGCGCCCGGGACATCCCACGCGGCGCCCCTTGCGCGGGTGCGGGGCGCGTGCTACGTTGGCGGTGCCCACCGCACCGTTTCACCCCGAGGTCTCCGTGACGACATCCGCCTTCCAAACCCTTCGCGGGCCGCTCGTCGGCCTCGTCTTCGCGGCGTTCGCGGGCACCGGGTGCGTCAACACGGCCACGTTCGACCCGGTCTGCCCCGATCCCGTCGAGCCCGGCCGCGGACTTTCGCGGAGCGACCTGCGCGACGTCGGCAGCCGCCCGCTCGTCGATGTGCTGCGTGGGCGCGTGAGCGGGCTGAACGTGACGATCGTGCGGGGGCGACCCGTCGTCACGATCCGCGGCGCGCAGTCGTTCAACGGCCTCAGCGAGCCGCTCGTCATCGTCGACGGGATGCAACTCGCGCGGCGCGGCGCCGAGGGCATCAACAGCGTCAACACGAGCGATGTGGAGTCGGTCGAGGTGCTCAAAGATGCCGCCGACCTCGCGTTCTACGGGATGAACGGCGGCGCGGGGGTGGTCCGCATCGCCACGCGCCGCAGCGGCTGCGAGTAGGCCCTTCCGTCAGTGCGGGTGGAAAACGGTGCCTGCGGGGGCGTTGGCGTCGGTGCCGTCGGCGGCCGGGTCGAAGGCGGAGGCGGGCGGCTGCTCGCGCGGGACGACGCGGCGCACGAGGGCTTTCAGCGTCGTGCCCTGCACCAGAATCGAGAACAGGACGACCGCATAGGTCGCCGCGAGGAGGGTCTCGCGCTCCGGGCCGGGCGGGAGCGAGAGCGCGAGGGCGACCGAGATGCCGCCGCGAAGTCCGCCCCAGATCATCACGCGCTGCGCGCCCTGCAAGCGGTTCGGCTGGAACGGGCGCAGGATGCGCATCGGCACCATCACCGACACGGCGCGGGCGAAGAGGACGATGGGGATGCACGCGAGCGCGAGCACAACGACCGGCGGACGCAGCGTCACGACGAGCACTTCGAGGCCGATGAGCAGGAAGAGGACGGCGTTCAGGATCTCGTCGATCAGCTCCCAGAACGTGTCGAGGTGCACGCGCGTCGTGTGCGTCATCGCAAACGCCCGCCCGTGGTTGCCGATGAGAAGGCCCGCGACGACGATGGCGAGCGGCGCCGACACGTGGAGCGCGAGGCCGAGCGCGTAGCCGCCGGTGACGAGCGCGAGCGTCAGCAGCACCTCGACCGAGTAGTCGTCCACCTGCCGCAGCAGCCGGTAGCAGATGTACCCGACGACGAGGCCGAAGACCACGCCGCCGATGGCCTCCTGCGCCAGCAGCGCGAGCGCGTGGCCGGCCGTGACGGCCTCGGTGCCGAAGGCGAGCTCGAGGATCAGCAGGAAGACCACGACGCCGATCCCGTCGTTGAACAGGCTCTCGCCGGTGATCTTGACGCGCAGCGACTCGGGCACGCCGAGCGTTTTGAGGAGCGCGAGGACGGCAATCGGGTCCGTCGGCGAGATCAGGGCGCCGAAGAGCAGGCACGTGATGAACGAGAGATCGAGGCCGACCGCGCCGGAGACCGCGTAGACGAGCCCGCCGACGATGAGCGTCGAGAGCACGACGCCGACGGTCGAGAGCACGCCGATCACGAGGCCCTGCTGCCGGAGACTGGCGAGGTCGACGTGGAGGGCGCCCGCGAAGAGCAGGAACGAGAGGATGCCTTGCAGCACGGTCGCCTCGAAGTTGACCGACGCGAGCAGCCGCTCCGCCGGGTCTTCGAGGTTGACGATGCCCGCCTCGTGAAGCCCGACGACGATCACCGACGAGGCGAGCGCGAGCGCCATGACCCCGATGGTCGTCGGCAGCTTGAAGAGCTTGTAGTTGACGTAGGCGAAGAGCGCGGCCAGCGTGAGCAGGACGGCGATGATGCTGAACGGGGTCATCGGGCAGGAGACGAATCCCGCAGGATACGGTCCCGCCGCGGACGGGGCGGCCGCCGCTGGTCGTTCGGTGTGGATCGTGAGGGGCCGGTGGCAGGCGGACGAGTGAGGTGCCCGCCCCATCTCCACCATCCCCGCAACTCCCCACCCCGCTCGAACCCGCGCCGCGCCGCGCGGTGCAACCCGCCGTCCACCGATCCATCCCCCCGCCGACCCGATGCCCGACCTCGACCTCTCCTCGCTCGACCTCCCCGACCCCGGCTCCGACCGCCAGCCCGACGCCCTCGACCGCGAGTTCGCCGACAATCCCGAGGCCGCCGCTGCGCTCGTCGCGCCCGACGCCTATGCGCCTGGACTGCTCGCCGGGCAGCACATCCTCGTCACCGGCGGCGGGTCGGGGCTCGGGCGGGCCATGGCCGAGCGCTTCGTGCGCCTCGGCGCGCGTGTCACCATCGGCGGGCGGCGCGAGAACGTCCTCAACCGGGCGATGGCCGAGATCCGCACGCTGGCCCTTGGCGACGCGTGGATCGAGGGTGTGCCGTGCAACGTGCGCGAGCAGGCCTCCGTGGAGGCCTTTGTGAATGAGGCCGAGGTGCGGCAGGGGCCGGTGACGGCGCTCGTCAACAACGCTGCCGCCAACTTCCTCTCGCCCACCGACGCACTGAGCGAGGGCGGGTTCGACGCCATCGTGCGCACCAACCTCTACGGCTCGTTCTTCGCCACGCAGGCGGTGGGCAAGCGGTGGATCGAGCGCGGCACCGCCGGATCGGTCGTCTCCATCGTGACGACCTACGCCGAGACCGGCTCGGCCTTCGTCGTGCCGAGCGCCGTCAGCAAGGCGGGCGTCGTGGCGATGACCAAGTCGCTCGCCGCCGAATGGGGTCTCTACGGGATCCGCCTCAACGCCATCGCCCCCGGCCCCTTCCCGACCGAAGGCGCATGGAGCCGCCTCGTGCCCGATGAGAAGACCGCCGAGGCGATGCGCCGCCGCGTGCCCCTCGGGCGCTTCGGCGAGCCCGACGAACTCGCGGGCGTCGCCGCCTTCCTCCTCTCGCCCCTCGCCGGCCTACCTCACCGGCCACGTCCTGACGCTCGACGGCGGCGAGGCGCTGGCCTCGGGCGGCCAGTTCAACGACCTCGCCAAGATGCCCCGCGCCGCCGTGCTCGGCATGATGGCGTCGATGAAGGGCGGGGGGTAATCGGACGCGGAGACGTGGGAGCGGGCGTTGCAGCGAGGTCACAGGCGACCGGGCACAGGGCGCCGCGCACCGGGTGGGAGCGCCGACTTCCTTCTCGCCTGCGATGCCCCACCGCCCCGCTTCCGCCGTCCGGCGCGCCCGCGTAGCCGCTGCGTGCGCCGCGGCGTGGTTGGCAGCGCTCCCACTCCCGGCGGCGGCGCAGGTGGGCACTCCCTCGGAAGCCCAGGTGATAGGGGACACGCTGCGGCCATTCCTGACGCTCGACGCGCGCGTCACGATGCGCACGCTCACGTTTCGGCGCGTCGGGTACGCGTCGGTCCGCCTGCGCGGGCTCGACACCGCGCGCGTGGTCGTCCGCGACAACCTCCCGCGCCCGGTACAGCCCGGCGTCGTGTACCGCGACGTGCGCGTCTACGCCGCCTACCGCATCGGCTCGCCGCTGCTCGAAGGCGCCCTCGCGACCCTGCTGCCGGACACGACGGCGCGCGCGCCCGCGCCCGCTCCGCCGACCCCCCGCGTCGGCGGCGAGCGCCGCAACTGACCGTCCCATCGCCCTCTCCTTCCCCAACCCTCCCCGCCCCATGCGTCCTCGCTTCCTCATCCCCGCGCTCCTCTCCGTCGCGGCAGCGCTCCCGGCCGCCGCGCAGACGACGCCCCGCTCTACGACCCCGCCCGCCGGGACGCCCCGCACGACGACGAGCGGCACGCGCGACGCCTCGGTCACCACGCGCACCGGTGCCACCGGCACGTCGTCGCGCCCGAGCAGCGAGGGCTACGACGTCGTGCTCGACGTGCCCAATCTATCGGTCGAGCAGATCAAGCTCGAGGTGGCGGAGGTCGAGGCGCACCTGTCGCTCAACGCCCGCGTGGCCAACCTCGTGCAGCTGAGCGCCGGGGCCGACGTGCGCATCGGGCAGGTGACGCTCGAGATCACGGGCGTCAAGGCGGAGGTCTACCTGCGCGTCGACCTCGACAACGTCGCCCGCATCGTCGAGCGCACCCTGCAGACGCTCGAGAACAACCCGCAGATCATCGAGACGCTCGGGCAGACGCTCCAGCAGACCGTCGGCACGGTGGGCGACGTGGCCAACACCGCCCTTCAGCCCGGCGGGGTCGTCGGGCAGACGCTCGGCAACCTGACGGCGCCCAACGGTCTCCTCTCGCAGACCGTCAACACGCTCGGCCAGACTGTGCAGCGGACGGTCGACGCGACCGGCAACATCGTCGAGTCGACGCTGAACCAGACCGGCGGCGTGCTCTCGCGCAGCGTCGTCGGCACCGTGTCGGGGCTCACGAACGTGGTGAGCGAGACGGCAGGCGCGGCGGGCTCGACGGTTCGCCGCGTGCGCGACGAGGCCGGCAACGTGATCGAGTACACGCTCGGGCAGGGCGGGCGCATCACCAACGCGCGCGTCGTGGAGGCTGCGGCCCCGCGCACGAACACGCCGCGTCGCAACTGAGCGCTCGCACAAGCGGTCGCGCGTGAGGGGGCGGACTGTTGGCGCGTGGAGACCGCCTCCGCCCCAACGGTCCCGGCCCCTCCGGATGCTGAGGCCTCTGAAGGCATCGAACGACGTACCCGGCGCGTGGCCGCGACGCTGCACCGTCGTCGCCGGTCGCCCCTCCAAACACCAGCGCGCCCCCGCCCGGACGAATCCAGGCGGGGGCGCGGCGTCTACGGCGGCATCCGCATCAGCGCGACATCGGCCACGTGTCGCTCGCGCGGTCGGTGTCCGGGAGCCAGCCGTCGGGGTCGATGCGGACGGCGGTCGCGGCGCCGGAGAACGAGACGGTGAACGTCGGGGCGGTCGAGTAGGCGAGCACCGGCACGCGGCGGCGCTCGGTGCGGCCGTCGGCGAAGGTGGCCTCGACCGTCGTCGGGAGCAGCAGGCCGCCCTTGTTCTCGATGGTGACGGAGGTGGCGCCGTTGGCCATCGAGACGCTCGTGATGGCCTGGTCGAACGTGTCGGTCGTCATGAACCAGCCGCGCCAGAAGTAGTCGAGGTCCTCGCCCGAGACGTCTTCGATGGTGCGGAAGAAGTCGGCGGGCTGCGGGTGCTTGTAGGCCCAGCGGCGGATGTACTCGCGGAAGGCGGCGTCGAAGCGCTCCGGCCCGAGGACGTACTCGCGCAGCAGCACGAGGCCCGCGCCCGGTTTGGAGTAGCCGAGGAAGCCGAGGCCCGTGCCGGCGGATCGCGTCGGTCGGGGTCATGATCGGCTGGTCGGCAAGGGCGCTCGTCATCCCGGCGGCGATGGCGTCGGCGCCGGTGCGGCCCGCGCGCGCGGCGTCGTCGCCGTAGTAGGCGAGGTTCGAGTAGCGGTTGATGAAGGTGTTGAAGCCCTCGTCCATCCAGATGTGGCGCCGCTCGTCGCTCCCGACGACCATCGGAAACCACGTGTGGCCGAACTCGTGGTCGGTGACGCCGAAGAGGCCCGGACCGCGCGCGCGCACGCCGCAGAAGACGATGGCCGGGTACTCCATCCCGCCGACCGTTCCGGCGACGTTGATGGCGACGGGGTACGGGTAGCGGAACCAGGTGTCCGAGTAGAAGCGGATCGTGTGGCGCAGGTACTGCGTCGACTTCTCCCAGCCCTCGGTGGCCTGGCCCGGCGTGCCGACGCCCTCGTGCGGGTAGGCGCTCATCAGGAGCGTGCCGTCCCACGAGGCGGCGTCGAGGATGAAGGCCTTGGAGGCGGCCCACGCGAAGTCGCGGGCGTTTTCGAGCTTGTACTTCCACGTCAGCACGCCGTTGGTGCCGCGCGGGCGCGAGGCGGGCGTGCCGACCTCGTCGGCGCCCACGATCGTCACCGTCTCCTCGCTCGTCGCGGCCCGCGTGGCGCGGCGCGCCTGCTCGGGCGTGTAGACCTCGCCGGGGTTGAGAAGCTCGCCGCCGCCGACGACGATCATGTCGTTGGGCGCGGTGATCTCAACGTCGAAGTTGCCGTAGCCGAGGTAGAACTCGCCCTGCCCGGCGTACGGGAGCGGGTTCCAGCCGTTGACATCGTCGTAGACGTAGAGCTTCGGGTACCACTGGGCGACCTCGTAGACGGTGCCGCGCGCGGCCTCGTAGCGCCCGAGGCGGTCGGAGCCTTGCTCGGGGACGACGAAGGCGAAGTCGACTTCGATCTCGACCGTGCCGCCGGTCGCGGCGAGGGGCGTCCGCAGGTCGAGGCGCATCCGCGTGTCGTCGAGCGTCTGCGTCGGCGTGTAGCGCTGGCCGTTCTGGACGACCTCGACGCGCGAGATCGTGTAGCCGCCGCCGGGGAACGAGCCGCTCCACCGGGTGCCGCCGGGTTGCAGCGTCGCGCCGATGGAGCCGGGGCTGAAGAGGTTCTGCTCGAGCGCGACCCAGACGTAGGCGAGCGGCTGCGGCGCGTTGTTCGTGTAGCGCATCGTCACCGACCCGGCGATGCGGTGCGTGGCGGGCGAGAGGCTCGCGCGGATGCGGTAGTCCGTACGCTGCTGCCAGTACGCAGAGCCAGGGCGGCCGTCGGCGGCGCGCTGGTCGTTCGGCGTCGGCAGCGCGACAGGCATCAGTTTGAGCGTCGACGCATTGGGGACGACGCCGCTCGGCGACATCGCCGGGCCGTCGGTGCGGGGCGTGGGGCGCGCTGTGGCGGCGGGCGGCGGCTGCGTGCGCGGCGCGGGCGTGGCGCGCGGGCGCGGCTGCGCGAGCGACACCGGAACGGCGAGCGCGGCGACAGCGGCAAGGGTCAGAAAACGACGGAGCATCGGATGTGGGGAAATGGAGAAGGCAAACGGACGCGTCCAATCTACGCGCGCCGACGGCGCCGGTGGGCCGTGTGGCAACGCCGGTGGGCCGCTTCGTGGGAGTGGTGGCCGCTGTCGTTGATCGTCCGTCGTCTCGAAGGGCAGGCACCGCAGCGGCGGCGCGGGCGTTGCGATCGGCGATCCCCAGCCGCCTTCCGATGCCCGACCCGACCCCGCCCGCCGCCGCTCTCCGCCCGCTCATCCTCCTCGCCAACGACGACGGCATCGACGCGCCGGGACTTCGCTCGCTCGCGGCCGCGCTCGGCGGGCTCGGCGACATCGCCGTCGTCGCGCCGATGGCCGAGCAGAGCGCCGTCGGCCACTCGATCACCATCCGCGATCCGGTGCGCGCGCACCGGTGGCCCGCCGAGGCGTTTCCATCTGCCGAGATCGCCTACGCCGTCACCGGCACGCCCGCCGACTGCGTCAAGCTGGCCATCCACCGCCTGCTGCCGCGCCGCCCGGACCTCGTCGTCTCGGGCATCAACAATGGGCCGAACACGGCGGTCAACGTCATCTACTCGGGCACGGTCAGCGCCGCCACCGAGGCCGCGATCCTCGGCATCGACAGCATCGCGGTGTCGCAGGATGCGTGGAATCAGACGGATTTCGAAGTCTCCGGCGTCTGGGCGCGGCGCGTCGCCGAGGAAGTGCTGCGGCGCGGCCTGCCGCCCGGCGTGCTCCTGAACGTCAACATCCCGTACCGGACGACCGATGCCCCGGCGGACGAGCAGATCCGCGGCGTCCGGGCGACGCGGCAGGCCCGGGCGCGCTGGGAGGAGGTCTTCGACGAGCGCCTCGACCCGCAGCAGCAGCCGTACTACTGGCTCACCGGCACCTTCACGCCCCTCGACGACCGCCCCGACACCGACCTCGCCGCCATCGCCGACGGCTACGTCTCGGTCACGCCCATCCACTACGACCTGACCGCCACCGAGCACCTCGCCGACATTGGGCGCTGGTCGTGGGGGGAGTGAGTGGGGCGTTTGTTGTTGGTCGTTGAGGGTTTGTCGTTGAGTTCCGGGGGCGCACCCGCGAGGCGCCTTCGTCGCGCAGCGATCAACCCCCTCTACCAACCACTCACAACCATCCACCAACGACGCGCGCTCACCCCGCCCGGTAGACGATCTTGCGGATCGTGTCGAATTGCAGGTACGCGTGCTCGTCGCGGATGCGGTCGATGGCGTCGCCGGCGGAGACCTGGGCGTCGCGGAGGGCGCGGAAACGGGTGCGGATCTCGTGGTCGCGCACGCCCTTCTCGCTGAGGACGTGGTTGCGTTCGAGAATCTCGTAGAGGTCGTCGGGGATGAGGTCCGCAATCGGGTTGCGAAGCGCAAGGGAGGACTGCATCTGAGGAGAGGGATGTGAAGGGCTCGTGGACATAGCGTACGAATCCGCTCCATCGGCTGCCGGAGTGGCCTGCCGAACCGCTCGCTTTCCGGCCCGAAACGTCGAAAGGCGCGCCTGAAGCGTCTGCGTTTCAGACGTTTGCAGGCGCCGTCGAGGCCTCGTTTGCAGCATCGGCGGCATCGGTTCGCATCACCTCCCGGCCCGGCTGTGCGAGGGGACCGCCGTTCCGGCGGGTCCAGCCGAGAAGGCCGAAGCAGGCCGCGCCGGTGATCGCGTAGACGACGAGCTGCGCGCCGTGGGCGAGGACGGCGTAGGCGGCGGCGTCCGTGCGGGCGACGCCCCAGAGCCGGGTCAGCGTCTCGATGGTGACGTAGTGGAACGACCCGGCGCCGCCCGGCGAGGGCACGACCATTCCGATGGAGCCGAGCAGCATGATCGCCCATCCGTCGAGGAGCGACAGGTCGTAGGGTGCGGCCTGCCCGAGCAGCAGGAACGGCAGGTAGGCCATGAGGGCGTACAGCCCCCACATCGCCAGCGTGGCCCCGACGAGCGCCCCGCGCCGCGGCGAGCGCCCGAGCGTCGCAAGGCCGCCCCGGAAACTGTCGACGAGGCCCGCGAGCCGCGACGGTGCTGCATCGGTGGCGTCCGCGCCGGGTGCCGCTGCGGCGAGGCGTGCCTGCCGCGCGCGCCACAGCCAGACGGCGCCGCCGAGCACGACGCCCGCAACGAGGGCCACGAGCGCGAGCCGTCCCGCCCCGCCGACGCGCGCGAGCGCCGGGGCGCCGAACATCGCCCAGAGCGGCGCGATGCGGTCGTGGAGCACGAGCGGAAGCGTGGCGAGGCCCGCGGCCAGCATCGCCACGTCGAGCAGGCGGTCGAGAACGACGGTCCCGAGCACCGCCGACCCGTCGGCGCCGGTGCGGCGCGCGATGGTGGCCGTGCGGACGACCTCGCCCGCGCGCGGGATGGCGTAGTTGACGGCGTAGCCCATCATCACCGCCGCGAACGCTTCCCAGAGCGTCGGCACGCGGGCCGCGGGCGGGGCACCGTCGGCGCCGGGCTGCGTCTCCGGCAGCGCTGCCAGGAGGATGCGCCACCGCCACGCCCGCACGAGGTGGCTGAGGAGGGCGACGACCACGATCGGCACGAGCCACCGCAGGTCGGCCTGTTCGATGGCCGCGCCGAGCGCCGCCGCATCGACGCCGCGGAGGGCGAGCCAGAGCAGGAGCGCCCCGAGGGCAAGCCCGCCCGCGCGCGCGAGCCAGGAGCGAAGAGTCGGCGACATCAGGCGGCGGAAAGAGCGAGGGCGATCCGCAACGCGGCCCCGCCGGCGAGGGTGCCGACGGGGCCGAACGTTCACGGCGGATGCGTGAGTGGAAATGCGCGGCGGGCGGCGTTGGCGCGGTGCGATGCGCCGCGGGGACGCGGTGGCAAGGTGCGGTGGCAGTGCGACGTAAGGGCGGGTCCCCGACCCGCCCCCCACCGGCGTTCCGGCACCCCACCGCCATCCTCTGTCCCCCCGCAACGTCAACCCCCCATCACGACCGCAAATCCACCACCTCCGCGCCGCGCGGCGTGGCGAAGGTGAAGGTGCCTGCCGGGATGCGCGGGTTGACCTGGACGTTGCGCAGCTCGTAGCGGATCGTCGCGCCGTTGGCGTCGCGCATCTCGATGCGGGAGACGGTGTCGCCGCGCTCGCGCATCGTCACGACCACCTGGTCGAACATCTCGCTGCGGCTCTTCGGCGTGAGTGTGAGGGTGAAGGTGCGGTTCGGCGCGCGCCCGCTCGGCGTGGCCTGCGAGACGCGGTAGCGCTGCGCGTACGTCGAGAAGAACGATGTCGGCGAGAAGGCCGTCTGGTTGGCGACGAAGCGGTTGACGACGACCTGGTTGCGGCGACGGTCGTGCATCCACGTCGTCCGCCCATCGGTCACGAAGAGCTGCGGCCCGGCCTCGACGCGGTAGCTCTGCCCCTGCGAGAGAAGCGTGCCGGAGAACGTCTCGCGCCCGCCGTAGGCGCTCTCCATCGTCTGCGTGAACTCGGCCCGCATGCTCGTCATGCGGGCATACGAGGTGCGGAGGCGGGTGAGAAGCTGGTCGCCGGTCTGCGCCGAGGCGGGGAGCGTGGGGACGAGGACGGCGGCGGCGAGGGCGGCGACGCGGAGCGTGGGGAATCGGAGCAAGGTCATTGGAATGCGTCGGTTGGGGAATGAGAAGCGGCGGCTGCCGGGTCTCTCCTCCTCCGTTGCCAACCCCGTGCCACCGCCCCGGTGCCCGTCCGTTGCCCCCGTTCGGCGTCCGGACTGTCTACCGCCGTGGACGGTGCGGCGCGTAGTGGAGTGTGGTGAGGGGTGGGTTGGTGGGACTGTGAGTCGTCCGTCGTGGAGCTTGCCCTGAGCTTGTGGAAGGGGCCTCCATCGTCCGTCCTGCGCAACCTCTATCGTCGCCCCGTCAGGCGGCGCCAGAGGGCGGCCCAGGTGGTGAACTGGGCGCGGTAGCTGAGGCTCGCGCCGGTCGTCGAGGCGGCCGAGGCGGTCAGGCGTTCGAGCGCGTCGTCCTCGCGGCGGTAGTAGACCTCGACGGAGACGGCGGGGCTGAGCCGCACCTCGACGACGAACGCGCCGCGCAGGCCCTGCGGCTGCGCCGCCGTGCTCTCCGTGGCAAAGACGCCCTCGCCGCGGATCACGAGCCGCTCGTCGAGCAGCCGCAGCGCGATGCCTGCCGAGACGTCGAGGTCGCTCGCCTGCGCGCCGTCGAGGCCGAGCGTGAACTCGAGGCCCGGCACGACGCTCGACAGGTAGCGGTTGACCTGCGCGCCGACGAGCTGCGAGAGGCTCGCGAACGCCAGGCGGTTGCCCGCGCCGCCGACGTTCTCGCCGCTCGTGAGGGTCGTCGTGAGCAGGAACGAGTTCGTCAGCAGCACGCTCGTCGCGTACTCGGCCTGCCGCTCGGGCGCGTTCAGGATCGCCTCCAGGCCCTGCACCGACGCGCTGAGGTCGCTGCGCGCGTCGCGGTCGAGCGCGAGGCTGAGGCCGACCGAGGGCGCGAGCAGGCGCTCGCCGAGGTCGAGGCGCACGACGAGCGGCACGAGACCTCCCGCGAGGGCGTCGGCGGCGGGGAGGCCCGCGAGCGAGGCGCGCGTGCGAAAACTGGCGGCGATGTCGAGCGCCGGGTTGAGCGGGTCGCCGTCCCACGCGATGCGCCCGCCGTCGAGGCGGAAGCGGCGCGCGAAGAGGTCGCCCGCGGTGAAGAGGTAGTCGCCGCCCGACACGTCGAGGCCGCCGAAGATGGTGAACTCGCCCTCACGCCGCGCGATTTGAAGGCGCCCCGAGCTGCGCGCCTGCATCACGTCGCCACGGAGGGGATCGACGACGAGGTTGATCGTCGAGCCTGCCGGGGCGGTCAGGTTGATCTCCATCTCGAGCCCGTCGACGAAGGTCCGCTCGCCCGTCGGTTTGCGAAACACGCTCTCGCGGACGTCGAGCGCGCGCAGGTCGGGGAGGCGGCCGGACGAGTCGGCGAAGACGATGAAGCCGGTGTCGGTCGCCGAGAACGTCGAGCGGATCGGGAGCGAGACCTCGCTGCGCGCGCTCACCGTCGCCTGCGGCGCGCGCAGCACGGCCGCGCTAACGGGGCCGGTGAGCGTCGCCTCGCCCGAGGCCCACAGGCGCCCGTAGAGCGGCAGGTCGTTGGATGTGGGGACGTTGAGCAGGAGCGCGTCGCGCAGCCGCCCGCGGAGGTCGAGCGAGAGGAAGCGGTAGTCGTTGAAGCCGATGCCGCCGCTCACGTCGAGCGTGCCGCCGGTCGGGTCGGTGAGGGTGGCGGTGGTGAGTGCGAGGCCGTCGCCGACGAGGCGCGCGTCGGCGGTGGCGGCGTAGGCGAGGCCGAAGCGCGGGATGGCGAGGCGGGCGCCGCGCAGCCGCAGTTCGCCGCCGAAACTCGGACGCCGCAGGCTGCCGGTGACCGTCCCGCTGCCGACGATGGTGCCGGTCGTCCGGCGCAGCACATCGGGGAAGAGGGCATCGAGGATCGACGCGTCGAGGCGGTCGGCGTCGAAGGCGAGGTCGAGGGCGCCGTCGCGGTAGGCGCTGCCGGGCGTGGCGTCGGGGAGGCGGAAGGTGCCGCGGGCCCGCACGAGCGTCGCGGCGGCGCGATTGGCGTCGGAGAGGCCGGGCGATGGCGCGAGCGTGAGCGTGAGGCCGATGGGGTCCGTTCGGAGGGCGGCGGCGCGGGTGTCGTTCCCCGCGTCGCGGCGACTGAAATCGGCGTGGGCGGTGAGGTCGCCCGCGGCGAAGGTGCCGAAGGTGAGGCCGCGCACGCGCACGTCGCCGGTGAGGTCGGGTCGCGCGAGGAGGGCGCTGAGGGCCACGTCGGCGTCGAGCGTGCCGCCGAGGGGGGCGCGCTCGGGGCGTTTTCCGAGGAGCTTGCCGAGGTCGATGGCGGCGGCGCGCACGGTGAGGGTGTCGCGCGCGAGGGCCGAGACGGTGCCGCCGACGGCGAGCGCCTGCCGCGTCCGTCCGTCGCCGATGGGGGCGGCGCCTTCGGCGTCGAGGCGCGTCGGGGGCACGACGATGGCGTCGGCGTAGATCTCGAACGCGGCGCCGTCGGGCGCGCTGAACCGCACCTCGCCGCGCGCGAGCACGAGCCGCCGCAGCACGAGCCGGAGCGGCGATGCGACCGAGGCGTCGGTGCGTTCGAGGCGGCCCTCGCCGGTGACGGTTCCGCCGTCGACGCTCACGCTCACCGCGCCCGCGGCACCGAGCAGGCGCGCGTCGAGGTCGGTCGGGCCGACGCGGCGGGGCAGGGCGAGGGAGTCGGCGTGAAAGCGGACCGCGAGCGCAGGATCGCGTCCGTCGCCGCGGTCGGCGAGCGTCGCGCTCGCGCCGCAGCCCGTGCGCGCGCCGCGTCCCCGCATCCACCCGGGCCGAGGCCACGTCGAGCGCCACGCGCAGTCCGCCCCCATCGACGCGCGCATCGACGGTCACGTCGAGGTCGCCCGACAGGTCCGCGAGGAATGCCGCCGCGCGGCTCTCGGGCGATGCGGTGGCGTCTTCCGGGGACGTGGTGGCGACCGGGAGGAGCGTGGCGAGGGCGCGGGCGTCGGCCACGCGGACGCGTCCGGTGAGGCGGACGGGCGCGGTGTCGGGCAGGCCCTCGGGGACGGCGAGGGTGGCGGTGTCGCCCCGCGCGGGGAGCGAGGCGCGGGCGAGGGCGCCGAGGCGGGCGGCGAAGAAGGTGGCGTGCGTGGCGAGGGCGCGCTCGCGCAGGGTGCCGGTGAGGTCCGCCGAGAGCACGTCGGAGTCGACGACGAGCCGGTCGTCGCCCCTCGCGCCATCGCCCGTGCGCGGCGCGAGCGTCGCGTCGAGGCGCAGCGGACCGAGCGCGAGCACGCGCCCGTCGCGCCGGAGCCGGGCCGCGTCGAGGCGGAGCGCGACGGTGCCGGTGAGGGCGGCGAGCAGGTCGGTGGGGGTGGCGTCGCCGAGCGTCGCGGCGTCGAGGTCGGCGGCGACGGTGCCGGTGAGGCGGGTGCGGAGGGCGGCGGGGTCGGCGCCCGGACGCGCGGAGGCGAGGGCGGCGGTGTCGAAGCCGTCGAGGCGCGCGTCGAGCACGAGGCCGCCGAGTCGCCCGTTTCGCAGCGTCGTCGCGGCGCGTCCGCGTGCCCGGCTCGCGCCACCGTCGAGGCGCTGCGCGAGCGCGAACGTCGCGTCGAGGTGCCCGGCATCCACGCCCGATCCGCCCGGACCGTCGAAACGTCCGTCGAGGCGGAGCGAGTCGAGGCGGCGCCCGGCGACGGTCGAGCGGTCGAGGGCGAGGCGGGCCGTCAGCCGGAGGCGGTCGAGAACCGGTCGGGCTGCGGCGCCCGGAGCGGCGAGGGTGCCGTCGCTGGCGAGCGTTCCGGCGATCTGCGTCGGGCCGTCGGGCGAGAGGCGCGCGTCTCCACGGGCGGTGCCGGCGAATACAGCGGCGAGGCGGTCGAGGTCGGCGCGGCGCACGTCGGCATCGACGCGCCACGCGAGGCCCGCGAGGGTGCGGCGGAGGGCGAGGTCACCGCGGAGGTCGGCGTCGGGGAGCGCGGCGGCGAGGCGGTCGGCGGTGAGGGCGAAGCGCGGCGGGGCGGCGCGGCGGTCGGCTCGGGCAGCCGTCGTGCGGTCGAGGGCGATGCGGACGCGGGCGGCGCTGACCGTCGCGCCCGCTCCGACGAGTCCGGCGATGCGGGCGGCGAGGGCGGCGTCGAGGCGCGGGGCCACGCGGCGCACGTCGGCGGCGGCGAGGCGGAGCGCGAGGCCGTCGGCGGCGACGGCGAGGGTGTCGCGGGTGAGGGCGAGGCGCACCGGACCGTCGGCGGCGACGCGCGCGCCTCCGCTCTCGATGCGCAGGCCGCGGACGGTGGCGTCGGCGGTGCCGTCGGCGCGGCGCGTGGCGTCGGCGGTGGCGGTGAGGCGGAACGTGCCACCGACGGGGAGCGCGGGCACGAGACGCGCGAGGGCGTCGGCGTCGAGGCGCCCGGTGAGCGTTGCGGCGAGGGTGAGCGGGGCGTCGGGATCGGATGCGGCGGGGCGTTCGTCGGGGCGGGACGTCGGCAGGGGCAGCGGACCGGTGGACGTGCCGGGGGCGGTCGCCGGGCCGATCCGCACGCGCGGGGCGCCGCCGGTGGCGATGCGGACCGTGCCGCGCAGGTCGGTCGCGCCGCTTTCGATGTGGAGCGCCGAGAGCGTCGTCACGCCGTCCTCCTGCACGAACTGCCCGGCGAGATCGTCGATCGACAGCGATTCGCCGCCGCTCGTCGCCACATCGACCCGCAGCCGTTCGAGCGAAACGAGGCGCCGCCGCGCCGTCCACGTCACCGTCGCCTGCCCGTCGATGCCGGTGTAGCGGGCGTTGCGGAGGTCGGCGAGGTCGCCGCGGGCGATGACCGGCGGAGGCGGGGCCGCGCTCTCGGCGACGACCGTTCCGCGCTCGACGCGCACGACGGGGGCGCCGAGGCTCCACGCCGGAGCGGGCGCGCCGGTCGGGCGGCGGCGGGCGCGGAGGCCGTCCCACGTCCCGTCCTCGCGTTGCCGCAGGCGCAGCGTCGGGCGGTCGAGCACGAGCGAGCGCACCTCGACCGTTCGCCGGAAGAATCCCCGGACCGTGGGCCGCGCGACGATCCGGGGCGCGCTCACGAGCGTGTCGCCGCGCGCGGTGCGCACGACCACGCCGCGCGCGTCGAGGGTGCCGAGGAGCGTCCCACGCAGCTCGGCGATGGTGAGGGTGCCGTCGAACTGCCGCGCGAACGCCGCCTCGATGCTCCGCCGCGTGGCGTCGCGCCCGACGCCGGTGCGCGTCAGCACGGCCACGGCGAAGAGCGCCACGAACGCCGCCGCGAGGGCCACGCGGGCGACAAAACCAGGGACGACGATCAGGCGGCGCACGCAGACGGGGCAGAACGGCAGGACACGCCCGCATCAACGCCCCAAAGTACGCCGCCCGCGCGAAGGCCCTGCGGAGAAGGGCGGGCGTGGGTGGCGGGTTTGTGGGTGGGTGAGTTTGTGAGGGAGGATTCTCTCGGATGGCCTCAACGCCCCGTCACCCGCTGTGTGGGGCGCTCGGCCAGGTCTCCAGTGCGGAGTCACCGCCGCGCACCCCACCCCGCTGTGCGGTCCGTCGCGTCGAGGGAGCGGTTTCCGCGCCACCCAAACCCACCCTCTCACGCCACGCCAACGCTCGCCAGGGCCGCGCGGACATCGGCGCCGGGCACGTCGGCGGCGATGCGGGCGCTGCCGGGGGCGTCGAGGACGATGAAGCGCAGGCCGGTCGCGCCGCGCTTCTTGTCGCTCGCCATGGCGGCGAGGACGGCGTCGGCGTCCATCGGCGGGAGCGGGGCGGCGGGGAGGCGGGCGACGAGGGCGTCGAGGCGGGCGGCGTCGTCCGCCGACAGGCTGCCGAGGCGCTGCGAGAGCACGACGGCGGCGCGCATCCCGTGGCGGACGGCCTCGCCGTGGAGCAGGCGTCCGTCGTAGCCCGCGAGGGCCTCGAAGGCGTGGGCGAAGGTGTGGCCGAAGTTGAGGAGCGCGCGGCGCCCGGTCTCGAACTCGTCCTCGGCGACGAACGCCGCCTTGGCCGCCTGCCCGCCCGCGACGACGGCGGCGACGGCGCCCGGCGCGCGCGCGAGGACGGCGTCGAGCGTCGCGTCGAACGTGGCGATGGCGCCCGCGTCGGCGATGAGGGCGTGCTTGACGGCCTCGGCGAGTCCGGCGGCGAACTCGCGGTCGGGGAGGGTGGCGAGGAGTGCCGGGTCGGCGAGGACGAGGCGCGGCGCGGTCGTGGTGCCGATGAGGTTCTTGCCGCGCGCGTGGTTGACGCCGGTCTTTCCGCCGAGGCTCGAATCGACCATCGCGAGGAGGGTCGTCGGGACGTGGACGAGCGGAAGCCCGCGCAGGAGCGTCGCCGAGAACAATCCGGCCAGATCACCGACGACCCCGCCGCCGAGCGCGACGACCGGCGTCCGCCGCGTCACCGGCGCCGCACCGGCGGGCGTGTCGAGGGCGCGGTCGTAGAGCGACGCGAGGACGGCGAGCGACTTCGACGCCTCGCCCGCGGCCACCGTCAGCACGCGCGGCCCCCATCCGGCACCGGTCAGAATCGCCGCCACGCGGTCGCCGTAGAGCCGGTCGACGGTGGCGTCGGTGACGACGAGCACCGGGGCGCCGGGTGCATCCGGCGCGATCCCGGCGTCCAGCATCCAGTGCGGAAGCGCGTCGAGCGGGGCGGTGACGACGGCGTAGCGCCCGAGCGCGTGCGGAACGATGAGCGGCGGTGCATCCATACTCCGCAATGTAGAGACGCCGCCGAGCACTTCGGCGTCACCTCCATCTTGCGCGACGGGCACGACAGCCCGGTCGTGTTTCCGACGGAGGTGGGGCGGTGACGGCGATCCGTCCCCCTCCTGCCGCTGCGCGCTGCACGCGCTCCGCGGCTGTCCTCCCCCACGGTCGCGGGGGAGGTGCCCGAAGGGCGGAGGGGGCGCACGGCCGCCGTCGCCCGGCCACCGCCACCGCACCTCCATCCTCGCACCAACCCACGATCCCACCATCCCGTCCTACCGCCGCAGCGCGAAGACGTGCGCGGGCATCTCGGGCGTGAGGCGGACGTACGGGTGCGCGCCCTGCCAGCGGTGGCGGACGCCGCCGAGAACGTCGGTGGCTTCGTAGGAGGCGTAGGCGTCGAGGCCGAGCGTGGCGAGATCGAGCGACAGCGTCCCCGATTCCTCGTAGTGCGGGTTCAGGCTCACGACGACCACGACGCGGTCGCCGCCCGACCACTTCGCGAACGCCACGAGGTTGTCGTTGCCCGTCTCCACGACCGAGATGCAGCGGCCCTGCTGGAGCGCCGGGTGCGCCCGCCGGATCTCGTTCAGTCGCCGGAGGAGCGGCTGGAGGCTCGTCGGGTCGTTCCAGTTCCAGCAGCGCACCTCGAACTTCTCGTTGTCGGCGTACTCCTCCTTCGACGGGTGCTTGCGGGCGACGGCGTGCTCGTACGGCGGTCCGTAGAGGCCGTAGACGGGCGACATCGTGGCCGCGAGCACGACGCGCGCGATGTGGAGCGGACGACCGCCGCGCGCGAGGCTCTCGGTGAGGATGTCGGGCGTGTTGGGCCAGAGGCTCGGGCGGAAGTACTCGGCCTGCTCGGTGTGCCAGAGGTCGCGCGCGTACTGCTCCAGTTCGGCCTTCGTCTCGCGCCACGTGAAGTACGTGTACGAGTTGTTGAAGCCCATCTTGGCGAGGCTCTGCACGATGCGCGGGCGCGAGAAGGCCTCGGCGAGGAAGATGAGGTCCGGGTGCTCGGCGCGAAGCTCGGCTCAGGCACCACGCCCAGAAGGCGAACGGCTTGGTGTGCGGGTTGTCGACGCGGAAGACGCGGACGCCCTTGCCGATCCAGAACGTGAAGACGCCTTTGAGCGCGCTCCAGAGCGCGGGCCACTCGGCGCACTCGAAGTCGAACGGGTAGACGTCCTGGTACTTCTTCGGCGGGTTCTCGGCGTAGCGGATCGTGCCGTCGGCGCGGTGGCGGAACCACTCCGGGTGCTCGTCGACCCACGGGTGGTCGGGCGAGGCCTGGAAGGCGATGTCGAGCGCGACGGCGAGGCCCAGGCGCTTCGCTTCGGCGGCGAAGCGCTCGAACGCCTCCATCCCGCCGAGTTCGTCGGCAACGTCGGTGTGGCCGCCCTTGACGGTGCCGCCGCCGGCGCCCTGCATGAAGCCGCCGATGGCCCACGGGCTGCCGGGTTCGCCTTCGCCGGCCACGAGCGCGCCGTCCTTGCCCTTGCGGTGGGCGACGCCGATCGGGTGGATGGGCGGCAGGTAGACGACGTCGAAGCCCATCTCGCGGACGCGGCGGAGGCGGCGCGCGGCGTCGTCGAGGGTGCCGTGTTGCGCCTGGCCGTCGGGACCGGGGTCGGCGGCGGAGCGGGGGAAGAACTCGTACCACGCGGCGAAGGCGGCGAGCGGCGGATCGACCTCGACGCCCTGCGGAGCGCTCTCGACGACGCCCGAGCGCGGGTCGTAGGCGCGCATCAGGCCCGCGAACGTGCCGTCGAAGGCGGTCTCGATGTCGCCGCCGCGCAGGCGTTTCGCGGCGGCGACGAGGGCTTTCTTGTCGGCGCCCTTCGCCCGCGCGGCGCGCTCGTCGGCGAGGGCGGCGGCGTCGAGGAGTTCACCCGCGACGATGTCGGCGTCTTCGCCGCCCGCGATGCGGCGCTGGAACTGGTCGCGCCACGTGCCGAAGGTGTCGGTCCACGCCCGCGCGACGAACGACCACGTGCCGAGAGCATCGGGCACGAAGGTCGCCGTGTACTCGTCGTTGACGCCGAGCGGCATCGGGGCCACCTCGCGGTGGCCGTCGGGCGCGGTGACGACGAGCTCGGCCGCGAGCCGGTCGTGCCCGTCGGTGACGACGCCCGCGACGACGGTGACGGTTTCGCCGAGGCTGCGGCGGAGCGGCCAGAGGCCGCCGTTGAGCGTCGGCGTGAGCGTGGCGATGACGACGCGCGACCACGACTGCGGCGTCGGCGAGGGCGGGGACCAGGCGAAGGCGTCGGAGCCGACGCTGAGGGGGTGCAGGGGCATTGGCGGAATGCGGGCGGAAGTCGGGCGGCGGCGGAAACGGGCGCGGCGGCTAACTTAGGGCGTCCCGGCAGGCTTCCCTGCGTCGCTGTCTGCGTCACCGTCTGCGCCGCCCGCGTCGTCCTGCCCGGCTCGTCCCCACCCGGCTCTCCGCCGCGCCCGTTTTGCGTTCTCCTTCCGCCACCCGCTCGAAGGGTCGGCTCCGCGCCGCCCCCGCTGCCGTGGCGATGGCGTGCGTGCTCCTCGCCGCCGCGCCCGCGCACGCCCAGTCCGCCGCGCCGCCGCCCGAGCGCGCGCTGACGCCCGCCGAAGCGCGCATCGACCGCGACGGCGACGGCCTCCCCGACCGGCTCGGCGAGCGTGTGGTCGTCGGTGGACGCGCAAGCGTCTCGACACGCGGCGTCGCTCACTTCAACAGCGCCATCGAGTCGGGCGGCGCTGGTCTGATGCTGCTCGGCGGTCCGGTCACGTCGGCGGTGGCGCCGGGCGACAGCGTGATCGCCGAGGGCGTGGTGACGGCGCGAAACGGCGCCACCTCCATCGCCGTCGACCGCTACCGCCTCGTCGAGGGGCCGCGGCGGGTGCCGCGGGCGGTGCGCATCGCGCCGGGCACGGTGCTGGAGCCCTACGAAGGGCGGCTCGTCGAGGTCGAAGGGCGCGCGCTTCTGCACGGGCAGCTGCCCCTCGGCAGCACCCTCGCCCTCTCGCACGGCGACGCGCTCCTCTACGCGCTCGCGTTCGGCGACGCGCAAGGGGCGATGTTCGAGCACGTCGCCATCGGTCAGGGCGTGCGCGTGCGCGGCGTGCTCGGGCAGTTCGACCGCGAGGCGCCCTACACCGAGGGCTACCAGGTCTACCCCGACAGCTCCGCCGACGTGGTCGCCGAGGGCCTGGCGCCGGGCACCTGGCGGCGTCTGACCGCCCTCGCCGCGTTGCTGCTCATGGGCGCGGTCGTCGGCCTCGCGGCGATGCAGCGCAGCCGGGCGCGGCAGCAGGAGGCGACGCAGCGCAGCGACCGCCGCTTCCGGCTGCTCTTCGACGCCAGCCCCAGCCCGATCGTCGTCGGCGAGATGACGCCCGAGGGGCCCGTCATGCTCGACTTCAACCGTGCCGCCGAGCGCAATTTCCAGTTCCCGCTCGAGGCGTTCACCGGCAAGATGATCTGGGATCTGGCAGCCGACCCCGATTCCGTCCGCAATCTCTACCACACACTCGCACGCGACGGGCACGCGCGGGGCCGCTGGCAGGGCGCTCTCCACCCGTTTGAGGTGGAGGCGAGTTTGATGCGCGAGGGCGAGCGGACGTACGTGCTCGCCGTGCTCCGCGACGTGACGGAGGCCGAGGCCGCCGCGCGCGAACTCGTCCGCGCCCGCGAGGAGGCCGAGGCGTACGCGCGGTTGCAGGCGAGTTTCGTCGCCAACATGAGCCACGAGATCCGGACGCCGCTCTCGGGCATCATCGGCTTCGCCGAGATCCTGCGCGACGAACTCCCCGACGCCCAGCACCGCTCGTTCGCAGGCATCATCGAGACGGGCGCGCGGCGCCTGCTCGACACGCTCAGCACGGTGCTCGATCTCGCGCGGCTGAACGCCGGGGCGGGTGTCGCGCCGCGCACGGCGTGCGACCTCTCGGGCATCGTGACCGCCGCCGCGCACCTGCTCCGGCCCGTCGCCGAGCGCCGCGGCGTCGCGCTCGTCACCGGCGGCATCCGCGCCACGAGCGGCCACTGCAACGTCGACGCGCTCGAACGCATCGTCTACAACCTCGTCGGCAACGCCATCAAGTTCACGCCCGAGGGCGGGCGCGTGGCCGTCTCGCTCGCCGAGACAGCGCCGGACGAGGTCGTGCTGACGGTCGCCGACACGGGCGTCGGGATGGAGGCGGCGTTTCTCGAACGCCTCTATACGCCCTTCATGCAGGCCTCGACGGGCGTCGCGCGCGACCACGAGGGCGCGGGCCTCGGCCTCTCGATCACCCACCGCCTCGTCTCGATCCTCGGCGGCCGCATCGACGTCGCGTCGGCCCCCGGCGAGGGCACGACCTTCACCGTCACACTCCCTGCGGGAGCGGAACTGCCCGCGCGGCCACCTGCGCCATCGCCTGCGTCCTGATGCCGCCGTCCTGACGCCGGTCGACGGGAGAGGGCGGAACGTGCACGCACGTCCCCTGCTGAGCATCGGGCGATGGGTCGCCACCGAAGACGCGTTCGTGGGTAGCAGCGTGTCCACGCGCCTCCCGCTCCCGCCAACCCCCCACCGCCGATGCCTGCCCACGACGCCCGCTCGCGCCGCCGCCGCGCCGCCTCCGCCGCCCCGCCCGAAGACGCCGCCCCGTTCCCCTCCGACGCCGCCACGCCGTCCGCCCACGACGCCGACGAGCGCGCAGACGGCGGCAAGCGCAAGGCCAAGGCCAAAACCGACGCGAAATCGCCCTCGAAGACCGGCAGCAAAGGCGGCGGCAAGACGGCCCGCGCCGCGCTCGACGCCCGCCTGGCCGCCCTCGAAGCCACCGCCGCCGCCCTCGCCGACCGCCTCGACGCCCTCACCCTCGTCGTCGAAACCGCCGTCCACGCCTCCATCGCCACGCGCCCCAAAGCCCGCGCCGTCGCCCGCCGACCGGGCACGTCAGGGGATGCGCCGGACCGCGACGAATGACGCGCTGCCGCCCGGCAACGCGATGACGTCCCGTCACGCCGCACCATCCGTCCACACGGCGACCGCCGCCGGGCCGTCGGTGCGAAACGTGCCGGTGCGAACATCAAGACCCTCGGACGAGGCGAGGGCGACGGTGCCACCGGCCACATCGCCGGGCACCGCGTGAGCGCCTGCGCGGAGGGCGACGACGAGCGTGAGGGCGCCGCGGCGCAGCACGAGCACGTCGTCGGAGAGGGCCTCGCAGGACGCGGGCGCATCGGCCACGCGGCGGCGCAGGGCGAGGAGGCTGCGGACGTAGGCGAGGTGCGCGGCGTGGGCCGGGCGGTCGAGATCGGACCAGTCGAGGCGGGCGCCGGCGAAGGTCGAAGGGTCGAGCGGATCGGGAAGGCCGGACGTGTCGGGGGTGTCCCACCAGTCGGCGTACCACTCGGCCCGACCGCGCCGGACGCCCTCGGCGGTGTCGCCGGTGTGGTCGCAGAAGAACGGAAACGGCGTCGTCGCCGCCCACTCCTCGCCCATCCACAGCATCGGCGTCTGCGGCGCGAGGAGGACGACGGCGGTGAGGGCGCGCAGGAGATCGGGCGGTGCGGAGGCGGCGAGTCGGTCGCCGCGCGGACGGTTGCCGGTCTGGTCGTGGGTGTCGAGGTAGCTCGTCACGCGCGAGGCCGGGGCGCCGTCGTCGGGCAGCGTCGGGCTGAACGGGTCGGCGGCGTGCCGGGCCTCGGGCGTCGTGCGCCACCAGCCGCGGGCGACGGCGGCGGCGAGGCCGTGGGCGTCGGTCGCGCGGACGTAGTCGGTGTAGTAGGGCGCCGTCTCGCCGGCGAGACGGCGCGCGATGAAGGCGACATCGTCCACCCACTGGCTGTCGATGCCGTAGCCGCCGCGGTCGCGGGGCCGCGTCACGACGGCGCGGTTGCGCAGGTCCTCGGCGACGAGCCACCGCGGCGGTCCAGGGAGGGCGGCGACTGCGGCGCTGAGTTCGGCGAGGAAATGCGGCGTGGACGTGTCGCGGAGGGCGCTCGTCGCGTCGAGGCGCAGGCCGTCGGCGTGGTACTCGGTGAGCCAGACGAGGGCGGCGTCGAGGAGGAAGCGCCGCACGCCTGCGCTGCCGTCGCGGTCCAGATTGACGGCGTCGCCCCACGGCGTGTCGGCGGGTGCGAGCATCGGCGCGAAGGCGTTGACGTAGGCGCCGTCGGGGCCGAGGTGGTTGAGGACGACATCGACGACGACCTCCATCCCCATCCCGTGCGCGGCATCGACGAAGCGGCGCAGGTCGTCGGGCGTGCCGTAGGGCGCGTGGACGGCGAGGAAGGCGCCGGGGTCGTAGCCCCAACCGTGGCGCCCGGCGAAGGCGTGCAGCGGCATCACCTCGACCGTTGTGACGCCGAGATCGCGCAGATGCCCGAGCCGCCCCATCGCCGCTGCAAGCGTCCCCGCGAGTGTGAAGGTGCCGATGTGGAGTTCGTAGACGACCCGGTCTGCGTCGGCGATGTGCGGCCGCGCGTGCTGCCACGCAAACGCCGCCGCATCGACGACCTCGCTCGTCCCGTGGACGCCGTCCGGCTGCGACCGGCTCGACGGATCGGGGAAGACCGGCCCGCCGTCGAGCCGAAATCCGTACCGGCTCCCGGCGCCCGCGCCCGCGACCGTCGCCACGAACACCCCACCGCCCTCGTCCACCATCGCGCCCTCTACCCCGTCGCACACGAGCACCACCGACGCCACCGCCTTCGGCGCCCACACGCGAACCGTCACGCCATCAGCGGTCACCACCGCCCCGAACCGACGGGTATCGAGCGATGGCGCGCTCTCGACGGGGACAGGCAGGACGTACATCGGCGCAGGGGTAAAACAACGTGTAGGGGCGGGTCTCAGGCCCGCCCGCGCGGCGGCGGTGCGGCGCGCAGTGGTGGCGTCGGCAATGCGTCTCTACCGCCCCGTCACATCCGGTGCGTTTCGTGCGTCATGTGGCGGAGCCAGGCGAGGGTGTCGGCGGTGATCGCGTTCTCGCGAAGGCGCCAGCCCCACTGCCCGGCGCCCTGACCGGGCACGTTCATGCGGGCGCTGGAATCCATCCCCAGCAGGTCCTGCACGGGGATCACGACGAGGCCCGCCGCCGACGCCATGAGGCGCGCGAGGAACGGGTGGATGTCGTGCGGCCCGGCGCCGACATCCTGCATCGCCGCGTGGGCACTCGCGGCGCGCTCAGAGTCGGAGAGCCATCCGGCGAGGGTGTCGGTGTCGTGCGTGCCCGAGTAGGCGACGACGTCCGACGTGTAGTGCGCCGGGTGGTGCTCGTTCTCCGGGTAGCCGAACTGCATGACCCGCATCCCCGAAAAGCCCGCGTCGGCCATCAGGCGCCGCACATCGGGGGTGATGATGCCGAGGTCTTCGGCGATGACCGGCAGGTCGCCGAGCCGGTCGCGGAGGGCGTGGAAGAAGGGCAGTCCGGGACCGGGCATCCAGTATCCCGCCTTGGCGGAATCCGCCGTCGCGGGCGTCTCCCAGTAGGCGGCGAAGGCGCGGAAATGGTCGAGGCGGACGACATCGACGAGCGCCAGAATGCGCCGCATCCGCGCCTCCCACCAGTCGACGGCGTGGGCGTTGAGCGGGGCCGTGGCGATGCCGTGCTGCACCGCGTCGGAGGCGGCCCAGACGTAGCTCGCGTCCTGGGCGACGTGGATGGGCGTGCGCTCGTAGAGACCGCGCAGCTCGTGCGGCGGCATCCAGTCGGAGAACGGCGGCTGGTGCCACCAGTAGAGCGGGTTGCCCCACCGCTGCCCCTCGACCGTGAAGTCGTCGGGCGGGACGCCAGAGATGACGGTCGGATAGCCGTCGGCACCGAGCTTGAAGAGCGCCTGGTTGGCCCACACGTCGGCGCTGTTGTCGGCGACGTAGATCGGCAGGTCGCCGACGATGGAGACGCCGTGCGCACGGGCGTGGGCGTGGAGGGCGTCCCAGTGCGCCTGCGCGACGGCCTGCACGAACGTGTGGAAGGCGACGCCGCGGGTGTAGAGGAGGCGGGCGTTGGCGAGCGCGAGCGGCTCCCGGCGGCGCAGCGGTTCGGACCACGACTGCCAGACGGCGCCGCCGTGCGCGTCGGCGAGGGCGGCGAAGAGGGCGTAGTCGTCGAGCCACGTCGCGCCGTGGGTGTCGGCGAAGGCCGTCACGCGGGCGTGCCACGGCGAATCGGCGTCCTCGGAGAAGCGCTCGAACGCTGCTTCGAGCAGGGCTTTCCGGAAGGGCAGGACCACGTCCCAGTCGACGCGGTCGGCGTCGAAGTCGGGCACATCGGCGAGGTCGGCGTCGGTGAGGAGGCCGTCGTCGTGGAGGCGCTCGGGCGAGATGAGCAGCGGCGAGAGCGCGAACGTCGACGGGCTCGAATACGGCGACTGCCCGTAGCCGGGCGGCACGAGCGGCAGCACCTGCCAGACGCGCTGCCCGGCCTCGGCGATGCGCTCGACGAAGCGGTGGGCGGCGGGGCCGAGGTCGCCGAGGCCGTACGGGCCGGGGAGCGAGGTGACGTGCAGGAGGAGGCCGCTCTGGCGCGGAAGGTGCATCGCTCGAAAATCGGATGGAGGCGGGACATGCGGGAAGGTAGCGGATCGGAAGCGCTTCGCGCGCGGGCATCCCCCGCGGCGGCTCCCTGAACCGAAGGTCCCCGCAGGGGAACGGGAGTGCCTTGCCCCCTTCCTCGCGGAAAAGGGAGGGGCGTCACCGGTCGTGGTTGGGGGACGTAGAGACGCCATGTAGGGCGTCTCCGCCGCGCGTCGCCTCGCCAATGATGCCCCGTTTCGTCTCCACTGCAGGCGGCGGGCTCGGCGTTGGCGGAGGGGGCGCGGCGGCGTATCGTCGGGGTGGCGTGCCGGAGCGAGAGAGAAAATGGGCGTGGAGAGCGAGCGCCGCACGTTTTCTCCGTCTCAGGGCTCCCACCGTCGCCCGCTCCGGCCCCTACCGCCTGTTCTTCATTCCCGCGCGAGGAGCCGCGCATCCACGTCCACGTGGCGCATCCAGATGGCGAGGCGAAGCTCATCCCGGAGGTCGCACTCGCTGCGCAGACCGGGCTGTCGGCGCGGCAGATCCGCGAGGCGCAGAGGGCCGTCGAAACCCACATCGAAAAGATTACCCATGCCTGGCACGAGCACTTCGGACGCTGACGTCACCCACGTCTCCGCGCATGGCTTCTGGCTGCTGCTCGATGGCGATGAGGAGGTGCTGTTGCCGTTCTCCGATTTCCCGTGGTTCCGCGACGCCACCATCGCTCAGATCTCCGACGTCGAGTGCCCGAGCGCCAGTCGGCTCTACTGGCCCCAACTCGACATCGACCTCTCGGTCGCATCGATTCGCACGCCGTCGGACTTTCCGCTCGTCGCGAAATCCCGCTGACGGGTGGAGGGCGGGCATCCCCCGCGCGTCGGCTGCGCCGACCCCCGAAACCGACGCCGGGCCTCCGCCGGGTGGGGCAGAGGCCCGGGGCGGGCGGAGGTGCAGGCGGGTCACGCCATGTCGAAGGCGCGCTCGTAGATGAACTTGAAGGAGAAGCTCTTGGCCGTCGAGCGCTGCTCGATGTACTCGGCGACGCGGCCGAGGCGCTTCGGGATGGCGAGGATCTTCTCCTGCGCCGCGCGCCCGATGTCGTTGAGGCCGGTCAGGGTCTCGATCTTCCAGAAGTCGATGGCCTCTTCCACGATGGCCTTGTAGTCCCACGGCCCGTAGATGCCGGTGCGGCGCACGACGTCGGCCATCTCCTTGAAGGCGGGCATCGACACGCCGGGCATGTCGATCGCGGGCATGACGGCGAGGGCGCCTATGCAGGGCGCGGTTGCGGGTCGATCTCCAGGAGGGCGCGGAAGACGCGGCGGTAGAAGGAGAAGTGCTTGGCCTCGTCGGCGGCGATGCTGGAGAAGATGCCGCTTGGCGACGGGCTCGGCGTCGGCGAGACCGGCCGGTGTTGCGGTGCGTGACCTGCGTGGCGCGCTCCTGAAGCGTCGTGTAGACGAAGACGCGGTACGGGTCCTTGTCCCACGACGGGTCGAAGCCGGCTTCGCGTTGTAGGCGTACTGCATCATCTCGACCTCCTTGAAGCGGAAGAGGCGGCTCTCGCGGGCGTAGTCGTGCAGGATCATGCCGTGGCGGTCCTCCTCGGCCGTCCACATGTAGTTCCACTGGCCCCACACCGACTCGTCGCCGAGGTACTTGCTCAGCAGGCGGTGGAAGTGCGGCAGGCCCTCCTCGGTGAGCATGCCGAGCACGACGGCCACGCGCAGGCTGTCGGGCACGCTGCGCGCCCGCTCGCGCAGCGCGGCGATGTTCGTCTCCTCGTCGTCCGACATCTTCTCGTCGGAGGGCAGGAAGTCGGTCGGCCACCATAGGCGCTGCTTGCCCATGTGCGCCTCGTACATCGTCTGGACGATGGGCTCGATGTGGCGGAGCGCCTCGCTCTTGGCGAGGGTCTCGGTGGCGTCGGAGGCGTCGGCGGGCGAGTGGACGGTCATGGCGGCGTGGGGAGGAGGCGGGGAGGGCGGCAGGCGCCGGAAGAGCAGGGCAGGGCGCCGCGAAACGCGGCAGGATGGATCGGTGGATGCGCCGGGTGCGGACCGGTGGGTGCGGTGCGGGCGGCGGATGTGGGCGTCGGGTAGGCGGTGGTTGTAGGGGCGGGTCTAGACCCGCCCCTACGAACGTCGGTGTCGTCTATGCCGCTTCCGGGAGCGGCACGAGGGCGTGGAGGGCGGCGTGGACGGCGCCGAGCTCGACTTCGGTGGGGTCCATGACGACTTGCAATGCCACGCCTTCGATGAGCGCGGTGACGGCGGCGGCGAGGCCGTGGGGCGTCGTGCCGGTGAAGCGGTCCGGGTCGGCGGCGATGACGCCTTCGGCGTACGGACGGTAGGCGTCGCGGTAGGCGCCGAGCGCGGCGCGGATGCGAGCCTGCACGCCGTCGTGGCGCGTGCCCATCACCCAGAAGTCGAACAGCAACTCAACACGCTCGCGCTGCGAGGGCAGAGCGGCGAGGTCGCGCTGGACGACGTCGTAGAGGCGCTCGGCAGCGCTCGCGGTGGGGCCGAGACGATCCGGACGCGGCGCCGAGCGTCGCGTCGAGGAGCCAGTCGAGGAGGGCGACGAGGAGCGCCTCGCGGTTGCCGAAGTGGAAGAACACGAGCCCGTGGCTCACCCCTGCCTCTATGGCGACGGCGCGCGTCGTCAGTCCCCCGAGCCGCTCGCGCGTGGCGACGGTGAAGGCGGCCTGCAGGAGGCTCCCGCGGCGAGCGTCTTCGGGCTCTTTCTGGCCAGGCATGGGGACGGTGGACGACGGGACAGGACGCGGTGTTGGCCACGCGCTCAGCGCTACGCCACGCCGCCGGGCGTTGATCCGGTGCTCAATGCGGGAAAGTGGAATCGCTTCCGCGGCCAACAGGACGTGTGGAAGCAGCAGCCATGCCCACAGGCGTCGCATGCGTGAGAGCCGTCCCCTGCGATCCCCGACTCCCCAACTCACTCCCCACCCCCCTGCTCCACCGAAGCCGCATCCGGGGGGCGGAGACGTGGGGAGTATCTTTGGGACCGACCGCTTCTTCGCATTGCCTCCCATGGCCCGTCCCGCCCCCGGTGGCTCCCGCTCGTCGTCCCGCCGCGACGCTTCCGCCCGCCCCTCTGCTGCTCGTCCGGAGGCTCCGCGGACCGCTGCCCGTGCGGCGCGCGCCTCCGGTCCCCGTCTCGACGCCGGGCCGCCGTCGTGGTGGACGCACCTGTCGCCGCTCGCGCGCCACGGCCTCTGCCTCGCCGCCCTCCTCGTGGTCGCCATCGCCGTGACCGCCCCCGTCGTCTTCGGCGCCGGGTCGATCGTCGGGGGCGACGCGGTGCAGTGGCGCTCGATGGCCGCCTCGATGCTCGACTATGCCAAGGCCAGCGGCGAGGAGCCGCTGTGGGCGACGAACCCGTTCGGCGGGATGCCGGGCGTGATGGTCACGCGCGTCGCGTCGATCCCCGGCCTCGACACGTTCTTCGACGCGCTCCGCTCGGTGATGTGGCCGCTCTCGCACCTCGTCGCGCTTCTCGGCGGCCTCTACGGCCTCGTCTATGCGCTCACGCGGCGGCACGGCCCGGCGGTGGTCGCGGCACTCGTCTTCGGCCTCACGACGTACCTCGCCATCCTGCTGCCCGCCGGGCACAACTCGAAGTACATCGCCCTCTGCTACACGCCCGCGCTGTTCTGGGCGTTCTTCGAGGCGGTTCGGCGTCCGCGTCTCCTCTCGGCGCTGCTCTTCGCAGTCGCGCTCGGGCTCAACATCCGCGCCGGGCATCCGCAGATCACCTACTACGCCGCGTGGGCACTCGGGCTGTGGTGGATCGCCGAGGGCGTCGGGGCGGGGCGCTCGGGGCAGGTCGCGCGGTTTGGACGGGCGACGGCGTTTCTCGCGCTCGGGTCGGTCCTCGCCATCGGCATGTCGGCGCATCCGCTCGTGCAGCAGATCGAGTACAAGACCTACACGATCCGCGGCGCCGAGAGCGCGTCGGCGAGCGGCGCCGACGATGCGTTCCGCTACGCGATGGCGTGGAGCCAGGGGTGGGCGGAGATGCTGACACTGCTCGTGGCCGATGCGTTCGGCGGGGGCGGGCAGACGTACTTCGGGCCGAAGGCGTTCACCGCCGGGCCGCACTACGTCGGCGGCGTGGCGGTGCTCTTCGCCATCGTCGGCCTCGTCTACGGACGGCGGCGCGTGGCGTGGAGCCTCGGCGCGGCGCTCGCACTCATGCTCGTCTTCGCCCTCGGCGAGAACGCGGCCGCCCTCAACCGCCTCGCCTACGACCTCGTCCCGCTCTTCAAGAGCTTCCGCGTGCCCGAGACGTGGCTGAGCGTGGCGGCGTGCCTCATCGCCATCCTCGCGGGGCTGGGCGTCGCTGCCGTCGTGCGGCGCGGGGCGGACGATGTGGAGGCATCCGGGGCTACGAAGGCGTCGCGCGGGGCGCTGATCGCAGGTGTGGCGCTTGTCGCGCTCGTGGCGCTCCTGTTCGTGATGAAGGGATCGCGGTCGTACGAGCGTCCGGGTGAGCAGGCGCAGATCGCGGGACAGATCGCGCAGCAGAACGGCGTCGATCCGGCCGATCCGCGCGTCGCGCAGGCGGCGACGGAGTACGCCGCCGCCTCGGTCGCCGAGCGCGCCGACCTGTACGGCGCGGATCTGCTGCGGACGCTCCTTGTGCTCGCCGTCGCCACCGGCCTCGTCTTCCTCGTCCGCCGCGGCACCGTCCCGGCGTGGGCGCTCGCCCCGGCGCTCGCGCTCGTCGTGGCCGTCGACCTCGGCGGGGTCGCGCAGCGGTACCTCAACAAGGACGCGCTCACGCCCGCGTCGGCGCCCGAGGACCTGATCCAGCGCTTCGCCTACGACGACTTCGTGGTCGGCCGCGTGGCCGATGCGGGCGGGATGGGGCACTTCCGCACCCTCGTGCTCGACGGTGGCGACCTCGCCTCGTCGGCGCGTCCGGCGGCGTTCTACGAGACCCTCAGCGGCTACCACGGCGCCAAACTGCGGCTCTACCAGGACTACCTCGACCACATCCTCGTGGGCCCGCAGGGCGGCCTGAACCCGAACGCGCTTCCGCTCATGGGCGTCCGCTACGTCGTCGCCGGCGGGCAGGTCGCGCCCGGCATGGCGCCCGTCTTCGTGGATTCGACGGCGCGGATGGCGGTCTTCGAGACGCCCGCGCAGGGCGCCCCGGCCCCCGCGACCGCCGCCGACTCGGCCCGCGCCGCGACCGCCGATTCGCTCGGCGCGCTCGGCCTCCGCAGCACGTCGTCCGTCCGCACCGACCGTGCGTGGTTCGCCTCGACGGTCGAGGCGCTCGCCGACGATCCGGCGGTCTGGGCGCGCCTGCAAGACCCGGCGCTCGACGTCCACCGCACCGCCCTCGTCGCCGCGCCCACCACGGCCACGACGACGCCCATCGGCCCGGCCTCGACCGCGACGGCCCGCCTCGTCCGCTACACGCCGCGCGAGATCGCCTACAACGTCGAGACCGACGCGCCGCGCCTGTTCGTGTTCTCGGAGGTCTACTACCCCGCCGGGTGGACGGCCACCGTCGCGCGCCGACTCCACCTCCGAGGGCGTCGCCGCCGAGATCCTGCGCGTCGACCACCTGCTGCGCGGCGTGCAGGTGCCCGCCGGGCGCCACCGCGTGACGCTCCGCTTCGACCCGGCCTCGTACCACACCGGCCTGACCGTCGCGGGCGTGTCGAGCGGCGTCGTCTACGGCGGGCTCCTCCTGCTCCTCGGCCTCGGCTTCGTCAAGCGCCGCAAGGGCGAGATGGCGGGGGAGGATGGGGACGAACCGGTGCCCGTCGACGAGCAGGTGTGATGCGGAGGTGAACCCTGTCAGGTCTCCTGACCTGACAGGGTTGGCGGTGCTCTGCCCGCCGGTGTCATTGCGAGGAGCGTAGCGCCGCGGCAAGCGGGATCGACGGATGCCCTCGGAGGGGACACTGGATTGCCGCGGCCCTGTCAGGGCCGCGCAATGACAACAGCGGAGGGGCCGGGCGGCGCATTCGAGAGGCCGCGCCCCATCCCCAACACCCGCCCCATCCATCCACACAGACGACTTCCCATGCCCCGCGTCCTCCTCGTCACCTACTACTACCCGCCGTCGGGCGGGCCGGCGGTGCAGCGGGCGCTCAAGATGAGCCGCTACCTGCCGGAGATGGGCTGGGACGTGACCGTGCTGACCGTGCGCCCCGAGAGCGCCGCGTACCCGGCCCTCGACCCGTCGCTCGAAGGCGAGGTGCCGCCGTCGGTGGCCGTCGTGCGGACCGATGCGTGGGACCCGTACGCGGGCTACGCGCGGCTGCGCGGCGCGGCGACGTCGGACGTGGTGAGCGTGGGCTTCGGCGGGACGGATCGGTCGTGGAAGGAGACGCTCGCGCGGTGGGTGCGCGCCAACGTCTTCCTGCCCGACGCGCGCGTCGGGTGGGTGCCGTTCGCGGTGCGGGAGGGGCGGCGTGTGCTGCGCGAGGTGCCGCACGACGCGATCCTGACCACCGGACCGCCGCACTCGGCGCACCTGACCGGGCGCCTGCTCGCCCGCGCGAGCCGGCCTGCCGCACATCGTCGACCTGCGCGACCCGTGGGTCGAGATCGACTACCGCGCCGACCTGCCGCAGACGAGCGCCGCCGCCCGCTTCGACGCCTCCTTGGAGCGCGCCGTGATCTCCCGCGCCGCCGCCGCCGTCGTCGTCACGCCCGCGATGAAGCGCGCCTTCGCCCGCCGCATCGACCGCGACTACGACGTGGTGATGAACGGCTTCGACCCCGCCGACTTCCCGCCCCCGACCGCCGCGCCCGACGTCGAGCGCGGCGCCTTCGTGCTCCACTACGCCGGAAACGTCAGCGGCGCCCGCTCGCCCGACGCGCTCTGGTCGGCCCTCGCCCGCCTCGACGCCGCGCGCACGATGCCGCATCTGAAGGTCCGGTTCGTCGGCAAGATCGACGCGGTCGTGCGCGAGCGGGCCGAGGCGGCGGGCGTCGGGGCGCTCGTCGAGGTGCTGCCGTACGTGCCGCACGCCGAGGCCGTCGCCGGGCTGCGGCGCGCCGCGCTCCTGCTGCTGCTCATCAACCGCGTCGACGGCGCGGAGGGCATCATGACGGGCAAGCTCTTCGAGTACCTCGCGAGCGGCCGCCCGGTCGTCGGCCTCGGTCCCGGCCGACGGCGACGCCGCCGACGCCCTGCGCGCCGCCGACGCGGGCGTGATGTTCGACTGGGACGATGCCGCCGGCCTCGCCCGCCACCTCCGCCACCACTACGACGCCTGGGCCGCCGGATCGCCGATCTCCGGTGCCGCCGCCCGACCGCCTCGCGCCGTACAGCCGCGTCGAGCAGGCCCGGCAGATGGCGGCGGTGTTGGGGCGGGTGGTTCGGGGTTGATGGTTGGTTGTTCGCGGTGGGGGCGTGCGCGTTTGGGACGGGCGTTTCTGCTCGTGCGTGGGTGGGGGCGGGTCGGGGCGTTTGGTTCGGTCCACACGTCCGTAGGGGCGGGTCTGAGACCCGCCCCTACAACCACCGCCGCATTTCCGTCACCACCGCGCGCCATCGCCCCGGCGTCGCCTGTCGTCTCCCATCCCAATCCTCCGATCTTCCAATGACCATCATCTCCGTCGTCGGCGCCCGTCCGCAGTTCGTCAAGGCCGCCATCGTGAGCCGGGCGCTCGCGCTCGCGGGCGTCGAGGAGCGGCTCGTGCACACCGGGCAGCACTACGACGCGGCGATGTCCGACGTCTTCTTCGACGAACTCGGCATGGCGCCGCCCGCGGTGAACCTGGCCGTCGGGTCGGGGCGGCACGGGGCGCAGACGGCGCGGACGATGGAGGGCTTCGAGGCGTATCTCGTGGAGGCCATGGAGGCCGGGCCGGTCGCGGGCGTCGTCGTCTACGGCGACACCAACGCGACGCTCGGGGCGGCGCTCGTGGCCGCCAAGCTCGCCGTCCCGCTCGCGCACGTCGAGGCCGGGCTGCGGTCGTTCGTGCGGGCGATGCCCGAAGAGATCAACCGCGTCGTCACCGACCGCCTCTCCGACCTCTGCCTCTGCCCGACCGAGGCCGCTGTCGCGCACCTCGCCGCCGAGGGCATCGCGGGCGAGGGCGTCGTGCTCTGCGGCGACGTGATGCTGGAGGCGACGCGCACCTACGCCGACGAGGCCGCCGCGCGCGCGCCCCTCGCCTGCGCTCACCGGCCACGCGTCGGGCGAATACGTCCTCGCCACCGTCCACCGCGCCGCCAACACCGACGATCCCGAACGCCTTCGGTCCATCCTCGAGGGCCTCGGGCGCCTCGGGCGGCCCGTCCTGCTGCCGCTCCATCCGCGCACGCGGGCCCGACTCGGGGGCATCGACATCGCCCGCCGACGATCGAGATCCGGACCCGGCGACGTACCTCGAGATGCTGACGCTCACCGCAACGCGGCGCGCGTCGTGACCGACTCGGGCGGGTTGCAGAAGGAGGCGTTCTGGCTCGGCGTGCCGTGCGTGACGCTGCGCGAGGAGACCGAGTGGACCGAAACGCTCGTCGGCGGCTGGAACCACCTCGTCGGCGCCGACGGCGATGCCCTCGTCCGCGCCGCCGCGCTCGCCCCGACCACGCCCGCCTTCGCCGATCCGACCCCGACCGTCGGCGCCGACATCGCGCGGTTGCTCATCGAGCGCTGGGGATGACGCCACGACCGGGTGTGACGCCGGGATGTCGGTGGGGCAGGGGATGTTGCGATGGAGCGGGGGCGTGGTGAGGGCGGGCTTGAAACCCGCCCCGACGGAGTCCCACCGATCCGCCGATTTCGATTTCCGTCCTCTCCGATGTCCGCCTCGCCTGCGCCTGCCGACCCCATCGCCGCCTTCCTCGACGAGACCGACCCGCCGGTCGCCGCGATCGTTCGTGCGGCGCAGGCGCTCGTGCGGGGCCTGTTTCCCGAGGCGCACGAGCGGTTCATCGCCGGGTGGCGGGCCATCGGCTACAGCCACGGCGCGGGCGGTGCGGCGCCGTTCGCGCTCGTCTCGCCGGTCAGCGGCGGCGTCCACGTCCACCTCTGGAACGCCCTCCGCATCGACGACCGCGACGGCCTGCTGCGCGGCGAGGGCCTGTGGACGCGCCACGTCCGCCTGAATGCCCCCGCCGACGCCTCCAACCCCGGCCTCGCGCGCCTCATCGTCGTCGCCGCCCACATCGCCGACCCCGGCACCGGCGCCCGTCCACCGCGCCGCGCCCGCGACGGCCGCGCGGTGGGGGAGGATGGCAGATCGGGGGGATGATGCGCGGGGGCGGGCGGCGCAGAGAACCTGTTTCCGACGTCCGTCATCCCCGCGAACCGGAGGGCCGCGAACCGGAACGCAGGGACCCAGAGTGCAGAGCGCTGTGCCTGTCCCCTTCTGGATTCCCGCGTTTGCGGGAAAGACGGATGTAAAGGGGAAGCGCTACGTCACAAACAGTTTTGAGGCGTGCCCCAACACCGCCGTGCGTTCCTGTTGCGTCCTTCGCCGACGGCGCGGGCGCAGTGGCCGATCTTGGCGCGTTCCTCCTGCGCCATCGCCCCGTGCCCCGTCCGCGCCTGCTCGTCGCCTCGCTCTCGCCGTCGTCGTTCGTGCTGGACGACGTGGCGACGCTCGGGCGCGACTTCGACGTCTCGCACTTCGTCTTCGACGCGGCGGCGGCGAAGGGCGCACGTGGGATGGCGCGGCGGCTGGCGGCGCAGGCGGCGTGGCTGCGGCGTGAGATGCCCGGCGCCGATGCGGTCGTCGGATGGTTCGCCGACTACCACCTGGTGCTGCCGATGCTCGCGGCGCGCGCGGCGGGCGTTCCGGTCGCCGTCGCGCTCGGGGGGTTCGAGGCCAACACCCTCCCGGCCGTCGGATACGGGGTGATGGCGAGCCGGTGGCGCGCGCCGATCGCCCGCGCGGTGCTGCGCCGCGCCGACCTGCTGCTGCCGGTCGCCGGTGCGCTCCTGGCCGCCGACAACCGCTTCGGCGCCTTCCCCGACGTCCTCCGCAACGGCGTCCGCGCCCACGTGCCTGGCTTGCGGACGCCCGCGCGCGTCGTCCCGTTCGGCTACGACGCCGACGCGTGGCCGCCCGGTCCCGCCGACCGTGCCGACGAGGTGGCGATGGTGGCGTTCCTCGACCGCGCCCGAACGGCCCACGTCAAGGGCTTCGACCTCTTCCTCGCCGCCGCCCGCGCGATGCCCGATGTGGCCTTCCGCGCCGTCGGCGTCGATCCGGCGTTCGCGCCGCAGATCGGTGGTCTGTATGGCGCCGTCCCCGCCAACGTGACGCTCGACCCGCCCGCGCCGCGCGAGGCGCTCGGGGCCGTCTACCGCCGCGCGAGCGTCTACGCGCTCCTCTCGCGCACCGAGGGCTTCCCGAACGTGCTCTGCGAGGCGATGCTCTCGGGCGCGATTCCGGTGGCGAGCCGCGTCGGAGGCGCGGCGGAAATCGTGGGCGACGCAGGCGAGACCGTCGAGACGCCCGAAATCGGCACCATCGTCGCGGCGCTCCGGCGGGCGCTTGCGGCAGGTCCGGAGGCGCGGGTCGCCGCGCGGGCGCGCATCGCCACGCACTTCACCGAGCCCATGCGCCGCGCCGCCCTCGCCGACGCGCTCGGTGGCCTGATCGCCACGTCACGCCGCGCTCGGCGCCGGAGGTCAGCATGAGCGCCGTTCCCGCCGACCGCGCCGCCGCCGACCGCGCCGCCGATGGGCCCGCCGGTTCGCTGCCCGCCGGTTCGGCGCCGTCGGGCGAGGTGGGGATCGAGCGGGTGGCGGCCAAGAGCCTCGTCTTCACGCTCGGCAACGTGCTCGCCAAGCTGAGCGGCATCCTCCTCGCCAAGCTCTACCTCGACACCACGCTGCTGCCGTTCGAGCACTTCGGGCGGCTCGGGCAGGTGCAGGCGCTCGCGGCGTTCGTGACGCCGGTCGTGGCGATGGGCCTGGCCGCCGGGATGCTGCGCCTCGCCTCGTCGGCGACCGACGACGCCGAGCGGCGCGCGCTGCCGATGACGGCGTTTGTGATGCAGTTGATGGTCTGCCTCGCCGTCTTCGCCGCTGCATGGCCCGCCGGGGCGTGGATCGGACGCGCAGTCATCGCCGGCGCCGAACGCCCGGAACTGTGGCCCGATGCGGCGCTCCTCGGGCGCCTCGCCGTCGCCATCGGCCTGCTCGACGCGCTCGCGTCGGTGCCGCTCATGCGCATCCAGTCGCGCGAGAAGGCGGCGCTCTACAGCGCGATCACGGCGGGCAAGTTCGCGCTCCTCATCGGGGCGACGTTCGTGGCGCTCGTCGTGCTTCGCGGCGGACTCGTCGGGGCGATGGTCGCGCTCGCGCTCGCCTCGGGAGCCGTCGTCGTCGTGACCGGCGCCTCGCTCGTGCGGCGCGAGGCGTGGACGTTCCGCCCGGCGCTCGCGCGGCGGCTCGTGGCGTTCGGGGCGCCGCTCGTGCTCGTCGGGCTGGCGCTTCCGATCCTCCACATCGGCGACCGCTTCGTGCTCGCGCGCCTCTCGACCGACGCCCAGCTCGTCGCTCTACGAGGCCGCGACGCGCCTCGCCGGCGTGCTCAACGCGACGCTCGTGCAGGGCTTCAACCTCGCCTTCGCCGTCCTCGGCCTCCGCGCACTCGACGGCGGGCAGGGCGGGGGATTGCACCGGCGGATGTTTCGCCACCTGAGCGTCGGCGGGTTCGGGTTCGCGCTCGGGCTGTCGCTGTTCTCGTACGACGCGCTCGTGCTGCTCGCCGGAAGCGGATCGGATTACCTCGCCGCCACCGGTCTGGTGTTTCCGCTCGCCGCGGGCCTCGTCTTCTACGTCCTCTACCTCGTCTCCGCGAACGTTCTCTACGCGCGCCACCGGACGCGGCAGGTGGGCGTCGGCCTCGCGCTCGTGGCGGCGTTCAACGTCGGGCTCAACATCGTGCTCGTGCCGCTCATCGGGGCGATGGGGTCGTCGCTCGCCACGGCCGCGTCGTACGCGCTCATGGCCGCAGGGGCAGGGTGGGCAGCCTCGCGCGCCGAGCCGCTGCGGCTGCCGTGGCGCGTGCCGGTGCTGCTCGCGCTCGTGACGACCGCCCTCTACCTCGCCGCCGGGCCGACGCAGGCGTGGCCGCTGCTCCCGCGTCTCGGCGCCCGCGCGCTCCTGCTCGGCCTCTACCCGCTCGGCGTTCTCGCCGCCGGCGTCTACGCGTGGACCGACGTGCAGGCGGGATGGCAGACGACGCGCACGTGGGCGGATGCGCGTCGAGCGGCGTGGACGGTTGCGTGGCGGCGGTCGCGGCGGTAGAGCGGCTGCGGCGGTAGAGCGGGCGATGCGGTAGATTGACGCGATGCCGAAACCGTCCCGCTCCTTCGCTGCCCTGCGCCGCCGACTGTCGCCGCGGCGCGTCGCGCGGCGCGTGGCCGAGGCCTTCGCGCAGCGCGTCGGCGCCCGGCGGCCCGATGGCCCCGAGCATCCGCTGCGCATCCTTGCCATCTGCGGCGTGCTCTCGCTCCTGCTCTGGCTCGTGCTCACGCTGCGGCAGACAACGACGGCGACCATCGAGGCCCGGACCGTCGTGGCCACCCTCCCGAGCGGTGAGGCGCTCGTGACGCCGGTGCCCGAGACCGTACGGCTCGTCGTGGAGGGGACGGGCTACCGACTGCTCCCGCTCTTCTCCAACCCGCCGCGCCTGCCGATCGCCGCGACGCAGCGCGAGGTGTTCCTCGACGCCCAACTGCCCGCCCTGCCGCCCGGCGTCCGCCTCGTCGGCGTCAGCCCGCGCACGCTCCGCCTCGACACCGAGCCGTCGGTCACGCGGACGATTCCGGTCGTGCTGCGCGCCCGAATTGCGTTCGTGCCCTCGTACAACCTCTCCGGCGCGGTCCGCGTCTCGCCCGACTCGGTGCGCGTCACCGGCGCCCGCTCGGTCGTCGCGGCGCTGCGCGGATGGCCGACGGCGCCGCTCCCGCTCGGCGCCCTTGGCGACACCCTCCGCGCCGACATCGCGCTTCTCGACACGCTCGACGGGCTGGTGGCCCACTCCGAGAGCCGCGTGCGCGTCGTCGTGCCCGTCGCCGCGTTCTCGGGGCAGGAGCGCGAGGTGGAGGTGCGCGTGACCGGCGCGGCGCCCGGCTCCGACCTGCACTACGCCTTCGACCCGCCGAGCGTGCGCGTGCGTTTCCGCGTGCGCCTCGGGCAGGGCGAGGCCGCCCTCCGCGCCCCCGACTTCTACGCCACCGTCGATGCCGACGAGCTGCGCCGCGACGCGACCGGACTCGTCCGCGTGCGCGTCCACCTGCCCGCCGGTCTCGACATCCAGACCGAGAGTGTGCAGGCCGTGCCGACGGTCATCCGGCACTACCGCGTCATCCGCGAGTGACGGTGCGTGAAACAGTCCGGGTGGAAGCGTAAGGCCAGAGAAACAGCTTGGTTACAGCATTTGGGCGCGAGTGACCAGTGAGTGAGCAGCGGACGGCCTGTTGCTCACTTGCGTTGGCGCCGTACCTCTATGCAGGCCCATGAGCCAGCCCGTTTCGGCCTGTGTGTTCGGCTTCCCGTGGCAGCGCTTCGATCCTCGAAGCGTGCGATTCTCGACCCCAATCCCCCATTCCCCCTCCACCATGAGTTTCCGTCCCGTACGGCTCCTGCCCCTCGCGCTCGTGACCGCCGGCCTGTCGGCGACGTTTGCGTCGCCTCAGTTCGTCGACGCGTCGAGCCACCGTGAGGCGCCGCTGATCTCCAACGATCCGCTCGCCGACAACACCGACGTCTACGCCTTCCGCTCGCCCGACGCGCCGGAGACGGTGACGATCGTGGCGAACTACATCCCGCTCGAACTGCCCGAAGGCGGCCCGAACTACAACAACTTCGGCGAGAACGTCCGCTACGAGATCCACGTCAAGAACAAGACGAGCGCGGGCGCGCTCGGCTCGGCGACCGACGACCTCACGTACCGGTTCACCTTCGCGCTCACCAACGAAGACCCGACGACGTTCTTCAACATCCGCCTCGGCAAGCAGAACCTCAAGGCGACCTACACCGTCGAGCGCAGCGTCAACGGCGGCGCCTTCACGACGGTCGCTACGGGCGGCAAGGTGCCCCCGAACAACATCGGGCCGCGCTCGATCGAAGGCGGCGCGGGCCTCGGCGACGACCTATGAGGCGCTCGTGCAGGGCGCGATCGGCCAGCTCTCGACCGGCGAGCGCGTCTTCGCCGGCCCGCGCGACGACCCGTTCTTCGTCGACCTCGGCGGCATCTTCGACCTCGGCGGCGTCCGCAACCAGTTCTCCGGCGGCGCGACCAACCCGTCGGCGGCGCGCGACGGCGTGGCGGGCTTCAACACGCACTCGATCGTGATGCAGATCCCGGTCGTCGACGCTCCAGAAGTCGGGACAGCCGGCCTCGGCGGCGGCGAACATCCTCGATGGCAACTACGTGATCGGCGTCTGGGCGTCGGCAAGCCGCCCGCAGGTGACGACGCTCTCGGCGACGGGTGAGAAGCCGACGGTCTCCGGGCCGTGGGTGCAGGTCTCCCGCCTCGGGATGCCCCTCACCAACGAGGCGATCATCCCGATCGGCATGAAGGACCGCTGGAACTCCGACACGCCGTACTCGGCGCGCGAGCAGACCTACGCGGGCTACTTCGCCAACCCCGAACTCGGCCTCTACATGGCCGAAGGCGCCGTCGGCAGCAACCAGTACTACGGCCAGGCCGTGCCGGGCCTCGCCCCGCTGCGCATCCAGAGCCGTTCGTACCCGGCCCTCGGCGACATCGACGGCAACGGACGCCCCGGCCTCGACTTCCGCAACGGGATGGACGGCGCCTACGAGCTCCTTCCGCTCGTGCAGAGCGGCGCGATCAACCTGACGGGCACCGCCCTCGCCGTCCCGACGGCCCCGCGCCAGGCGGGTCTCCCGACCGCCCTCATCGGCGACAACGAGCCGCGCCGCATCGACATCCTGCCGATCTTCTACTTCGGTGTGCCGAACCTCATCCCGTACCAGCTCGCCACCGGCAAGACCGGCGGTCCGCTGAGCGAGGGCAAGCCGTTCATCAACAACTTCCTGCCCATCACGCAGACGCCGAACGGTGACCTGTACGGCGGCGACATGCTTCGCCTGAACATGGCGACGCCGCCGACGCCGCGCAACACCGAGGAGTACCGCACGAGCGCCCGCATGGGCCTCATCCGCGCCGCCGCGCTCGGTCTCACCTCGACGACCTACAACGGCAGCCGCGCCCTCCAGGCGATCCCGCACATGGACGGCTTCCCGAACGGTCGCCGCCTCGAAGACGACGTGACGACGATCGAACTCCAGGCCGTTGGCGGCCTCGTGCTCGCCGCCGTCGGGCTTCCCTTCGACGACGCGACCTCGCCGGCCTACGCCGACCTCGCCTCGCCGCAGCTCGTCAAGCAGCTGACGTTCGTGGCCGGCCCGACGAAGAACGACCTCGCGCTCCTCGCCAACTTCCCGTACCTCGCCGCCCCGCACCGTGGCTACGACTACGTGAAGCAGCTGACCGCCGACGGCCCGACCACCCCGGTCGGCATCTCGGGCATCGGCGTTGGCGCGCCGCAGGGAATGCTTCTCGACCAGAACGCGCCCAACCCGTTCGGTGACGAGACGCGCCTCTCGTACCGCGTCTCCTCCACCGGGACCGTCCGCATCGAGGTCTACGATGTCGCCGGACGCCTCGTCGAGACCCTCGTGAACCGCCGCGACGCGCCGGGCACGTACACGGTCGACTGGGACGCCTCGCGCCTCGCCGCTGGCTCGTACGTCTACCGCATGACGGTCGACGGCCAGCCGCAGGGCACCAAGCAGGCCACGGTCGTGCGCTGAGCACGCGCCGTGTGACGCAACCGCGCGCGGGGGCCGGGCCAGAAGGTCCGGTCCCCGCGCCGCGTTGACGGCCTGCCGTATCGTGCAGCCGTTCTTGTTTCTTTCTCCCTTCCCCTCAGCTCTACGATGTCTACCGACTCGTCCTCCCCCGATCCCCACCCCGTCGTCTGGCCCGGCCGTGCATCCGACCCCGGCGCGCCCGTCGACGCGGCCCTCGAAGCGTGCCACGCCGCCTTCGCGGGGCGCGTCGATGCTGCGCATCCTCGCCGTCGTCGTCGGCGCGGCGCTCTTCGGCGTCGGCGCGACGTGGCTGTGGCACCACTTCCGCCCGGCCTCCAGCGCCGAAGAGGACGCCTTCAACGAGCCGACCCGTCCAGACTCCGAGTTCCTCAACCCCGAGAAGTCCATCGCCTTCTACGAGGCCCGCCTGCGCCGCAACCCCGACCGCGTCTCCGACTACGTCGCCCTCGCCCAGCTCTACCTCCAGCAGGGCCGCGTGACGGCCGACGAGGCGACGTACGTGCCGAAGGCCCAGAATGCCATCGCCGAGGCCCTCAAGCGCGCCCCCGACGACTTCCACGCCCTCGCCGTGCAGGGGTCGCTCTTCAACGTCCTTCACCAGTTCGAGAAGGGCGAGGCCTCGGCGCGGAGCCTGCTTCGCACCGCGAGCGGCAACGCGTTTCCGTACGGCGTCCTCGTCGACGCGCTCGTCGAACTCGGGCGCTACCCGGAGGCCGTCGCCGTGAGCGACTCGATGCTGGCGCTGCGCCCGAGCATCGCCTCGTACTCGCGCGCCGCCTACCTGCGCGAACTCCACGGCGACACCGACGGCGCCATCGCCGCGATGCGGATGGCCGCCGATGCGAGCGCCAACGGGCGTGAGGACCGGGCGTGGGCGCTCTACCAGCTCGCCCAGCTCTACCTCGGCACCGGCGACACCGCCCGCGCGCGCGTGCTCTACCGCGGCATCCTCGAGGAACGCCCGGCCTTCGCCCGCGCCCGCCTCGGCCTCGCGCACCTCGCCATCATCGGCGGGAAGCCTGCCGAGGCCATCCCCACCATCCAGTCCGTCCTCGACGAGACGCCGCTCGAAGACGGCTACCACCTCCTCGAAGAGGCCTACAGCCGGATGGGCAAGACCGCCGAAGCGAAAGCCGCCGCCGTCAAGGGGCGCCAGCTGCTCCTCGACGCCGAGAAGATGGGCGAGGTCGTGGACATGGAGTACGCCGACTTCCTCGCCGACCACGACATGGAACTCGACGAAGCCCTGCGCCGCGCCGAGATCCAGATCCGCCGCCGCCCCGGCCACCTGCACGCCAACGAGACGTACGCGTGGGTGCTGCACAAGAAGGGCCGCTCGGCCGAGGGCATCCCGCACATCGAGCGCGCGATGGCGATGAACACTGGCGATGCGATGGTGCATTTCCGCGCCGCCGAGATCTACGCCGCCACCGGGCAGGCCGAGAAGGCCCGCGAGAACTACCGCCTCGCCGTCGAGGGTCACGTGGGGATGGAAAGCCTCGCCGCTGCGGACAAGGCGCGCCAGATGATGGCCGCCCGCTGACCGCCGCGAGCCACCGCGCGTGACGAACCTGACAGGTCCCCCGACCTGTCAGGTTTTCGCGTTTGCAGGCGTACGCACGCGGCGTTCGGTGCGGCGGCAGCGGTCGGTGGCGTCGGCGACGCCCGGTAGAGACGCATCGGCGATGCGTCTCTACGCCCCCGATGGCCCGATCGGCCCGCTGACCGCCGCCGTGCGGTGCAGATGCGCAGCGGTGTGGCAATCCCGGCGCCCGGTAGAGACGCATCGCCGATGCGTCTCTACGCCCCCGGAGGCCCGACGGGACGCCGCCGCCCCCGGATGGCCCGCCGCCCCGGTCAGACGATGGCCGGCACGTCGCCCGCGTTGATGGCGGGGCCGGTGGGCACGGGCGAGGTGGAAGCGCGCGGCGCGGCGAGAGCGGCGAGGGCGGCGGCCTCGGTCAGCGTGGTGAGCAGGGCGACGGTGTCGCCGGGCACCCAGCGCTGGCCGGCGTGGACGACTTCGGGGCTGCCGCTGCGGACGTGCAGGACGGGCAGGACGGTGTCAGGGAGGTCGGCGGGCGTCAGGCGCGTCGTGCCCTCGGGGACCGCCCAGGTGACAGGCGTGAGCGTGTCGGCGGTGTCCCAGAGGCGGAGCGGGAGCGTGCGCCCGAAGGCGAGGCGGCTGCCGGTGCGCTGGAGCAGGGGCGCCGAGGCGCCGCGCTCGGGGTCGTCGAGGGCCGGGTAGGAGCGTTCGAGGCCGAACTCGTCCATCGCCAGCTGCGCCGCGAGAGCGTTGATCTCCGGGTTGGCCGTCGCCGCAAGGAAGGTCTCCGCCTCGTCGATGCCCGCGGCCTCCAGCACCGTCTCGTCGAGTGCGTTGCCGCTGACGACCTCGAAGCCGTCGGCCTGCGCGGTGGCGAGGAACTCGGCGTTGCGATCGACGAGCACGAGCGGGCGCTCGTACGCGCGCAGCAGGCCCGCGATGGCGCGCCCGAGCGGTCCGGCGCCGACGACGATCGTCCGTCGCCGTTCCAGGCTCTGGATGCCGAGCAGTTTGGCCACGAGCGGCGCCGAGAGGCCCTGAAGCGTGACCGTGAGCGCGATCGTGAGGAAGGTGAGCGAGAGGATGCGCCCGCCCTCTTCGGCAACGCCCGCGTAGGCGAGCACGCGCCCGGCCACGTCGCCCTCGCCCGCGACGACGCTGGCGAGGGTGACGGCGAAGAGCGAGGCGACCGACGCGGCCACGATGCCCGCGCGGCCCGACCCATCCGATGAACAGGCGCTCGCGCAGCGGCAAACTCGATCCCGCGCGTGGCGGCGAGAACGGCGAGCGGGCGGATGACGAACATCATCACGAGCACGAGCGCGAGGCCGCCGCCGCGCTCGTCCCAGAGGGCGTCGAGCTTGAGCTCGGCCGCGAGGAGCACGAAGAGCAGGCTGATGCCGAGCGTCGTGAGCTGCTCCTTGAAATGCCGCAGCGGGCGCGCGTGGTCGGGCACGCCGTGCTGGAAGGCGAGGCCCATCGCCACGGCGGCCATCAATCCCGCCTCGCCCTGCGCCGCCTCGGCGAGCGCAAAGACGAGCCAGACGACCGCGAGCGCGACAAGCCCGACGAGGTCGCGCGGCACGTACCCTCCCCGCGTGAACCGCGCGAGCAGCCACGCCACCGACCGCGCCGATGAGTCCGCCGACGACCAGCCGACTCGCGTAGCTCCAGATCGCCGCGCCGATGCCGAACGAGGCGTCGGTGAGGAGCGCGAGGACCACGTCGAAAACCGCGACGGCGAGGATGGCGCCGATGGGGTCGATCAGGATCGCCTCGCCTTCGAGGATCGTCTTGACGCGCCGCGGCACGCTCAGGCGGCGCATCAGCGGCTGGATGACGGTCGGGCCGGTGACGGTCATCAGGGCGCCGAAGAGGATGGCGAGCGGCCACGAGAGGGCGGCGAGGTAGTGCGCGGCGAGCGTCGTGAGCACCCACGTGATGAGCACGCCGACGGTGACGAGGCCGCGCACCTCGCGCGCGCTGCTCAGCAGGTCGCGCAGGCGCAGGTTCATCGCCCCCTCGAAGAGGATCACCGCGACCGCGAGCTTGACGATGACGCTGAGGCCGCCGCCGAGCGACATCGGCTCGACGAGGCCGATGCCTTCCGGCCCGAGGGCGATGCCGAAGGCGAGCAGCAGCACGATGGCCGGTATCCGCCACGCATGGGAGAGCACCTGGGCCAGGACACCGAAGGCGAGCGCCCACGCGATGGTCAGAAGGGGGGTCAGATCGGGATGCATGCGGGGCAGTCGGGGAGGGTGGCGCTCACGAGCGCACGGTAGCGCGGTTCCTCTGGCGAGACCGTCTGGCCCCGGAGCGCGCTGTTGGCGTCCCGCAGCTCGCCCGGCCCGACGAGCGTCAGCACGCGCGGCACGAGGGTCACGAGCATCACCGCCTTCACGACGCCGGTGAGGCGGTAGGCGCCGTGCCAGATGCTGGAGATCTCGAGCACGTGGGTCGTCCCGCAGAGCAGGAGGAAGGCGCCGAACACCACGAAGACCCACGGGAAGGCGAGGTCGCGCCGCTTGCGGACGATGGAGAGGAGCGCGATCAGGGCGTCGGAGACGGCGTGGAGCCACAGGGTCTCGGGCCGCCACGGGTAGCGGTGCCCGTGGGGCTTGAAGCTGCTCTCGAAGAGCCTGCGCACGAACTCAGACATCGACAGGGAGCGAAGGAGGAGGGCTGAAAAGGTACGGGACCGCCCGCGCCCCTCCCACCTCATCCGCCCGCCCGCCCACGCACGCACCATCCCACCAACTCCCCGCTCACACCACGTGCGCGAGCGCCTGGTCGAGGTCCCAGAGCAGATCGTCGAGGGTCTCGAGGCCGACCACAGGCGCACCATCTCGGGGCCGACGCCCGCGGCGTCGAGTTCGGCGTCGGAGAGCTGCTGGTGCGTCGTGCTCGCCGGGTGGATGACGAGGCTCCGCGCGTCGCCGACGTTGGCGAGGTGCGAGAACGAGCTCGCAGGCCTCGATGAACGCCTTGCCCGCCGCCCGCTCCTCGCCGCTCGTCGCCCGCAGGCCGAACGAGAACACCGCGCCCGGACCCTTCGGCAGGTACCGCGCGGCGAGCGCGTGGTACGGGCTCGACGGCAGCCCCGCGTAGCGCACCCACGCCACCTCGGGTGCGATTCGAGGAAGCGCGGCGACGGCGAGCGCGTTCGCCACGTGCCGGTCCATCCGCAGGAGAGCGTCTCCAATCCCTGCAAGCAGCAGGAAGCTGTTGAACGGGCTGGCCGACGCCCCGATGTCGCGCATCGTCTCGACGCGCAGCTTCATCAGGTACGCGTAGTGCCCGAACGTGTCGAAGAAGCGCAGCCCGTGGTACGCGCCCGACGGCTCGGCGAGCGGGACGCGAACCGCGCTCCAGTCGAAGCGCCCGCTGTCGGCCACGATGCCCGCCGATCGACGTGCCGTGGCCGCCGATGAACTTGGTCGTCGAGTGCGATCACGATCTCCGCCCCGTGGTCGAGCGGGCGGCAGAGGTACGGCGTCGCGAAGGTGTTGTCGATCATGAGCGGCACGCCGTGCGCGTGCGCGCGACCTCGGCGACGGCGGCGATGTCGAGGATGGCGCCCGACGGGTTGCCGATGGTCTCGCCGTAGAAGAGCGCGCGTCTTCGTCGTTCGAGGCCGCCGCCCACGCGTCCAGGTCGCCGGGCGGCACGAAGCGCGTCGTCACGCCGAGCTTGCGGAACGTGTGGACGAGCTGCGTGACGGTGCCGCCGTAGAGGTGGCTCGACGCCACGATCTCGTCGCCCGGCTCCAGGATCGTCGTGAGCGCGGCGAACTGCGCGGCCATGCCCGAGGCGCGTCGCGACGGCGCCCGTCGCCGCCCTCCAGCGATGCGATGCGCTCCTCGAAAACCGCCGTCGTCGGGTTCATCAGGCGCGTGTAGATGTTGCCGTACGCCTTGAGTTCGAAGAGCTGCGCGGCGTGGTCGGTGTCCTCGAAAACGTACGAGGTGGTCTGATGGATGGGCACTGCGCGGCTGCCGGTGGCCGCATCGGGGATGTGGCCCGCGTGGAGCATCCGGGTGTCGAAGCCGAACGTCGGGACGTTTCGCAGGACGTCTGCCGACCGTTCGGCGGGTTCTCAGGCATGGAAGGGCGCACGTCGGGGGCGGAATCGGACACGGTGGATGGATGTTTGCACGGAAAAGACGACACCAGGCGCCCGGCACTCCGGCCCGGCGCCTGCTCCCTGCCGCAATATCCTGCTTCGATGCTGCGTTCCGACACCCTGCCTTCGCCCTCCCTCCCGATGCCCGACGCCCAGCCCGCCGTCGCGACGGACGTGTCCGCCTCGACGCCCGCGCCGACGACTGCTGCCGTCGCGGCGGTCTCGACCGACGAGCGGCTCGTCCAGCGCTTCCTCGAAACCGGCGACCAGACGGCCTTCCGCCGCCTCGTCGAACGGCACCAGGAGCGCATCTTCGGCTACCTGCTCGGGATGGTGCGCGACCGCGAGGTCGCCAACGACCTCTTCCAGGAGACCTTCCTCCGCGTTCTCTCGGCGATGCGCCGCGAGCGCGCCTCGTACACGCACCAGGATCGATTCCTGCCGTGGGCGATGCGCATCGCCCGCAACGCGGCCCTCGACCACCTCCGCAGCCGCAAGAAGTGGCAGGACGTGGGCTCGGGCGCCGACGACGACGACAACTCGTACTGGGACCGCCTCGCCGACGCCGACGTCGTCCACGCCGACGAACGCCTTCACGAATCCGAGCGCGGCGCCTTCCTCGACGCCTGCATCGAGCAGCTGCCGCCGGAGCAGCGCGAGGTGCTGCTGATGCGCCACGAGGCCGAACTGACGTTCCGCGAGATCGCCGAGATCACCGGCGTGTCGATCAACACCGCGCTCGGGCGGATGCGCTACGCGCTTCTCAACCTGCGCAAGATGATGGCCCGCGCGGGCAAGACGCAGGCGTCCGAATACGGCGTCTGACGCGGCTCGAACGCCTCCCTACCCCTCCCAACCGCTTCTTCCGACGATGGACGCCTCGCACCAGACGCTGCTCCGCCTCTACGACGAGTCGCTGCCCGTGGGCGTGCCCCCGCAGCCGCCCGATGAGGCCGACCGCCTGGCATTGATGGAGGTCAAGGCGTGGATGGATGCCCGCGCGCCCCGCGCCGCCAGCCCCGACGCCTTCGCCCTCGACGCCATCTTCCGCGCCGCCGCCCACGGCAGCGCCGACGGAGAGGTGCACATCGGCGCCCGCCACGACCGCGCGCCGCTGCGCCGCCCCAACCGCTTCCAGCGCGCGTGGACGTTCGTCGGCGCCGCAGGCGCCATCGCCGCCCTCGGGTTCGCCGCTGTGACCGTCGTACTGCGCCCCGGCACATCCGCTGCGCCGCGTCACGTCCGCCGCGACCCTGCAGGAAACGTCCGCCGCCGTTCCCGCATCCGCCGCGGTGCCGGTCGCCGATGCGCCGATGTCGGTGTCGCTCGCCGCCGCGCCGGTCGCGCCTCCGGTGTCGCCCGCGCCCAGGCCGGTTGTGCCGACGGCAACCGCGAAAGTGGCCCCCGCCCCCGTGGTGCTCGCCGCCGCCGCGCGCCCCGTAGCGCCCACGGCCCCCGCCGCAGGCACGCTCTTCCGCGCCGACGACGACGCGGCCCTCGCCTCCGCCCGCACGCGCGCGGCCTCGCTCCGCGCCCGCCTCGACAGCGCCGCGTGGGATGCCCCCGCCGTCGCCCCGTCGCTCGGCACCGGCGTCACCCGCCGCTTCACGCAGGCCTCGCACCAGTAGGGGCGGGTCCCCGACCCGCCCCCCCCGCCCTCTCCCGCAGACCCGCCCCACCTCCGCGCCCATCGCGCCCCGAAACCTGCCCGGTCCCCCCGACCCGGCAGGTTTTCTCGTCTCCGCCCCTCCCCCCCGCCTGCGCGGTGGCACGCGATTCGGGGCGGCGGCACGTTCCTTCCGAACGCCGCCCCCGCGGGTCGGCCGACCTCCCCCCAGCCTCTGACGTGACGGTTTCGATGTTTGCCCCTCGTGTCCACCGGCGCCCGCTCTGGCGCGCCGCTGTTGCCTGCGCCGCCGTGCTCTGCGCAATCGCAGTCCCCGCGCGCGCACAGGTGAGCCTGACGCTGCGCTTCGACGGCGGACGGCTGCTCGTCAACGAGCGCGAGGTCGATGCCGCGCTCGCGCTCCCCGGCCTCGATCTGCGCCGCAGCGACGGACGCTTCTCGGTCGTCGCCATGCCCGGCGCCGCCGTCGAGATCAACGGCCTCCGTTACCGCTTCTCCGACAATGGCGGCCTCGTCCTCGACACCCGCCTCGACGGCCCCGCCGACGCCGCCTTTTCGTTCGGGCCGACGGGGCAGATGGCCGCGCCCGCCATCGCCTTCATCTCGACGAACGCCGTCTCTGCCGAGGCCGCGAACCAGGAAGTGGCCCTCGAAGCCGCCGCCCTCCACCTCGCGCTCGAAATCCGCAGCCTCTCGCCCGGCGCCGAGCGCGCCGCCCTCGTCCACCAGCTCCGCCTGCACCTCGCGCAGGCCTTCGACGTGAAGCAGGCGCTGCGCGCGCGCGAGGTCGACCGCTTGGAAGAGGACATCCGCACGCTCCGCACGCAGTGGCGCGGGCGGCAGCAGGACCGCGACGCCATCGTCGACCGCCGCCTCGGCGGACCTCGTCGGGCCGGGGCGGTGAGGGCGGAGGCTGCACGCTGCGCCGAATCCGCGCCGCCGGGGGGGCGTTTGGCGGATCGGCCCGTTCGATTCTGGGCGTACTGCTCTCCTTGTGATGCTTCGTCCGTGATGTCCCGCCTCGCCTTCGCTGCCGTTCTGACGCTTGCCGCTGCCGCGCCGGGCTGCGAGACGGCGCCCGCGCTCTCGGCCTACGAGCAGGGCGTGTTGCAGGCGCGCTTCGACCGCGACATGGCCCTCCGCGACCCGTCGCGCTCGGTCCTCGACCCCGCCGTCCGCCGCCAGTTCACCGGCCTGCGCTACTTCGACGTCGACACGACGATGCGCTTCCGCGTGCCGCTCGTGCGCGAGGCCCGCGCCGAGACCGTCGCCGTGCCGCTGCACCTCGGTGGCAGCGACCCGTACGTGCGCGTCGGGACGGTCACGATGCCAATCGAGGGCCAGCCACGGCGCCTCGCCGTCTACCGCCCGGTCTCCGGTCCACAGGTGTTCTGGGTGCCGTTCCGCGACGCGACGAGCGGGCGCCAGAGCTACGGTGGAGGGCGCTACCTCTATCCCGACGCGCGCGGCGACACGCTCGACATCGACTTCAACGACGCCCACAACCCGAACTGCGACTACAACCCGACGCTCTACAACTGCGCCCTTCCGCCGTCGGAGAACCGCCTCGCCGTGCCCGTGCGCGCGGGCGAGAAGCGCTCGCTCCTCGTCGAGACCGACACGACGGGGGCCGGAGCGTGAGCCGGATGTCGTGGATGGCGCGTGGATGCTTCGCCGCTCTCGTGGCGCTGGCCGCGCCGACCGTGGCGATGGGGCAGGGCGTAGGATTGGCGATGGAAGACTCCACGACCCTTGAGCTAGCGCCCGTGCGCCGCTATGCGACGGTCGTGATCGACGCGGGCCACGGCGGCGCCGACACCGGCGCGAACCACCACGGCGTCCGCGAGAAAGACGTGACGCTCGCCGTCGCGCGTCGCCTGCGCCGGCTTCTCGAAGCCGACGGCGTGCGGGTCGTGATGACGCGCGACGCCGACCTCGCCGTGCCGCTGCGCGAGCGCGGCGCCCTCGCCAACGCCGCCGGGGGCGACGTTTTCGTCTCGATCCACATCAACGCGATGCCGGGCGGAGCGCGGGCGCGTGGGACGGAGACGTACGTGCTCGGCCTCCACCGCAGCGCCGACGCCGAGGCCGTCGTGGCGCGCGAGAACGCCGCCGTCGCCTTCGAGGCGTCGCCATCGGCCTACGACGGCATCGCGGGCGCCCTCGCCGACGAACTCGCCGCGCTCTCGGTGCTCGAAGGCAGCGCCCACCTGCGCGCGAGCGAGCGCCTCGCCGGGACCGTGGAGGCGGCGATGCAGCGCGTCGCCGGGCGCCGGAGTCGGGGCGTGCGGCAGGCGGGCTTCTACGTGCTCTATGGCGCCGCGATGCCTGCGCTCCTCGTCGAACTCGGCTTCGTCACCGACCCGGGCGAGGCCACCTTCCTCGCCTCCGCCGCCGGGCAGGACCGCCTCGCCCGCGCCCTCCACGCCGCCCTGACGGTGGGGTGGTGATGGGGCGCCCGCCCGACGCGCCACCCCCTCCTGCCGCGCGCGCTGCGCGCGCTCCACGGCGCCTTCCCTCGCATGCCGCGGGAGGCGCCGCCGCAGCGGCGGAGGCATGGCAGGCCCCGGCGCTGCCTGCGCCGCCGCTGTACTCCCCCCGATCCATCCGACCCTCCGCCGATGTCCGACCGCCTCGCCGCTGCCCTGCGCACGATTCCCGATTTCCCCTCGCCGGGCATCCAGTTCAAGGACATCACGCCGATCCTCGGCGATGCGGCGCTCCTGCGCGAGGCCGTCGAGCGGCTCGCGGCGCCGTACCGCGGGGCAGGCGTGACGCACGTGGCCGGGATGGAGGCGCGCGGGTTCCTGCTCGGTCCGCTCCTCGCCGCCGAACTCGGCGCGGGCTTCCTGCCCGTCCGCAAGCCCGGCAAGCTGCCCGCCGCCACCTACTCGGAGGCCTACGCGCTCGAATACGGCACCGACACGCTCGAACTCCACCGCGACGCCTGCGGCCCCGACGCCCGCGTGCTCCTCCACGACGACGTGATCGCCACCGGGGGCACGGCGGGCGCCGCCCTCCGGCTCCTCGCCCGCACCGGCGCCACCGTCGTCGGCGCCTCGTTCCTGATCGACCTCTCGTTCCTCGGCGGCCGGGCGACGCTTCCCGAGGGCCTGCCCGTCCACGCCGCGATCGAACTCTGAGACCGGGTTCCAGACGGGGGGATGGATGGGGACGGTGCGCATCGGAGGCCGCGGCGCGTTACTCTGCCGCCGCTCGGCGCGGCTCATCCGGCAGACACCTGCCCGCCCGCCCCGTCATCCCCCGCTGTTCCCCACGCCCATGCGCTGCTTTCGCCTCGCCCTCGTCGCCCTCGCGCCCCTTGCGCTCGCCGCCTGCGACCCGACCGTCGGCGGTGGCGGGGAGAACGTCTCGCTCTCGCCGCGCACGCGGACGGCGACGTTCGATTTCGCCTGCGACACCCGGCCTGCCGGGCAGACGCTGAGCCTGACCTCGGGCGGCACGATGAGCTTCGGCGCCACTGGCGACCTCGACGGCTTCCAGACCGCCGACATTCTCTCGGCGACCGTCACCGGCGTCACGATCCGCCGCGACATCCCATCCGGCCTGAACCTCGGTGCCTTCCTGAGCGGCGTCACCGTCTCGCTCGTCGGCGCGCAGACCGTGGCCGTCGGCACGTCGGCGACGCTGCCCGGCTCGAACACGGCGACACTGACCGCGAGCGGCTCCGATGTGGGCGCCGTCCTGCGTGGCGCCCCCTTCCGCGCCCGCATCGACGGCACCGTCGTCGCGCCCCGCAACGACGAGTGCCGCATCGAGGCCACGATGACCTTCCGCGTCGTCGTCAAGGGCTTCTGATCACACGGGGAATGGCCACGTTTCGCGCCGCTCAGACAGCTGCGCGGAACGTCACGGCAGACATCAGCGGACGGCGATGCAGGCGATCTCGACGCGCACGTCGCGCGGGAGCTGGGCGACGGCGATGGCGGCGCGGGCAGGCGGCATCTCGGAGAAATAGCGCGCGTAGACCTCGTTGACGGTCGCGTAGTCGCTCATCGAGAGGAGGAAGACGCTGCACGAGACGACGTTCTCGAAGCCCATTCCGGCGGCCTTGAGAACGGCGCCGAGGTTGTCGAGCACGCGCTCGGCCTCCTGCTCGACGGTCCCGGTGACGATGGCGCCGGTGACGGGGTCGAGCGGAATCTGGCCGGAGCAGTAGAGCGTGTCTCCGGCGAGGACGGCCTGGCTGTACGGGCCGATGGCCGCCGGGGCGTTCGGCGTGGCGATGATGGTGCGCGGCGTGGAGAGGGCCATCGGAGCAGGGGAAGACGGGGCGTAACGGGACGCCCACAAGATCCCCCGCGCCCCTTCCGTCGGCAAGCGAAGAACCGTAGAGACACCGCACGCGGCATCTCCGTCCGCACATCTCACGCCCTCCGGGGTGCCACTCGTGTCTTTGCGAGGAGCGCAGCGACGCGGCAATCCGGACCGATGGCCGCCTTCGACCCGGATTGCCGCGGCCCTTGCACGGCCTCGCAAGGACAGCGCTGGACGGGTCGGGGCACAACGCAACCTTGCCCATCCACGCGCCCACCTGTCCGGTGTGAGGGCCTGACAAGTGGGGGTGTGTCAATCAATCGGCGCCCGCAGATCCCGCCGCAACAGCCGTCCCCACGTCGAATCGAAGGGATGCACGACGCGGACGACGGCCACGCTGTCGCCCGCGCCCGCGACCACCTCGCGGCCCTCGTTGGCCCACTGGAAGATCGACCCGCGCAGGTTCTCGACGCGCCCGCGCCCGGCCTCTTGGATGCGCGCGGCGAGATCGCCGGAGCGCCATCCGACCGAGCAGTACACGACGACCGCCGCCGAATCGGGCGTGCCCGCGAGCATCCGTTCGATGTCGGCCTCCGCCGCGTTCGGGTCGATGCGGCGGGCGCCGCGCAGGTGGCTGACGGCGTACTCGGCGGGCGTGCGGGCGTCGAGGAGCACGACAGATTCGCCACGTCCGAGGCGAGCGGCGAGGTCGGCCGTCGTGGTCTGCTGCACGTCGGGGTGGCGGCGCGCGATCTGGGCGTTGAGCAGACGCCACGAGAGCGACTGGCCGCGGCAGGCGGGCAGCACGAGCGCGGCGACGAGCGCAACGGCGGCGAGCGGCAGGATCAGGCGAAGGGCAGGGCGCATCGGGAGCAGTGGACGGCGCGATCAGGCGCGCGGTGGGGACGGCAGGACACGACCTTTTCCGCCGTTGGATCCATCACACCCGCCCCCATGCGCCGCCTCGCCGCCCTCGTCCTCTGCCTCGCCGCCGCCACCGCCCCGGCACGCGCGCAGACCTCCCCGCCCGCCGACACGCTCGCGCGCATTGCCCCGGCGCCTTCGGAGACGCCCCTAGATGCGCCCGCCGCGACGCATCCGCGCAAAAACCCGCGCCGCGCCGTGATGCTGTCGAGCCTCGGCACGGCGGGGATGCTGGTGCCCGTGGTCAACCTCGTCGCCATCCCCGCCGGGCCATCGCTCGGGCATTTCTACGCGGGCAACTCGGGCCAGGCGTGGACCGGCATCGCCATTCGCGGCGCCGCGCTCACCGTCGGTGTTGCGGCAGCGACCGCCACCCTGCTCGACGGGTTGAGCGGACCGGGGTCCGATAGGTCCGGCCGCGCCGAGGCCGCGCTCATCGGGAGCGCCGTCGTCATCCTCGCCTCGTCGGCCTACGACATCGCCACGGCGGGCGCAGCGGCCCGGTCGTACAATCGGCGGCACGGGTGGCGCTCATGGCGGCCGTGGTGCCGGTCGTCGGGCCGGACGGGCAGCGCGGCGTGCGCCTCGCGGTGCGGCTCTGAGCAGACGCGGCTTCGAGCGTGCGGAGAGCGGTGGAAGCGTCGGCGAAGGCGAAACGGCGCGCGGGCGCATCCGTTGGCCCGGACGCTGTTTCTCCGCCTCCCCAGACCCCCGCAGACCGATGAGCAAGATGGGCCGCGCGCTCGTGGCGATGTCCGGCGGCGTCGATTCGTCGGTGGCGGCGGTGATGCTGCACGAGGAGGGCTACGAGGTCGTCGGGATCACGATGAAGACGTGGAGCCACGACGGCCCGGCGACGGCGCCAAATGGCAAGGCGATCGGCTGCTGCACGCTCGACGCCATGAACGACGCCCGCGCGGTCGCCCTCCGCTACGGGTTCGCGCACTTCATCGTCGACATCCGCGAGGAGTTCGGCGCCGCCGTCGTCGAGCCGTTCGCGCGCGGCTACCTCGCCGGGGAGACGCCGAACCCGTGCATCCTCTGCAACACGCACATCAAGTGGGCCGCGCTCCTGCGCCGCGCCGACGCGCTCGGCTGCGAGGTCATCGCGACCGGCCACTACGCCCGCGAGGGGACCCGCGCGGCGGAGGATGGCACGGTGCGCCACACGATCCGCCGCGGTCTGGACGCTGCCAAGGACCAGTCGTACGTCCTCTGGGGATTGCCGCAGGCGCACCTCGCGCGCAGCCGCTTCCCGATCGGCAGCCACGCCAAGCCCGAGATCCGCCGAATGGCCGCTGAGTGGGGCCTCGACGCGGTCGCCGCGAAGCCGGATTCCTACGAGATCTGCTTCGTGCCCGAGGGCGACTACCGCGACTTCCTGCGCCGCCGCGACCCCGGCCTCGACGCCCGCGTCGGCGGCGGACCGCTCGTGCTGACCGATGGCACGGTCGTCGGGCGCCACCGCGGGCACCCGTTCTACACCGTCGGGCAGCGGCGTGGCCTGGAGATCGCCCTCGGGTACCCCGCCTACGTCACGGCCATCGACGCATCGACGAACACGGTGACGGTCGGCCCGCGCGAGGCGCTGATGCGGCACCGCGCTCGGCGCGCGCGGCGTCAACTGGGTCGGCAGCGCCGGACCGCTCGCCGAGACGCCCGTCACCGCCCAACTGCGCGCCCACGACACCGGCACCGCCGCCCTCGCATGGTCGGACGGCGACGACGCCCTCACCGTCGCCTTCTCCGCGCCCCGCGCGATGGTCACGCCCGGCCAGGCCGTCGTCCTCTACGACGCCGACACCGTCCTCGCAGGTGCCTGGATCGCCACCGTCGACGGGCAGGCGGCATCGGTGCCGGAGATGCAGGCGGACATCCCGGTGCTGGGGTGAGGTCGGGGCGTTGATTCGGCTCTTGAGGGGCAGTGACGGACGATGTCGTGGGCGGTGCGTACGTTCCACGCCCGCCGCCTCCTGCCCGCCATGGACCTCCTGCTCGTTCGCAGCCTCTGGGGCGTCGATCTCCCGTGGGACGACGCCTTCCCCCGCATTCGCGCCGCGGGCTACGGGGCCATCGAGGCGCCCATGCCGCCGCCGCCCGAGCGGACGCGCTTCCGCGACGCGCTCGACGCCCACGGCTTCCCGTACATCGCGATGGTGTTCACCGAGGGCACGACGCCGGGCGAGCACGCGGCCTCGTTCGCGCGGCAACTCGGCGACGCCGCCGACCTCGGCGCCCGCCTCGTCGTCGCCCACAGCGGGCGCGACGGGTGGGACGACGACGCGAACGCCGCCTACTTCGCCGACGCTCTCGACGCGGAGGCCGCCTGCGGGCTGCCGGTGGCGCACGAAACGCACCGCGGGCGCATCCTCTACAATCCGTGGACGACGGCGCGGATGCTCGACCGCCTTCCCGCGCTGCGCCTCTGCTGCGATTTCAGCCACTGGGTCGTCGTCTGCGAACGTCTGCTCGGCACCGAAGGCGAGATCGTCGCCGCTGCCGCCGCGCGCTGCATCCACCTCCACGCGCGCGTCGGGTTCGAGGAGGGGCCGCAGGTGCCCGACCCGCTCGCGCCCGAATACGCCCCGCACCTCGCGGCCCACGAGGCGTGGTGGGACGCGGTCTGGGACGCGCAGGAGACCCGAGGCGACGCGGTGACGACCCTCACCCCCGAGTACGGCCCTCCGATGTACCTCCACACGATCCCCGGCACCGGCAGCCCGTCGCCGACCTCTGGGCCGTGTGCGATGCGCAGGCGCAGCGGCAGGCTGCGCGGTTTGCTCAGCGATGAAGACCCGGCCGCGGGGCACGCCCCTCCGTCGATCCACGCCTCACATCTTGCGGCGCACGCCGACGTGGTGGAGGCTGCCGTTTTCGCTCCACGAGGCGAAGCCGTAGTCGACCGTCACGCCGCGGACGCGGAGGCTGGCGCCGAGGCCGAGGCCCGCGAGGTCGAGGCGCTCGCGGGTGGCGAGTTCCTGGTTGCGGCGCGGCGAGAATCCGACGCGCAGGCGGAGCGCGTCGCCGGGCTGCAACTCGACGCCGAGGCCGATGTGCGCGATCGCCTGCTCGAACGACGACCGCCCCGCCGGGCCGCCAGACTCGGTGAGGTCGTAGCCGGTCGCGGTGACGAGCAGCGGCAGGTAGCGCAGGCGCTTGGATACGGACAGGCGCACATCGACGGGCAGTTCGTCGCGCGTGGCGCCGAGCGACGAGACGACGGCGCCCGCGTTGCGCACCGTCGCGGCGACGACGAGGGCGGCGGGGGCGGTGTAGGTGAGGCCGAGGTCGGCCGCGAACGCCGTCGCGCGGGCGTCGGCGATGCCGGTCGTGAGGGCGGAAAGGGCCACACCGGCGCGCAGGCGCGGCATGACCTCCTGCGCGGTGGCGAGCGAGAAGGCCAGCGACGAGGCGCCGAATTTTCCGGTCGTCTCGCCCGCCGCGTTCGTCTCGTCCATCTCGCCGTAGCCGAAGTAGCGGACGCCGACGGCCCAGTCGCGCCCGAACTGCCGCCGCGCGTAGGCGAGCGATCCGGCCTTGAAGGCGTCGAGGTGGTTGACGTAGGTGAGGCCGACGCCCGCGGCATCCGACGAGACGAGGGCCGGGTTGACGAACAGGCTGGCCGGATCGTCGGTCGGGACGGCGTCGAGCGCGCCCGCGAGCGCCGCGGCGCGCGGCGACGGATCGAGCCGCAGAAACGCGAACGCACCCTGCGCCGATGCAGTGGGCGCGATCGCCATCCCCACCCCCAACGTCCCCAGAACCCCGTAGAGCCGCATCGCCGATGCGTCTCCTCCACGCCCCGTCCGGTCCACGGACGTGCGGATGGACGAAGACGAACGGGCGCGTACGGCGGCGCGGAGCAGAGAGCGGAACGAACGACGCATGGAAGCCACCTCGGGCGAAATCGCCTGCCACGGGCGGACCGTCCGGCGCGGACGGGTGGGGCAGGGCGGGGGAAGAGTGTAGCGAACGGGCGGAGGCGTCGGGTTCGGGCGGTGCGGGCGGCGGGGCGTGCGCCAAAAAACGCAAAAGACTGCCCCTGGTGCAAGGCGCACGCGCGTGCACCGGTGTACGGGGTGGAACGTCGCCGCCGCGGCATTCATTCACGTCCGGCTCCCTTCCCGCCGCCGCCACGCGCCCGCCCGCCGGACGCCGCCGCGGCACCCCTCGCCCCCGCATCCGCGCCGCGCGCGTTTCCGGCCCCCGCCTCCGTTCCTCCCCGCGCGCCCGCCGCCCGGCCTTCCGCCGCTCGCCTTTCCGGCGCCGCCTCTACAATGCTCAACTTCCTCAAGAAGCTCTTCGGCGACAGCCAGGGCCGCGTCCTCAAATCCCTCGGTCCGGTCGTCGACGACATCAACGCCGCCTACGAGACCCTGCAGGGCCTCTCCGACGACGAGCTGCGCGGCAAGACGACCGCCTTCAAGGCCACCATCGCCGAGCGCGTCGCCGACATCGAGGCCGAACGCGAGGCCCTGCGCCTGCGCCTCAAGGGCACCGCGAGCGCCGCCGTCGGCGGTGACGGGCAGTCCGCCGACGCGCCGCTGACCCCCGAAGACCGCGCCGAGATCGTCAAGGAAATCGACGACCTCGACGCCGAGTGGCTCACCGCCGTCGACGAGGTGCTCGACGAAATCCTGCCCGAGGCCTTCGCCGTCATCAAGGAGACCTGCCGCCGCATGGTCGGCAAGAGCTGGCAGGCCGGCGGCACGACGGTCAACTGGGACATGGTGCCCTACGACGTGCAGCTGCTCGGCGGCGTCGCGCTCCACCAGGGCCGCGTCTCCGAGATGAAGACGGGCGAGGGCAAGACGCTCGTCGGCGTCGCGCCGATCTACCTCAACGCCCTCTCCGGGCGCGGCGTGCACGTCGTCACCGTCAACCCGTACCTCGCGCGGCGCGACTCCGAGTGGATGGCGCCGATCTTCGAGTTCCACGGCCTCACCGTCGACGTGATCGACCGCTACGAGCCGAACGGCGCCGCGCGCCGCGCCGCCTACGCCGCCGACGTCACCTACGGCACGAACAACGAGTTCGGCTTCGACTACCTGCGCGACAACTCGTTCGTCTTCGACGCCGAGCAGCTCGTCCAGCGCCACCACCACTTCGGCATCATCGACGAAGTGGACTCGGTGCTCGTCGACGAGGCGCGGACGCCGCTCATCATCTCCGGCCCGGTGCCGCAGGCCAACGACGCCGCCTTCGGGCAGCTCAAGCCGATCATCGAGCGCCTGTTTCTCGAACAGCAGAAGATCGTCGCCACCTTCGGCTCGGAGGCCGAGCGCAAGCTCAAGGAGCGCGACGCGCTCCTGGCCGCGGGCAAGAAGAAGGAGGCCTCGCGCATCGAGGAAGAGGCGGGCCTCGCCATCCTGCGCGTCTCGCGCGGCTACCCGCGCTCGAAGAAGCTCGCCAAGCTGCTCCAGGAGCCGGGCGTCGGCACGCTGCTGCAGAAGACCGAGTTCTACTACCTGCAGGACAACGCGAAGAACATGCCGGAGGTCGACGAGCCGCTGCTCTTCGCGCTCGACGAGAAGCAGCACTCGATCGAGATGACCGAGCGCGGCGTCGACCTCGCCGCCCGCCGCACCGGCGACGACCGCGACCTGTTCATCCTCCCCGACATCGGCGAGGAGATCGCCCTCATCGACGCCCAGGCCCGCGCCGAAGACGCCGCCGCGCCCGCCTACGATGACGAGGACGGCGAGAACGGCGCTGAGGACGCCGACCTGCCGATGACGCCGACGCGCCGCGCCGAGGAGTCCAAGCGCGCGCTCTACGCCCGCTACGCCGAACGCGCCGAGCGCCTCCACGCCATCGAGCAGCTCCTGCGCGCCTACACGCTCTACGAAAAGGACGTCGAATACATCGTGCAGGACGGCAAGGTGATGATCGTCGACGAGCACACGGGCCGCGTGCTCTCGGGCCGCCGCTACTCCGACGGACTCCACCAGGCCATCGAGGCCAAGGAGTCGGTCGAGGTGCAGGCGGCGACGCAGACGTACGCGACGATCACGCTCCAGAACTACTTCCGCCTCTACCACAAGCTCGCCGGCATGACGGGCACGGCAGAGACCGAATCGGAAGAGCTGTACAAGATCTATGGCCTCGACGTGGTCGTCGTGCCCGACGAACCGCCCGATCCAGCGCGACGACATCGACGACGTGATTTACCGGACGAAGCGCGAGAAGTACCGCGCCGTCATCGAGCGCATCCGCGCGTACCACGAGAAGGGGCAGCCGGTGCTCGTCGGCACGACCTCGGTCGAGACGAGCGAGCAGGTCTCGCGGATGCTCCAGCACGAGAACATCCCGCACAACGTGCTCAACGCGCGGCGCGACCGCGCGCAGCAGGAGGCCGAGGTCATCGCGGCGGCGGGCCAGAAGGGCGCGGTGACGATCGCCACCAACATGGCCGGGCGCGGCACCGACATCAAGCTCGGCGCGGGCGTGACGGAGCTCGGCGGCCTTGCGATTCTCGGCACCGAGCGCCACGAGTCGCGCCGCATCGACCTGCAGCTGCGCGGGCGCTCCGGGCGTCAGGGCGACCCCGGCGAGTCGGTGTTCTACGTCTCGTTCGAGGACGACCTGATGCGCCTCTTCGGCGAGAAGGCGGCCAAGGTGTTCGACACGTTCCAGCTTCCCGAGGGCGAGAGCCTCTCGCACCCGTGGGCGTCGAAGTCCATCGAGCGCGCGCAGAAGAAGGTCGAGCAGAACAACTTCGCCATGCGCAAGCGGCAGCTCGAGTACGACGACGTGCTCAACGCGCAGCGCACGGTGATCTACGACCGCCGCCGCAACGCCCTCCTCGGCGACCGCACCCGCGCCGACGTCGACGACGCCCTCCGCGCCGTCGCCACCGACTTCGCGCAGCGCCACGCGGCCGCCGGAGACGCCGAGGCGCTCCGCGAGGACCTCATCCGCACCCTCGCCCTCGACGTCGAGGTCACCTCCGAAGAGATCGGGCGCCTGGGCGCGAAGGGCCTCGCCAGCCTGCTCACCGACGAGATCACGGCGGCCTACACCGACAAGCGCGACGGCCTCGCGCGGCCGTTCTCGGAGACGATCGCGCACGTCGCCGCGCTCCCCGAGGAGCAGCAGCCGGTCAAGCTCTTCGTCGACTTCACCGACGGGCGCCGCTTCCTCCGCGTGACTGCCGGGTTCCAGGACGCCGTCGCCACGCGCGGGCAGGAGATCAACGACGCCCTGGAGCGCGCCGCCACGCTCGCCGTCATCGACGAGAAGTGGACGGAGCACCTGCGCGACCTCGACGAGATCAAGGAGGGCATCCACCTGCGCTCGTACGGCCAGAAGGACCCGCTCATCGAGTACAAGATGGAGGCCTTCCGCACGTTCGAGTCGATGATGAAGGAAGTCGACCGCGAGGTCGTCTCCGCCGTCCTCCGCTCGATGCCCCTTGCCGACGATCCGGCGCAGCACGCGCCGCCGTCGCAGCAGCAGGGCGGAGCGTTCACGCCGTCCGCAGGCGCGCCCGGCCCGAAGCGCCGTCCGGCCCCCGGCCCGCGCCTCGACGCCCGCAAGGCCGTCGCCACGCACGACGCCCCCGACCTCGGCGTCGGCCCCGAGGACACCGCCGACGACCTCGGCCAGGCTCCCACCTCGGCGCCCGCCGCGGCTGCCGTGAGCGACCGCGTCGGTCGCAACGACCTCGTCAGCATCTTCAACCCGGCGACGGGCGTCCGCCAGACGCTGAAGTACAAGCACGCCGAGGCCCGCATCAAGCAGGGCTGGGTGCTGGAGGCGTGACGGTGCGCCGGTGACGGCGTCCGTCGTAACCATCGGTGGTCATCGCAACCGGCTGTGGTTGTAGGGGCGGGTCTCAGACCCGCCCCTACGGACGTTTCGCGTGATCCGGACGTTGGCGCGATACCGTACGTCGGGTCCGGGGCCGGGCGTTTCGCGTGATCCGGGCGGCGGCGGCGCGAGACCGTCAGTGGTGGAACCGGCACTGGACGACGGTGAGCGCCTCGCCATCGACGGCGTAGACGAGCCGGTGCTCCTGGTCGATGCGGCGCGACCAGTAGCCGCTGAGGTCGTGGCGGAGAGGCTCCGGCTTTCCGATTCCCTCGAACGGCGTCCGCTGGATGTCGCGGATGAGGGCGGCGATCTTGCGGACCTGCTTGGGATCGTCGCGAATCCACGAGGCGAGCTCGTCCCACGCCGAGGCGGTGAAGACGACCGTCATGGCTCGCTGTCGAGGAGCGCGTCGGCGGAGCGGAGGTTGCCCGCGCGGTGCTCGGCGATGGAGGCGAGGAGGGCGTCGCGGTTCGCGGCGGTCGAGAGGAGGTGCGCGGTCTCCTCGCCCGCCCGGAAGTCGGCAAGCTCGCGCTGAAGGGCCTCGAATGCGTGCATCGATACGACGACGGCAACGGGGCGTCCGTTCTTTTCGATCACCACCGGCGTGCGCTGGCTGGTGTCGAGGAGCCTGCCGAAGCCGTTTTTGGCCTCGCGTGCAGCAATCGTTTCCATGAGATCGTCGGGGGACAGGTGAGCCACAATGGCTCTTGTGGACGTATTGTTCAGGGGTCGGTTCCTTGGGGCGCTGGGCCGGGCGTCGGGTGTTGCGCGTGGTGCGGGGGCGGCGGGGCGAGCGGCGGGCGCGCAGCTTCGGGCGGATTCCCCGGATCGGGCGCGGCGGGGCGGCGTATCTCGCGCCTCATCCCCCCGACGCCCGATGCTGCGCACGCTCACCGTCCGCGACTACGCGCTCATCGACGAGCTCGAAGTGGCCTTCGACAGCGGCCTCAACGTCATCACCGGCGAGACCGGGGCGGGCAAGTCGATCCTCCTCGGCGCCCTCTCGATGATCCTCGGCGAGCGCGCCAGCCCCGACGTCGTGCGCGGCGGCGCCCGCAAGGCGATCATCGAAGGACATTTCGACGAAGCCGACGGCGATCTCCTGCGCGGCCTCCTCGCCGAGTACGGCATCGACGAGATGGGCAAGGCGCTCATCCTGCGGCGCGAAATCTCCGCGAGCGGCAGCCGCGCGTTCGTCAACGACACGCCCGCCACGCTCACCGTGATGCGCGCGTTCGCCTCCAACCTGATCGACCTCCACGGGCAGCACGAGCACCAGAGCCTGCTGCGCACCGAGACGCACCTCGGCCTGGTCGATGGATTCGGCAGCCTCGGGGCGATGGTGACGACGTACAAGCGCGCTTACGACCGCGTCGCCGAGGTGGTGCGCGAGCGCAAGGGGCTCGTCGCGCGCGAGCGCGAACTCCGGCAGCAGAAGGACCTGTACGGATTCCAGATCGAGGAGATCGACCGCGTCGCGCCCCAGCCGGGCGAGGACGAGGAGATCGAGGCCGAGCGCCGCGTCCTCGAGAACGCCGAACGCCTCGCCGAAGCCACCGGCAGCCTCCACACCACGCTCTACGAAGCCGACGAGGCCGTAAACGACCAGCTCGTCGTCGTGCGGAACGAACTGATGGACCTTGTGCGCATCGACCGCGACTTCGAGGAGCCTCTTGCGGAAATCAAGGCCGTGCTCATCTCCATCGCCGAGGTCGCCACGTTCCTGCAGGCCTACAACGCGCGCATCGAGCACAACCCCGAGCGCCTCGATCTGCTGCGCGACCGCGCCTCGGAGCTGGAAATGCTCAAGCGCAAGTACGGCGGCACCCTCGACGCCGTGATCGCGCACCGCCGCGACATCGGCACCGCGTACGGCCTCGCCGCCGACTTCGAGGGCGCCATCGAGCGGCTCACCGAGCAGGCCCGCGAGGCGCAGCGGGCACTCGGGCGCGAGGCGTTGCGGCTCTCGGAGCGCCGCAAAGTCGTCGCCGCGCGCATCGCCACGGCCATCGAGACCGAACTCCGCGGCCTCGGGATGTCGCACGCGCGCTTCGAGGTGCGCTTCGCCGCCCACGACGACCCGCAGGGCTGGATCCGCCTCCCCGCCGACACCGCCGCTGCCGATGGCAAGCCGACCGCGCCCGAGCGCCGCCTCGCCGCGACGCCGACGGGGATGGACGCCGCCGAGTTCTACATCACGACCAACGCCGGAGAGCCGCCGCGTCCGCTCGCGCGCGTCGCCTCGGGTGGCGAGGTCTCGCGCGTCATGCTGTCGATCAAGACGGTGCTGGCGAAGGCCGAGCGGATGCCGATCCTGGTCTTCGACGAGATCGACACGGGCATCTCGGGCGCGACGGCGCGCAAGGTGGGCGAGGCGATGCACGACCTTGCGCAGTACCACCAGATTGTCGCCATCACGCACCTGCCACAGATCGCGGCCCTCGGCGACGTCCATTTCAAGGTCGAGAAGACCGTCGAGGACGGGCGCACGCGCACCGGCCTGCGCCGCCTCTCGGGCGAGGAGCGCGAGGGTGCCGTCGCACAGCTGCTCGCCGGCGACACCGTCACCGACGCCGCGCTCACGTCCGCGCGGGAGCTCATGAGCCGCCGCTGAAGCCGGGTCAGCGGACGACGGTGAGGGGGCGGGTGAGGGTGGCGCGCTCGCCGACGATGCGCACGAAGTACGCGCCCGGGGGCAGGGCGGCGCCATCGACGGTGAGGGTGCGGACGGCGCCGGCGTCGAGGCGGGCGTCGAGCAGGCGGGCCACATGTCGCCCGGTCGCGTCGTAGAGGTCCGCGCGCACGGTTTGCGCATCGCGCACGGCGAGCCGCAGCGCCGCCGTGCGGCGCACCGGGTTGGGGCCGGTGAGGACGAGCGCGGCGCCGGGCGCGACCGCCGCTTCGACTTCTTCGGTCACCGTCGAGGCGCCGTCGAGGTCGGTCTGGCGCAGGCGGAAGGCGTGCCGGCCCGGGGCCAGACCGCGGGCGTGGTGGCCGTAGGTCTGCGTCTCAGCGGTCGTGCCGTGCCCGGGGACGAAGGCGAGCGCCTGCCAGGGAGCAGCGGCGTCTGCGAGGCGCGACTCGACGTGCCAGCCCGCGTTGCCGGTCTCGCTCGCGGTCGTCCACGCCAGGCGGACACCGTCGGCGTCGCCTTGCGCGGTGAAGGCGACGAGTTCGACGGGGAGGCTTCCGCTCGGGGCGAGCGTCCAGCGGCTGAAGGCATCGACGCCGGAGAGGGTGACTCGGTTGCGCGTCGGGCTCACGGTGCCACCGGCTTCGACCCACGACGCGCCGCCGTCGGTCGAGCGGAACAGCTTGAGGGCCGACTCGGGGTGGCCATTGAGCTCGGCGTCGTGGTAGTAGACGCGCACGAGGGCGTCGAGGCCGGTGTCGGTGGCGGCCGTAACGTCGTAGAAGCGCGCGATCGAGCTGCCAGGGCCGGCCGTTTGCACGGTATGACCGCGGGACACGCGGGTCAGGCCGAGGGTGGTGCCGGAAGTGATCTCGAAGCCGAGGTTGCCCGGGTTGACCTCGTCGGGAGCCGTCAGCACGCGCTCGGAGACGAGCCGGCCTGCCCCGTAGGCCCGCCCCCGCTCTCGCGGATCCCGCCGGTCGCTCCGAAGTCGACGGTGCGGCCGCCGAGGTCGAGGTTGCCGGCAACCAGGAGCAGCGAGTCGGTGAGCGCGACGTCGCTGGCGAGGGTGAGGGCAGACGCCGGCTTGTCGACGACGAGCCGCGAGAGGCCGGTCAGCGTCCCGCCCAGCGTCTGTGGCCCACCGGTGTAGACGCGGAGCGTGCCCGGCCCGGTGACCGTGCCCTGCGTCAGGCTCTGCGCGAGCGAGAGCGCGCCGCCGCCGAGCCGTATGCCGCCGGTCTGCAGCAGCAGCGAGTCGGCGACCGTTGCGGTCCCACTCAGCACGAGGTCGCCACCGGTGATGCGCACGCGCAGCTTGGGCAGCGTGCAGGTGCCCGAGCCCGAGAGGGGCTGGTCGCCGGTGCCGCCAAAGACGACGGTGCCGCCGGTGATGCTGGACGAACAGGCGAACGGACCGGTCACCGTGAAGGTGTCGGTGGCGACGAGTTGCGTGTGCGGCGCCGAGACCGTGACGTCGCCGAGCGGGGAGAGCAGGGCCAGCCGCCCCCGATTCCGTTCAGCCGCACCGGCACCCGGTCGAGGTTCACGAACGTGGCCAACCGGTTCTGGCGCAGCCCGACGCCGAAGTCGTAGGACGCGAGGGCGCTGTCCGGGTTCATGAACTCGAAGGTCAGGGCCGCCGACGAGAAGTTGTCGGCGAAGGTCACCTGGGCGCGGGACGGAGCGGCCGCAAGCGCGGTGAGCGCGAAACCGATGGCGGCCGGGCGCCGCAGGCTGCGGCGGAGCGAGGCGCGTGGGGCGAACGGGTGCATCACGGCGTCGGGGCCGGGGCGGGCGCCGGGGTGCGGGCGAGGAGGGCGTCGAGGGCCGCGCGGAGGCGGGCCACGTCGGCGGCGACGGTGCCGAGGGCGTCGAGGCGGGCGCGGGCGTCGGCGAGGTCGCGGCGCGTGGCCGCGAGGTCGGCGCGGGCGGCGTCGAGGTCGCCGCGGGTGCGGGCGAGCGTCGCGGCGAGGGCGTCGTGCGAGGCGCCGAGGACGGCCGCGTCGGCGCTGAGGGCGTCGGTGCGGTTCAGGAGCGCCTGGGCGGCGGCGAGGTTGACGCCGTCGATGTCGCCGGTGTTGATCGTCGTCGAGTCGGCGCTCAGGCCGAAGGCGCGGTGCCAGTCCTGCGCCATCGGGCCGATGTGGCGCACGGTGCGGTCCTCCTCGGCGATGTAGCGCCACGACGAGACCGGGATCGTCCGCAGGCGCGCGAGCAGGGCCTCGCCCTCGACGTTCTCGAAGCCTTCCTTGCGGTGGCGGTCCGAGATGGTGCTCCACGAGCCGCTGCCGGCGTTGACGAAGACACCCGCCGTGAGCGTGGCGTTCGTGTAGAGGCGGTAGCCACCGGCGGCGCGCACCATGAACTGGTTGTTGGCGAACGCCTCGACCGAGTCGGTCGTCGACGCGTCGCCGAAGACCATGGCGCCGTTGAAGCCGTTGGTGCTGGCGCTGCGCCCGAGGGCGAGGCTGTAGTCGCCGTCGGCGGTGGCGCGGTAGCCGATGGCGACGGCCCCGTCGCCGCTCGCATTGCTCCGGTAGCCCATGGCCGTGCAGTAGACGCCATTGCAACTCGTCTGGTAGCCTGAGGCAAAGCCGGCGGTGCGCGACACGTAGGTTCGGTAGCCGACGGCGGTGCCGCCCTGCCCCTGCGACGTGACCGTCGAGCCCTCGCCGAAGGCCGTCGAGTAGTTGGCGGCGGCAACGGTCGCGTAGCCGCCCGCGATCGAGTAGAAGCCGACGGAGCCATCGTCCCACGCCGTCGAGCCATTTTGTCCGGCCCCACCGGCTCGGAAGGCGCCTTGTAGCCGTACCACATCAGCCGGTCGCCGCCGCCCGTCGCCGGGATGATGCCGTTGCCGATCTGCGACCGCGAGACGATGCTGCCGTCGTTGAAGACGGTGTAGATGTTGATCGGGATCGTGCTGTTCGAAAGAGGACGGGATCGCTCGGATGTTGAACGCCACTGCGTGCGGCGCCATCGTTTGGGCCAAGGCGGGAAGCGCCATGGCCCCCGCAAGCGCGGCAGCGACGAGCGAGGAACAGAAACGATGTCGCATATCCTTCGCCGACGAGCTGAGCGGCGGCGAGACCTACCCCGCCGGCACCCTCGCGATGGCCAACGCCGGGCCCGAACACCAACGGCTCGCAGTTCTTCATGGTCTACGAGGACTCCCAGCTCTCCCCCGCCTACACCGTGTTCGGCACGATCGACGAGGCCGGGCTCCAGGTGCTCCGCGACATCGCGGACGCCGGTGTCGAGGGCGGCGGGTCCGACGGCGCTCCGGCCGAGGCCGTCACGGTCGAGTACGTCGACGTCGGGGAGGCCACCGAGGGCAGCGCTCCGGCGCCGCAGCGAGCCCGCCGCTCCCACCGCGTGCACCTACACCCCCGACGGCGCCGGCGGCGGGAAGGCGCCGAAGCCGCCGACCCCCGAGCCGGCCTACGACGGCGACGTCGAGATCACCCTCGACACCACGCAGGGCGAGATCCCGCTGACCCTCGACGGCGCGGTCGCGCCGTGCGCCGTGGACTTCCTTCGTGTCGCTGGCCGAGCAGGGCTACTCGACCGCACCCGCTGCCACCGCCTCACCACCCCCGCCTCGGGGCTCGGGGTGCTGCAGTGCGGCGATCCCACCGGCACGGCCCACGGCACGGGAGGCCCGGGCTACACCTTCGCCGACGAGCTCACCGGCACCGAGACCTACGGCGCGGGCACCCTGGCGATGGCCAACGCCGGCCCGAACACCAACGGCTCGCAATTCTTCATGGTCTACGCCGACTCCCAGCTGCCGCCCTCCTACACCGTCTTCGGCACCCTCTCCCCCGAGGGCCTGGCCGTCGTCGAGAAGGTGCGGGCAGCCGGTGACCGTGGCGGCGCCGGGGACGGGCCGCCGAAGCTGCCCGTGCAGATCCGGTCGGCGACCGTCTCGAAGTGACTGTTCTTCGGGGAACTGTGGCCGCGCGCGTAGCAGGCCGGGTCTCAGGTTCACGCCGGCTCAGTGGTGGTCTGGATCCAGGCACTTTGCTGACTTCTCGGGCACTGCATCGCGGAGTGGAGCAGTGCCTGAGGAGTGAAACCCGTGGGGAAACAGTCGCAGCGGGAAGCCAACCCCGACGTCTCCTCCGACCAGGCCCACAGCTCCCTGGCGCGGTCGGGGTCGAGGGCGGCGGGGCTGCGGACGGCGGGGCCGGGCCAGCCGCGCATCTCGCGCAGGCCGTCGGGGCCGAGGTAGGTGTTGCCGGGCACGTCCATCGTGGCCGCGTAGAGGGTCGGCAGCGCGCCCTGCCACGCGGCATGCCGACCAGGCGGGTCCCCGGCACCGATCCAGGTCTTGAGGCCGCTTCCGGTGTGGCCGGTGATCGACGTCGACGTCGAGCCGGGGTGCGCGCCGGTGGCGCGCAGCGTGGAGCCGACGGCGGTCAGCCGGCGCTGCAGCTCGGCGAGGAAAAGCAGGTTGGCCAGCTTGGAGGCGCCGTAGGCGGCGTAGCCGCCGTAGGTGCGGCGCTCCCAGGCGAGGTCGTCGAGGTCGAGGACCCCGCCCCGGTGCGACACCGAGCCGACCACCACCACCCGGTCGTCGAGGTGCGGCAGCAGGAGGTTGGTGAGGGCGAAGTGGCCGAGGTGGTTGGTGGCGAGGTGCGTCTCGACGCCGTCGTCGGTGAGCGAGAGCGGGACGCCGAGCACCCCGGCGTTGTTGACGAGCACGTCCACGCGGTCGCCCGCGAGCACGCCGTCGGCGAACGCCGCACCGAGGCGAGCGACGACACGTCGAGCTCGCGCACCTCCACGCCACCGGCGGGGTCGGCGAGATCGTCGCGGCGGCGGCCTCCGCCTTCTCGAGGTTGCGGCACCCATCACCACGTGCGCGCCGGCGCCGGCGAGGGCGCGGGCGGTCTCGAGGCCGATGCCGCTGTTGGCGCCGGTGACGAGGAAGCGGCGTCCGTGCTGCCGCGGCACGTCGCCGCCAGCCGGTGGCCACCTCAGTCCCGCTCGACGTACTCGACCGGTGGCGCCGCGGTGCACGGTGTTGGAGACGGTGCAGATCCGGTCGCGGGTCTGGGCCATGGTGCGCGGCGGCACCGCGCGGGCGGCGTCGCCGTCCTCGCCGTCGGGGAAGACGCCGTCGAACACCAGCCGCAGGCCGGACATCCGCCGCCCTGCTCGTCGCGCACCTTGTGGCCCTCGCCGGTGACGGCGAACCGCTCGGCGTGGCCCGGCGTCCGGCGATCTCCTCGACGGTGACGGCGGCACACCCGGCCAGGGACGCCAGGAACAGCTCGACGGGCGTGAAGTCGGCGTCGTCGCCGCCGATCCGCAGGGTGCCGCCACGCTCGTTGGTGACCACGAACTCCCCCCTCCGGTGCGTTCCAGCTCGATGCCGCGGTAGCTCTGCGCCTCACTCACGAGCGGCAGCCTAGGGTGGCGA
>CAVSDF010000009.1:0-43679 GCA_963726715.1 Rhodothermales bacterium
GTCTTACGCAGTTCGTGACGACCGCGGTCCAGAACGGGCCTGAGGTCGCGCTACGCAGGTGGCAGGTAGGCGAGCGACGGATTGGCCAGAAACGCCCGCATCGCTGCTCGCGCGATGGCCAACTTGGCCTCAAATGACTCGTGCCCGTGCGCAAACGGTGCACCTCCAGGCGCACGAAGGCACGGATCGAGAGAAGCACGTGGTTCACCTGACCCGTCGCCGAGCGCACGTGCGCGCCCTCGACGCCGCAGTACTGCTTCAGACTCCGGTGGTACGACTCGACCGACCACGCCTGACGCACCAGGCTCGCACGCTCCGCTTCGCTCATCTCGGTCTGGCTCGTCGCGTAGTGCTCCGCGTGTCCGTCTCTGGAGACCGTCCGAAACACCCGCACCAGCCCGAAGCCTTTCAGATGCACCACGCGCCCCTCAGGCCCGATCTCGATGGCCGAGACGTGCACGAGCCCCGTCCTCTCCGCGTTGACGAGCCGGTTGGGCCGAAGCTGCGTCAGCCAGGACCACCGGCAGTTTCTGACCGCCTTGAGGTTCTCCAGACTCGCGTACCAGGCGTCGAAGCACACGCACGAGGGGGCCAGGCCGCGCTCGTGGGCGGTGGCGAGCATCTCGCGGAAGCCGTCGTTCTTGCTCGGCCCGCCGGTGCGGTAGACGCGGAAATCGAGCGGGAAGCCGCACGTGCCGTCGCTCCAGACGAGCGTCTGGAGATTGATGCCCCAGACGACGCGTTTGTGCTTGCCCGACCAGTGGCGGCTCACGAGCTCGATACGGCGTCCGTAGGGCTTGTCGAGCGTCGAGTCGTCGAGCACGAGCAGGCCGCCCGCTCGCGCGACGAAGGGTTTCACTTCCGCCCACACCGCTGCTGTATCGAGCGGCACTCGCGTGAGCAGGCGCGTGAAGGCGTCGTGGGCAGGCGCGCGGTCGTGCTCAGGCTGGCAGCGTGCGGCCTCGGTGCACGAGAAGACGCGCTGGGCGGCGAGAAGGAAGGCGATGTAGTCGATCTCGGTGCAGCGAGGCGCATTCATGGCGGGTCCGGTCAAGGCACCGACGCAACGCAAACCGGCACACCAAGAGCCCAACTGCGTAAGACCTAGACAGCCTCCGCGCCGACACCGTGTTTCTGAGCCGCCAGCGGCGTCGTCCGCACGGTGGCATTGCGCAACGTGCGGACCTCGACGTTCGACCTGGGAACGAAGGTTTCACGCCCGGCGATGGTCACGGGCGGCGTCGTCGGGGCCGGTTGGCGGGGCATCGGGCATGTGCGCCGGATTGTTCGTTGGCGCGGTCCGCTCCTCGGAGGGGGCAAGATCCGGGCGCTCCCGTCATGCGGGCCGCGGCGATCGGCGCGGTCGGTGGCATCGTGCTGGGCGTTCTGCTCGGCTCGGGGGTGCGCGTGACCCGGTGGATGCGCGTCAACATCCCGCGCTGAGGCCGCATTACCGCGCGCAAAGGCGGCAGCGGGATAGCGCGGCGCGGCGCATTCGCCGGGATTCCACGCGCCGCGCGCGGGCGGCGGGGCAGGGCGGCGGTAGCGTAGCGGCAGATCCGGCGCGACAGCGCATATCCCCGACCGCCGCGATGCACCAGACGCTCGTCATCCTCGACTTCGGCAGCCAGTTCACGCAGCTCATCGCGCGCCGCGTGCGCGAGGCGGGCGTCTACGCCGAGATCCTGCCCTGCACCGTGCCGCTTGCCGACATCGAGGCCCGCCAGCCCATCGGTGTCGTCCTCTCCGGCGGTCCAGCGTCGGTCTACGACGTCGGCGCGCCGCGTTTCCGGACGGCCTGATGGAGATGCGCCGCGCCGACGGCACCGAGATGCCCGTCCTCGGCATCTGCTACGGCTTGCAGGCGATGGCGACGGCCCTCGGCGGCACCGTCGAGCGCGCCGAGCGCCGCGAGTTCGGACGTGCGCACCTGCTTGACGATGGAGAGGGTGCCGTCGGCGATCCGCTCTTCGACGGCATCCCCGCCGGGTCGACGGTCTGGATGAGCCACGGCGACCACCTCGCGCGCCTGCCCGACGGATTCCGCGCGACCGCCCGCACCGAGAGCGCGATTGCCGCGTTCCGGCGCGACGGGCATCCGCACGTCGGCGTGCAGTTCCACCCGGAGGTCGTCCACACCGAGCACGGCGCCCGCCTGCTCGCCAATTTCGCCCACGTCGAGTGCGGCGCGCGCGGCGACTGGACGCCCGCCGCCTTTGTCGACGAGCAGGTGGCGTCGATCCGCGCCACCGTCGGCGAGGCGCACGTGCTCCTCGGGCTGTCGGGCGGCGTCGATTCGTCCGTCGCCGCGGTCCTGATCCACAAGGCCATCGGCGAGCGGCTGCACTGCGTGTTCGTCGACAACGGGCTGCTGCGCGCGGGCGAGTTCGAAGAGGTGCAGGCGACGTTCCGCGACGGCATCGGCCTCGACCTCGTCGGGCACGACGCCTCCGACCTGTTCCTCGACGCGCCTCGCGGGCGTGACCGACCCCGAGGCCAAGCGCAAGATCATCGGCGCGGCGTTCATCGAGGCCTTCGAGGAGGCGACGCACGCCATCGAGGCCCGCATCGGCGAGCGCCCGGCGTTTCTGGCGCAGGGGACGCTGTATCCGGACGTGATCGAGTCGGTGTCGTTCACGACGGGCGCGCCGTCGGTGACGATCAAGAGCCACCACAACGTCGGCGGGCTGCCGGAGAAGCTCGGTTACCGAGCTCCTCGAACCGTTCCGGGAGCTGTTCAAGGACGAGGTGCGCGAGGTTGGACGGCTCCTCGGCGTGCCCGAGCGGATCGTCGGGCGCCACCCGTTCCCCGGTCCCGGCCTCGCCGTCCGCGTCCTCGGCGCCGTCACGCCCGCCGCCCTCGCCGTGCTGCGGCAGGCCGACACGATCTGGCTCGACGAGCTGCGCACGAGCGGCCTCTACGACGAGGTCTGGCAGGCGTTCGCGGTGCTGCTGCCGGTGCAGTCGGTCGGCGTCATGGGCGACGGGCGGACGTACGAGAACGTCCTCGCGCTCCGCGCCGTCACGAGCGTCGACGGCATGACGGCGGACTGGGCGCGCTGCCGTACGAGTTCTCGCGCGCGTCTCGAACCGCATCATGGGCGAGGTGCGCGGCGTCAACCGCGTCGTCTACGACGTGTCGAGCAAGCCGCCCGCGACCATCGAGTGGGAGTGAGCGGGAGACGGGGAGACGAGCAGAGGGGGGCACCAGTCAGGTCTCCCGACCTGACAGGTGTCGCCGGGCGCGCAACGATGCGGTCACGCCCGTGCCCGTCCGTGCTGCGCACACAGCCGCGCGGAGGCGGTGAGCGCGCCCGGAGCGCCCCCGAACGGCGCAATAGGGCCGCCGGGCAGGCGTTTGCACATAGCCGATACACATCTCCCGCGCGTGCCTGCCCGTCGGCGAGCCGCCGGGGGGGTGGAGCGGACCGGGGCCTCGCGCGTGCTCCCGTGTATCTTCATCCGACGCTCCCGATCGGGCACCCCAGCCGCCCGGTCCAGCCTCTCCGCGCGCCGTCATCTCCCTCTGAGTCCCCGATGCCCCGACTCCCCTCGCTCCGCCCCGCCCCCCGTTCCTCGGTGCTGCGCGCGGCCTGCTGCCTCCTCGTTCTCGCCGCCGCTCTCGGCCCCGCCGCGCCGACCGCCGAGGCGCAGTACTTCGGGCGCAACAAGGTGCAGTACGACCGCTTCAAGTTCCGGTCGTTCGAGACCGAGCACTTCAAGATCTACTACTACGCCGAGGCCGAGCAGGCCGTCCGCGACGCCGCTCGGATGGCCGAGCGCTGGTACGAGCGCCACCGCCGCACCTACCTGAACACGTTCGGCGACAAGAAGCCCATCCTCTTCTACGCCAACGACGCGGACTTCCAGCAGACGAACGCCATCGGCGGCCTCATCGGCGAGGGCACGGGCGGCGTGACCGAGGGCTTGAAGCAGCGCGTCACGATGCCGCTGACGGGGTCCTACGCCGAGACCGACCACGTCCTCGGCCACGAACTCGTCCACTCGTTCCAGTACGACATCGCCCTCGAGAAGGACACGTCGGGCTTCGCCCTCGGCGCGCAGCCGCTGTGGCTGATGGAGGGCACGGCGGAGTACCTGTCGATCGGGCGCGTCGACCCGCACACGGCGATGTGGATGCGCGACGCCGCCCTCCGCGACGACCTCCCGACGATCCGGCAGCTCACCACCGACGGGCGCTACTTCCCCTACCGCTACGGGCAGGCCCTCATGGCCTACATCGGCGGCAAGTACGGCGACCAGGCCGTGGCCAACGTCTACCGCCTCTCGGGGCGCGTCGGGCCGGACTCCGCCATCGTCTACGCGCTCGGCCTCTCGCCCGATTCGCTCTCGCGCGAGTGGGCGAGCGAGGTCAAGGCGACGTACCTGCCCCTCGCCGCCGGGCGCACGCCTGCCGCCGACGCCGGGCGCGTGCTCATCTCGCGCCGCCGCGCGGGCGGGCGCATCAACATCGCCCCGGTGCTCTCGCCCGACGGGCGCTACGTGGCGTACCTGAGCGAGCGCGACCTCTTCAACGTCAACCTGTTCGTCGCCGACGTCGAGACGGGGCGCATCGTGCAGAAGCTCGCCGAGACCAACGGCGACTCCCACTTCGACGCCCTCCGCTTCATCGCGAGCGCCGGGTCGTGGAGCCCAGACGGCCAGCGCCTCGCCTTCGTGACGTTCGTCGAGGGCGACAACGAGCTGTCGATCTTCGATGTCAAGCGCGGCAAGATCGTCCAGCGCATTCGTGTGGACGAGGTGCCCGCGCTCGCCAACCCGGCGTGGAGCCCGGACGGCAAGACGATTGCCTTCTCCGGCCTCAAAGGCGGCATCTCCGATCTCTACCTTCTCGATGTCGAGTCGCGCCGGGTGCGGCAGGTGACCGACGACCGCTACGCCGACCTCCAGCCCGCGTGGAGCCCCGACGGCCAGACGCTCGCCTTCACGACCGACCGCGGCGACGGCACGCCGGGCGACGGCACCAACTTCGAGACGCTCGACTACGCCGAGCCGCGCCTCGCCACGATGGATGTGGCGACGGGCCGCATCACCGTCCGCACGCCCTTCCGCAACGCCCTCCACCACAACCCGCAGTTCACCGGCGACGGGCAAAGCCTCCTGTTCATCTCCGACCAGGACGGCTTCCGCGACCTCTACCGCCTCGAACTCGCCAGCGGCGCCGTCTTCCGGGTGACCAACCTGCAAACCGGCATCTCCGGCATCACGCAGACCGCCCCGGCGATGTCGGTCGCCCACAACACGGGCGATGTCGCGTACTCGGTGTTCAGCGACAACGAGTACACGATCATCGGCAAGACGGCAGCCGAGATGACGGGCACGCCGATCACGCCGCGCGAGAGCGGCACGGCGACCGCGGCGGTGCTGCCGCCGATCCGCGCGCTCGGCACCGGCCTCGTGGCCTCCTACCTCGGCGACCCCGTGAGCGATTTGCCCGAGCCGTTCACGCAGGAGTCGCGCCCGTACCGCGCCCGCCTCAAACTCGACGCCGTCGCGCCGCCGACCGTCGGCGTCGGCGTCGGTGGGTACTACGGATCGCAGGTGCAGGGCGGCGTCGGGTTCCTGTTCTCCGACCTGCTCGGCAACCACAACCTGACCGTCGTGGCGCAGGCCAACGGCACGATCAAGGACATCGGCGGGCAGGCGACGTACCTCAACCTGAGCCGCCGCCTCAACTACGGCGCGCAGGTCTCGCACCTGCCGTACCTGATTCCGTACGCCCAGATCTCCGACGACGGCGTCGATGCGGCCTACCTGCAAATCCAGCAGCGCATCTTCCAGAACGTCCGTGTCGGGCCTCTCGCTCTACCCGCTCACGCAGGCGCGGCGCTTCGAGGCCGAACTCGGCGGCACGCGCTACGGCTTCGACGTGGAGGTCGACAGCTTCCCGCTGCGCCGCGACGCCTACGACCAGGGATTCATTCAGGCCACCGACCGCATCCGCAAGAAGGGCATCGCCCCGGACGCGCTCTACCTCGGCACCGGCAGCATCGCACTCGTCGGCGACTTCTCGAACTTCGGCTTCACCTCGCCCGTGCAGGGCGGGCGCTACCGGTTCCAGGCGGGCGGCTACGTCGGCGACTACCAGTTCGCCAACGTCCTCGCCGACTACCGGCGCTACTACTTCTTCCGCCCGACGCCCAAGGGCGGCCTGACGCTCGCGTGGCGCGCGATGCACGTCGGCAACTACGGCGCCGAGAACACCGCGCGCGACTTCCGCATCGGGCAGGTCTACCTGCAATCGAGCTACTACCCGACGTTCGTGCGCGGCTACGGCGCGCGGTCGTTCGAGCAGGGCGAGTGCGGAAGCACGGTCGGCGCCTGCCCCGCCTTCTCACGCTTGCAGGGCACGCGGGCCGTCATCGCCAGCGCCGAGGCCCGCGTGCCGCTCTTGGGTACCCGCGACTACGGCTTCTTCAACTTCCCGTACCTGCCGACCGAGCTCTCCGTCTTCGCCGACGCAGGCCTCTCGTGGACCGGCCTCGAAGGCAAGAGCGGCACGACGAGCGATGGCAGCGCCTACGACCTCACCAACAGCAAGGTGCGTCCGTTCGCCTTCGTGACCGGCGAGGACGCCCGCACCACCCTCGACCGCATCCCGGTGACGAGCCTCGGCGTCTCGACGCGCTTCAACGTGCTCGGCTACGCCGTCTTCGAGGTCTTCTACGCCTATCCCTTCCAGCGCCCCGACAAGGGCGCCCACTTCGGCTTCGCCCTCTCGCCGGGCTGGTGATCGTAGACGTCGCGGCGGCCGTCGGGGAATCTCACACGCCGCCGAACATCCGGCCCTCGAACACGGTGACGGCGTGGCCGCGGAGGGCGACGCGCGCGCCCAGGACCTCGACCTCCATCGTCCCGCCGCGGGCGCTGGCCTGCTCGCAGGCGACGACCGTGCGCCCGAGCCGCTCGGCCCAGTACGGACCGATGGCGCAGTGCGCCGACCCGGTCACCGGGTCCTCGTCGACGCCGACGCGGGGGGCGAAGAAGCGCGAGACCGCATCGACCCCCGCGCGGTCGCCGGGGGCGGTCACGATCACGCCGCGCGCCTCGACGCGGGCGAGGGCCGCGATGTCGGGGCGGAGGGCGCGCACGGTTGCGGCATCGTCGAAGACCGCCATCACATCGTCCGTCGCCCATCCGACCGTCGTCGGCATGGCGCCGAGGGCGTCGGCGAGGCCCTCGGGCATCGGCAGGGGCGTGAGGGGGCGGGCGGGGAAGTCCATCTCGATGCGTCCGTCGGCGAGGCGGCGGCAGCGGAGGATGCCCGAGAGGGTGTGGAAGACGGCGTCGTCGGTGGCGGCGAGGTGGCCGTCCTGCCAGAGCGCGTGGGCGGTGGCGAGCGTCGCGTGGCCGCACAGGCGCACCTCGGCGGCGGGCGTGAACCAGCGCAGGCGGTAGCTGCCCACGGGGTCGGCGCCCGGGTTTGGCGTGGCAAACGCCGTCTCGGACAGGTTCATCTCGGCGGCGACGGCCTGCATCCACGCGGCATCGCGGGCGCGGGCGTGGCCTGCGTCGAGAACGAAGACGGCGGCGGGATTTCCGGCGAAGGGCCGGTCGGTGAAGGCGTCGATCTGGAGGAAGCGCATCGTCTGGGTGGGTCGTGGGTCGTAGGGGACGTGCTTGCACGTCCCGCCGGCGTCCGCGTTGCCCCCGCGTTCGCTGTGCATCCGTCGTTTCCGGTCGGGATGCGGTGGGCGCGGGGCGATGCGAGCGGTGGCGTGAGGCGGGGAGCAGGACATGGGGCGCGAGGGGCGGGACGTGCACGCACGTCCCCTACGGAGGCACGGGAGACGAACGCACATCGGGGCATCGCCGTACGATCCATCCCCACCGCTATCCCCACGCCCCGTGTACCGCGCGATCCGCCCGCTCCTCTTCCACCTCGACCCCGAGACCGCGCACACCGCCACGCTCGCGCTCGCCGCCGCCGTGCAATGTCCGCTCGGGCCTGTGCTCGCGCGCCGCTTCACCGTCGAGGACGCGCGCCTCGCGCAGACGGTGCTCGGGCGCCGCATCGCCGCGCCGGTCGGGGTGGCGGCGGGACTCGACAAGAACGCGCGCCTCATCCCCATGTGGGCCGCGCTCGGGTTCGGATGGGCGGAGGTCGGCTCGGCGACGGCGCGGCCCTCGGACGGCAACCCGCGGCCGCGGATGTGGCGACTGCCGGAGGCGGAGGCGCTCGTCAACCGGATGGGGCTGAACAACGAGGGCGCTGCTGCCATCGCCCGGCGCATTGCCCGCGTGGCGCCGTCGGGGACGTTCGCAGGACCGGGCGCGCGGCGCGTACCGGTCGGCGTCAACATCGCCAAGACGCACGACCCGGCGATCCTCGGCGACGACGCGCTCGACGACTTCCGCGCCTCCTTCGCCGCCGTCGCGCCGCATGCGGCGTGGGTGACGCTCAACGTGTCGTGCCCGAACACGCGCGAGGGGACGACCTTCGAGGACCCGCGCGCCCTCGACGCCCTCCTCACCGCCGTCATGGCCGAGCGCGCCCGCGTGGCGCCCGCCGTGCCTCTCCTCGTCAAGCTGGCCCCGCCGCCCGCCGCATCTGGCGACGCGACCGCTGCCCAGCGTCTACGACGAGATCGTCGCCGTGTGCGCCGCGCACGGCGTCGCGGGCTTCGTGGCGGGCAACACCGCGCCCGACCGCGCGGGCGTGTCGCCGGATGTCGCCGCGCGGGCCGGGCAGGGGGCCTCTCGGGCGCGCCGCTCGCCGCGCGCAGTCGGCGGCTGGTGAGGCACCTGTTCCGGGCGACGAACGGCGCCGTCCCCATCGTCGCCACGGGCGGGATCGCCACGCCGGACGGCGCCTACGCCGCGATCCGGGCCGGGGCGACGCTCGCGGGCGTCTACACCGGCCTCGTCTACCACGGCCCCGCCCTCGCGCGCGACCTCCACCGCGGCCTCCTCGCCGCCCTCGACCGCGACCGCCTCGCCACGATCGCCGACGCCGTCGGCGCCGATACCTGATGCGGAATCGAAGGATCGGCGGTGCAGTGGCCGGGAACGCTGTCGCGCCCAGGCGCCGTCCATCACAAATCCCCCAGCTGCGGACGCAGCAGCACCTCCTCGACGACCGTTCGCGGCGAGAGGCGCCAGATGTCGAGGACGGCGGCGGCGATGTCCTCGGGCGGCATGAAGCGGTCGTCGGGCTCCGACGTGCCGTCCCACGACGGCGTCCGCGTCGCGCCGGGCAGAAGCGTCGTCACGCGCACGCCCGACGTCTTCGTCTCCTCCCGAACGACGCGCGCGAGGCCCAGCACGCCGTGCTTGGCGGCTGTGTACGCGCCCCCACCGGCGTAGCCCTTCACCGACGCGATCGAGCCCATGTAGACGACGAGGCCCGCGCGCGCCGCGACCATCGGCGGCAGGAAGGCGCGCGTCGTCAGGAAGGCGCTCGTCAGGTTGGCGTCGATCTGGCGGCGGAACTCGTCGAGGGACGTGTCGAGGAGCGGGCCGGGGGTGAAGCTGCCCGCGTTGGCCACGAGGACCGATGCGGCGCCCCAGCGGTCGTGGACGGCGGCGGCGGCGGCATCGGTCGCGGCCTCGTCGGTGGCGTCGGTCGGCAGCACGAGGGCGTCGGCGCCGAGGCTGCGACAGGCGTCGGCGACGGCGTCGAGACGGCCCTGGCTGCGGGCGAGGAGGGCGAGGCGGACGCCGGGCACGGCGGCGGCGAAGGCGCGGGCGATGGCCTCGCCGATGCCCTGGCTCGCGCCGGTGACGACGACGGTGGGCGGGGTGGAATCGGGCACTGGATGTCGGGGGATGGAGAACGGATACCGCCTCCCCAACCCCGCAGCGCGCGCCGCGTTGCCCGTCGCGGCAAGGCCGTCGACGTCCGTCTCGATCCGTCCAGCCGGTCTTTGCGAGGAGCGACGCGGCGCGGCGATCTGGCCGTTCAACGCTCCCACAGAATCAGCCTCACTGCCCCACAACTCGGGTTGAACAGCCCTGCGACCCGACCCGTCCGGTTACATCCCGCCGGGAGACCGCGCCCGCCCGCCGCGTTGCCGCCCGCCGCGCCATCCGTCCATCCCCCGCTCACGATGCCCCTCGATCCCGCCCGCTTCGCGCCCGACCACGACTGGGACGTCGCCATCGTCGGAGGCGGCCCGGCGGGCCTCGCCTGCGCGCTCACGCTCGGGCGCGCCGGGCGCCGCGTCGCCCTCTTCGACGACGGACGCGCCCGCAACGCGCCTGCGCCCCACGCGCAGGGCCTGCTCACGCGCGACGGCATCGCGCCGCTCGACCTGCGCCGGATCGGGCGGCAGGAGTGCCTCGGCTACGGCGTCCACATCCGCGAGACCCGCGTCGACGCCGCCGAAGCGCTCGACACTGGCGGCTATCGCCTGAAAATTGCGGACGAATGGACGACCGCGCGGATGCTGGTCCTCGCCACCGGCGTCGCCGATGTGCTGCCCGAGATCGACGGCATCGAGGCCTGCTGGGGTGTGAGCGCCATCCACTGCCCGTACTGCCACGGCCACGAACTCCGCGAGCGCCCGACCGCCGTCCTCGGCGCCGACGCCTCGGCGGTCAGCCTCGCCGTCCTGCTCCTCGGATGGACGGACGACCTGACACTCGTCACCGGCGGCGTGGCGGTCTCGGCAGACGACCGCGCGCTCCTCGACGCGCGCGGCATCGCGGTCGACGACGGCGTTCCGGAGCGGCTCGACCACGACGGCGGCGAGGTCTCAGCCGTCGTCATGGAGGGGGGGCGCCGCGTCGGCGTCGGGGCCGTCTACCTGCACCCGCCGCAGCGCCCGCGCGCGCCGCTCGCCGAGCGCCTCGGCCTCGCCATCGAAGACGGCGCCGCCTGCATCGTCTCCGACGACGACGGGCGCGTCGGCCTCCCCGGCCTCTTCCTCATCGGCGACGCGTCGTCGGGCACGCAGAACCTCTCGCACGCCATCGACGAGGGCACGCGCGCCGGAATGGCCGCCAACCACGAACTCATCTGCCCGCCCCCGGCGTCGGCGATCTGACCGGTCGGGACCGGATCGTCCGTTCGCGGAAGCGCCCCGGCTGCGTATGGTCCCGGCGACGAAGCTGAGCCCGGTCCCCCTCTCCTCTCTGCCCCGCCATGCCTGAGACGCTGCCCGAACTGCTTGCCCTGTGGGCGTCCACGTACCCGGAGGAGTGCCGCGCCCTTCGTGGCTCCTTTGTCCTCACGCAGTTCAATGGCCTCGAAACGGCAGTCGTGCCGGGGCGCGGCTTCGACAACTACATCATCGAAGGCCACGCCCGTGACTGCATCGAACGCGCGGGGTGGTTTCACCTGACGCGGTCGCTGCCGTCGGGACGGGAGGACGGGGAGGGCGTCCTGTATGTCGCGTGGGCCGAGGACGCAGGAGACCACCGGCGCAACGTCGACGCCCCGAGCCTTCAGGGCCAGCACGCCCCGACCTGCGTCCTCGTGACGCTGCGCCTGCTCCTTCCCCCCCGCTCCACGCTCTGAAGGCCCTGCCCGACCGGCTCGGCCCGCCCGCGTCCGCGATCTGAGGACGCGTCTGCGCAGCCGGGCATCCCCCCAAATGCAAACCGCCGGTCTCGCCACGAGGGCAGGACCGGCGGTCGGGGAGCGGAACACGAGACTCGAACTCGCGACCTCCACCTTGGCAAGGTGGCGCTCTACCAGCTGAGCTAGTTCCGCAGAGCACCCGCCGGGCGTGCCGGGCGGGAGGGCGATGATACGGCGCCGCGCCGCCGCGAATCAAGTCGGCAGCCCGCATCGCGCCACCTTCGCGGTCTCCTCACACGTCTGGCGCACGCGCCGCAGGTCGGTGGACGGGCAGCAGGTGCGCCGGGCAGAGGAGTGCGGCTGATACGGATTCCACATTCGCGATGCACCTCTCCTCCCGCCGCCGCTCTCCCGCGAACAGGACCGTGCCCTCCGCGAGCAGAAGACCGTCGTCCGCTCGCTCGCCGGGTCGGCAGGTGCGCATTCGCGTGCGCCCGCTCTGGGGCGATGGGCAGGGCCGGTCCAGCCGATGGCGTGCGTATTCTGCGTCCGCCGTGGCGCAGTCGCGGCGATCCGTCTCCCGCCTGCGTCCCCCCACGTGCACGTGCCCTTCCGCCTTCTCGTGCTGGTCCTGGCGCTCGCGCCTCTCGGGCACGCCGCGCGGGCGCAGTCTGCCGCGACGGCGCCCGGCACCGCCGCCGCGCCGAACACGCCGTTCGTCGTCGATGGGTGGACGACCGAGGACGGGCTGCCGCAGAACTCGGTCTCGGCGCTCGTGCAGGCGCGCAGCGGCTACCTGTGGGCCGGCACGAACGGCGGTCTCGTCCGCTTCGACGGCGTCCGCTTCTCCGTCGTCAACCGCACAACCACGCCTGCGCTGCCGAGCGACCGCGTGCTCGCGCTTCTCGAAGACCGCCGCGGTGCCCTCTGGGTCGGCACGCAGGGCGGCGGCGCAACGCGCCTCAGCGCCGACGGGCGCACGGCGGCGACCTTCGCCGAGCGCGACGGATTGCCGTCGGAGGTCGTGCTCTCGCTCCTCGAAACGCGCGGCGGCGTGCTCTACGCAGGCACCGAGGGCGGCCTCGCACGCTTCGACGGACAGCGGTTCGCGCGCGTGCCGTCGGTCCCGGTGATTCACGTCAACGCGCTCTTCGAGGCGTCCGATGGCGTGCTGTGGGTGGGGACGAGCGAGCAGCTGATCCGCATCGACGGGCGCTCGGTGACGGCGGTCGTGCTGCCGAGTCTGCCCGAGCGCAAGCCGATCGTCGGCATCGCCGAGGACCGCGGCGGCGCGGTGTGGGTGGCGACCGACGGCGCCGGGCTGTTCCGGCGCGATGCGGCCAGCGGCGTCTTCCGCCCGGTGGAGGGGGCAACGGGCGCGTGGCTGTACGCCCGCTCGCTGCGCGCCGACTCCGACGGCGTGCTCTGGTCGGCGACGCGCGGCGGCGTCCTCCGCGTCGAGAACGGGCGGATGCGCCCCATCGGCGAGGACGACGGCCTCTCGACCGGCCTCGCGCGCACCGTCTACCCCGACCGCGAGGGCGGCATCTGGGTCGGCACCGACAACGGCGGCCTCAACCGCCTCTCGGTGGCGCCTTTCCGCCTCTACGGCGTCGCCGCGGGCCTCTCGACCGATGTCGTCTTCTCGATCACCGAAGACCGCGCCCGCAACGTCTGGATCGGCACCAACTGCGGCGGCCTCGCGCGCCTCGACGCGGCCCGGCAGGCGGTGCGCACCTACGGCGAGGCCGACGGGCTCGTCAACACCTGCATCACGTCGGTGCTCGACGGCCGCGACGGGCGCCTCTGGGCCGGGTCGCACGGCGGCGGGTTGTTCGTACGCGAGGGGGACCGCTTCCGCGAGTTCCGCGACGACACCGGCGCCACGGTGCCGGGCCGGTCGGTGCTCGCGCTCTACGAAGACCGCGCGGGCGTGCTCTGGATCGGCACCTACGACGGCGGCCTGAGCCGCCTCGCCGGAGGCCGCCTGACCACGTTCGCCACGGCCGATGGCCTGCCGGGAACGTGGGTGCGCGGGATGCTCGAAGACCGCGCGGGCACGCTCTACGTCGCCACGAACGCCGGGCTCGGGCGCCTCCGCGGCGGGCGCTTCACCACGCTCACGACCGCCGACGGCCTCTCCTCCGACGACCTCCGCGCGCTCTACGAAGACGCCGACGGCGCCCTCTGGGTCGGCACCTATGGCGCGGGCCTCAACCGCATCAAGGACGGGAAAATCGCCCGCATCTCGACCGTCGACGGGCTGGCGGAGAACGTCGTCTCGGCCATCGTCGAAGACGCCGACGGGTTCTTCTGGACGACCGGCAACCGCGGCATCACGCGCGTCGCCCGCGCCGACCTCAACGCCGTCGCCGACGGGCGGCGGGCGCCGCTCGGGGCGCGGCTCTTCGGGCGCGAGGCGGGGCTGCGGCACGCCGAGACCAACGGCGGCTTCCAGCCGTCGGCGTGGCGCGGCGCCGACGGGCGGCTGTGGTTTCCGACGTTCAGCGGCGCCGCCGTCGTCGATCCGGCCCACCTCGGCATCGACCGCCGACCGCCCCGCGTGCGCGTCGAGCAGGTGCAGGCGGGGGAGGAGACGTGGGACGACTCCGCGCGCGTGGTCCTGCCCGTCGGCGCGCGGCAGTTCACGATCGCCTACACGGCGCTCCGGCTCACCGACGCCCGGCAGACGCGCTTCCGCTACCGCCTCGACGGTCCGGGCGCCGATTCGGCGTGGGTGGATGCGGGGACGCGGCGGGCGGCCTACTTCACCAACGTGCCGCCGGGCCGCTACACGTTCCGCGTCGCCGCCGCCGGGCCGTCGGGCCTGTGGAGCGAGACGCCCGCCGCGCTCGTCGTCGAGGTGCCGCCGCGGACGATGGAGACCGGCTGGTTTCGCGGCCTCGCGCTCCTCGCGCTCCTCGGCGCCGTCGGGCGCGGGCGTGCGGCTGCGGCTGCGGCGGCTGAGCGAGCGCGGCGACCGCCTCGAAGCGGCCGTCGGGGCGCGCACGCACGAACTCGCCGAAGCCAAGAGCCACGCCGACGACGCCCGCGACCGCGCCGAGGAGCAGAGCCAGATCGCCGACGACGCCCGGCAGGCCGCCGACGAGGCGCGGCAGACGGTCGAGGCGCAGGCGGAGGCCTTGCAGCGCCTCGACGCGGCCAAGAGCCGCTTCTTCGCCGACCTCTCGCACGAATTCCGGACACCGCTCTCGCTCATCATCGGGCCGGTCGAGAGCGCGTCGGATCACCTGCGCGCGACCGGACAGGCGCCCGTCGCCGACGACCTGGCCACGGCGCTCCGCAGCGCCCGGCGCCTGGTGCGTCTGATCGACCAGCTGCTCGACCTCGCGCGGTTGGAGAGCCAGGCCCTCCCGTTCACGCCGCGCACGGGCGACCTGTCCGCCTTCACGCGCGAGGTCGTCCGCGCCTTCGGACCGCTCGCCGAGCAGCGCGGCGTCGCCCTCGCCTTCCACGCCCCGCGCGGCGCCGTGCCGCTGCGCTTCGACCGCGACGCGCTCGAAAAAGTCGTCGTCAACCTCATCGCCAACGCCGTCAAGTTCACCCCGGCGGGCGGGCGCATCGCCGTCCGCGTGGCGCCGGGCGATGGAGACGGCACCGCCAGACCCGGCGGCGCCGTGCTGAGCGTGCGCGACACCGGCACCGGGATGGCGCCCGAGGTGCTGCCGCGTCTCTTCGACCGCTTCTTCCGCGGCACGACAACCGTCGAGGGCGTCGGGATCGGCCTCGCGCTCGCCCGCGAACTCGTCGACCTCCACGGCGGCACCATCGACGTGACGAGCGAGGTCGGCTTCGGCAGCACCTTCACCGTCACCCTCCCCGCCGACGGTACGGGCGAGGCAGACGGGGACGACGCGGGTGTGGAGGATGACGACGCTGCCCTCGCGCACGTCTCGCAGGCTGAGGAGATGTTCGCGTCGGCGACGCCTGCAGTGCTCGCACCGCCCGAGGCAGGGCAGGGCGGGGCGCCGGACGAAGACGTGGCGACCGCCACCGAGCCAGACGACGGCGCGCACCGCCCGCTCGTGCTTCTCGTCGAGGACAACGACGAGGTCCGCGCCTTCACGCGCCGCCAGCTCGCGCCGCGCTACCGCATCGTCGAGGCGAGCGACGGCCACGCCGCCCTCGACGCGGCGTACGCGCACCGCCCCGACCTCGTCGTCACCGACCTGACGATGCCGGGCCTCGACGGCGTCGACCTCTGCGCCGCCCTCAAAGCCGACGTGCGCACCGCCCTCACGCCGGTGCTGATGCTCACCGCGCGGGCGTCGCCGGAGAGCCGCGTCGGCGGCCTCGAAGCGGGCGCCGACGACTACCTCGTCAAGCCGTTCGTGGCGCGCGAACTGATCGCGCGCGTCGAGAACCTGCTGCGCTCGCGCGTGCAGATGCAGCAGGCGTACGGGCGCACGGTGACCTACGAGCCGTCCGGCGTCGCCCTCACCTCCGCCGACGAAGCCTTCCTCGACCGCCTCCGCGCCGCCGTCGAGGCGTCGATGGGCGATGCCACGTTCGACGTGCAGGCGCTCGCGGTGGCGATGGGGGTGAGCTACTCGGGCCTGCACCGCCGCGTGAAGGCGCTCACCGGTCATCCGCCGGTGCAGTTCGTGCGCACGATGCGGCTCCAACGCGCGGCGGCGCTGCTGGAACGGCGCGTCGGGACGGTCGCCGAGGTGGCGTACGCGGCGGGCTTCAACAACCTCTCGTACTTCGCCCGCGCCTTCCGCGAGCACTTCGGCGCGACCCCGTCCGACTACGCCGCCACCCGTGCTGCATCGGCTGGGCAGGTCTCGCCCGAACCGGTGCCGACGGTGGTTGAGGAGGATGGGGGATGAATGGCGGCGCGATGGCGTCCGGTGTTGGAACGTGACGGGGGCCGTAGAGACGCATCGGCGATGCGTCTCTACCATCGCACGATCCGGCCTGCGCCGGTCGTGCCTGGTCTGGACCGGGGCGATGACGGTGCCGAAACCGGGCCTCGGGACGCATCGCGGCAAACCCCTCCCTTGAGGGAGGTGGCCCGCAGGGCCGGAGGGTGTGGGGCGGTTCAGAGAGAATGAGACCGCCGCACACCCCCACCCCGCCTGCGGCGGGGAGCCCCCTCGAGGGGGCGGTTTTCCTCCTCCGCGGCTCACCCACGACGCGCCCCGCTCGCCGCTTGCGCCACCGCACGCCACCCCGCCACGGGCCGCGCGCGCCACTGGGCTGCCGCCGTCCACCGCGTCTCGCGCCGCCTTCATTGAGGGGTCGAACGCCTCGCACACGCCCCACAATGCCCCTCAGGCACGGCCGCGTTGCCCGGCTGTCACATTTCTTGCAAACGTGGACGGTTTTCTGACACGGCGATCGGTGTCACGTGCTGCGAGAAATGGAGGCGCACGCCCCGGCCCGCGTGGGGGATCATGGGGCCACGCCCTCCGATCCGTCCCGCCACCCGCGCCCGTGCCTGTTTCGCCCACCCCGACCAGCCCGTCTGCCCGCCCCTCCGGCGAGGCTGCGGAGGAGGGGCTGAGCTCGCAGGCGCGCGCGGTGCTCGCCACTCCCCGCGACGGGATCTCGGGTGACGGCGCCGCTTGCGACGCCACCTCCGGCCTGACCGACTGGGGAACCGAGGCGATCCGTCACCTGACCGCCGAACTCGGCCTCGCGCCGCCCCCCCGCGCCGCGCCCGGCGTTGCCGACGGCCCCCGGTGACGACGCCTGCCGCTCCCTCTGCCTCGCGCGTCCGTCTCGCCGCGCCGCCCCCTGCCTCCGCCCGCGCCCTCCCCGGCGCCTCCGACATGACCGCTCGCTTCGCCCTTCGCCGCACCGCCGCGCACCGCCTCGCCTCGCGCCTCGCGCGGGCCGGCGCGCTCGCTGTGCTCGTGCCGCTCGCCCTCGTCGCCTCGGCACAGGCGCAGACGACGCACATCAGCCGCGTGGCCGGCAGCGGCGCCTTCGACGCGCAGCACCTCGTCTTCGACGGCATCGACGACTACGTCTCTGTCCCTCACAAGGCGGCGCACGCGCTCACGAACGCCGTCACGCTCGAAGCGTGGGTCAAGCCGGCGGCGTTCGTGACCAACGCGGGCATCGTGACGAAGGGCGTCGAACAGCGTCCGTGGACGCTCGTGACGCTCGGCGACGGGCGCCTCGAAGTCGGAACTCAACTACAACGTCGCCGGGGGCTCGGCGCGAGTGAGCGCGCAGTCCACGGGCCGGCTCACGCTCGGCGTCTGGCAGCATGTGGCGGTGGCCATCGGCGGTGGCTTCACGCGCTTCTACATCAACGGCGTGCTCGCGGGCGAGACGGCCCTCGCGGCGGTCACCTTCGGCGCGACCACCGAGCCGATCGTCATCGGAGCGGACCTGCCCGGCGGCGACGAGTTCTTCAAGGGCGGCATCGACGAGGTGCGCGTCTGGAACACCGTGCGCACAGGCGCCGAAATCGCCGCCAACCGCACGACCGTCTTCGGCCCGACGACGGCGGGCCTCGTCGGCTACTGGGATTTCGACGCGCTCGAAGACCTCGGCGTCGGCGCCGCGGGCGTCAACGACGTGCGCGACCGCTCGTCGGCGAGCGCCCATGGCGACGTCGTCGGCGGCATCACGCGCGTGACGGCATGGGCGATGACGGCAACGTCCGATCTCTACGAGGACCGCGTCGTGCTCGCGTGGACGCGCGTGCCCTCGCCGACCGCGCGCTATCTGGTTCGCCGCGACGGCCTCCTCCTCGCCACGCTCTCGGCGAGCGACACGACCTACACCGACCGCGCGGGCGTCGCCGGGCGCGCCTACCCGTACTGCGTCTCGCGGCAGGACGGCCCGACGACGACGAACCTCGGCTGCGAGCAGGGCCGCCGCCAGTTCATCGCCCCGACGAACGTCGCCGCCAGCGACGGCCTCTTCACCGACAAGATCCGCATCACCTGGACCGACCGCTCGGCCGTCAACACCGGCTACCGCGTCTACCGCGCCGGAGCGCTCGTCGCCACCGTCGGCGACATCGGCAGCTACGACGACACCGCGACGGCGGCCCTCACGCAGGGCACGCCCTACGCGTACTGCGTCGCGCCCATTCAGGGCGATGGCGAGGGCGTACAGGTGTGCGACAGCGGCACGCGCGGCTCGGTGCTGCCCCCAGCGACCGTCGTGGCGACGAAGGGCACGCTGCCGAATGCGACGCGCATCACGTGGACAGCGCCTGCGGGCGGCGATCCGACGACGGGCACTCCGCCGGGCGCGATCTACCAGCTCACGCGCGACGGACGGGGGCTGATGGGAGGCTACGGCACGTTCACGTACCTCGACCACGCCAGCACAGGCGACCCCGTGAAACCCGTGGCGGGTACGACCTACACCTACTGCGTGACCCGGCAGTTGCCCGGCGGCCCCGAGAGCGTTCTCGCCTGCGACACCGGCGGCTTCGGCACGCTCCCGGCGCCGAGCGCCGTGGTGGCGTCGGACTCGACGCGCGACGACCGCGTCGACGTGCGCTGGTCGAGCGGCGGGGTGGGCTCGGTCGATGGCGTGCGCGTGACGCGCAGCGGCGGCTACGGCCTCGCCTTCGACGGCGTCGACGACAACGTTCAGGTGCCCAACCTCACGCAGACGTTCCCGCAGTTCAGCGTCGAGGCGTGGATGAAGGTGGAGACCCAGACGGCGAACGTCGGCTTCATCCCGATCGTCTACAAGGGCCTCTTCGACAAGGGATCGTCACCGGCGAACTGGGAAGGGTTTGCCCTCATGACCCCCGCGTCGAATGGAGGACGTGGGGTCGCGCTCTTCGTGTCGGGCACGTTCCAGACCTACGAGTTCGCCGACACCGACTGGCACCACGTCGCCGCGACCTACGACGGCACCACGGCGCGGCTGTACGTGGACGGCGTGCAGAAACTGTCGTTCGCGGCCACGCTCGTGCAGAACAGCGCGCCGGTCATGATGGGGCTCGGAAGGTCGCCAGGATCGGAGATCGTCGGGAAGTTCAAGGGCGGGACTCGACGAGGTGCGCTTCTGGAGCACCGCGCGCACGCAGGCGCAGGTCCGCGCCGGCATGAACACCGCCGCGACGGGCGCCGAAGACGGCCTCGCCGCCCTCTACCACTTCGACGACGGCATCGGCCCGCTCGCCACCGATTCGCGCGGCGGCTACCACGGACGGCTCGTCGGGATGACCGGCACCTCCACGTCGGGCTGGGTGGCGGCGGCGGCGCCGGTCGCCGGGCAGGGCGTCCGCCCGGCCCTCCTTCTCGACGGCTCGACCGGCTACGCCACCGCAACCGGCCTCACCGCCCTGCCGTCGTCGTTCACCATCGAGTTCTGGGCCAAGCGCACGTCTGCCGGGCGCGGCGACTTCGCCATCGGTCAGGGACCGGGAGGCGCCAACAACGGCCTCAACATCGGCTTCCGCGACAACAACCGCTTCATCCTCTCCTTCACCGGCAACGACCTCGACACCCCGCAGGGCTTCACCGACGCCGAGTGGCACCACTGGGCCGTGACGTACGACCGTCCGACCGGCAAGCGCACCATCGTGCGCGACGGCGCGCTCGTGGCGAGCGACGTGGCGGCGGCGCCCTACGGCGGGACGGGCACGCTGCGCATCGGACAGTCGACCGGCAACGGCGTCAACGGCACCTTCGGCGGCTCGATCTCTGACGTGCGCGTCTGGAGCCGCGTGCGCCCGGCGGCCTCCATCGCCGCGAACCGCTACGCCCTCGCCGACACCGCCCGCGCGGGCCTCGTGGCGGCGTGGGCGCTCGACGGCTTCGACCCCACCGGCACCGCCGCCCTCGCCACCCTGCCCGGCACGTCCGCGAGCGGCAGCGCGACCGGCGCCGTGCTGAGCGGCGGCGCGCGTCTCGCGCCCGGCCGGCCCCTCCTCCTCACCACTGTCGGCGCGGGTGCGACGAGCACGTCGGATGCCACCGCCGAGCCGGGGCTGCGCTACACGTACTGCGTGAGCGCGTACGCCAACGCAGGCGCAGAAACGGTGGGCGCCTGTGACACCGGGAGCCGCGCCCGCGCCGTCGCGCCCTCGGTCATCATTGCCTCCGACGGGACGTTCGAGAACAAGGTCGCCATCGCGTGGCAGGGCGTGAGCACGCGCGCGGCAACGTACAACGTCTACCGCGACGCCGCCCTCATCGCCACCCTCCCTGCCACGCAGGCGAGCTTCGAGGACAAGACCGGCGCGCCGACGACGGTCTACACGTACTGCGTCGCCGCGTTCACGAGCGACGGCACCGAGTCGGTGCGGGTCTGCGACAGCGGCATCCGCGTGCTGCGCGCCCCGACGGTGAGCGCGAGCGACGAGGCGCAGGAAGACCGCGTGGACGTGACGTGGGTCGACAACTCGGGCGCCGAGTCCGGCTACCGCGTGCTCCGCGCCCCGGCCGTCAACAGCGCCCTCACGCTCTCGGGCAGCAGCGCCGATACACGCCTGCGCCCACGGCGACGCTCCAGAGCCTCTCGGCCTTTACCATCGAGTTCTGGATCAAGCCCGTTTCGATCGCTGCCGACCGCAAGCTGCTCGTGCGCAATACGGGCGGCAACCTCTCCAACGGCTCGTTCCTCATCGGCTTCACCGGCAACCGGCTCTACCCTGAGGTCTTCGACGCGGGGGGCAACTCAGAACTTCTCGGCAGGCACCGTTCCCGACGGGCAGTGGAGCCACATCGCGGTGACGTACCGGGCGGGCGGCGCGCTCGTCGGCTACGTCAACGGCGTCGAGGTCGGGCGCGATGCGAGCGTCGGCGCGTCCTTTGGATCCAGCATCACCCCGATCACCTTCGGTGGCTTCGGGGCCAACGTGGCAGGCGACATCGACGAGCTCCGCATCTGGAACGTCGAGCGCACGGCGGCGCAGATCCTGGCGAACAAGGACCGGATGGTGGCGGGCGGCACGGCAGGCCTGGCCGGGATGTGGTCGTTCGACGCGGGCGCGGGCACGCTCGCCGCTGACGGCGCGGGCGTCGCGGTCAACGGCGCGCGGCAACCCGCTCATCGTGGGGGCGGGCGCCTCGTGGACGACGCGCACGGGCACGCTCCCCGTCGCCGCGACACTCGGCGAGACGGCGGCCAACGCGACGACCTACACCGACCGCACCGGCGCGGCGGGCGTGCGCTACGTCTACGGCGTCGCCCCGCTCGACGCCATCGGCGCGGGCGTGCCGGGCGAGGATCGACGGGCGGCGCGTGATGAGGGCCCCGAGCGGCGCCTACGTGACGAGCGCGCCCAACGAGACGAACGTGACGCTCGCCTTCACCGACAACTCGGGCGCCGAGACGCAGCAGCGCGTCGTGCGAACGGGCGACGGGACGACGGAGATGTTCGAGATTCCGCGCAACACCGTCACCTTCACCGATGGCACGGTGGCCGTGGGCACGACCTACACGTACCGCGTCGCGTCGGAGAACATCTACGGGCTCTCCACCCTCAGCGAGCCGGCGATCGGCGGCGCGATCCTGCTCCCGCCTGCCTCCGTGAGCGCCTCGGATTCCTACACGGACAAGGTGGTCGTGACGTGGGTGGACGTCTCGGCCATCGAAACCGGCTAATGCGTTACCCGCGACGGCGTGCAGACGGCAGCACCCTCGCGGCCAACACGACAACCTACACCGACGCGCACCGTGCCGGTGGCAGGCACGACGTACACGTACGGCGTCGCGCCGCAGAAGGGCAGCGCTCAGTCGGCAGCTCGTGAGCGATCCGGGCGTGCGCGTGGGGGGAGGCCGTCGCCACACGGGCATTGTGCTCACCACACGCCTTACCTCCAACGAATGGATCCGGACGGAGACTGCTTCGGCTCAGCGTACACGGAGTCGACGGCGAATGGGCGGTTGTGGGGGCGTCAAACACGCCGGGGGGAATTCAACGGGTGCAGCCTACGTGTACCGGCGCGACGCGGCGTGTGGACGCAGGTTCAGTCCCTGTATTCGCAGGCTGGTGCTCAGGTCGCCGGTTCGTTCTACGGAGACGCGGTCTCCATTTCGGGCGACTACATCTTCGTCGGCGTTCCCAACGAAAACCTGAACAGGCCCGGGACGGTCGATGTCTTCAAGCAGGAGAACGGCTACTGGAGCTGGTCGCAGAACCTGGCCAGCGGCGTGACGACCGGCACCAACCTGTTCGGCCATGCCCTCGACGCCAGCAACGGGTGGCTCATGGTCGGCGGCTACAACGAGACGACGGAATACGGGAGCGGCAAGGGGCAGGTCTGGGCCTTCAAGCTGGAAGGCGGCCAGTGGAAGCGCAAGCTGCGCCTGCACGCCGGCCCGAACTCCAGCGGCGCGGCCTACACGCAGTTTGGCTCCTCCGTCGCACTCGACGGCGACTTCCTGGCCATCGGCGCGAACGACAACAACTTTGCCGGTGCGGTCTACACCTTCACCCGGTCGGGCGAAGCTGGGGGACGTACCAGCAGATTATCAGCCCGCCCACGGCCGGGTCGAGCTTCGGCCGCCGCATCAGCCTACAAGGCTCACGGCTGCTCGTCGGCCAGCCCAACTACAGCAATACGCCCACCGCCGGCGCTGCGTACCTCTTCGAGCGTTCGGGGTCGACATGGACGCAGACGCAGAAGCTGACGCCCTTGGACGCAAGCGCAGGGGACACCTTCGGCGAGTCGGTCGCCCTCGGCGACACCCGGCTGCTCGTGGGCGCGTCGCCGCGCAACGCCGCCTACGTCTACCGCCGGAGCGGGGCGGCGTGGATTGCAGGCGACAAGCTGACGTCCTTCCTCGGCCTCGAACGTCGGGGCCGCAGTGGCACTCGACGCCGAGGCGATGCTCGTGGCGGCCCCGGCAGGGGTGACCGGCGCCTTAGGGGGCACGGTCTTCACGCGGGAGGTAAGCCCCCCGGTCTGTCGGTGACGGCGACGGATGGCACGTACGCCGCGCGCGTGCAGGTGCGCTGGGTGGCGGACAAGCTCACGCCGGAGAGCTACTACATCTACCGGGACGGCCAGAAGATCGGCGAGGCGCCTGCGGAGAGCCGCTCGTTTGACGACTTCGATGCGCCTCCGGGCGATCTTGTGACCTACTGCGTGCGGAGCTTCCGGCAGGTGTCGGGCGAGTCGGATGAGGTGTGCGAGCACGGTTGGCGCCCCGCCGACGGCGCCATCGGCGGGCGCGTGGCGACGTACAGCGCCTCGGGCTTCGGCGCGGGCGTGGCCGATGTGAAGCGTCTGCCTCGCGCCTCCGCCCAACAACGCCCTCCTTGTCGACGGGACCGGCGGCTACGCCGTCACGCCGGTCATGGACCTGAGCGGCTCGGCGATCACATCGAGTACTGGTTCAAGGGCACGTCCTTCTCGTCCGGCGTGCGGCAGGACCGCAGCGGCCTCGGCCACATCGACGCGGGGGCAGGCAGCAGCCACACCGTCTGGAATGCGAGCGGGCCGCTCAGCGTGGCCGTCGGCTCGACCGTCGCCAACGGCGCAGTGGCACCACGTGGCGATGACGTGGCAGCAGGGCACGACGAACGGGATGCGCTCGTACCTCGACGGCGTGCTCGTCGAGCAGAAGACGACGGGCAACAACCCGCTCTTCAACCTCGCGGCCCCCTTCTACGTCGGAGCCAGCAACGTTTCCAGCACCACGCCGGGCGAGTTCTCGAAGGGTCAGTTCGACGAGGTGCGCATCTGGCGCCGTGCGCGCACGCAGGCGGAGATCCAGGCGACGATGCGGACGCCGCTGACCGGCAAGGAGACCGGCCTCGCCACCTACTACACCTTCGACCAGGGCACCGGCCCCGCCGGGCTCGACCAGACGAGCGGCGGCGCCCACACCGTCCTCACCGGCGGCGCGTCGTGGACCGACAAGTCCGCGCCCGTCGAGTCCTGCTCGATCACCAACGCCGACGGCAACTTCACGCTCGCCGGCGTCCGCTACTCGACCGGGCGCACGTTCTCGGTCGAGGCCTCGCTCGACGGGCACGTCATCCAGCCCGCCCGGCAGACGGTCACGCTCAACGCGCAGGCGCCGGTGCAGAACAGCGTCGCCTTCGTCGACGCCTCGACCTACACCGTCGCGGGCACCGTGCGCCACAACACGACGAGCCCGAAGACCGGCCTCGCCTACGGCACCTGCGGCATCGCGGGCGCCTCGATCTCGTCACCGGGCGCGCAGAGCGTCACGAGCGACGACCAGGGCGACTTCCGCCTCGGCCTCGTTCCCGGACCGCGCACGATCTCGGTGCTGAAGTCCGGTCTCACCTTCACGCCCGAGTCCTACACGTTCAACCTGACCGCCGACATCGCGGGCCAGGCGTTCGTCGCCGCCCCGCTGCGGCGGCTGATCGTGCAGACGGAGACGGCGGGCGGCTTCGCCATCGGCACGCACTCGCTCCGCATTCAGAGCGAGGACGGCTGCTACGACCGCACGGCGACGACCGACGCGAACGGCAACTTCATCGACGACCTGCCGCCGCTCAAGTACAACGTCACCGTCACCGCGACGGTGCTCAAGCCGAACACCGGCCTCGACCAGGTGGACGTCGACCGCTACTTCACCGGCCTCGGCGCCCAGGCCATCGACCTCACCGAGACCTCCGACACGCTCTCGATGGCCTACCGCGCGCCGCTCCGGATCGCGCTCGTCGGCCTTCCCGGCCCGACCGGCACGGGCGCGCAGACGTGCGCCGCGCCCGCCAAGCTCGGCGTGGCGACGCTCGCGCAGGGCCTGCTCTACCCGCTCGTCTACAGCGTCACCGAAGACTTCGGCGCCCTCGGCTCCTTCCCCGCCCGCGACGTCCGCATCCAGATCGTCGACGAGATCGCCGACGACGAGGCCACGCCGACCGACACGACGGTTGCGACGGGCATCGTCGCCTTCCAGACCGCCGTCGGGCAGCCGAACGTGCTCTCCGGGCGCCGCGTCGATGGCGTGGACCGCAGCTACCAGAAGTCGATCCAGTTCACCGCGACCTCTGGAGCCCGCACCGCCACGCGCACCGACTGGGCCGTCGTGACGGGCACCAAGGCGCGCAACGGCTCCTTCGTCTCCTTCACGACCGAGGAGGTGCCGCTCTACGTGCTGCGCGACCCGCCGGGCGACGCCTCGTACTCGTACCTGGAGAAGGGCACCGGCTACTGCTTCACGCTGGCGGATTGGTCGACGTCGAACAGCCTCGGCATGGTGAGCAACTTCTCGAACATGATCGGCGCGCACAACCTCTTCCTCACCGCGCCGCTCGGCATCGGCGTGGCGGTGGAGTTGCAGACGGGCATCGGCGTGCAGGGCGGCACGAACGTCAACCTGACGTGGCGCCGCTCGGGCAACACGCAGGTCTGCATGGAGGCCAAGGAGCGCTTCTCCACCTCAGCCGATCCGGAGTTCGTCGGCGCCGACGCCGACGTGTTCGTCGGCGCGGCCTTCAACATGCTCTTCGCGCAGACCGACAACATCAAGGTCAACGGCCAGACGTGCGCCATCGAACCGACGACCGGCTACGGCATCGCGCCCGACCCGACGAAGCCGGTCAAGAACACGTACGCCTACACGACGCGCCATATCCGCGACGTGCTCATCCCGCAGATTCAGGCGCTCAAGGCCGCTGCGACCCCGACCGACACGACGCGCTACGGCACGTACATCGAGAACTGGCAGCGGCACCTCGCCTACAACGAGGCGCTCAAGACGGCGGCGGCGGCGGTTAGCGGTCCGGAGCAGCGTTCGTTCTCGGGCGGCGCCGACTTCGCGGCCTCCTTCACGAACGACACGACGTACTACCACTCGTGGTCGACGCACATGTACAACGAGTCGGGCCTCGGCCTCCAGCAGGCACTCAAGATCCCGGTCCTCGAGTTCAACGCGGGCTGGCAGCTCAAATTCACCCGTGAGACGACGTTCGAGCTTCCCGGCTTCACCGGCGCCCCGCCGATGAACGGGAGCAAGTCGCTCGCCGAGCGCCGCACGACGGGCTACGTGCTCTCCGACCGCAACAGCGGCGACTCGTACGCGGTCAACGTGCGCTCGGAGAAGGCGTCGGAGGTCAAGGTGTTCGTCCCCGACCAGATCGACAGCGCAGCGGGCATCGGGTACGGTGCCGTCGGCGGCGTGCTGAGCGCGGTCGGTGGGGGCCTGAAGGTGGTCGGGGTCGTGGGAGGCCTCGCGTCCTACTACGCCGGACGCGGAGCGCTCAACGGATCGATCGTCGGCAGCATCATCGGCACCAGCCTCAACCTCGCCTTCGGCCTCACGCAGGGCGCCTACGACCTCGGCGCGCTCCTCGACCCGGAGGCCGTGACGAGCGCGGCGGTGCAGACGAAGCTGCGCGTGCCCTTCGGCTCGCCGATCTTCCAGCCCGTCGCCGGATCGTCGTCGTGCCCGTGGCAGGGTGACCCCGTCTTCGCCGCCGCCGGTGGCGCGAGCGGGCGGATGCTCCGGCGCGACCTCCCGACGCTCGCCATCGGCCGGACGAACCTCATCAACGCCGACCCATCGAAGCCCGCCGTCTTCTCGCTCTTCCTCGGCAACGCGTCCGAGAGCAACGAGACGCGCCGCTACATCCTCCGCTCCGTCAACGAGCGCAACCCCAACGGCGCCGTGATGAAGGTCAACGGCGCCCCCATCCACGAGGGCGTCGTCTTCACGCTCGCCCCCGGCAAGCAGATCGAAGCGACACTGCTCGGTCGAGCGCGGACCGACGCGCTTCCGCTACGACTCGCTCCAGGTCATCCTCTACCCCGAGTGCGCCGGACTGCCGTCGCGCATCTCGGAGAAGGAAGGCGCCGAGCAGACGTTCTCGGTGTCGTTCAAGTCCGTCTCCTCGCCGATCACGCTCTACACCAGCCCGCGATTCGACCTCGACTTCGGCGCGCTCCCCGACGCCGCCCTCGGCGACAGCCTCGCCCTCGCCGACTTCACGCTCGAAACGATCGACTACGGCGACCCGGCGACAACTGCCGACGACGTGTACCTCACCGATGTCGGCATGGAGTACCGCCCGGCCACGTCGGCGGTGTGGACGACGCGCCTTCACGGCCACGCGCGCGCAGATCATCGCCGCGAGCCCGCAATCCGCCAACGCGACGACGTACTACACGCGCTGGAAGCCCAAGACGAGCGACGTCGACGGCGCGTACGTCTTCCGCGCCTACACGCGCTCGACCGGCGGCGGCCCAAGCGGCGCGTTCTACTACGGCGAGACGATGCCGGGCCGCATCGACCGCAAGGCGCCGCTGGTGTTCGGCACGCCGCAGCCCGCCAGCGAAGTGCTCGCCCTCGGCGCCGACGTCGTCCATCACGTTCGACGAAGCCGTCGCGCCTGTCTCGGTGCGTGCCGACTCGTCGGTCGCACGCTCGCCGTCGGCCAACCTGCGCCTCGTCTACGCCGATGGCGCCGAGTCCGGCCAGCGCATCCGCGTCCGCGCGGTCGTGAGCGGCGCATCGGTCGTGATGACGCCGGTCGCAGGCTGGGCGGGCCTCGAAGGTCGCCTGCTTCGCGCCGAGCTTCGCGTGCCGACGGGCGCCGCGCCGACCGTGGCGCCGCTCACCGACGTGATCGGCAACGCGCTCGTGGCGGCGCAGTCGTGGACGTTCACCGTGCGCCGGAGCGTGCTCGCATGGAGCGCGCCCGTCATCGCCTCGAATGTCACGCGCGGCGTCGCGCCCCGCGTGACCGTCAATCTCGCCAACGGACGCACGAGTGCCGCCGAGTTCACGCTCTCGGGCGTGCCTGCGTGGCTCACCCCGTCGGTGCGCTCGGGCACCATCGCGCCCGGCGCCATCCAGCCCATCGCCTTCACCGGCGCCGACACGCTCTCCGGCGGCACCTACACCGCCAACGTGGTCGCCACCATCGGCGCCACGACGCTGCCGCTCGCACTCACGGTCACCGTCGATGCGACGCCCTCGTGGTCGGTCGACGCCGTCGCGCTTCCAGCACACGATGTCGGTCACGGCGCAGCTCTTCCTCCGCGGTCGCCCGTCGGTGGACGCAAACGACCGCGTCGGCCGCCTTCGTCGGCGGCGAGCTTCGCGGCGTCGCCTCGGTCGCGCCGCGCACGAGCGCCGGGCAGCCGTCGCCCGACAGCAACCGCGTCGCGCTCACGGTCTACTCGAACGCGCTATCGGGCGAGATCGTGACCTTCAAGGTCTGGGACGCCGACGCAGGTCGCGCCGGTGCTCTACAGCGCCACGAGCCGCTCGCTCGCCTTCCAGGCCGATGCCATCGAGGGCACGCCGACGCGTCCGCTCGCCATCCACGCGCCGTACGTGCCCGGCGCAGGCACGGTCGCCCTCAACGCCGGATGGACGTGGGTCTCGTTCCCGCGCGTGCCGGCCTCCGGTACGGTGACGGGCATGCTCAGTCCCTTCTTCGGTGCCTCCCCGGTATCCGGCGACGTGGTCAAGAGCCAGCGCTCGTTCTCGGTCTTCACCGGCAGCGGCGCCTCGGGCGCGTGGGTCGGGTCCGCTCGCCGACACGCTCGCCGATCCGCGGCAGGCGTACATGGTGCGCCTCTCGTCCTCGCAGGACATCACCCTCGAGCTTCGGCGGCGCCGTCGCCGACACGACGCGCCCGGTCGCGCTGCTCGGCAGGCTGGACGTGGCTCGGCTTCCCGCGCTCGCGTGCGCAGAGCCTCGACCACGCCTTCGCACCGGCGCAGTTCAGCGTGGCGCCGGTCGCCGGTGATCTGGTGAAGAGCCAGACGGCGTTCGCGCAGTACGTGCCCGGCATCGGGCTGGGTGGGCTCGCTCACCTCGCTCGAACCCGGACGCGGCTACATGATGCGCCGCGCGACGCCGTCCACGCTCACCTACCCGGCGGCGCCGCCTGTCGCCTCCGCGGTCTCGAGCCGACGGCATCACGGCGTCGGAGTCGCCGCTCGACGCGGCCGTGCTTGCCTCTGAGGCCGATGCGCAGTCGGCGGCGGCAGGCGGTGGCGGCGGGGTGGGTGGTGAACCCGTCGCGCTACGCCTTCACGATGACGGCGATCGCGTCGGTCGAGGGCGGCGAGGCGGGTATGCTCGTCGGCGCCTTCGTCGGGCGACAGCGCTGCCGGGGCGTCGAGCCGCTTCGCCGGTACGCGGGGATGAGCCGTCCGCTGGCGTTCCTGACGGCGTACTCGAACGCGGCGAGCGGCGAGAGCGTGAGCTTCCGCCTCTACGACCCGTCGAGCGAGCAGGTGCGCCTGCTCACGCCCGCGCAGCCGTTCGTCGGCCGAGGCGGCGCTCGGCACGCCCGGCACGCCGCTCTCGCTGCGCCCGGCAACGGCGACGGCGACGGATGCTCTGGCGCTTCCGCTGGCCTTCGCCGTTGAGCCGATGGCACCGAACCCGTTCGCGTCTCAGGCGGTGCTTCGGTACGCGCTGCCGAGTGCGGAGCAGGTGCGCATCGAGGTGGTCGACGTGATGGGACGGCGCGTGGCGGTTCTGGCCGACGCTCGTCAGGAGGCGGGCCGGTACGCGGTGATGCTCGACGGCTCGACGCTTGCGAGCGGCGTGTACGTGGTCACGATCCGCGCGGGCGTCTACCACCAGACCGTCCGCGTCATCGCGTGCGGTGAGTGATGCCTCGTTCTGGTCCACCCTGTCTCCCGTCTGTCTCGATGACCGCCTCTTCGCTGTTCCCTCGCCATGGGCGTCCCGCCGCTGGGCGCGCGCGCCGGTGGTGTCGATGTGGCGGCACTCGTTGGGCTGGCGGGGCTGGCGATCGTCCCGGCGGCGCGCGCCCAGGTGCCGGTCGAGGCGACGGCGACGGCCCCGGCGTCGGGGTGGGCCGCGCCGGGGATCGGTGAAACGGTGACGGTGCGCGTGGCCGTCGGGACGGCCGCGGCGCCGTCGGCGGTGCGCTTCATCGGCTTCAAGCTCTTCTACGACCCCGCCGCCTATACCTTTGTCAGCCGCGCCGCCGGACCGCTCCTCACCGGCGTCGACGTCGACGACAGCGACGGCGCCTCCGACGGGCTGCTCCTGCTGCGCCACGACGAAAACGTCTACGGCAGCGGCCGCAACGCCGTCTCGTTCTCGATCGCGCTCTTCGACGGCGCCCCGCTGATCTCTGCCGATGGCCGCGTGGCTGTCGATGTCGTCCTGCGCGTGCGCGCCGCCGTCGCGGCCGAGCGCTTCACCGTCATCCCCGGCGAGGCCGAACTCCGGGGCGCCGCCGGGGCGCTCGTCGCGTCGACGGCGTCCGTCGTGCGCGCCGAGGCGGTGACGGGGGGCGCAGGGGTCGAATCCGCCTGCGGTGGTGTTTCCCGAGGCGGGCGGCCTGACGGTCGATTTCGCATCGCTCAGCGCCCCGGCGGTGCTGCGCGTGCAGCGCTCGGAGGCGGTGCCGGGGGGCACGGCGCTCGACGCGGGCTTCGTGCCCGCTGGCGCGGGCTCGTGGACGCTCTCGCTCTCGGCGCCCGCCACGTTCTCCACCGACGTCTGCATCCCCTACAGCTTCGTCGATCCGCCCGGCACGCTGCCCACGTCGGTGCGCATCCAGAAGCGCACGTCCGCCGCGTCGCCGTGGACGCTCCTGCCGACGCGCATCCTCCCGAGCACCGCGGCGCCCGCTCAGGTCTGCGCGACGGTGACCGGTTTCAGCGAGTTCATTCTCACCGCGCAGGCCGACGGGCTGCCGGTGGAACTGACGGGCTTCGAGGCGCTCCGCGATGGCGTCGGCTCGGTGCTGCTGCGCTGGCAGACGTCGAGCGAAAGCGGCAACGCGGGCTTCGGTGTCGAACGTCAGGACGACACGGGCGATGGCGCGTGGCGCGAGGTCGCCTTCGTCGCCGGGCGCGGGACGACGGCGGAGGCGCACGCCTACGCCTACCGCGTCGCCGCGCTCGCGCCGGGAACGCACCGCTTCCGCCTCCGGCAGGTAGACCTCGACGGCACCGCCCGCCTCTCCGCCACCGTCGAGGCGGCCATCGAGGCGCCGGACGCGCTCTGGCTCGCACCGCCCGCGCCCAACCCCGCCGCGACGACCACCGCCGTCCGCTACGCCCTCACCACCGCCGCGGACGATGTGCGCCTCGTTGCCTACGACCTCACCGGCCGCCTTGTCGCCGTCTTGGCCGACGGGCCCGCAGGCGGCAGGGTGCGCACGAGGCGCGCCTCGACGTGTCCGCCCTCCCGCCGGGTCTCTACTTCGTGCACCTGACCACCGCGAGCGCGTCGCGGACGGGCGACGCTCACCGTTCGCCGCTGAACTTCCTCCGCCGATGCTGCACCGCCCGTCTCCTTCCATCCCACCGTTCTGCCGGAAGGATGCTCCGCCTCGTCGTCTCGTGGGCGTTGCTCGGCGGTGCGCTGCTCGCGTGCGCCCCGGCGGTGCGCGCGCAGGCGCCTGCGTGGGCGGTGAACCCCGCCGGTTTCGAGCAGTCGATGAGCGTCATCGCCACGGTCTCGGTCGGCGGCGCGCGGCTCAACGCCCCCGGAGACCGCCTCGCGGCCTTCGTCGGAGGCACCGTGCGCGGCGTCGTGGCGCGCCGACGGTCGTCGGGGGCGCCAACGTCTTCTTCCTCACCGTCTACGCGAACACCGGCGGCGAGCCGGTCACCTTCAAGGCCTACGACGCCGCCGCGAACGTCGTCCGCGATCTCTCCGCCACCCTCACCTTCGCCGCCAACGCGGTCGCCGGCAGCGTGCCCTCGCCGTTCGCGCTCGCGCCGGGCACGTCGGGCGGCGGCGGCGGGAGCAGTACGCCCGAAGACCCGTGGCGCGTCAACGCCGTCGAGTTTCTCGCGGTCGATGAGCCTCGTCGGCGAGGTTCGGTACAGCAACGGCGACGGCGCGGGCGCGTCGGATGTCGTGGCCGCGTTCGTCGGGAGCGAGGTGCGCGGCGTGGCGACGCCCGACGGCGGTGGGCGGGCGGCGCGTGTTCTTCCTCACCGCCTACGCCAACACCGACGGCGAGGCGCTCACCTTCAAGGTCGCCACCGGCGGCGCCGTGCGCGATCTCGGTGGGGCGCAGACGTTCGCCGCCGATGCCGTCGTCGGCACGCTCCTGACCCCCTCGCGTGGACGGCCTCCGGTGGCCCGGCGGGCGGCAGCGACAGCCCGGCGGCGTGGACGGTCAATCCGTCGGGCTTCGACCGCTCGATGAACGTCGTCGCCGCGCTCTTCACCGGCGGCGCCCGCTCGTCCGACGCCAGCGACCGCATCGCCGCCTTCGTCGGGCAACGAGGTGCGCGGCGTGGCGGCGCCGCAGCAGGTCGGCGGCGTGTGGGTGGCCTTCCTGACGGTCTACGGCCGCGCCGAGAACGAGGTGGTGCGCTTCAAGGCCTTCGACGCATCGGCCGGGACGTGCCGCGGTCGCCGGGACGCGGACGTTTGTCACCAACGCCGTCCTCGGCACGCCTCCTCGCCCGAGATTCTCGCCACGCAAGGCGGGCAGGGCGCCCGGCGGGCCGAAGACCCGCGCGTGTGGACGGTGGTGCCCTCCACCTTCGAGCAGTCGATGAACGCCGTCGCCGAGGTGCGCGTCGGCGGCGCGCTCGCCTCGGCGGCGGGCACGCGCATGGCCGCGTTCGTCGGCGGCGAGGTGCGGGGCGTCGGCGCCGTGCCGTCTGGAGGGTCGGCGGGGGCCGCCGTCGTCTACCTGACCGTCCACGGACGCCCGGGCGACGGCAGCCGTGAGCTACAGCGCGTTCGACGCCGCCACCGGACGGGTCTACGAGGCCGCGCAGACGCGCCTTCGAGGCCAACCGCGTCGACGGGCAGCCCGGCGCGCCGCTCGTCATCGACACCGCGCCGGAGCCGACGAGCCTGTTCGTCTACCCCGGCGACGCGAACGGCGACGGGCGCGTGAGCCAGAACGATCTTTTCCCCCTCTCTTTCTACTTCGGCCTCGCCGGCCCGCCGCGCGCGGGCGCGGGCATCCAGTTCCGCTCCGAACTCGCCGCCGCGTGGAGCCCCGCCGCGGCCTCGACGGCCGACATGAACGGCGACGGGCGGATCAACCAGAACGACCTCTTCCCGCTCGGCTTCAACTACGGGCGGAGCCGCGCCGCCGGCGCCTTCTTCTCCGCCTCCCGCGAACCGTCGTGCCGCCCGCGCCTGAGCGCCGCCGGATCGAGCGCGCGTACAGGGACAGGGGCCATGCTCGTCGGCACGCCGTCGGCGTCGGAGCTCCGCGCGGGCGACACGCTGCGCGTGGCCGTGCGCATTGCCGGTGCGGGCGCGGCGCGGGCGGTCGGCTTTCAGATGCGCTACGATCGCGTCGGTGTTCGAGCCGCTCGGGCGCATCCGCGGCGCGCTCTTCGCCATGCGCTCGCACGCGGCGACGCGCTCGACCTGACGAAGCTCGAAACAGGCCGGGTCTCCTACGCCGCGACGCTCACCGGCGCCGGATCGGTCGGCGACGGCGAGGTCGTCGTCGTCCGCCTCCGCGTCCGCGCGGGCGCGGGAGCAGGGGTGGGACGCCACGCTCACGTTCGACGCCCCCGAGGCGATGGGCGAAGCGGGCGCGGCCATCGCCCTCACCACCGCGCCGATGCCCGTGCGCATAGCCGGCACGACCGCGGCAGAGGGACCGGCACCGTCGAGGCCGTCGCCCTGGGCGTCCCGCGCCGAACCCCGCCCGCGCCTCGGCGCTCGTTCGCATCCGCCTCGCCGCCCCCGGCCACGTCCGCGTCACCCTCTCTGACATCACCGGCCGCACCGTCGCCCCGCCTTCGACGGCGCGCTTGCCGCTGGCGCCGAGCACTCCATGCGCGCTCGACACGTCCGCCCTCGCCTCCGGGCTGTACCTCGTCCGCGCCGAGACGCCGCAGGGCACCGCCACCCGCACGCTCGTCGTCCGCCACTGACCGGAGGGGCGGGGCGCGTCGGCGGCGTCACCAATTCCGTATCAGAACCTGTTGATGAAGTTCGTCATCCCCGCGAAAGCGGGGACCCCGTGTGCAGAACGCTGCGCGTGACCCGCGCTGGATTCCCGCGTTCCGCTTCGCGGACCTCCGGTTCGCGGGAAAGACGGATGGAAAGAGGTATCCGCGCTACTTCATAAACAGGCCACCTCTCAGCGCAGGAAGCAGCGTTCGCGCGCCCGCGTGACGGCGGTGTAGAGCCACCGCACGTGCTCGCGCGTGCCGATGCGCGACGGATGCACCCATGGATCGACGATGACCGTCGCCCACTCGCCGCCCTGCGCCTTGTGCACGGTGAGCGCGTAGCCGTAGCGCACGCGGAGCGCGCCGACGTAGCGGTCGTCTTTCGGGTGGCCCGAGAGGCGGAAGGCCGGGTTCTTCGCCCGGCGCTCGCTGTAGATCGCCAGCTCCTCGTCGGCGCTCAGGCCCTTGTCCGAGGTGAGCGTGCCCAGGCACACGAGCGCCTCGTGGCTCGGGTCGGGCGCCGAGCCGTCGGCGGTGGCACGCTCGACGACGGCGCGGACGAAGCGCAGCCCGGCCACCTCCTCGACGCGCACGCCCACCTCGCGCACCCGGTACGGCTCGCCCCGCCGCAGCGACGGGGTGCCCGCGGCGTCGCCCGTGCGCCACGCGTCGGCGTCGAGGACGACGAGGTCGCCCGCCGCCAGATCGCCCGAGAGGCCGCGGAGCGCGCGGAACGTCGCGGTTGAACATCTGCGTGCTGCGGTTGGCATAGGCCAGCAGGACGGCGCCCTCGGGGTCGACGCCGCCGTCGGAGGCGTCGAGGTAGGCGCGGGCGTGGGCGTTGAAGCCCCGCAGGCGTGGCAGGTCGAGCCTCGGCAGGTCGATGGAATCGTCGCCGTCCGCCTCGTCGAGCGCGGCGCGGAGCGTGTGGGCGGCGCCGAGGATGGGCGAGTCGCCGGTCTGCCGCACGATCTCGTTCAGGGAGGCGTGGGCGGTGCTCAGGCGAAAGCGCTCGGCGAGCGCGTCGGGGTCGAGGGCGATCGACGCGCTCTCGCCGACGGGCGGCAGCTGGCACGCATCGCCGACGAAGAGCACCTGGCTGCCGCGTGGCCCCGAGCGCACGTGCGCGACGAGGTCGTCGAGCATCGAGGAGCCGCTGTGGAAGAGGTCGCCGTCGGTGGTGGGCCGCGAGGGCACCATCGAGGCCTCGTCGACGACGAGGAGCGTGGGCGCGGTGTCGGGGTTGGGCTTGCGGTGGAGGCGGAAGCCGGGGCGGCCCTTGAGCGGCTCGACGGTGTAGAGGTGGCTGTGGACGGTCGTGGCCGCGTGCCCGCTCCGGTGGCGCAGCACGCGGGCGGCGCGGGCGGTCGGCGCGACGAGGTGCACGGCGCGTCCGGCGTCGCGGGCGATGCGGACGATCGTCTCGACGAGCGTCGTCTTGCCGGTGCCCGCCGCCCCGGTGAGCGAGAAGGCGCCGCCGCCGCCGGTGAGGAACGCGCGGGCGGCCTTGAGCGCCGCCGCCTGGGACGGCGTGAGGGCGAGCGTCGCCGCCGACCGGGACGGCCCGCGGGTGGCGGGAGGCCCGGCGGAGGAGCCTGCGACGGCAGGAGGAGAGACCGGGCGCAGAGACGGCATCGAACGGCAGGGAGACAGGCGGGAGGAGGCGCCTGTGGCACGCCTGAGGGACCGACGGCGGTCCCGACCCCGTGCAGGCCGCTCGCTCGCGACATCCATGCGGCCGGTTCTCCGACACGTCCTACGGAATCCCTGGTTTTGTTGTGCATCCGTAGGGGACGTGCTTGCACGTCCCGCCCCAGCCATCGCCGCTCGCCCGCGACCGCGTTCCCGCCCCAGCCATCGCCGCTCGCCCGCGACATCCATCCGGCCCGTTCTCCGACACGTCACGACGCGTCGTGGGCAGGGGAGGGCCGACGACCGGCACGTTCGCAGCGTAGCTTGCACGCCCTCGCATCGCCCACTCCTGCCGACACCTCCGACGTGCCCGTCCCCGATTCCCCCACGGACGCTGCCGCGTTCATCGCCAAGTGGGCCGCGTCGCAGGCCGCCGAGCGGGGCAACTACCAGACGTTCCTCTACGAACTGGCCGGGCTGCTCGGCGTCCCCCGGCCCGATGCGACGCAGGGCACGGCCGAGAGCGACGGGTACGTGTTCGACCGCGCCATCTCCGTCCGCGACACCGCGCGGTCCACGACCGGCTACCTCGACCTCTACAAGCGCGGCTGCTTCGTGCTCGAGACCAAGCAGGGCGCCGACCGCCGGAGTGCGGCCGCGGCCGACGCGAACGGCAAGGCGCCGCGCAAGACGGGGCACGGCGTGCGCGGGACGGCGCTCTGGGAGCGGGCGCTCGTGGCGGCCAAGGCGCAGGCGCAGCGCTACGCGCAGAATCTGGGGCCGACGGAGCCCGTGCCGCCGTTCCTCGTCGTCGCCGATGTCGGCTACTGCATCGACCTCTACGCCGACTTCTCCGGCTCCGGGCGCTCGTACACGCCGTTCCCCGACGCCCGCAGCTTCCGCATCCCGCTCGCCGATCTGGCCCGCGAGGACGTGCGCGAGACGCTGCGGCTGGTGTGGACCGATCCCGCCGCCCTCGACCCGACCCGGCGGCAGGCGCGCGTGACGCGGGACTTCGCCCGGCAACTCGCCCGGTTCTCGGCGCTCCTCGAAACGTCGGTGCCAGCAGAACGGCGCGGGGAGATTCCGCGCTTCGTCACGCGGTGCCTGTTCTGCCTCTTCGCCGAAGACACCGGCCTCATCCCCGAGCGCGGCTTCTCGACGCTCCTCGCCGCCTACCGCGACCGCCTCGATGTCGTCGAGGACGGCCTCGCCGGGTTCTTCCAGACGCTCGACCGCGGCGGCTTCTCGCCCGAACTCAAGACGAAGCTCCGGCGCTTCAACGGCGACCTGTTCACCGACGCGGCGGCGCTTCCGCTCACGCGCGACGCGCTCGACCTGCTCGTCGAGGCCGGGCGGGCGGACTGGCGGCTCGTCGAACCGGCCATCTTCGGGACCCTCCTGGAGCGCGCCCTCGACCCCGCCGAGCGCCACCAACTCGGCGCCCACTTCACGCCCCGCGCCTACGTCGAGCGCCTCGTGCTGCCCGCCGTCATCGAGCCGCTGCGGCGCGAGTGGGAGGCCACGCAGGCCGCCGTCGCCAAGATCGAGACCGATGCCGAGGACCGCGCGAGCGGGGCGGCGACGGGAACGGGCGACGACCGCGCCGCGCGCACGGCCCGCGCCGCCGCCCTCGCCGAACTCGCCGCCTTCCAGAGCCGCCTCGCCACGCTCCGCATCCTCGACCCGGCCTGCGGATCGGGCAACTTCCTCTACGTCACGCTCGACCACCTCAAGCGCGTCTCGCGTGTGCTCAACCATTCCTCGATTCAGGTGACGCAGCGGTATGCGCACGCCGCAGACGGCGACGTGAGAGCGTACGGGCTGGCGGCGTTCGGGAAGACATCTGCATCGGCGCCAAGGTGAAGCGCGATGGCGTCAAATAGGCGACTGCCTGACGGGCGTGGTCAAGGAGCGTCTTCGGAGTGCGCCGCCGCTCGTAGAACCTCGCGCTCGGACAGAGCACGGTGAGGAACGGGAGCGCCCAGACGCGTCCTGCTCATGGGATCGGGGCGAGGACCGAGAGGGGCAGCTATCGCAGGCCGGACGTCCTGACGAAGAGCGATGGCAGGAGCGCACCGGACCGCGGTAGATGCCGCACGCCTCGATGCGCCGTTCCCATCGGCGCTCGATGGTGTCGTCGATGCTGACGACAATCGGTCCCTCGGCGACGAAGCGGTTGACGAGGAAACCGATGAGGATGCAGGAGGCTCCGAGACACGCCAGCGGGCGTGGCTGAGGACGCGGTGGTAGGCCGAAAAGCGCGTGTTGTCGTGTCCGGTGACGCGGAGGGCGGCGGTGACGGGGCGGGTGTGGAGGCGAGGATGGCGACGACGACGAGCACGAGCGCTCGCGGGTAGACCGAGTTGTAGAAGAGGGGTCGGAAAGCTACCATGACAGAAGCGAGGGCGGGAGGCAGCGTGGGCATGGGGTCCGTGTGCAAGAGTGAACCCGTGTGCTACGACGCCCCCGTCCCGCTACCAAATGGCCAAGGTCAAGCTCATGGGCCGTTCGGCGGCGCTGCTGTGCCACCGCCGGACGAGCAGGATCAGCGGACGACGATGACGCTGCGCGTGGCCGTGCTGCCCGACGCTGCGGCGCGGAGGACGTAGACGCCCGCCGGAAGCGCGCCGCCGTCGAGGGCGAAGGCGTGCGGACCGGCGGTGAGCGCGCCGTCGTGGAGCGTGGCGACCAAGCGACCGAGAAGGTCGTAGAGGCGAACCTCGACCATGCCTGCCGTGGGCACGTCGAGCGTGACGGTGCCGGTGCCGCGAAGCGGGGTGGCCAAGGCTCGGAACGCGAGCGCGGCGGCGCCGATGGGCGCCTCGGCAGCCGTAGCCGTGCCGAAGTCGAGCGAGAAGCGGCGGCTGTCGTAGACGGCGGCGCTGGCAAAGCGGTACTCGCCCGCACCGTCGAGGCGCGTCCGCGTGCCCGTCTCGTCGTCGACGAGCACCGGCGCGGTGCCGAGCGGCCACGTGCCCGCGTCGTCCCACGTGAAGCGGTACGCACCGGCGTCGGTGGTCGTGAAGGTCATCGGCACCGTGGCCGCGGCGCCGGGGGCGCGGCTCTCGACCGACTTGTCGCGCTCCTTGCCGTCGGCGTGCGTGCCGAGGAAAGCGGCGGTGACGCGAGTGCCCGAGGGCATGTAGAACTTCGAGCCGTCGTGGCGATCCCAGCCATCGGTCGCGTCCTCGCGGAGCACGACGAGGTTTCCGCCGTCGCGGACATCTGCCCCGCCCGACGTGCGCCCTTCGACGCGGAAGGCGATCTCGGCGGGCGTGGCCTCCGCGTTCTTGAAGAGCGTCCCGGTAGAGGCGCCGCGCGCGCCGTCGAGGCCGTATGTGAAGGTCACCGCGCCCGCGGGTCGACTGGCGTACTCGACGAAGAAGCCCTGCCACGGTGCCACAAGCGCTTCCGACCCGCCAAGCGTGGAGGCGTTGCCGCTGCGGGTCTTCGGCGTCAGCGACTGACTGCCATCCTGCACAAAGTAGTTGGTGCTGAGGGTCAGCAGCGCGTCGTCCTCGGTGGTCCCGTCTACATCGTACGCGACCGGGTACGGGTTGGCGAGCATGTACGCGCCGTCTCCCGCCACGCGGGCATCGAACATCGCCGTGACGGCGGTGCCGGGAACGGTGGTGCTGCCCGTGAAGGTCAGCGGGAGCGGACGCCGGTACGACGTGGCGCCCGCGTCCTGCGCCTGCTCCGGGGTCGTCGGACCGCCAGCGGTGAAGAGGTACCAGATGAAGCCCTTGCCCGGTACGAGCTCGTCGGTCTCGCTCGTGGCGGCGACGAAGTTGGTGCCGTCGTAGCCGAGGCGAACATTGCGGTTGGCCGCCGACACGTTCGGGTACTCGCCTGTCACGCCCTGTACGAGGTTGAGCGGCACGAGCGTATTCACGATCGTCGGCGCAGTGCTGAGACCGGCAGGGGCCCCGAGAAGCCGCCAGCCCGCGCCGCCCGTTGTCGTCGCCGTCGCCGTCAGAATCGTGCTGAGGGTAAAATCGTCGATGCCGAGGCCGTCGTTCGTTCCACTCGCGTTCACGTCGGTCCAGCGGAGGCACAATGTCCCCCCGTCACCGACGCCGATGTTGGGGACCGTCCCCGTTACGGCGGCCCGGTTGGCCAGAGCGTTCCCGTCGAGGGCAGCTGCACTACCGGAGTGCAGGCTGCGGAAGTTCAACCCGGCCAGAGGCGTCCATCCGGCACCTTCGTTGATGGCAATCGCGCCGGCCTTGTATTCGAAAACCAGGCTGTCGGCGGACGTGCCTCCTCGGCGCCACTGCTCTCCCGTGTAGCTCACCCCGAGCGCACCCATCGCTTTTCCGGTCTGGTTCGTGAAGCACACCCCGAACCGGGTCTGGAGACTTCCAGAGGCAATCCCTCCAAGTGCCCGATCGGCTGCCGCGGTGCCGAAGCTGTAGGTGTCTGCGGTCGCCGCATCACCGCTGCCTGCCGTGTACGTACTGCCAGCACCGGTGCCCTGCTCATTCAGGCTCCAGCCTGCCGGGAGCGCGGAGCTCGTTCCGGCTGAGGCGAGCGTGTTGAAGGTCTCCGTGTAGTCCGCGCTCGTCGTGAGCGTCTGGCTGCCCGTAGCCGAGACGGTGCCACGAAGACTCACGTTGTCGAGCCTGAGATTGCCCGTGCCGCCAGAATTATATCCATACATCCGAAAGGTCCTCGTACCTGTCACAGATCCAAGGCCGCTTAAAGTGACCGTCCTTGATATGTAAGAATTAAGCATCGTGTTTACTACCGAAGGACTTCCAACACTGGTTCCTGCTGTTGAAAATCCATTTGAACTCACCTGATAAGCTATAGTTTTAGGACCTGAAACCTCCTGAAAATCGTCGAAAAGAAGCTGATTTATGTTTGCCGTATAACCAGTTGCAACTGTTATGGAGAACTGAACATAATCGTTTGTCGACACTGCTGTAGCCATCGAGCTAGACGCACTCCAGCTTACAGACACAAATGCAGCTCCCGGGTTTCCCTTGTTAGCCCCCGTGAAGCGTAACATTTCCCCCAGTAAAACTACTTGCTGTAACGTTGGAGGCGGTCGCACTTGCTGCGTTCTTTCCAGACTCGAAGTTCCATGCGACAAGGGTCTTCTGCCCCATCGCTGGAATGGCGCCGACGAGCAGCAGGAGGGGCGGGAGGCTGAGGAGCGTCACAGCAGGCGGCGCATGGGAGCGGAGGACAAGGGCGAAAAGCAAAACGCCGGAGAGGTACGGGACCTCTCCGGCGTGGAGCCGGGAATCAGAGTGCTGAGGCGTCGCCCTCACGGGCGTTGCGGCGGGCGCGGAGGCGCTTGGCCGCGAGGCCGCCACCGGCGATGGCGAGGAAGACGAGGCCGCCGTCGATCGGCACCGGCGTCGGGTCGTCCGGCAGGCCGGGAGCGTAGCGGGCGTCGTCGCCGGGGCCGGACATCGCGCCGCCGTTGTCGCTCGGGATGGATTCGGAGCCGCCCTGCGGGGTCGCCCATTCGAGGTTCGTCTGCGCCGAGGCCGCGAGGGCCGGGGCGGCGAAGAGGGCGAGGGCGAGAAGGAAGCGCGTCATGGAAGTCGGAGAAGGGGGCGCCGGAGCACATGGGACAAGGATACGGACGGCGCGCGCCGGAGGGGGCTTTTATTTCGTCACCCCTGTCCTCCGGCCCGCGTGCCCGATGGGTGGAGGTAGCCCCCGACTCCGGTGGTTCTCCCGCACTTTGTGTGGAGCCCGATGTTGAGTCTGATGAGCGAAATCGCCTGTTCTCGCCTGTGGAAGGGGATTTTGGCCGTCCTGCCTCAAGAGCCGCACGCATTGACGGCGTCGTTCGACGCCTCCGTCTCGATCCATCCGCCGTCGGCGTATTGCTGGCGAGGGTGCAAGGGGTTTGGACCACTGGAGCCTCCCTGACTCGATCACACAAAGTGCGGGAGAACCACGGAGCGGGGCCACATCACTCCACATCTACTGAGCTCTCTCGGCTCCAAACGCCCGTGGCGAAGACGTCCAAGTCAAGCCCCCCATCCACCGCGGGGAGGGGGTCACAGATACCGAGCGTTACCTCCTCTCCCTCTGCGACCGGACGTTCCTGTCCCTCTGGTCCTACCCTAGCGTGCACCGAGATCAAGGCGGGGGAAAAGAGGTCGCCGATCTTCTGGTCGTGTTCGGCGACGATGTCATCGTCTTCTCAGACAAGGACTGCGCATTCCCCGATTCGGGCGACCCTGTCCTTGACTGGCGGCGGTGGTTTAAACGCGCCGTCTGGAAGGCGGCAGAGCAGGCATGGGGCGCCGAACGGTGGATTCGCACGCACCCCGACCGCCTCTACCTCGACCCCGACTGCACTGAGCCGTTCCCGCTCGATCTCCCGCCACCCGACCGTGCCCGGTTTCACCACGTCGTCGTCGCACACAATGCCGTCGAACCGTGCCGCCGGTACTACGGAGGCGGGAGTGGAAGCTTCATCATCAACAATCAAGTCGTCGGCGACGACCACTACGCAGACCCGGGCCTAGCCGCAGGCCCGTTCGTAGTCGGTGATCTCGACCCTCGCAAGGGATTCGTTCACGTGTTCGAGGACGCGTCGCTCAACGTCCTCCTGAGCACCCTCGACACCGTCGCCGACTTCACCGCGTACCTCCGCAAGAAGGAGCACGCCCTTCGGTCCGGCCTATCCGTGATGGTGCCGGGAGAGGAAGAACTGCTTGCCCGGTACCTCGCCAACCTTGATGCCGATGGCGATCATGGGTTTGATGTCCCAGACAACTTCACCGGCTTCAGCATGGACGAGGGGCGCTGGGCCCGGTTCTCACGGTCTCCCGAGCGCCATGCCCAACGTGAAGCCGACCGCGTGAGTTACGTTTGGGACACTCTCATCGAGAGGTTCAACGGACACATCATCGGCGGGCGATACTACCATGCGACAGACCCAACTCCTCGGGTTCGCGAGCGCATCATCCGCTTCCTCGCAGCCGAGTCGCGCTTCCGGCGCCGTTTCCTCGGACGCTCAATCAGAGACCTCGTCCTGAAGCATCCCAAGGACAGAGTTGATTGGAAGGCAGCCCGGGTCATTCCTCCGCGACAGCCGGGCGAACCGCATTACGTGTTTTTGGTCTTCGACCCCACCGTCCTACTGCAAGAGCGACGACGAATACCGAGAGGGGCGCGGCAACTACCTCGAAGGCTACTGCCTCGCCGTCAAGCACGTCTTCCCCGACGCAGAGGACATTATTGGCATTGCGTGCTCATCGCCCTACAGCAGTGACCACTCTGAGGACAGTCTCTGGCTTGACGCACGCGAATGGACTCCAGAGATGGCAGCAGAAGCTGCTTTTTTCCCACAAGGGGGTTGGCCTGCTCACGGAGATAACGCAGTATCGGACGCATGAGAGCGAGTATCCAGGAATCCCAAGTCTCTCGAAGAACCCCCGTAACAAACCGTGCCCGTGCGGGAGCGGTCGGAAGTACAAGCAGTGCCATGGACGAACCTGAGGTGTCGACTACACTCCCGACCGGCAAGTCGTCCCTGAACGATGGAGCCAGTGCTACACAGAACACGCGAATCGGTTCGGCCCGCGAGACTTACTCCTGAGCAGGCTTCGATGGGCTGAACAAGACCGTACATCGGATCGAATGTGAAGCGCGGCGGCCTCTATCTTGGGCGCCTGTTCTTCTCAACGCTGATCCGCGTTCCGAAATACGTTCCGAAGCCCCGCGCGGCGTTGCGTTCTGTTGCGTGATGGAGGCCAGAAGACGACCAACGAGAAAGGCCCCGAAACCGCGCTGGGGGCGCAGAATCGGGGCGTTTGGG